>JACQZF010000087.1 GCA_016213945.1 Nitrospirota bacterium | reverse complement strand
ATGTATGCTTTCCGTACTGCTTTTTTCGTCCCTGTTTTGCTCCGGTCGTAACATATTCTATCTTACTTTCAATGCATTACGCTCTGTAACACCTAATGACGGCCATTAGAATTCCCCGCCTAACGGATATTCTGGGTTTATTTCTTCTGTTATAGCCTCCTAATAAAGACTTTCAAGTAAACCCGGCCCTAATGCTGAATGAACCTCGATGGCGCACGATATTATTTTCTCTGTAACATCTTTCAAAGGGTATTCCCTATATTGTTCCATTCTCCGTGCCCTCTGTGGTATATTTTTGATTCTTACTTCCATACAAACGGCGGATATGCATCCATGTCGCCGCGCAGATACCTTGCCATGAGCAGAGCCTGCGTGTGAAAGAGCAGGCCGATTGTGACCTTCTCTTTCAGGAACGGATGCATTATCTCATCCTGCTTTCGGGTCTGATATGTAACCAGCACTGTCTTTCTTGTATCGTCATCCATTAACACAGCTCCCGACTCTTTCCTGTCAAATCCCTTGCCCTGCACCTGACAAAGATTTATCAATGAAAGAGTGAGGCGGTCTGCAAGAAACGGCCTGAATTCTTCCATCATATCCAGAGCAAGTCCGTACCTGCCCGGACGGTCTCTGTGCAAAAAACCGACTGCCGGATCAAGCCCCACAGTTTCTAAAGCAGAGCGGATGTCGTGCATCACTATCGTGTACAAAAAAGACAGCAGGCAATTTACATTGTCCAGCGGCGGACGGCGGTTGCGTTCGCAAAATTTGAAATCATCTTTCTGCGCGGTGATCAAATGATCAAATACGCCGAAATAAGTATTTGCCGATTCACCTTCGATACCTCGCAGGACTTCCAAATCTGACTCCCTCTGCAATCCTCTCAAAGCGCTGTCGAATTTATTGACCGCCCTTGTGATTTCTCCGGAATCAACTTTTTCTGGATGATCGCGCAATACACGCGAAAGAACCGTACGGCAGTTGGCGATCTTGCCGGTCAATATAGCCTTTGCAATTTCTACTGATGATTTGCAATCGTCGGCGCGGCGGTACTGCTCACGCCTGAGCAAAACATTGCCTGATACAGGCCCCTGCACCTTTGCAAGGAACCTGCCGTTCTCCGTGAGAAAGCTGATTGCCACTCCGTTCTCTGCGCAGAAGCCCATGAGAAACGGACTGCACGATACCTGTCCAAAACACACAATTCCGCCAAGCGTATGAACAGGCACACGCAGTCGGACTTCGTCATCTGCCTTGACGACAACAGTCTCACCTTCTTTAAATAAGTACGATCCCTGCGTTGTAATAAATAATGTGTTGAGATGTTTTTTCATTTTATTTATGTCTCTGTTTCTTCTTTCTTTCGATAGCCGATTCTATCTTTTTCAATTCTTTATCGTCAGCAAGAGCTTCCTCCTCCGCCTCTTTCGCAAGCCTGTTGCGGTTAAATATCTTATAGTGATCGAGCGCCAGCTTACCCGCTACTTCTTTGGCGACCTTGCCGGAGTTAGTCAGAATGTCCCGTTCGTTAAACTGCAGGAAGGCATCCAGTTTTTTCCGCCAGTCGCGCATGAATATTTGCCAGTGCCGTTTTGCCTGATCTTCTGCATAGTCCAGATACATAGTGACAATCCGGTTGAGACCTGCAAGCTCATTCTCATTCAGATAATTTTTTGCAATGGTTACATCCCCCTTGCGGACTTTTGTCCCCTTCCATGAAGTCAATCCCATATTGGGCTTCGATGCATCCGCCCGTTCGGAGATTATTTCCGCCGCAGTCTTGCCGGAAATGGCAAAGTGCAGTTTGTTCTGAACAATGCTGAAAAATTCCAGGGTTTCTTCCGCAGTCGGATCATAATCTGCCGCGAGTTTATAGATGTCGCGGATTTTCTGGTAGAAGCGTTTTTCACTTGAGCGGATATCCCGTATCCGTTCAAGCATCTCATCAAAATAATCGGAACCTATATTATTGACTTCTTTCAGGCGCTCATCATCCAGGGTAAAGCCTTTGACGAGGTATTCGTTCAGTCTTTCGGTGGCCCATTTTCGGAATTGCGTGCCGCGAAGGGATTTGACCCGGTAGCCGACTGCAATAATGGCTTCAAGGTTGTAAAATTTAGTGGAGTAGTTCTTGCTGTCAGCGGCAGTTGTCAAGTATTTCTTGACAACTCTATTTTCGAGCAGTTCACCTTCATCAAAGACATTCTTGAGATGCAGGCTTATGTTTTGCTTTGTGGATTGAAACAACTCGGCCATTGCCAGTTGGCTCATCCAGACAGTTTCGTCCTGTAATCTCACTTCGATATTAGTTTTACCGTCCTCTGCCTGATATAAAATAAGTTCACCTTTCTCAGAAACAGGTCCTTTCTTTTTCTTCATAGACATCCTTTACCCTCCTCCACTACAGTCAGTAAATATTTACTTGATTTCCTGCTGACTTTCGGCAAACACAATTCAAGCAATGAACATTTTTTGCACTTTGCTGAATACTCAGCTTTTGGAGTAAGCCCCGACGCAAGAAGCTCATGAACCCTTCTTGCCGTCTCCTCTGTCTCCATTCTCAAAGCGTTGTCGAAAACAACATCATATCTGTGACGTGTCTGCCCGTAAAAAAGAGCTCCCTCACTGATCTCGACATTGAGCATTTCTTCAAGGCAGATAGCCTGAGCGCAAAGCTGGACTTTATCGCAGTCGTCAAGCTTCGGCTTTCCGCGCTTATATTCTACTGGAAAAGGCTGCCACGTCCTGTCGTCTCTTTTGTGAAACTCCACCACATCCGCCTTGCCGATTAACCCGATCCGGAGAGAGCGCATCGGCACGCCGTATTCAATCCTAATCTTACCCCTTGATTCTCTGTTGGCCGTATCAACTTTCTCATGCATGATCTTTCCCTCGGCAGTTAGTACGTTCTCAGACCACAACTGCTCAACATGGATCAACGCGCACTGCCGCTCGCAAAAGACAAAATGCTGTAAGGCAGAGAGCTGAATTAAGTCTTCTTCTGAATAGGTCATATGAGTCTTATTAGTCATATAGGACTTATTCTTTATCGAGTGCGTGCTTTTGCACGCACTCGATAAAGCCTCTCCGTAAAACCACCCTCTTTCAAAAAATCTTTTTCCAGCGCCCTCAACTGCTGGTCCAGCAGATAGTTTGTCTGGTGGACCAGGCAGATAAGAGTATTCGCCGCCATTTCCGGCGAATACTCGATAGAAGTCCTATAAGTCTCATAAGACCTATCCTTGCTGTGCGCCAGCTTGCGCACAGCAAGCGCTTGCTCATGCTCTTTCCCCCAGAGTGACAGCCCTCGCTGCCGCAAGAAATCCTCATAATCAAGCAGCAGCTCTTCAAGGCTGGCTCTTGCCACGCCGATTAGTTTGAGCTCGGTCTTCTTGGATGTACCCGACGCCATACTGCCCTCGGCGATGTTCTGCTTGCCGCTGCGCGCAGCCTGCACCATCTGGTCATGAGTGCGTGAGCGGCGGTCAATGAAGCGGTCACAAAATACAATCGTGGCGTCATAAACAATCTCCGACATTTTGTAGGACTGCAACTCCCGGTATCCGCCGTGAGGCGGGATGAGTTGCGGGAAATCTTTTGGGTTAGTCATTTGTTATTGTCCCCTCTTTTTTATTAGATTGTCATTAGAACACCTTCTCATCCGGCCATTCTTGAACTTTAATACCGGAGTTGAGGTTGTTCTTATCTAAAGTAATCGTATAATCTCCAATCCCTCTTGGCAGTTTTGCATTTTTCGTAACTTTCACCCGATCAAACAATCTGCCTGACAGTTCGTTGCCTAAATGATGATTGTGATTGAATATGACCAGCTTTCTTGGGTTCATCTCACCTCTGGCAGCAGCCCGATCATTTTCAAAAGCATTTATAAGAGACTTCCAGAGAAGTTTTAAATCGTCCTCATTAAATCCGGTCTTCTTTGCATCAACAGCCGAAATAAATCCATGCATTCTATAGAGTGCATATGGCACCGTAGATTTTCTTCCAAATGTTGAAGCATATTCCCTGCTTTCCTGTTTTTTGGCATCTTCCTTTGTAGTCACAGCACAACGTGTTATAGAATGTTCCGCCTGATAAATACGATCTTCCGAACGTGCAAAAGTAAACTGCACAGGACCTCGAACTGTTCCAGCTCCTTTATCCCCTGTCGATAACACAGCACCAAATGTCCTTATATCGAAATACTGTTCACATAACTTACCTTGACGCTGCTTTATATCCTCACCAGGTGTCGCGTCAATAATCTCATTCAAAATCTGTTCTTGTCTAATAAAGATGTCAAATGGCGGCTTAAGTTCCTTTTCCAACATCACATAGTTTCTTACCTTCCTCTTAATACAAACATCTGTTACCAATCCATGCTGATCTTCTGCATCTGCTCTGGGTAAGTTAACCTGATCAGGATCGCCGTTAGGATTGCCGTCTTTCACATCAAAGAAAAATACAAAATCATACCGACTCTTTACTATTTCGTTCATGTTATTACTCCTCCTTGGTCTCTTTTGGTTTAACGCTTTCAAACTGCGCCTGCCTTTGATGATAGTATCCGATTGCAAACTGTCCTTTTTCTTCTAAAGAGAAGGTAGCGGGCAATTTATTAATATCTATGTCTTTCACAAGGTACTGAAGCTCTTTATCCAGCGTGACTGCAAGTCCTGGCTTTTCATTCTTCAGTTTCCTAAAATGCTTTGAATTTAAATCGAATAACCGACCGAGTGCAGCCGCAGGCAAAGTCATAACATATGTAAAGTACCGTTCCCTTATTCCGGCGTTTCTGTCCCCTAACGCTGCATACTGGATGCTCTCCAGTTTTGCAAAAATCTGCCCGCAGACATAAGCCACAGGTCTGTCCCCCTCTTGAATCTTTTCAGTAATCATAAAATCACCCCCTTTATTGTGTCTGTTTAAGATGAGTTTAATTAAAGCCGCTCGTTCAGCAGTGACCCCGTCTAACCGTGCGCGCTCAAGAACTTTTGTCAATATCCATAATGGCGGCAAGGTGTTCTTTAATGCTGCATTCCATAAAAGAGAAGCCACTCTCGCCAAAGATGTGTCATTTTTATCGTATTTGCCGTCGCTTGTATTTTTTTTCTGACAACTTCGTGCCAGGTTATAAAGGGCGGCATAACGTGTTTGGAGTTTCTTTAAATCCCAATCGTATTCGACAATAGCAATATCCTTAAACCATTCAGCTATTGATTTGCGAAAATCAATCAAGCTGGTCTCAATCCAGTCACGTACAGCAATACGCGCCGCAGAGCCTGAAAGTGTACAGGAATAAAACTGGTCAGCTTCAAGATACCGGCTGTCCCTTTTTGCTCCTGATGTTACTGATTCAATCAGTCTCGTCACATCAGCAGGATTCGGCGCTTCAAGGTAGTCTATTTCATTCAATTTCTTATTCTCGCGAGTCCAGAACACCATTGCGGTATCAGATCCGAAATTTTTACGATTGGTATACCGGAATGTCTTTTTTCCTTTACCCTTCTTGTTTTGATTAACAAGTTCATTGCCTGATGATAAAAGCCAATTTAAGCCTTCAACATATGTCTTTGCACAGTTTGTGCATATTGAGGAATTATTGTTTCCCTTTAAATCATATGACTCGAAAGCACTCTCATTATATGAAACCAATGCACACCCACTTGACTGTCCATCTGGAATCCGTTTGATCATGCCGTGAGGAATATCCTCAACAGGATAATCGTTTTTACCGCAAACAGAACAACTCTTTTGGGAGTTTGATAGTAAGACATTCTGTGCTATCTCATACAGTTCAATTACTTTTCTCAAAACCTCAGGTTTTTCATGAATACGAGTTCCCTCTGATTCGATGCGAAATCCGATATTGCTTTTTCTGTTCTTCTCGTCAGGGAAAGTGGACATGAATTTTTCTAATGCCGTTTCAATACCATTAACCTTATTTTGCTTATAGAAAGCCATAACTGGTATCAACTCCGGCAACTCTTGGTATCTGGACAACTTTTCCAGAAACAATTCATGCTTTTTCTTAGATTTTTCACCACCATAGCAAAGCACTTCTTCTGCCTTATCGAGTAACAACCTGGCTTTTCCCTTTTTTGCGGTTATCGCCTCAGCTATAGTAAGCTTTTTTTCAAACATCTCATATTTTTGAAAACTACCATCTTCAGTGATAACTATCTCAATTGCAATCTGCTCTTCTTTAAGAGCATCGTGACCCCATTCGTTATCAGGCTTACCAGCCCGGCGAGTTTTCCCCAAGTCGCTTAATTCCTTAATCATATAGCCTCCTCCGTTTCTTCCCGCTGGTTAAACTCATAGATCAAGGCAGAGGTTTCGCTGTCAATCGGAGGCCGGATATGGCTGGACTGCATCATCCTGTCATTTTCAGACCCTTCACAATTTAAAATGCCCTTGTCTATCTTCACATCATGAAAAAATAATGGTTCCGGTTTTCCGTCTTTGTAGAATATGTCAAACAACATACTCCCGATAGGAATTGTCTCATTTATCGGTTGTTCAGTCCCATCCAGCCCCATAAACTCGGTGGAGAACTCACGCACACCAAGATACGGCCTGCGCCAGCACTGGCCTTTTTTAACGCGGCGGATAAACATTCCGTCATTATCTGCATCAACACCTTTTCTTCCTATATATTTTTCAGGCTTGTTTCTATCAGATACCTGCTTCTGATAAATTGACGCCTCAATGATATAAGCCACATCCCTTAAAACCACGCTGTTACGCTGAGCACGCTTTTCTTCAATCACAATGGGACGTTGCCCTTGTTTGGTATTAATCTCGTTACGCTTAATCGTGGCAAACCGGACAGGTTTCAAGACAATTATTTTTCTGACATACCACTGAAACTCCGGCTTCCACAAGATCGAATCAAGAATGCCCCTCGCTGCTGATGGCGTCATGCATGGATATGTCATGCGCTCAACCTTTAAATCCGGCCTTGTGAAACACGCGTAATCACCTTTTACTTTGACCCTCACAACTCGATCATCGAGCATATACACCTCCTGATTATAGAATCAATTTGTCAGCATCTATAGGCGCTACGGAAATACCTGTTTCCCTGTCGTAGTTCCCGTACCACACCTTAAAACCTTGCGGCATTGTTTTACACATAGAACCATTCTGGAAAATGAAATGCCTGTAAACCTGTACCGTATACGTCTGCATTTTCCGGTAGTCGTCTCGTGATAAGAACTCCTTGTATTCGAGCGAATGTAACAACTGCCTGCTCTCATCGCTGTAATTATAGATAAACAATCCTTCTGTGGCATTCTCAATTATATGATAAGCATCGTTTACCGTTTCAAAAATGACATACTCCCCGAGGCAAGCCTGCGGGGTATCTTAAAGAAAAAGAGACAACTGGTCTTTATGTAACTGTTGGTACTCATTTGTACGCCCTTGTTCTTTAACATATTTGCTGATCGTATTTTCATTGCCTTGCTT
>JACQZF010000005.1 GCA_016213945.1 Nitrospirota bacterium | reverse complement strand
ATTTGTCTTTTTCTTCATCTTGCGGTATCTTTTCTTCATAGGTTGCGATCTCCTTTTGTTTTGGTTTTTAGAACAATCAATTCTAATCGGAGGTCGCTTCCTACTTCAACAAGTCATAGGGACATGATCAAAAGGGTCTCCAGTGATGCGGTAGTGAAAACATTGCTCAGCTCAACTGATTAGCTATTAATTGCCGTTTTCTCTCAATTGGATCCGCAATAAATTTGTTTAAAATATATGCTGCTAAAATAGAAAATGAAACTGCAAATTCTCCCGTATAATTACTCCACTTGAAAAGATTAATGAAAGGTAAAATGCTCCCAATAACTAGTACATGAACTATATATATAGGATATGACAATTCTCCTATACTTCTATCAAATTTCCATTTATTGGTTAACTGAAAAACAAATGGGATACTAATACATGCAAGTAGATAAAAAAGCCATTTTTTTACTTCTGCATGAAAGATATAAGGAATGAATTGATACGAACACAAGAGACTGAAAAATAGCATAGTTATAATTTTATTAACATTATTATGGAAAGGATTTTTTTGCATTAACTTATAGAATTTATAAGACATAGTTCCCATTAAAAATAGTGATAGCTCAGCAGGAAAAAATCTATATGTCCATGGGTCATAAAACCACCCCAAGTAAAAATATATCCAGGCTCTAATTGATAAGCTAACTATTATCATAAGCAAGATTGCTTTATAACTTCTACGGACAATGAATGGAGCTAAAACATAAAACATTAATTCGATACCCAATGTCCAGGTATGATTAAGAAACAGATTATTATGAAATTGTGGACTTGTCATTGCATAATTATGAGTAAAAAACATTGTTCCTTTTTCTGTATTCATACCAAGAAACATCATAATATCTTGTCCAAATAAAAATATATTTGCTAATATCTGAAATATTTTTGTACCAATGCTCATCATATTAAAATATTTAACCTTAAACGTTAATGTGGTTGGTCCATCAAAAACCATAGCGCATAATATTGTGAATAATATAGTGAGACACAAGACCACCCAATAAATTGGATATAACCTCAAAAACCTATTTGACAAAAACAACCGGTAGCTATTTTTACCAACATATTTTTCATTTAATATCAAAGCCATATAGAATCCTGAAATTATATAAAAAATTTGAACAGCCACATCGCCTTCTACAAGTTTAAGTTTCACAAATGGCGCAGAGTGACTAATCAAAACCGATATTGCTAAAATTAGTCTTACTAATCCCATAATGAGTTGCCCTTCATTATAATTTTTAAAAAAACTTTATGAACATTACCGTCTTTAAAGGCCATTGCAAGGTGACATCCTTGCACAAATATGATCCTTCCATGATAAGCCTTATAGCAAAAACTTCCCAGTCTGGTCTCTTTCTTTATGGCGGTGGTTTTGAAATAAAATTATAAAATTAGTATCATGAATGCTGATTGGATCCCATATTATGGGGGATAAATTATGCCCTTTGAGAGTGTTAATGAAATGATTTAGATTTTTTGTGGAGATATCTTTCACGGCGATATTTTTGTTTTATTAGAATTAACTAAATAAAGCTATATAATAGAATAATAGTATTGAAGATCAAAAAACAATAGATGGCCATATTAATATATAATAAATGAGAGATGTTTATTGAAAATTATTAGTTTTTTAATATCCTAACTATCTATTATAAAAAGCCTGCTTATGACTCAGATTAAAGCAACCTCAACAGATAAGAAACACCAATTACTTTTTTATATAATATTGTTACTTGCCGGTGGGAGTATTTTTATATTTCAAAATCACACGAATGGTTTTATTGCAGGACATCACGGCAACACTTCCTCAATCGCGTCAGCGTTATCAAAAAGTTTAGTAATTGAAGATACACATTTAGTAATGCTGATAAGCAAGCAAATGCTTGATAATGGTGAAGTGTTTTACCATATTTATAATAAATTCCCAGTGTTTGAATACTTAACCTTAGGAACAGCAATGAAAATATTTGAGCCTGATTTAGCTATGCAAATATATGTAGCAAGGCAGATTATGAATATCTTCTTTTTAGTTGCTTTAATCTTGTGCTATAAGATAGTGCATGAAATAGTTAATGAAATATTCTTAGCATTGACCATAACCCTTTTGGTTTTTTCTTCATTTTATATGCTTTCTTACAATGACATGGTTACTAATATGTCGACCCCTTTGCTTGGATTTATGCTGGCGCTGTTACTGGTTGTTAGAAGCTCCAAATATAACGTGCGGAAATCAATGCTTATTATTATTCCGATGATTTCAATAGCTACAGGTTGGCATACTTATGCTGTTTTCATTGCATGGTTTATAGTTGATGCTATTAAGCATATTAAAGAACAAAGAAAGAAGGGAAACGTTGTAAATGAGATTATTAGAGAGCCTTCATTTATAGCCCTTGTTTCATCTGTTTCATTTGGCATACTTATACTCGGCGGACAAACAATAAACGAGGCGATTCTCAGAGGGGGGGACCTGCTGCAAACCTCATCCATACAAGGGATGCTACGAAGGTTGGGCATGAAAGCAACTTCGGACGTACAGACATTCAAGGAAATATACACTAAGAATCTTACAGCCTGGCATTATTTTACAGCCTTACAGATCATCAGAATTTTTGTTATGATTGTGCCTTTCGCAGGTATTTTAATATCTCAAGTGAGCCCTTTCCATTTGACATCATTTATTCCCGGCATGTTATTTACTTTAATTAGCGGATCGTTGGTTGTTTATGGCTTTATCAGGTTCAGAGACCGAATCAATTTCAAGGTATTTTCTGTTTTTGCATTATCTGGTTTTTGTTGGGCTATCCCGATGAGACACTATGTAGCCTGGCATGAACATCAGTCTGTTTTTTATATCGGGTTATCGATTATGTATTTTATTTTTTTTGGCGCCGCTATAAAGCCAACTTTAGCGAAGCCTGCAGCGATAATAACATGTCTGCTTTTCATATTTAGCGTTTACCAGATGAATACATTAAAATCTTCAGAGGCTCCAAGGCTGAATGCCATTACCACTGAATTTCAAAATATCTATTCTACACTTCCCCAAAACAGCAGGGTATATGTTGATTGTTCCGGAAAATTTGGCAGAGACAAGTTTGGTATGGATGTTTGCAGGAATGAGATGAGTGCGGACCTGGGACTGGGGGGACAGTCATTGGATTTTTATTTATGCGGTCATTATAGAGCTTCTCTGAAGACGGCTGACTACGTCATATCGAAAAATCTTTCCTATAATCAGGAGAAAATTACTAATAATGAAATAGTTAACTTATTTAAGAATGTTAAGCCTTGAGGATATGTTCTCTCTATTTTTCCCTGTTGAATAGTTTATAGTTCATAAATAAAAAGATGACCACCCGAGAATCGTTTACTATAACTTTACGAATATTTTTCATTTCATTCTCCCTTCTTTTCATTAAGAATGCTTTTTATAAGTGGGATGGATATTCTTTTTATTTACGTTTTATAGAGGTTCTTCCAGATTTATCGTTAGCTTATATTTTATGGATAATGATGGGAGTAATATGTGCTATTATTTGCTGGACTGTCATTTATGTATTTTCAAGAATATTCCCCAGATCCTGGGGCTTTATTTGTTTTGAACATATAGTTGCAGGAGCAGTTCTGTATGGATTAGCGTTATATTTAAAGAATACTTTATTTAAAATCAATGCACATAGTTTAATAGGATTGAGTCGTTTTACAACCTATACAGTTGGGATTGTTCTTCTCTTAGGTATATTTTGGATTTGGCGTAAAGGGATACAAAGAATCACTAAGAATATCATTTATGCATTAGATAGCCGTTTAACTCCATTGATTTGGCTCTTTGGTTTATTGTTTGTTATATCGTTGCCAATCTCTTTATTTTTGACGCCTACAAGTTACATACCAGATTCTAATTATCCTGCCACTCATGCGCGAAATAAGGTCGTAGAGGAAAAGCCGCCAGAAATTCATACAAACCAACCCAATATCGTTTTTGTTACAATGGACTCATTAACTGCTATTGATATGCAGGTATACGGTTACAACCGTCCAACAACACCGTTTATATCAAACTGGGCAAAGGACGCCATTGTTTATAGCAGGATATATTCTGCATCTAATTGGACAACCCCTTCAACTATGAGTATTATGACTGGTCAAAGGCCATGGACACACAGAATCTGGTATTTGGCAGAAAAGCAATCAATTATTCATTATGGAAACAATCTCCCTGCTGTTCTCAAAGAATATGGCTACGATGTCCTTGGATTTGTGCAAAATTGGCTTGCACACCCGAAGAAAATTGGAATACAAGATGCATTTTCAATTAAGGATGATCCTACGACATTTTGGCTACCAGATGAGTGGTGGTTTGACAGACTAAAGAACAAGATAAGGATAGAAGGACGTCCGATTGCAAACGAATTATTTTTTGATGGTAATTATATCATCCGGGAAATTGAAAAGAATCGGCCGGACACATCGATGAATAAATACGCAGCTGAAAATGTCTATAATAAGTTCCTACAATATATTTCCGAGAGAAATCGTAATGCAAAATCAAGGCGCCCATTTTTTGCATGGCTTCATGTATATCCACCACATGAATTATTCTTGCCTCCGAAACCGTATATTGGTCAGTTTGGAAATGCAGGAGAATTTGATTCAAGAAAAAAGCAAGAACCTTTATTATACGAAGAATATCAACCAGAGATGCAACCAGTTATAGATAATCTTCGGAAGCGTTATGATGAGTTTATTTTATATTCTGACCATGAATTTGAGTTATTTGTGTTAAATCTTGCGAAAACCGTAGATATGTCCAATACAATCGTAATCTTGTCGTCAGACCATGGTGAAAGCTTTTCACACGGCTACCAAGGCCATACGGGTTCCCATCTATATGAACAGTTGGTGCATGTACCTTTAATAATCAAAATACCTGCAGAACTGTATTTAAGTATAGGTGATGTAAAGAACAGGGTAATAAATATGCCAGCTGGACATATAGATATAGCCCCCACAATTCTTGAGCTTGCAGGGATCTCGGTTCCAAAGTGGATGGAGGGCCAATCATTAATGCCCTTAATGTTTGATAGACCCTTTAATCAATATCCTGTATTTTCTATGCAGCTTACAAATGTCCGCAAGAATCATCCAATTTCAAAAGGAACAATCGCTGTATGGGATGGAGACTATAAGCTTATCAATTACTTAGAAAAGAAGAGGTTACTGCTGTTTAATGTAAAGTCTGACCCTAATGAAACGGACAACCTAATACACAAGGAGCCAATAATAGCACAGCGTCTTAATAAATTGATTGTGGATAGTCTTTCATCTGTAAATGCTAATATAACGCAGTCTAACTTAAATTAATTTTATGTTTCATATCAACCTTGCTCTGAATGATTATATAGAGGGCCTTGATGGATTTCTCAAAGAATCAAGTTTAGTAAACTTGATGTTATTACAATGCAGTAATATTTGCATCTATCTAAAAGTTTTGCAGTTTTGACTGACCGGTTGCTTCCCGTGATTCTTTGAATTCACATTTTACTCTTCAGTTAAAATTGTAAATAATTTTTATTATGTGTTAAATTAATTTAATAGTGATAATCTTGATTAATCCTAATCTCGTTGTTCAACGCAATGATCCCTTTACCACCGGGGTTGTATATATGCCAATAGGTTTGGCATATATAGCGTCTTCGCTAATAGAGGCAGATTTTACTGTAAAAGCAATTGATGCTTTTGGTGAAAAACCTCATCAGTCAACGCGTAATGGGAATTACTTAATGCTTGGTTTGACCCATGATGAGATTATCAGAGAGATACCATCTGATTGCAAGGTTATATTTGTATATGCCATTAATCTCACTAACCATATTTCCACTATAGGAATTGTTGAAGCCATTAAACGGAAATTTAAAGATACCCCGCTTATTGTTGTCGAAAATACACAAGCTGTGACTGCTTATGCCTTGAGCTGTGTTGCCGAATCATTCTATAAAGCAGGCGCGGATTATGTGCTTACAGGAGAAGGGGAACATAGGGCAGCAGAGCTTGCTAACTTCCTGATTAACGGATTCGGAGATGTGCATCAACTTGACGGGGTAGGGTCAAGAGAGTTTTATAATATTCCTTCCGGCCATATTGCGGACCTTGATGCCTTACCTTTTCCTGCATGGGAACTGTTCCCTTTAAAGAATTACTGGGATATTCATTTTGCGCATGGTCCTTTTACAAAGAAGCGTTATCTGCCCATCTTGACTTCCCGTGGCTGCCCTTATCAGTGCGGATTTTGTGTAATACCAAAGACCAATAATAGAGCATGGAGGAAACGTTCTGCAAAGAACGTGGTAGATGAAATGGAATTTTTTTCACAAACCTACAATATTCAGGAATTTCATATTGAGGATGTAGACCCTACAATTTCAGATGAACGCACCAGGGATATATGTCGTGACATTATTAGCCGTAAATTAAATATCAACTGGAAAATTGTTTCGGGCACTAAAATCGAAACTATCCGTGATGAAGAAACTGTTGATTTAATGGCAAGGTCCGGGTGCAGCTATATATCCATTTCACCTGAATCAGGCTCTTCCCGTGTTCTTAAGCTGATGAACAAGCCATTTAACCTTCCGCATGCTGAGCGTCTTGCTGCTCATATGAGCAAGGCGGGAATAAAATTACAGGTTTGTTTTGTGCTTGGCTTCCCTGGTGAAACCGAAGAGGATTTAAAGATGACATGGGACCTTGTGCACAGGTTGACACGTAAGGGCGTGGATGAAATCGCTCTTTTTATTGTTACTCCTGTGCCTGGTTCTTCAATATTTGAATCATTCTATGGTTACAATTCGTTATCTGAACTCAATTTCTCGCCGACATGGCGGGAAGATTATGAACGCTTAAATCGTTTCAGATTGGATTTGTATAAACACTTTTTGCTCTGGAAGCTTCTGTCCCATCCGTTGAAATTTCTTAAACAGCCCATAAACTTTATGATACGCAGGTTTGAGACAAAGATGGAGATGGTGCCTTACCGGGCCTTATCAATTCGCTTTTATGAAATCAGACAAGCCCTGTCCAACGCTTTTTTGAGGAGATCCGCGAGTCATGCCTAAGGTTACTTTTGTTTACCCGGATTTTGAAAATTTGGGTACCCAGTATTTAATGTCTGTATGTCTGAAAAACGGATACGAGACAGATCTTGTGTATTATCAGGCGCGGAATAATTTTGTTAACAGGGTGAATAAATCTCTTTCTTTTCCCGATATAGCCAAAAGGGTCGTAAATACTAATCCGGATGTTGTCGCTTTTTCATGTGTGACCGACAATTATCAATATCAACTGAAATGTGCGAAGGCATTGAAAGAGATCATGCCTCATGTAATTACAATATTCGGGGGCATTCACCCGACAGCAGTTCCTCAAAGGGTACTTAATAATCCAGAAGTTGATTGTGTCGCTATAGGCGAAGCTGAAATCTCTTTTAGTGAATTTCTTCAAGAGGGGAGAAAAGAAAATAAATTTGTTCTTCCTGATAAACCGGTTAAAGGAATAGTTTTTAAATCAGGAGACAGAATGATCGGTGAGTTTATAGAAGGGAAACTGTCCGATCTGGACGAGGTGCCTTTTCCCCATAAGGCCCCGTTTTCCTCGTTAATGAAATTGACCGGAGAATACCGTATCATTACCAGCCGGGGCTGTCCTTACAGTTGCTCGTATTGTTTTAATTCGTTTTATCATGTCTTGAGGGGAAAAAAGGACCTGAGGCGGAGAACGGTGCAAAATGTAATTGATGAACTGCTTCATGCAAAAAAACAATTTTCACCTAAGTATATTTCATTCTGGGATGATTCATTTACTACAAGCAAAAACTGGATTCGGGAATTTTGTAGTGAGTTCAAGAGTAAAATTAATTTGCCTTTTATGTGCATAGTAAATCCATTCTATATAGACAATGAGATAGCAGAGCTGCTCAGTTCGACCGGCTGTATTTTTGTAGGGATAGGGGTGGAATCAACTTCAGAGGAAGTTTGTTCGAAAATACTCAATAGAAGGTCCAACAATGAAAAAATTGTTCAAGCCATAAAATATTTAAAGGAAGCGGGCATATTGGTACAGGCTGATCATTTGCTGGGGGTCCCAGGTGATACACTTGAAAAAGAAGAGGAAAGCGTCATGTTTTATAACGGGTGCAGACCCGATATAATAAGCGTATATTGGCTGACTTATTATCCCAAGACAGAAATAGTCAGCATTGCTTATAAACAGGGATTGCTTTCCGATAAAGATATCGACAGTATAGAGCAAGGCACATTAATAGAAAGCGGCTCCCTTCTTACCGGAGGAAGTTTAAAAGACCCAAAGCGATACTACAGTATTAATTTTTTGTTTAATTATTTCCCCCTGCTGCCGAAATGGCTTGTTTACTTTTTGATTAAAAGCCGTTTATACCGCTTATTCCGGATACAAAATTATTATATTACTACCGCCTTACCCCGCGTTGTAATTGCTTTAACCAAAAGACGCTATGTTCACGGAAGAGTTTATATTATGAATTTTTTAAATGAAGTATTGTTAAGTAAATTCCGTAGCTCCAATAGTTAGTTGTTATGTTATTTGTTGTAAAAACCGAATATATATAAAAAGAATGGGACAGAGCTCAAGCATATCAGAGGCTAAAAAAAATCATAACATAGCAGTTGCCATTCCTTGTTACAACGAGGCATTAACAATTGCTAAGGTAATAAATGATTTTAGAAATGTTTTACAAGATGTTCCTGTGCATATTTTTGACAATAATTCAACGGATGACAGTGTAGAAATTGCAAAAAAAGAGGGTGCTATAGTCCATCATGTGCGAAAGCAGGGTAAAGGCAATGTCATGCAGGTTATTTTTGATACTATAGATACAGATGGCCTTATTGTGGTGGATGGTGATGACACATATTACGCCGAAGATGCCCCCAAACTGTTAGGACCTATCCTGAAAGGAGAGGCGGACATGGTAGTGGGCAATAGACTTCCAAATGCAACTGATGATTCTATGCGCCGGTTACACCAGTTTGGCAACAAGTTAATAGTCTCAACAATTAACCGTATATTCAAGACAGGCTACCTTGATATTTTATCAGGATATCGTGTGTTCAGCCGTCGTTTTATTAAATCAGTTCCGCTTTTGACTCCGGGTTTTGAGACAGAGACGGAGCTGACTTTACAAGCATTAGAGAAAGGACTCGATGTTCTCGAGATTCCGATTCGTTATCGTAACAGGCCGGAGGGCAGCGAATCAAAATTGAGATCTTTCCGAGACGGCTACAGAATAATATTGACTGCCGGACTCCTGCTCAGGGACCATCAACCGATAAGATTATTCGGGACGTTGAGTTTGTTCTGTTTTTTATTATCTGCTTTAGCGGCAGTATTGAGGATTTTAAATTTCATAGGGAGTGTCAAGCTGCCCAATGAAGTGTTGACAGGAACTATTATCATATTTAGTCCTATAGCAATAGTGTCATTGGCAATCGGATTAATTCTCAATGCGATTAATACCCGCTTCCGGGAGATGAATCAAATTATTGGCAGGAGAAGCAAGACCATTTTTTAACAAACCTTTCTTCATGAAAAGATAGTTTGTTGATTGGAATAAAATAAAAGAGGGTTTATGAATAAAATAGTATTCGTTCAAAAGGAAATAGAAGATAAGCTTGGTCCTATGATACTTACCGCGTATCTGAAGTATCACGGTTATAATGCAGAGATACTGATGAATCCCGAAAAAAACATTAAAGAACTTAAAGACAAGAACCCCGAATTTGTTGGCATAAGCCTGTGTTCTCCTTCGATAGATTGGACGCTCTCTACGGCACGCTATATTAAAAAAAATCTTCCCGGCGCAAAGATAATTTTAGGCGGACCACACCCTACATTTTTCCCTCAGGTTGTTGAGCAGTCCGATATAGATATCGTGTGCGTAGGCGAGGGTGAAAAACCCCTGTTGCAGCTTTTAAAAAACTATGACGGCAGCATGTCCTCAATAAAAGATGTTCCCAATCTTTGGATAAAAGATGGGGATTCCATAGTCAAAAATGAAGTCGGCCAGCTTTTAACAGAAGCCGAACTGTCTGAACTGCCTTTTTCAGACCGCTCTCATTACGAAAAGTACGCTTCACTGAGAAATAACCCTCATAAAAAAGTATGGACCTCAAGAGGCTGTCCTTTCAACTGCAGTTACTGTTTTAACCATGCATATAAAAAAATCTATCAAGGACACGGGAAGATTATCCGGCAGCGATCAGTCAACAGCGTTATTGAAGAGATAAAAGAGTTGAAGAAATACGGGTGGAAGACCCTCGAGATAATTGATGATCAATTCCTTTTGTCAAAGGATTGGGTGCGCGAGTTTTGCGAACGATATAAAAAAGAGATAGCACGGTCTTTTGCATGTATCAGTTCCGCTAAACAGATAGATAGAGAAGTTGTTGGTTTACTGAAGGACGCCGGTTGCAGGATAATGTATTTCGCAATTGAGAGCGGGGTTGAAAAAATCAGAAGAGAAATCTACGGCAAGCCGATTACTGACAAAGATGTATATAAAGCTGCCGATGCCCTGAATTATCATAATATGTCATTTGTAACATTCAATATGATCGGGCTTCCCGATGAGACACTTGAAGATATTTACGCAACTATAAAAATGAACCAGAACATAAAGGCAACATACCCTGTGTGTTCGATACTTCAGCCGTATCCCGGGACGCGTATAGCTGAGATCATTCGAGAGCAAACCGGCAAAGATTTCGGAAGTAAATTTACGTACTCATATTTCCAGTCAAGCATTATAGACGATCCCGTGAAGCGCAGATTGTTCAATAATGCGCAAAAGCTGTTTGGTTATTGCGTTAAATCAAATATTGAATATGACAAGTTTGTCAGTTTAGTGAAAGATCCGGTTTTAAATATTGATAAGTTGTACCCGCTTGTTTTCTATTGGAATTTCGGCAGGGATATTAAAACAAGATATGGAATAAGCTGGTTATCATTATTTAGGTACTGGCTTTATTCCAAGAGGGGATAACGGGCGCATCTGTTTCAATATTCCTGGAAATTGTATTCAGACGGTTAAATTTTATACGAGATTCCATAAATTAAATCAGATCAGGAAGAAGGAGTAAGCTTGATGAGCATGCAGGTTAAAAGTTATGAAGAGATGCTGGAAAATGTTAATTGCAGTTTATGCGGCAGCAATGAGTATGAAGTGGTTTATCCTCCTCAGTATGAAAAAGCAAAACCGGGCAACATTATAGAGACATTCAGGTCCTCGGGTGACGAGGTACTTATCGACCAGCTTGTGCGCTGCAGGAAATGCGGGCTGCAGTATCTAAACCCCCGTCTTCGCCAGGAGGTCATACTTGAAGGCTACAGCGGCGGCTCTGATGAAACGTTCGTATCACAGATAGCCGGAAGGGAGCGCACATTTGCAAGGTCGCTTGATTTGATTGAACGCCTTGTCCCTCAGAAAGGTAAAATTCTGGACATCGGCACGGCAGGAGGATCTTTTTTAGGAGTTGCAAGTAAACGTGGATGGGATGTTATAGGATGTGAACCAAGCAGATGGCTTGCTGAATGGGGAAGCAAACACTACAACATCACTGTTCATGCTGGAACAGTGTTTAATATGCAGTTCAAAGAAAGCACATTTGATGTAGTTACCTTATGGGATGTATTGGAACACACGCCGGACCCCAAGGCTGTTCTTAAAGAGTGCAATCGTATTCTAAAACCCGGCGGAATACTTGTTGTGAATTATCCTGATATCGGCGCGTCTGTTGCGCGGTTGATGGGGCGAAAATGGGTCTTCCTCTTGTCAGTACATCTATACTATTTTACCGTCAAGACAATAGCGGAAATGCTGAAGACGACAGATTTCGACATAATCATGCGGAAAAAACACTGGCAGACGCTTGAATTAGGTTATATATTTTCCAGGATGCAGGCATATGTATCAGGACTTGCCAGGCTTGGTGGAAAAATAGTGTCTGCTTTAGGTATGGAAAAGGCATTGATTCCGTACTGGGTTGGACAATCTTTAGTAATAGCGCGACGTCCCAAATAAAATCTGCAAGGAGGCTTTAATTGGCTGACAAAAAAAAGATAGTTATTTTAGGCGGTGGAATAGGAGGCTTGTCTGCAGGTTATTTTTTAGCGCGCAGCGGCAAATTTCAAGTCACCCTTCTTGAAAAGACAAACACTATTGGAGGCGTATGCGGCAGCTTTAAGCACGACGGATTTATTCTGGACTATGGCGCCCATAAATTATATTCGGTCATCCCCGGCATACTGGACGAGATAAAGAACGTGATGGAAGGCCGTCTCCTTAGAGTGCTGAAGAAAAACCGGATCTTCCTGCGCGGTCATTTATTGGACTACCCGTTAAAACTCGGTAATCTTGCAAAGGTGTTAGGGGCAGGAACATTTTTAAAATTGGGTCTTGGCTATGCGGTTACATTCATAAACGGCCTGTTCGATAAAAGCCCGGCCTCTTCATATGCCGAGTACATCATGAAAAAATTCGGCCGCGGCACTTATGAACTGGTCTTCGAGCCCTTGGCTGATAAGGTATGGGGAGACCCTTCAACTCTGCATCCGGATATGGCGCGCACAAGAATTCCCGCTTCGGGCGGTATCGATGTTATTTTGAGGTTGTTGGGCATTAAAAAAGAGTCAAAAGACACAAGCGCCGAATATTTCTTTTACCCTGAAAAGGGATTCGGCGACTTCCCTCTTACGCTTAAAGAAAAGATAGAACAGAACGGGGGGAGGGTTTTTATAAATGCCGGTTCAATGCATGTTAAAAGAGAGGCAGGCAGAATTACAGGTATTGACGCTGTCATTGATGGACAGGCCCATTCTTTTGAATGTGATTATATGGTTTCTTCCATACCTCTTTCTTCATTAGGCGGGCTGACATTATCTCATGACAAAAAATTTATCGGCGCTGTGCAGAAACTGGAATTCAGGAGCGTGGTATTGGTCTATGTCTTTGTTAAGAGACCTCTTGTCCTCGAAGACCAGTGGATATTTTTTCCTGAGAGAGAGTTTATGTTCAGCCGCATTTTTGAACAGAAACAAATGAACCCTGACCTGGGACCGGCAGATAGGACAGCTATATGCTGTGACTTTACATGTACGGCTGACAGCCGGCAGTGGAAGGCTGGTGATGAGGAAATAGCCGCGAAATGTATCGAGGGTCTTATTAAAGGCGGTTTTATCAAAGGCAGCGACGTAAGCGGTCATCTCGTTGTGCGTTTCCCTGATTTCTATCCGCGTTATGATCTGGGATATCAGGAAAAAATCAAAGAGGTTTATAATGGGCTCCGGCAATTCGACAATCTGCTGCTGACCGGCAGAATAGGAATGTATAACTACAACAACGCGGACCATTGTTTTGATATGGGGCGGTTTATCACAGAGCAGCTCGTGGAAGGAAAAGCCATCAATAAAATAATGGATGAACTTGAGAGCAGGGTTGCTGATTACAGGATAGTTGATTAACCACTGAACATTATGTCTCAAAGATCGAGCTTCTTATCCGGTTCCAAAAAACTGCCGTTGGTTATTATTGCCTCCGGCATTATCTTCCGAGTTGTTCAATACCTGCACAATACTTCCCTCTGTCTTGATGAAGCAAGAGACGTCGTAGCGGGTATTCTTGGAAGGTCATTTTCCGATTTCTTTAAAGCACCGCCTGATATTTATACTCCAACCCCGCCAGCAGGGTTTTTAATTATTGAAAAGCTTGTTACTCTGACACTTGGTGACAGCGAATATGCTCTGAGGTTAATCCCGCTTTTAGTCAGCGTGCTGTCTTTGTTTCTCTTTTATTCAGTGGCCAAACAATATATTAAGCCCAAAGCTGTTCCAATCGCACTGGTCTTTTTTGCCGTCTTGGAACCTTTGATTTACTATTCAGCGCAGGTTAAGCCTTATACAATTGATATAGCTTCAGCCTTACTGCTGTTTATGGCAGCAATTCACATCCGGTCAAAAGCATTAACATTTGCTCATATCATTACGTTTGGAGTACTCGGGTCTGTAGTAGTATGGTTTTCAAGTCCTTCTGTATTTGTTTTGGCAGGTGTAGGGACTGTCCTGATTGTATCAGCGCTGACATTAAAGGACCGGAAAAAAGTTATTCAGCTCTTGCTGATCTTCTTGTTCTGGATAGCAGGCTTTGCCGCTCATTATCTGTTTTATCTTAGTAAGTTAACTAATGAATATATGCTGAATGCCGCCAGAGGAGAAGAATGTTTTATGCCTTTCCCCCCGGCCTCCTTCTCTGACATGAGGTGGTATATCACGGCCTTCTTTAACATGTTCGAGGAGACAGCTGGTTTTTATTATGCAGGCAGCATCGCAGCGTTTCTATTCCTCGTCGGCTGCTACTCTATGGCTTTAAAAGAAAGACACAAGTTTTTTATATTAATATCACCGTTACCTTTGGTCCTTATTGCGTCCGGTCTTTCTTTATATGCGTTTAAGCAGAGAATTAT
This sequence comes from Nitrospirota bacterium, assembly GCA_016213945.1. GTDB lineage: Bacteria > Nitrospirota > Thermodesulfovibrionia > UBA6902 > UBA6902 > SURF-23. Next base: position 37,773 of record JACQZF010000005.1, on the reverse strand, counting down.
ATTGTTTTTGATGCCGTCTCTTCTATTTTTTATCTCAGAGGGAATTGAAGAAATTGGCGAAAAAACCAGTCAAAATATGCATGTAATTAAAACTCTTTTGATCGGACTATTATTTTTCCACCCCATCCTTGCAGCAAGCCTCCATTTATACAAGCCTGTTTCTCTTGAACATGAAGAGGTAAAACCGGTACTGAACTATATCAGGAAAAACTGGCAGGACGGAGATGTGCTGTATCTTCATTATCGTGTACATCCTGCATTCACATACTACTCAAAGAGATATGACTTTAGGGATGGTGATTATATTGTCGGGGATTATGCAGGAGATAAGGATAATCAGTGGGCGTTTTCTCCTGACTATCTCAGAGTGTATACGAATGACATTAATAAACTCCAGGGTAAAAACAGGGTATGGATGCTTTTTACTTATACCCCGTTGCTTCATAAAGGAATTGATGAAAGGATATTCTTTGAATACTATTTGAATACAATAGGGAAGCAACTTGATTTCATCGAGAATGACGGCCCCGCAGTTTATCTCTATGATCTGAGTGGAAAAATTATTGACTCGCATACGAGCAGTGATAAAAGAAACCCGCTGCACTGGAACTTTTGATGAAACTTTGTAGTTATGGCTAAAAAAGATTATTGCATGATAAACTATAAGAAAATCTTATGAACATTCTTGGCATCTCAGCATTCTATCATGACAGCGCAGCCAGTTTAGTGCAGGACGGCAAAATAATTGCGGCCGCGCAGGAAGAGAGATTTACCCGCAAGAAGCACGATTATTCTTTTCCAAAGCATTCCAGTAATTACTGCTTGCAATATGCCGGGTTAAGTGTCAGCGATTTGGATTTTGTTGCTTTCTATGATAAGCCTTTCATAAAATTTGAACGTTTATTATCAACATACCTTGCCTATGCTCCTTTAGGCATCAAGTCTTTTATCAAGGCCCTTCCCCTCTGGATAAAACAAAAACTGTGGATGAAAGAGCTTCTTGGAAGGGAACTCGGCTATGAAGGAAAGATCATTTTCCCGGAGCATCATGAATCTCACGCTGCATCTGCCTTCTTCCCTTCACCTTTTCAGGAAGCGGCTTTTCTTACAATTGACGGGGTTGGTGAATGGGCAACAGCGAGTTATGGTGTTGGTAAAGACAATACAATAAACATTATTGCGGATATTCAATTCCCTCATTCACTTGGTTTACTTTATTCTGCTTTTACATACTACACGGGGTTCAAGGTCAATTCAGGAGAATATAAGGTCATGGGCCTGGCCCCGTACGGCGAACCAAAGTTTAAGGATCTGATATTTAATGAGTTAATGGATTTGAAAGCAGACGGCTCCTTTAAGATGAATATGGAATATTTTAATTACAGTGTCGGTTTGACAATGACCAATGGCAGATTTGACAAACTTTTTGGCGGGCCTCCCCGGAAACCCGAATCAAAGTTAACACAAAGGGAGATGGACCTTGCCCGGTCCGTGCAGGAGGTGACAGAAGAAGTGATGTTGCGCATGTCCCGCCATATTTATAAGGAAACCGGACAGAAAAATTTATGTTTGGCGGGTGGTGTTGCTCTGAACTGTGTCGGAAACGGGAAGATCATGAGAGAAGGTCCCTTTGAGAACATCTGGATTCAGCCTGCTGCAGGGGATGCCGGCGGGGCCTTGGGAGCTGCCTTGTTTACATGGCATCAGTACCTGGGAAACAGCAGGCTTGCAGACGGGAAAAAGGACTCTCAGCATGGTTCGTATCTTGGGCCGGAATTTAAGAAAGAATACATTGAGAATTATCTCATGAAAAACAATATACCCTACACCGAACTTAGTGATGACGAAATTCCCGAAAAGATCTCCGGCCTGATAGCCGATGAAAAAGTTATCGGATGGTTTCAGGGAAGAATGGAGTTTGGACCGCGCGCCTTGGGCGGAAGGTCAATAATCGGGGACGCACGCTCCGCCAAAATGCAGGAAGTAATGAATATCAAAATAAAGTTCCGTGAAAGCTTCAGGCCCTTTGCGCCTTCTGTGATAAAAGAAAGAGTGTCGGACTTTTTTGAAATAGACAGGGAAAGCCCTTACATGCTTTTAGTTGCCCCGGTAAAAAAGTCTCTTCAGAGGCAGATGACGGACGAAGAGGAAAAGTTGTTCGGTCTTGATAAACTGCATGTTACCCGTTCCACCTTACCGGCTATCACGCATGTTGATTATTCCGCGAGGATTCAGACTGTTGATGAAGAAACCAATCCTTTATACTATCGTATGATAAAAAAGTTTGATGAAAAATGCGGTTGTCCTGTAATTATTAATACCTCTTTTAATGTAAGAGGAGAACCGATTGTATGCACTCCTGAGGATGCCTATCTTTGTTTCATGCGCACCAACATGGATTATTTAATTGCGGGAAACTTTCTCCTGGATAAAAAAGACCAAAAACCCCTAGAAAAGGATGTTGACTGGCTTAAAGAGTTTGAACTTGATTAGGTAAATCATGCTTATTGAAGAAATAAAAAACATCAAAAGTGAAAAGAAAGACCTGCGCCAGTTTGGTTTAACAATCGGCATTGCATTAGGATTGTTAGGAGGACTATTATTATGGCGGGGCAGGGACTACTATTTGTATTTTGTTATAGTTTCTCTGGTATTCATCATACTCGGATTAACTCTGCCTGCCTTGTTAAGGCCTCTGCAAAAAGCCTGGATGACCTTTGCGGTAATCCTCGGCTGGTTTATGACAAGGGTTATATTGAGTATCCTGTTTTATGTGGTTTTTACGGCAACCGGGATACTCGCAAAAATATTTGGGAAGCATTTTCTTGATGTTAAAATGGACGGCTCTAAAAAAAGTTACTGGAACTACAGGGAGCAAAAAGTAAACAACAAAAATGATTATGAAAGACAATTTTAAATATCTGAAGATATTTATTAATCAATAAAAGGAGGGAAAGTCATATATGAGCAAGCTTGCAATCTTCAAGGAATTCTGGGATTTTCTGAGAGTCAGGAAGAAATGGTGGTTAGCGCCAATAGTCATTTTCCTCGTTTTATTAGGCGCATTAATTGTTTTTACCGAAACATCCGCAGTGGCGCCGTTTATTTATACATTGTTTTAATCTTTCCGGGTCTTATAGATAATTCACACTGAGTCAGTGTTTCTCGGATAACATTATTTCGAGATAACGTTACGAGACCGGTCAAGTTTATCTTAGGAACATTCGGAGATAATCCCTAAAAGATAGATAGAAGATTCTGTATGCTAAGTAAAAAATCCAGGTAAAAAAATAACGTTGATTTTTCATTGGGAAGATAGTAATTTTGATATGTAGTAGAATTATTGCGGAGGTCGGAATGGATAATATTTCAAAAGACGAGCTTATCAAAAAGGTTGGAGACCTCAAGGTCCTTCCGTTTGTGGCGAGGAAGGTGCTTGAGACCTTGAAAGATGAAAGCTGCACCATTGATGATCTTACCAATATTATAGAAAAGGACCAGACAATCGCGGCAAGGGTTTTAAAAATATCAAACAGCGCGTTATACGGCTTAAGGCAGGAAGTCACCAGCCTTCATCAGGCTATCCTGATACTTGGATTTAAAACCATCAGAAGCCTGGTCCTGTCTGTTTCGACAAGATCGTTATATAAAAATTTCGGAATGAAAGAAAAGATATTATGGGACCATTCGGTCGGAGCGGCTATTGCCGCTAAAACAATCTCTGCCGGCTTCAGCGCTGAAATAGTAGAGGTTTCATTCATAGGCGGTCTCATGCATGATTTTGGAAAAGTTGTGATGAATAACGAGACGCCGGATATCTTTGCCGAGGTGATAATGAAAATTTACAATGAAGGAGCTGACTCGGTGGCCGCCGAAGAAGAGATATATGGATATAACCATGCCGAGATCGGCTCAGGAGTTGTTGAGAAGTGGGGGTTCTCGCCTCTCCTTGTGGAAATTCTGAAAAACCACCATTTGAAGGGCATAAAATTTCCAGATATTGAAGATCCCTTAATTGCAAAAGGGATCGCTATTGCAAACCTTGCCGACTATATTTGCAAGGTCCTGGGAATAGGTTACAGGGACCCTGACGACACAATCGAATTGTACAAACTCCCTTCAGCAGTTTTTCTTAACTTGCATAAAGACAGGCTGAATACTTTAGTTAAAAATATTGAAGAGACCTATAATATGGAAAAAGCAATCTTTGAGTAAGTTTTATCACGGCTCGGATGATATCGCAGCCTGCGGAAGAGCAGTCCGCTTTAAGGTATAAGCCGGAGTAAAAATATTTTGAAATAACTTCCGGGTTTTGTTATCCTAAGTCGCAAGCGATGGAGTTCGCTTTATAACCGTCCCGTTGATCAGGGAATGATGACTCCTGCCACCCCTTTTCTCTCCCCTCTTAGCAAGGGGGAGCGAGTGGGGGTTGTAGGAGTTTTTTAATGTTCGGAGGTTTATTACTTGGCGATAAGTCTGGCCCTCATAATCATCCTGGGTTTGCTGTCGGATTATCTTTTCAGATGGATCAGGCTTCCGGGAATCATCGGTATGCTGTTCGCCGGAATTCTTGCAGGCCCGTATGTTTTAGATCTGATAGATCCTGCTGTAATAAAGGTGTCATCTGATTTCAGGATGATAGCGTTAATAGTCATTCTTCTGCGGGCGGGGTTTGCCACAAAAAGAGAGACCCTGAACAGGGTAGGGAAGAGGGCTTTGCTGGTAGGTTTTGTCCCCGCGGTTTTTGAAGGCGCATTCGTGGCATTGATTGCCCCCTTCTTTTTTCATGTAAGCCCTATTGAAGCCGCTATTTTAGGTTCAGTAGTCGCGGCGGTATCTCCCGCGGTTGTGGTGCCTTCGATGATAAAATTCATTGAGGACGACAGGGGGACGAAAAAGGGGATACCCACTTTATTACTCGCCTCTTCCTCTCTTGATAATGTATTCGTGATCGTTATCTTCTCGGCGTTGATCGGGATGTATGAGGGTGAAAGCACAAACATCCTGATGAAGCTTTTAGATGTCCCGGTTTCCATGACCCTTGGCATTACTGCCGGAATTGTAACAGGATTTGCGTTATACATGATATTTGAGATATACGAGCCGAGGGCCACCAAGAAAGGCATGATCGTCATCGGGACAGCTATACTGCTTACATGGCTTGAAAAGGCGGTCAAGCCTTTTGTCTCCATCTCCGCGCTCTCCGGTGTCATAGCAATAGGTTTCATCATTCTTGAGAAATCAGAACCCATGGCCCATAAGATATCCCGGAAGCTCGGCAAGATATGGGTGTTCGCGGAGATTCTTCTTTTTGTTCTTGTTGGAACTCAGGTCAATATTCATGTGGCATTGGATGCGGGACTGGCAGGAGCGGCAGTCATATTTCTCGGATTAATGGCAAGGTCTGCCGGGACATATATATCGCTGATAAGAACCGGACTGAATTTCAGGGAGAAACTTTTCTGCATGGTCGCGTATATTCCAAAGGCGACAGTCCAGGCCGCGATCGGCGCGGTGCCTCTTTCCATCGGGGTCAGATCAGGAGAAATAATCCTTGCCGTTGCCGTCCTGTCAATACTATTTACCGCTCCGATAGGCGCAATCGCCATGAATGTCACAGGAGAAAAGTTTTTGGAAAAAGGATGATTCAAAGTAATTGTGAAAAACCACTGAGTCACTGAGGCACGGAGAAGATCAAGAATAATTTTGGTTTTTATTTTCTCTGTGTCTCCGTGTCTCTGTGGTAACTTACATTTTGCGTTGTTTTAATAATATGATTTAATATGCCATCCAAAAAAATCCTTGGTTTGAACAGGAACGTATTTTTCACGGGGCTGGTAAGTTTTTTTATGGACTTCAGCTCCGAGATGATATACCCGCTGGTGCCGATATTTCTGAGTTCCGTGCTTGGTGTCAACAAATCTGTTATCGGGCTCATCGAAGGAATAGCGGAGAGCACCGCCAGTCTGTTGAAGGTCTTTTCAGGCTGGCTCTCGGACAGGATGGGCAAAAGAAAGGTCCTCATGGTTGCAGGCTACGGCATCTCGGCATTGAGCCGGCCGGTAATCGCGCTTTCAACTGCATGGGGCCATGTGCTTACCTTTCGCTTTATTGACAGGTTCGGCAAGGGCATAAGGGGCGCTCCGAGAGACGCGATAATCGCAGAGTCCACTCCACGCGCTGAACTCGGGCGTTCATTTGGATTTCATAGAGGAATGGATACATTGGGAGCGGTTGCGGGTCCCGCGGCTGCCTTCATCATACTCTCACTTTTTTCCGGCAATTACCGTCTCGTGTTCTGGCTTTCAATGATACCGGGAATAATTGCAGTTCTGGTAATTTTATTTTTTATAAAAGAACACGAAAGAGCAGAAGCACAGAAGAGCAAAAGTACAAAAGTTCAAGAGACTGGAAGTCCAAAGGTCCAACAGCCCGGCACTTCTGCACTATTGCACTTTGGCTCTCATTTTGACTGGAGATACAAAACATTTGTAGCTGTCGCAACCCTCTTTGCCATCGGCAATTCAAGCGACGTGTTTTTAATCCTGAAGGCGACAAGTGTCGGCATAAAAGAAACGCAGATACCGGTGCTTTATCTTTTCTTTAATCTTGTCTATGCCCTTACAGCCATGCCAGCGGGAATTCTATCAGACAGGATCGGAAGAAAAAGGATCATACTTTCCGGCTTCATTCTTTTTGGTTTTGTTTACTGGGGCTTTGCCGTGTCAAAAGAGCAGAGCCATATCTGGGGATTGTTTCTTCTCTACGGCGTATTTATGGGCCTTACAGAGGGGATCCAAAAGGCATACCTCGGATCAATAATACCCGCGGAATGCAAGGCCACTGCATACGGGATTTATAATACGTTTGTCGGGCTGGCGGTGCTTCCCGCGAGTGTTGTCGGCGGTTATCTGTGGGACAGGTTTGGCCCTCACGCGACTTTCTATTACGGCATGTCTACAGCATTTATCTCAGCGCTGATCTTTCTGGCGATATTCGGTTTTGATAAGATCAAAAACAAATGAAGCGTGAATAATTGGAAATTATGAATTGAGAGAGAACGATAATTATCTTATACTTAATGTAAGAAATCATTCATAAGGTATGGACCTTAAAAATATATAAGTAAATGACCACAGGAATTACACGAAGAGATTTTCTCAATGCCACCTTGATCGGCGCTGGCGCGGCCCTTTTGCATCTGCCTGCGCCAATCCGTTTATTTGCGCAAACAAATTCCTGGAACGGGGATGGCGGCGGTGATTATGCCGCTTCACCTGGCAATACAGAAAGTGTCGTTCGTTATGCCCACGCAATGCGGGACGGCCGCTTTGAAACTATCCCGGATGACGCTATTGATACGGGGGAAATCTTCGATCTTGTGATAATCGGCGGTGGAATGAGCGGGCTTGGCGCAGCTTTTCATTTCAAGAAATCAATGCGCAGGGGGCAGAAGTGTCTCATTATCGAAAACCATCCTGTCTTCGGCGGTGAATCAAAGCGAAATGAGTTTACTGTTAACGGTCAAAGACTGATCGGCCCCCAAGGGGCAAATTCATTTGTCGTCCCTGCTAACCCGGAATCCTCCGGCTACGATATTTATTCCGAACTGGGGATACCTCACAGATTTGAATATCAGAAGTTAACTCCTGCAGATAAAAAGCTTTACTTTGACCGGACAAATTACGGCTTCATGCTTTGGTACGATGATTTTCCCAATAACGGTTATTTTTTCGAAGATGCTTCCGCCTCAAAATGGTCGATTGATATGTGGAACAGGAATTTTGAAGACACTCCTTTTTCAGAAAACGTGAAGAAGGATTTCGTCACATGGAGAAACAGCAAGAAAAGAAATTATAAAGGAGACGATCTCAACCAATGGCTCGATACCATGACGTATAAAGACTATCTGGAAAAGGTGATGGGTTTGAGTCCTGAAATCACAAGATTTATTGATCCGGTCCTTGCAAGCAGCATAGGACTGGGTTCTGATGTCATCTCGGCTTTCGGGGCGTATCAGGTCGCAATGCCGGGCTTTCAGGGATTTCCTGCCGGGTTTACTAAAAGGGCAAGGTCTGAAAAGAGCGACTGGCATTCATTCCCAGGCGGCAATGACGGATTCGCGCGCTTCTTTACAAAAGCCCTCATTCCCGACGCAATCTCCAAAAGCAGATACTTTGAAGATGTCCTGAACCAACGGATCAATTTCGAGGCATTGGATCGTCCTTCCAACAGCATCAGTATGCGGCTTGATGCATTGGCAGTGAATATTGAACATAATGCGGAACCTGATAAATCGGAATTCGTCTGGGTGACTTACGTGAAAGGCGGAAAGATATATTGTTTAAAAGCACGCAGTGTAGTGATGGCCAACGGCAGTTGGGTCACCCGCAGGATTGTGAAAAAACTTCCTGAAGAACATAAAGAGGCGTACAAACAATTTCATCGCTCTCCGATGCTTGTAGTTAATGTAGCTGTCACGAACTGGAGGTTTCTGTATAAACTCGGGTTGACTTCATGCAGATGGTTCGACGGCTTTGGGTTCAGTTGCAACATAAGACAGCCTATGATTGTCGGCGACTATAATCCCCCGCTTGATCCTGACAAGCCGACTATCATAACCTTTTATGTGCCGTTTTATTATCCGGGACTCTCTGTTCATGAGCAGGGAGTAAAAGGACGTACTGAGATGCTTTCAACGAGCTATGCGGATTACGAAAAGAAGATAAAAGAACAGATGGTAAAACTTTTCAGCAAGGCTGGATTTGACCCTGAAAAGGACATAGCAGGCATTGTCCTGAACCGGTGGGGTCATGCTTATGTAAATCCTCAGCCCGGATTTTACTTCGGCAGGGACGGACAGCCTGCGCCGGGCACTGTTATCAGGAGGCGTTTCGGACGCATTGCCTTCGGTCACTCGGAGCTGAACGGTCATCAGCACTGGATCGGGGCAGTGGAAGAAGGGACCAGGGCGGCAAGGCAGGTCATGGAAATTTCATGACGGATATGGCGGCGAAAATGATGAAAAGTATAAACTACAACATGGCTTTATACTATTTCTATAGACTTACAATTGCCGTTCTCTTTCTGATAATTTCCTTTTTGAACTTATGCCTGAAAGCAATTTCACTGCGGTCTTTTCAGGCGCGTCTCCTCCGGTCGGTTAATCCTCTTTCAATTTTTTTGAGAATAACACATTGAATCGTGGAGTCCATTATATGTTTAATAAAATTTATTTGACCGTTCTTTGCTCTCTGCTTTTCCCTTTGAGCGGATTTGCCCTTGGGCCTTCAGAGAAACTGCTGACGGAGAAGAATTCTCTCTATCAGTACATTGCTGTCACGGAAGACGCGGCCAAACATGAAAGATATCTCCGGAGCAACAAAAAAGACCTGATACAGGGTGGAATATCTCTGGACGCTCCCGCTAAGATGCTCTTTGAATATACTCGAACAGCTTTTGTCTCTCTCGCCTTTTTGCCTGATGACCCCAGAGATGTGCTCTTTGCCGGTCTTGGAATCGGGGCCATGCCGCGATATCTGAATAGCTACTATCATGAGGCAAACATAGACGTGGTTGAAATTGACACTGATATTATTCAGGTCGCAAAGGAATATTTTTATTTTAAAGAGAATAAAAACCTGAAGATCCATGCCGGAGACGCAAGGCAGTTCGTCAAGCGCTCCAAAAAGAAATATGACATTATCTTTCTTGACGCTTACCAGGGCGACTACATCCCTTTTCATCTCACAACAGTTGAATTCCTCCGGGAGGTGAAAAGCAGATTAAAGGACAACGGCGTTGTTGTCTCAAACATCCTGTCTCCCTACAGGAATAAATTCTTCGATTCCATGATCATGACGTACAAGAAGATATTCCCTTACCTCTATATATTCAAAGGGAAGAAATCGGGCAACTTCATCTTCGTTGTCACGAAAAACTTTGACCTGAAGGACAAAGACGGAATTGAGGCAGCGGCAAAAAAGCTTCAGTCTCTCAGGCAATTCGACTTTGATCTTCCCGAAACAGCGTCAAGATTTGAATATTCGATGGCATACGAATGGTCCGGCGCAAATATTCTCACCGATGATTTTGCCCCGGTGAATCTCTACAAATACCAGGACTCAGAGGCAAAATGAGGAGGCAAGCCCGATGATATATTTTATTGTTTTTGTCTGCGGCGCAGTGGTTATGTCCTTTGAGATACTTGGCAGCAGGGTGCTGGCTCCGAATTTCGGCAATTCCGTTTTTGTGTGGGGAAGCCTGATAAGTGTTTTTCTGACAGGGCTGTCTGCCGGATATTATCTTGGGGGAAGGATTGCTGACATAAGACCGTCATCAAAAAAACTCGGTCTTATAATCATTGCGCCGGGTGTCCTTCTTCTGACATTTCCTTTATACAGCGGCCCGGTGTCGGACTGGATATTCATGAAGGACCTGGGAGTAAGGTCAAGCCCTTTGCTTGCTTCTGCGATTCTTTTTCTGGTCCCCTCTGTCTTTCTCGGTATCGTAAGTCCCTATACGGCCAAGCTCATGATATGCAGCCTCCACACGTCGGGGAAAACAATCGGGACGCTCTATGCGCTTTCCACTTTCGGGAGCATTATCGGCACGCTTATCACCTCGTTTTATCTTATAACCATTGCTGGGGTCAGTTCTCTCATAATGGGACAGGGTATTCTTCTTATCATATTAGCGATGCCGCTTCTTTTTATGAAATTGCAATGCGGTACTGATTACACTGGATCCGGAGGAGGGAAGTAAATGAATAAGAGACACGCCCACAAAAATGATCACGATCAGGAACATGACCACGCACACAATTCACACGGTCATGTGCATGGCGTCGTTGACCCATCCATCTTTACTACTCAGCGGGGAATATGGGCTGTCAAATGGTCGTTCGTGTGGCTCTCTGCTACCGCCCTGTTCCAGGTTATTATTGTTATGCTCACAGGCAGTGTCGCTCTCCTTGCGGACACCATTCATAACATAGGCGATGCGGCGACTGCAATACCGCTGTGGTTTGCTTTTACGCTCGCAAGGAGAAAACCCTCAAAGCGGTTTACATACGGGTACGGACGTGTTGAGGCGGTAGCTGCTGCATCGATTGTGGGCTTTTTAGGCAACGAAGCCGTCGCCTTGTTCCGCATAAGAGTTGGCAAGGAGATCGGCAGCGTCGCCCTTATTGCAGACGGTCATCACGCGCGCGTTGACGGCTTGACCAGCCTTGCGGTGCTTTTCGGAGCAGTTGGGGTCTGGCTTGGATATCCACTTGCAGACCCCGTTGCAGGTTTTTTGATCAGCGCGGCCATCCTCCGCATTGTATGGGATTCCGGGAAGGCCGTCCTCACCCGAATGCTTGATGGTATTGATCCGGAAATTATCGACGAGATCAGACATGCCATTAACCATGCCCCAGGAGTTCAGGACGTTACTGAAGTGCGCGTGAGATGGATAGGCCACAGGCTTCACGCTGAAGTAAATATAGCGGTAACTCCCGCTCTCACCGTTGAAAAGAGTCATGACGTAGCAATGGAAGTGCGACACCAGCTTTTGCACCACCTGCGGTATTTGTCGAATGTTACAATTCACATAGATGCATTACATGCATCAGGCGAACAGCATCATCTTATTAGTGATCACAGCCATGATGATTTTCCTCCTCATTCACATTAAGAAGGAGCTTGTGTATGGAGAAAACTTCATGCCGGACTTTTCACCATCTTTCTGCAGCAAAGATGTAAGGGCTTAGGTTAACTATATAAGGCAATGCTAATTCTTAATTGTATTCCTCATCCGTCACAATGCCCCTTCGCACCATTATGTCGTAGATCAACCGTGAGCGTTTCTCAACATATCTTGATGTGCCGACGGGGTTGTACTTTCTTGGATTTGGAAGCACCGAGGCAAGCCTTGCGGCTTCTTCAGGCCCCAGCTCAGATGCGGGCTTCCCGTAATAGTGAAAAGAAGCCGCGTCTATTCCGAATATTCCTTCACCCCACTCGGCAACATTCAAATATAGTTCAAGTATTCTCTTTTTTGAAAGTGTCTTCTCAATCCGCCAAGTGAGTATCGCTTCTTTCAATTTCCGCAAGGGATTTTTAGACGGTGACAGATAGAGGTTTTTCGCAAGCTGCTGACTTATGGTGCTTCCACCGAATTTGAACTTTTTCTGCTTGAGGTCTTTCTCAAAGGCCTTTTGGATGGCCTCAAAATCAAAGCCCTCATGCTGGTAGAATTTATCGTCCTCAGCAATGAGCACAGCTTTTATCAGATACGGGGAGATACGGGAGAGCGGGACCCAGTTCTGCCTCATCTTTATTTTCTTGCCCTGCTCCTGCCACTCTTTCTCACGAAACTCCATGAATGATGTCCTGGCTGGATTTTCTTTTTTTAATTTCGGAACATTGGGGTAAACAAAATAAAAGCCGGTGCACATAACCATTGCAAAAATGAGAACTAAGAAAAGCCCCTTCGGAAAACTTTTAAATAACTTTTTTCGCGCCATAACCGGTCAACCTGTTAATGTTTTCTTGTCCGGGAAATTTTAAGATATACAGTGCGTTTAAGGCAAACGGGTCAAATTTTAATGTAAGACTTTCAGGAAAATGTAAAACATCTATCATCCCAATTTTTCCTTTGCTAACCTGCTAATTTTTTTATATTTTCTGAGTCCGTACTTTTCCATGAGCATCCCTGAATGTCGACAAATTTTACATTAATTATAATTACTGAATTTACTTTTCTTGTTAATTCAATAAGTTACATTCTGGTCTTGTTTTTGCAATCATCCTTATTAAGGATGGGAAAAGCTGATTATCTAACTCGTTACTCTCCAGTAACTTAAGAAATTCATACACTTATTTATAATATAACGCGGAATATTTTCTTTTGGATATAAAACTGCCAACATATCTGTGACTGTTTTATTAGGTTTGTTGCTGATATGGAGATTGTTTTATCCTGAAATCTCCTTAAGCTAACTGCTGAAGGAGTAAGGAGGAGCTTTATTCTGAGTTAAATCTGACTAAAGAAAGGAGGTGAACACTATGAAGAAAATGATTGCATTCTTGATTCCAATTATCATTGGGTGTGGTATTGCAGTCTCTGTCCAAGCTACGATGATAGACCGGGGGGGTGGACTCGTATTTGATACTGATCTGAATGTTACATGGCTTCAGGATCTCAATTATGCCATCACATCGGGCTATGATGCTGATGGCAAGATGTCTTGGGACCAGGCCAATACCTGGGCTGGGAATCTGGTTGTTGGTGGCTATGATGATTGGCGGTTACCTACTTTTGATCCTGACAATACAAGACCCCTCGTCGCCATATCCTCCAATGAAATTGGATCTCTCCTGATGGTGCTGAGTGATGGATGGACACATTCAGGTTATGAAGAAACCACTCCGTTTTTTAATTTCACAGCCAACGATTCGACCTGGGAGTGGTACTGGACAGGCCTGATGGCCGATGCATCTTCTGCCTGGCGCTATTCTTTAGACTGTGGCTGATGGGATGCTCCACTCATGGTCAATGAGTATCGTGCCTTGGCTGTGCGTAACGGTGATGTTGCGCCTGTTCCTGAACCATCAACGATGATGCTTCTTGGTAGCGGTATTGCTGGGCTTTTTTTATCGAGAAGAAAATTCAAAAAAAAATAAACTGTTTTTTGGGCTGTATATTTAATTTAATACTTAAAGCAGAGTTAGCATCGGCTCTGCTTTTTTTATGAAGGTTTCGGACTGCAATGCTCAATATGTCTTGCTCACTCAACCCAGCTTACTTATCTTTTTCAATATCAGCCTCTGTTTTTATCATATTTCTGCCGGACCTTTTTGCAAGATATAGAGCCTTATCAGCTCGTTCGAATGCTGTTGTGGCATCATCTTCCTTTTTAAAAATACTTATGCCTATGCTTATCGTGACAGGGACTTCTTTACCTTTGAATGAAAATTTTGTTTTTTCAATAAAAGACCGGATTTTCTCACCGGCTTCCCTTGCGCCCTCTACTGGCGTATGCGGAAGGATAATGATAAATTCTTCTCCTCCATACCTTGCTATAAAGTCATTTTTCCTCACTTTATCTTTAAATAACTGGGCAATTTTAGTTAGAACCAGGTCGCCGATGTGATGTCCAAAGGTGTCATTTATTTTTTTAAAAAAGTCTATATCGCATACCAGTAGGGAAGAAGAGACATTATACCGTTCCAGATTAGCCAATGTTTCTGTAACTTTTTGATTGTAAGCCTTCCGGTTATAAAGCCCGGTAAGATTATCATGAAGAGATTCAAGCTCTGCATCCTGAGTCCTGTTTTTCATAGCTTCCGCTTCACTCTTAAGCTCGCTCATTTTCCTGCTCAGCTCTTCAAGCGACTTTTCATTCTCTTTCAATCTCAATATATCCAGCTCTTTCTTTTTTTCTATATTTTTATTGATATTCTCTATCTTGTTAAAAACAACCCTCTTAATGCTGTTAACATCATCTGAAATGTCAACAGTCTGTTTCATCTCACTTATATTAGTAAATATACTGTTTTCAAAGTCCCTGTTTTCTTTAAAATCTTCATGAGCGGAAGATAATTCACTTGCCAGATATTCTTCGGTCTTTGATAGAAAATATGCTGTCTTCTGTAATAAGTCCTCAAGTTCATTAATTCGATTCGTAACTGAGTTGAAATATGTTTTTATTATCTTAATTGCAGAATCTAACCATTCCGTAGAATCTTCGGGGATAGTCTTACTGAGGTGCTCCCCCTTCAATTCACTAAGATCATTCATCATGGAAGGAGGAACAAGTTCTGAAAATTTATTCAGAACCGTAGCAACTGTATCCCTTAGGGGGTCAAACTTTTCCCTGTTACTGACTTCTGGCCCATGATCAGCCAGCACCTTCTTAACAAACTCCTTATCAAACATCTTCTCTGCTATAAGCTTACTGTCTATCTGCTGCTTATGTTCATGATGGAGTTCTTTCAGAATATTAAGAACCTCATCCGCAAGAGCATAAACTTTTTCCTTAAAAATAGCCGTCTCACTTTTAATTTTTGGTGATGTTTTCATAGTTGTATTCTCCTGAGATCGTCGTTATCTCACAATTGGGAATTTCCCGGGTATTTACCGGAAAAGTTTATGGTAGCTATTCTAAAGAGTTCTTCATCCTGTAAAAATACTGCATCTTAGTTTAAAGATAATTTACTAATTCTACTTTGCAATCAAGATGACACCTTTGTCATTCCGGCGGCTCCGTCCGACCTACTGTTGGCTTGTCCGGAATCTCTCTTTGTTTTCAGAAGGATTCCCGACGCGCTCCGCTTGCGGGAATGACAACTTAAACACTTAATGGAATAAGTATAAATTATGAAGATTATTGGAGGAAGAATATAAGGATTAATAAATAGGTATGAAAGAGTGATAAGGTATACCTATTTTATTATTGACACAAGTTTCGTTTTTAGATTGATCTTTTTACCACAAATGCCAAGTTTTTTTCTGATGTTTTTCCGGTGAGTTTTAACCGTATCTAAAGATATATTTAAAATTTCTACAATATCTTTATCCCGTTTGCCGTCTTTTATGAGACCAGCTATCATGATCTCTCTTGGGGAAAACTCCAGGTGCTGATGCGATAACCTGGCTGAAAAAGGAGAAACAACATCATTCAGATTTGATTCAATGATATTTAAATAGGTAAGATCTATAGAAAGCGGCTTATTTCTTTTTAATTTTACTAAATAAGGCAATACTAATTTCTTTAGATTGGACAGGATATTATCTTCAAAATCTTTCCGGTCCTGCTCCCTCTGCTTTAACAATACCTTTAAAGCCGCATTGCTTTCCGATAGTTCTGTTGTATGAGCTTTCAGCTTTTTCTCCGTTTCCAGAAGAGAATTCTCTGTCTTTTTCCGTTCAGTTATATCACGGAAATACCATACTCTCCCGTGGTATTTGCCTCTGGAATCCACTAAAGGAGAAGAATATCTATCGAAACATTTTCCGTCTTTTAGTTCTATTTCATCTCTGCTTTTCTTCTCTCTGTGAGCATAAAGATGCTTCACTTTATTTAAGAATTCATCAGGGTTTTTTAATTGAGTTATTGCATAGTTAAGCAAGGCTTCATCGTTTCCTGTATTCCATAATTCCTGTGGAACATTCCACATCTGTCTCATACGGTTATTGCACGAAATAACTTTTCCTTCACTGTTTACCACAAGTATTCCATCAATTGATGTCTCCGACTGGCCTTGAAGGATGGCATTCCTGAACAGCAGTTCCTTCTCTATAGTCTGGCGCTCAATGATCTCCTCTTTAAGAAGTTCTGAGGCTGCTTCCAGTTCGGCTGTACGCTCTTTTACCCTTTTTTCCATCTCGTCGTGAGTTTTCTGTAATGCTTTATCTGCCTTCTTGCTGTCGGTGATGTCTTTCAATATATGAACGCTACCGATAATCTTCGCCTTCTCATCAGATATAGGAGATGTCGATACTTGCAAATAGCGTCCTACATTAAGTTCGAAAAATTCCTCTGTACATGCTTTTCCGGTTTTCAGGGTCATACTGTGCGGACATACAGGCCAGGGTTCATTTTTATCATGTATTATTTCGAAGCATTTTTTCCCAATAAGCTCATTATGTTTCTTACTAAAAAGTTTCGTGAAAGCCTGATTTACCCAAATAAGCTTGTAGGTTTTATCATGAATTGAAACAGGGTCAGAAACAGAGTTTAATATTGATTCCCAGTCTGTTATCGATTTTTTCATTTCCCTTTTCATATAGTGACCGTTAATTATTAGTTTGTTCGATGTCACTTATTCTTTATATAGTATCGCATTTATTTGACTGGGCTCAAATATTTTATCTAATAACACAATTAATTATTTTGAATATCTATCGGAGACTGTTTTGTTTAGTCATGGCAGACATGCCATGAGGCCCGAAACTCAGACTTTAGTCTGGAGAGTGTTCATTTGTGAAGTAAAAAACTGTGACTTTTTGGGTTGGCTCGTTTACAGGTGTCTAATCACATATCAAGTAAATTTTTAAGATCTCCATGTACTATTACTAATTATTTATTTGCTGTTGTTGTGCTTCTGCCGTTTCTGTTCATACATTAATGCGTCTGCACGGGACAGCAGTTCATCAAAAGAACGCGGAGATTTGGGATCATAATACACTACGCCGATGCTGATAGAAAGATTGTATTGCAGATTGTCTTTTGCATTGTACTCATCAAGAGCACTCCGGAAATGGTTAGCGATCATGTTTATATTATCATGAGAAGTGCCCACCAGAACAACTACAAATTCATCGCCTCCGATACGACCAATAACATCTGAATCACGATAATTATTTCTGAAAATTTGTGCAACTTCAGCTAATGCCGTATCGCCTTCCTGATGTCCGTAGGTATCGTTAATTCTCTTGAAATTATCGAGGTCGGCATATAGCAGAAATAACCCCTCATTTTTACGATTGGCCTGCTTGAACAGATGTTCGGCTAAAGTAAACACACCCCGCCTGTTATATAGCCCGGTAAGTTCATCCTTCAGTGAGAGGGTACGGAGTTGTTCCTCCATCAGCTTCAGCTTTGTGATGTTTTTTGAGACAATAGTTACAGCAATGGTTTCTTTCTTTTCATTTTTAACGGGGCTGAATGTCTGGAGGAAATATTGTCCATCCCTATTGCTCCTGTATTCATCATGAACAAACTGGCCTGACTCAAATACTTTATCAACGATTCCAGTAAAAACCTTTGTGTCTGCAAAAGAATGTATCTCACCAAACGGCTTGCCGATATATTCATTATCAGAAAGCCCCATTCTTGACAAATGCTTTTTGTTTACAAAAAGATATCTGTAATGCCTGTCAAGCAGATATATCGAATCTTCTGTAGAATCGACGAGGGAACGGAATTTCTGTTCAAGTTGTCTTTCTATGTATTTTTCTTTATTCATCTATTTGTCATATTCGACATTCTTCTAAGGGAAGTTTAATTTTTATCATTTTTTCCAATAGATATGGTCTGATTTGTCTGGTCGCTTAGGATCGCGGTAATGAAGCCCAGGCTTTTTATCCTTTCAACTTGTCTTATCATCGCAGGTCTTAAAGCAAACGCGGTCAGGATGGTTTCCCTGAGTTCGTTGTCTGGATTTGTAATGCCGGTTTGTTTTCTGAAAGCGGTCCAGTAATCCGCCTCGCGGGAAGTCCCGGCTACATAACCTGAATCGTATATGGGTTTTTCCGCAAGTATGAACAGCTCATCCGGATTGAGATGGTTTTGTATGGCGATGGCGCTGATGCCTTTCTTGAAGCTTCTTCTTCAGCCAGCACCCCGCGGAAATCAAAAATAGTTGCCTTTATCATTTATTTCCTCTCAATAATTTTATCGCAAGACTCGAAAATAATTGACATTCTTTTAAGATATGATAAACTTTCTCCAAGATAATGATTGTTATGATTTATATCATGGGTGACTACTATATAAGTGCCTATGATTTCAACAAATCAGTAAGCTTAATTCTGAAACAATGATTGAAATTAAGAATGGTGATGGATATAATTTCAGCTTTGAAAAATAAGGAGCGCTGAATGGAGCAAAGAAAATTGTCCGACAGGATAGGATTTCTAACTCCGGGATGGTGGCTGATCCACCTTGCGGCAATCGCGGCAGTTTATACGCTGGGGCATCTTTTGTGGAGATGACATGCTGAAATATTTCATGAGATATAAACCCGGATGGTGGATACTCCACATCATAATGATAGGCCTGACTTTTTATTTAGGCCATTTGGCCAGGTTTAACTTTTGAGGATAATATGTATACAAAAAGGGCGCTGTTAATATCGCTTTTTGTTTTAGCTTTGTCGGGGCTTATGCTTCATTACAGGATCCATAATTTCATGGTGGCGGACCCGGTCACTAAAACCCTCAGCTTTGACGGAACGAAATTTCTTTCTTTTATATTTCCGTTAATTGACGTCATTGCGGTTACCGCGCTTTTTATGTCAAGAAAGACCATTGCCTACGCTTATCTTCTCAACGGTATCATTGTTATTTACGGCACTGTGTTTATGGCGCATTTCAGCATCGCGGAACTAACTTCAAGATCTGCTCCCTTCAGGGACTGGTTTCTGAAGTCAACCCTTCCGGACATCGGAATCGCATGGGCGGATTTTTTTACGGGAAAGGCGCTGTATGATCTCCATCTAAGGATAAAGCACAATGACTGAGAAAGGGGGCCGGTGTGTGAAGAATTCAAGAAGGGGATTTGCTTTAAATGAGGTATTATAGATTATCTTGAAAATCAAAAAGGAGGAAAAAATGCCATATGCAGCGAAAGACTACGGAAAGCTTTTAGGGATGCAGGGGTTCAGCGAAACGCTTTTGAAAAACCACTTCACACTTTATCAGGGATACGTGACCAATACGAACAAGGTGCTTGACACACTGGACCAGATGCTGAAAGACGGCAAGACCGGAGCTCCGGAGTTTGCTGAACTAAAGAGGAGGCTCGGCTGGGAATTTAACGGGATGAGACTTCACGAATATTACTTTGAAAACCTCGGCGGCAAAGGCGAGATCAATAAAAACGGCGCGCTTGCCAAAAAGATGATTGAGGATTTCGGCAGCTATGAAGCGTGGGAAAAGGATTTCAGGGCGACCGGAGCTATGAGGGGGATCGGATGGATTGCGCTATACCAGGATAGCATCAGCGGCAGGCTCATCAACTTCTGGATAAACGAGCACGATGTCTCGCATCCGGCAGGCTGCAAACTTGTCCTGATAATGGACGTTTTTGAACACGCCTTTATGATTGATTACGGCCTGAAAAGGGCGGACTACATTGAAGCATTCTTCAAGAACATTGACTGGAACGCGGCGGAAGGGAGAATAAAATAACAATGGTGACCGGGAAAGAGGACTTGCTTAACGCGCTTATTGAAGCCTTTCTGATGGAGAAAGGGACCAGGGAATTCTATTCTCAGGCCTCCGACATGTCGGTCAGCGGCGATGCCAAAAAAACATTCAGGGAGCTCTCCGACTGGGAGCAGAAGCATATGGACTTTATCCAGTCTTTGTACCAGTCAGTAAACGGCGACATTGAACTTAGAAGTTTCGAGGAGTTTAATAAAAGGACCGAGGCCCCAATGACGGAGGCAGGCATTCCGGTAAAAGACCTTGAGGCAAAGATTGAGAAATATCAGATAAAGGATGAAAAAGCGGCGCTCACACTGGCAATGGAAATAGAGGGCAAGGCTTATAATCTTTACCGCAAGCTGTCTCAGGGAGCGAAAGATACAAATGCGAAAGTCGTTTTTGAGGAGATGATGGCACAGGAAATGAAGCACGTTGATTATCTTAAAGACCTGAGACTGAAACTCGTGAAGGTATATTAAATTAGAGAATGCGGACAGTTCAACAAATTTATTTAACTCGATGAAAGGGGAAACGCAATATGAACGCTATAGAAATTGCCATTAAGATGGAAACGGACGCAATAAAGTTTTACCAAGAAGCGGCTGATAAAATAGCCCACGCCGTCGGAAAAAAGATGTTTCTGACTATAAGGGAAGACGAGAAGAGGCACCTTGAAATACTCTCGCAGATAATGAAGGGGCTTGAGATAAAGTCTAAGGATGTAAGCCCGATGAAAAATATAAAAACAGTTTTTGAGGAAATGAAAGACGAAATGCTGCATAAGGTTGAGGCGACTACAGACGAGCTTGAGGCCTTCAAGATTGCGATGAGTATGGAGAAAGAAGGCGTTGAATTTTACAAAAAATCAGCAGAGGGGGCAAAGACCGGAAAGGAAAAAAATCTGTTTGAGAGGTTAATTAAAGAAGAGCAGCAGCATTACGACATATTCGCGAACACTTATTTTTTCCTTTCGGACACAGGCAGCTGGTTTATGTGGGAAGAGCACAGCATTGTCGATGGAGGTACGCCGTGGGCGTAACAAATAGCTGACAGCTAATAGCTAATAGCTGTTAGCTATTAGAGGAGGGTAAATGGGTTACACAAATGTTGCGCTGAAAGACACGATCATGGAGATGTATCCTGAGCTTCAAGAGCATGGCATTACTGTCAGTCTTGATTTCAACCGTGAATTGAAAACGTATGACGTCACACTAAGGAAGGACTCACATGAATTGATAACCCATATTGAAAAGAAAGATGCTGATGAATGCATGGACGGAATAAAGTGCATTTATCTTGGCATAAAGATTGCCGAATTTGTAAAGAACTTTGAATTGCTAAAATAATTTTCAGGAGGTGCAACATGCCTGTAATTGAATACGGCGGAGTAAAAATTAAGCTTGATGAAGAAGGATATCTTGTAAATTTTGACGACTGGAGCGAAAAAACAGCGTGCGGCCTGGCCGAGAATGAAGGTATTGAAGAACTTTCAAAAGACAGGCTGGAGATAATAAAATTCATGAGGGAATATTATACGAAGTTCAAGGCCTTTCCCATACTTGGCGCTGTCTGCAAAAATGTGCATAAACCCGGTGATTGCGTTAACGAAACTTTCATGGACCCGTTAAAAGCATGGAAAATCGCGGGGCTTCCCAAGCCGTCGGAAGAAGTTATTTCATATCTGCAAAGGTGAAAATGCCTGTACTGATGTTGTCTTAGGGTCTTTGAATATTTGATATTTGGATTTAACATATTTGGATTTAAGACTTGGAAATTTGCACAATAGGAAGTATAATGGTAAAAGCATTAATTAGTATAAGAGCATAGAAATCATTAAAATATACGAGATACATAATTTGTATTATTGTAGACCTTGAAGGAGGGGTATCATGAAGAAAGCAATTGAAAAAAAAGCATACAGCGCCACATTAACTGCGCCTGCCAAAAAGGCTTCATCTGCAAAATCAAAGAAGGCAGCCGAGCCAAAGAGCCTGAAGAAACAGTATTTAAAATCAGACAACATCTGCAAGGTTTCATTCCGTCTGCCTAAAGAAGCGGCGCACGGAGCTCAAATGGTTTCTGTTGTTGGAGATTTCAACAACTGGAACCTTACCGAAAACCAGATGAAGAAGCTCAAGAACGGCGACTTTACGTTGACTCTTGAACTCCCATGCAACAGGGAATACAGATTCAGGTATCTTATTGACTCCAACCGCTGGGAAAACGACTGGTTTGCAGATAAATACATTCCCAATGATTTCGGAACTGAAGATTCGGTAGTGGTAATCTGACGCTTTTAAAACCACGGAGTCACTGAGACACTGAAAAAAGAATAGAACTTTTTTTATTGTTAATTCCTCTGTGCCTCCGTGTCTCAGTGTTTTACTTTTTGAAGAAAATCTGCGATGAACAGGCTCTCCAAAGAAAAGTCCGCTTACCTGAAACATTCCGCAAATCAAAAGATCGACTGGTATCCATGGTCTGAAGAATCCTTTGAGAAGGCAAGGCTTGAAGACAAACCGGTTTTTTTGAGCTCCGGAGCGGTATGGTGCCACTGGTGTCATGTGATGGCTGAGGAATGTTTTTACGATGACGAGATCGCCGGGCTCCTCAATGAGAATTTCATAAGCATAAAACTCGACAGGGATGAGCGCCCGGACATAGACAGGAGATACCAGCTTGCGGCTGCGGCAATGGGCTCCGGCGGCGGATGGCCTCTCAGCGTCTTTCTCACTCCCGGCAAGGTCCCTTTCTTCGGCGGGACGTATTTCCCACCCGAAGAAAAACTCGGCAGGCCAGGTTTTAAAAAAGTGCTGAGGGCGGTCGACGAGCTTTACCGGAGGCAGAAAGACGACATCGCCGAATACACTGAGAAGCTTATGAACGCCTTAAAAACCGCCCCGGTAACAGCAGGCGACATAAACGAGTCCCTTCTTGATGGCGCCGTGACGGACATGCTCTCGGAATTCGACCCGCAGAACGGGGGCTTTGGGACCGCGCCTAAATTCCCGATGCCCGGGGCGTTGGAGTTTCTTCTCGGCAGATATGTCCTGTCCAATAATGAATCCGCAGGGCTCGCTGTCAGGAAAACTCTCGAAGCAATGGCGCTTGGCGGATTTCACGATCAGATCGGAGGAGGGTTTCACAGGTATTCAACCGACAGGGCAAACGCATATGCTGTCTTTGGCGACAGGCTTTTCATGGAGGTTGCAAAGGGGACGTTTAATTTCATCCGGGACGTGTTGTCCGGTCCCGACGGCGGATTTTATGTCAGTCAGGATGCCGATGTCACTCCTGCTGATGAAGGTGGATATTTTACATGGACGGACGATGATCTCAGGAAAGCGCTCAATGACGAAGAGTACAAGGCGCTTTCCCTTTATTTGATGAGCGACGCCGGGGCGATGCATCATGATGAGACGAAGAGGGTCCTGTTTGTTGCACTAAGCGCGGAAGACGTTGCCGTGAAAACCGGAAAGGATGTAAAGGAAATTGCCGCGATGATCAAAAGCGGGAGATCAAAATTGCTCCAAGAAAGAAATCAAAGGCAGACCCCTTTCATCGATAAGACATTCTACTCGTCAGTAAACGGGATGCTGATATCGGCTTTTTTATTGGGGTACAAGGTATTCAAAGACGAGGGCCTGAAGGAATTCGCAATTAAGAGCCTTGAGAAGATACTGAAGCTGCGGTTTATTGAAAACAGGCTCTTCCATACTGAAGATGTCAAAGCCCTGCTGGATGACTACGCATATCTTATTGACGCCCTGATCTCAGCATATGAAGTAACAGGCAAGGCCTCATACCTTGAGCAGGCGGACGGACTCATGAAATTGTGCATGGAAAATTTATGGGACAGTGACGAAGGCGGTTTCTTTGATACGGATGAGCACCTTCTCGAAATGAAGATAAAAGGCATTGAGGACATACCGCACCCCTCGGCGAATTCAATTCTTATAATACAGATGCTCAAGCTGTCCTTCATGGTTAATAATGACGGGTATCTTCGCTATGCGGAAAAGGCTTTAAGATTATTTTCGTCAAAGGCGAAGAATATCGGCATCCATTCAGGATATTATTTTTGCGCGCTTGACGCCTGCTTCAATCCGGTCAAAGTTACGCTTAATACTCCAGCGTCATCGGACCTGACATCAACCGCTTTGTCGCTACCCACCCCATATAAAATTATTGGTTACGGAGAAGATAAAGGCTATGTTGTCCCTTGCATGAAAAATGTGTGCTACGGGCCTGTTTCTGATCCGGCTGCTCTCAAGGCTTTGCTTATCAAAAGAAATGCCTGAAGCATACTTATTGTTTCCCTTTGTAGAAACTGCACCGGGACGTATCTCTTCTGAGAACTCCCGAAATTTCAATATAAGAGAATGGAAATTGACTTTTTCTTTACATTCGATAAGATGTAAGCGGAGTCGTGCATGGCGATAAAAACCACAAACGATAAAGGTCTCACTTATTTCTACCGGACCATTGGAGCGGCAGCGCTTGTATGGACTGTCACTGTCATCTGTTCAGCCTCATGGAACATTTATAACGAGCGGCAGCAAACTCTTGCGCTCGTAAAAAAAGAGGCTCTTGCCAATTTCAATAAAGACTACGCTTTTCGTCTATGGGGAACAAAGCACGGAGGAGTCTATGTGCCTCCGACCGGGCAGACCCCGCCAAACCCATATCTCAGCCACATCCCGGATCGCGATATCACACTTCCCTCCGGCAAGCGCCTCACCCTGATGAACCCAGCATACATGTTACGGCAGCTGATGGCCGACTTCGATGAACTCTATGGCATCAATGGACGCATAACAAGCCTCAAGCCCCTGAATCCGAGCAATGCTCCTGACGCATGGGAACGCGAGGCATTGACGGCCTTTGAGAAGGGGGCGAAGGAGTTTTTTACCATAACCGAGCATCACAGGCAGCGGAGCCTCCGGCTGATGAGGCCAATGGTGGTGCAGGCTGGATGCCTGAAGTGCCATGCGCATCAGGGATACAAGGAAGGCGATATCAGGGGCGGCGTGGGAGTCAATGTGCCGATGGCTCCATACATGACAATGGAGAAGAAGGCAATCAATGCCTTGCTCCTTTCCCATCTTGTAATCTGGTCAATCGGCTCGACAATGCTCGTGCTTGTTTTTTTCAGAGGCAAAAGGTTTATTCTGGGGCAGGTGAAATCTCAAAAGGCGATTATGCAAAGCGAGGAGTTCGTGGACAGCATTGTCGAGAACATCCCTGATATGGTTTTTGTAAAGGACGCCGCAAATCTGAGATTTGTGAGATTCAACAAAGCGGGCGAAAAGCTGTTGGGATATTCGAGGGAAGAGTTGATAGGCAAAAACAATTATGACTTCTTCCCGAAGCATGAGGCCGATTTTTTCACTATTAAAGACCGGGAGGTCTTCAGCAATAACCAGCTCATCGAAATCCGGGAGGAGACCGTCAGGACAAGGCACGGAGATGAGAAGGTCTTGCATACCAAAAAGTTGCCGATACTGGACAGAGAAGGTAACCCGCTATATCTGCTCGGTATCTCGGAAGACATTACTGAGCGCAAGCAGGCCGAAAAAGAAATACGCAAACTCAACGAAGGGCTTGAACAACGGGTGCGCGAGCGTACTGTTGAACTTGAGGCCAAAGGACTGGAGTTGCGTGACAGCCAGCGGGCATTAGTGAACATTGTAGAAGACCTGAATATGAAGACGGAAGAACTGAAGAAGGCAAATATCAAGCTGCAGGAAATGGACCGCGTGAAGTCCATG
The DNA here is from genome assembly GCA_016213945.1 of Nitrospirota bacterium. Taxonomy (GTDB): domain Bacteria; phylum Nitrospirota; class Thermodesulfovibrionia; order UBA6902; family UBA6902; genus SURF-23. Next base: position 12,082 of record JACQZF010000005.1, on the reverse strand, counting down.
TTTATCGCTTCGATGAGCCATGAACTCAGGACGCCGCTGAATTCCATTATAGGTTTTTCGAGCATCCTCCTGAATGAGTGGGTAGGCCCGGTGAATGCTGAACAAAAAGGGAACCTTTCCACAATACTGAGGTCGGGCAGGCATCTTCTCAATCTGATAAATGACGTTATTGACGTCTCCAAGATTGAGGCGGGGAGGATAGACTCAGTGCCCGAAGACTTTGACTTGCATGATGTTATTGAAGAGGCTGTTCATTTCTTTGCAAAAGAAATAGATGAAAAAAAGCTTTCTCTGACCGTTGAATCTATTCATCAGGAGATGCATACGGACAGGAGAAGACTGCTTCAATGTATGCTGAACCTTTTGAGTAACGCAGTGAAGTATACGGAGAAAGGAAGCGTAAGCGTGCAAGCACGCTTAGGGGTCAGGGACAGAAATCTCGTAGAGATTTCTGTTGAAGACACCGGCATCGGCATCAGAGAAGAGGACTTTCCGAAACTGTTTAATGCCTTTGTCCGCTTTGATTCTCCCATGAGGGCATCGATTCCCGGCACAGGTCTCGGCCTTTATCTTACTAAAAAGCTTGTTACAGAGGTTTTAAAAGGTGATATACTCTTATCAAGCCGGCATCGGGAGGGAAGTACATTTTCTATAGTTATACCTGCGAGGATTGATGAAAAAGGTTTTGGTAATAGAGGATAACGCAGACAATCTGCGGCTTATAACCTACGCGCTTAAGCGAAGCGGATATGATGTTGTTTCGGCAATCACGGGCGAAGAGGGTGTTTCTCTCGCTTTGCGCTTGGGTCCTTTCTTCATCATTGTTGATATAAATTTACCCGGCATTGACGGGCTTGAGACAACAAGGCGGATAAGGAATTCTGAGGCAGGCAGAAAGGTCCCCATCATCGCCATAACTTCTTATGCCATGCAGGGTGACATGGAGAGTATTTTAGCGGCAGGCTGCAACGCATACTTTGAAAAACCGATTGACCCACTCACGATTATGGAGAAAATACATACAGTAATAAAAAAGTGAATAGTGAAAAGCAGTTAGTGAATAGAAACAAAGCTGACTTCATAAACAGCATTTTGAAAAACTATTCACTAACTACTATTCACTGATTGAGAGTAAATATGAAAATCCTTATTGTTGACGACAATAGCGATGCAAGAAAGCTTTTGAGATACAACCTTGAACGCCGCAACTGCGCTGTCATTGAGGCAAGGGACGGAGTGGAAGGGCTTGAGCTTACGGCTGTTCATAAACCCGACCTCATAATCTCGGATGCTCTTATGCCGGGGATGGACGGCTTTCAGTTCCTCAGGGCGGTCAAGACAGATAAAGTTCTGCGATCTGTTCCGTTTATTTTTTATTCCGCGACATATGTCGGAAACAGGGAAGCCGAACTTGCTATGTCCCTCGGCGCGGAGGCGTTTATTGCCAAGCCTAAAGAGCCGGATGAATTCTGGAAAGAAGTAAGCGGCATTATTGAAGGATACAGGCTTAAGGCAGATACAAATGCCGCAGAAGAATTGCTCGAAGATGACCTGGAGTATCTTAAGAAATACAGCAACATTGTCGCCACCAAGTTAGAGGGAAAAATCCTGGAGCTTCAGGAGGCCAATGCGCGGATAGAGCAGTCGGAGGCCTTCATAAGAAATATCCTTGAGAGTGTTGATGAAGGATTCATTGTTGTCGATCCCGAATACAGGGTTGTATCCGCAAACAGGGCGTATCTCGGCATGGTCGACCTTCCGATTGAAAAAGTTACAGGCAGGCACTGCTATGAACTTGCACATTATATGGACAGTCCCTGCTACAAAGCGGGAGTTGACTGTGTTGTAAAACATACTTTCGAAACCGGAGAGCCTCACACAGCCCTGCATGTTCACAAGAAGGGAGGCAATCCTTTTAACGTGGAGACAAAATCTTTTCCCATGAAAAATGCCGCAGGTGAAATAGTATCGGTAATAGAGATCATCAATGATATAACTGAAAAATGCAAACTTGAAGACCAGCTCCGCCAGGCCCAGAAGATGGAGGCAATCGGGCAGATTGCGGCAGGGATTTCCCACGACTTTAATAATATCCTGACAGCGATAATCGGATATGCGAGCATACTTCAGATGAAGATGAGACCTGATGACCCGTTAATAATACATCTCGATCAGATCCTGTCCTCGGCTGACAGGGCCGCTTCCCTGACACAGAGCCTGCTTGCCTTCAGCAGGAAACAGGTAAGCAATCCGGCAAAAGTAAACCTCAACTCTGTTGTCAAGAGGGTGGAAAAGTTTCTCGTCAGGGTCATAGGAGAGGATATTGAGCTTAAGACAACACTCCCGAATGAGGATTTGACAGTGATGGCTGATACCTCCCAGATGGAGCAGGTGTTCATGAACCTTGCGACAAATGCCCGTGATGCAATGCCAAACGGAGGGACAATAAGTATAAGTACGGGGACCGTGCACCTGGACAGGGGATTTATAAAAATGCATGGCTACGGAGAACCCGGAGCATATGTCCTTATAGCTTTTACTGACATTGGGACCGGCATGGATAAAAGAACAATTGACAGGATATTCGATCCTTTTTTTACAACCAAGGAAATTGGAAAGGGCACGGGACTCGGTCTTTCCATAGTATATGGAATCGTAAAGCAGCACGGCGGATATATCAATTGCTACAGTGAATTAGGGAAGGGCACAACCTTCAGGATATACCTGCCCATGACAAAAGCTGAAGGTCCTCAAAAAACAAAAACTCCAGAGCGCGTTGCCCCCGCAGGAGGGACAGAGACAATACTGGTGGCTGAAGATGATGACGCGGTGAGAAAACTTTCAATTCATTTGCTTGAGGAATCGGGGTATAAAGTTATAGAGGCGGTCAACGGAGAGGACGCGGTGGAAATATTCATGACGCACAGGGATGAAATCCAGCTCCTCTTTTTTGATCTCATAATGCCAAAAATCAACGGCAGGGAAGCTTATGAAAAGATAAAACATGTAAGGCAGGACGTTAAGGCCCTTTTTACAAGCGGGTATCCGGAAGAGCATATTTATAAACAGGATATTATCGCGCAGGGACTGGACTTCATTGCAAAACCGGCCCCTCCGGCGGTTCTTCTGAGCAAGATTAGAGAAGTCCTGGACAAATGAACGCTGACAATAAAGGACACATTCTTATTGTTGATGATTACCTTATTTATACTTTGTATATAAACAGAATGATCTTGATTTTGAATTTTATTTTTTACGTATGGACTATTCAATAAAGATAGGCGGTGAGGCAGGGCAGGGCATCCAGACTGTTGGTGATACGCTCGCAAAGGTATTTACGAGGTCAGGGTATCACGTCTTTACGCACCAGGACTACGAATCCCGCATAAGGGGCGGACATAATTTTTATCAGATCAGATTGGCTGACAATCCTGTTACAGCATCCAGGGACGGGATTGATATTGTGGTCGCGTTTGACAAAGACAGTATATTGCTGCATGAAAATGAGCTTACGGAAAACGGTCTCATTATTTACGATTCAAAGTCATTGAAAGAAAAGCGGGATAAGGGAAACTACCTCGACGTCCCTTTTGTTGACCTTGCATTTGAACACGGAGGCAATAAGATCATGGCAAACACTGTAGCAACCGGCGCCGTGCTTGGAATGCTGAAGATAGAGCTGAATATATTATTCGATATCATAAAAGACACCTTCATGAAAAAAGGAGACGACGTTATAAAAGGCAATATAAACGCTGCAGCGGCAGGACATGAATTTGCCCTGAAGAATTGTCACAGGTGTTCGTTTGCCGTAGAGGCGTTGCATGCAGCGCCCCTGCTTCTTATGACCGGGGCTGAAGCGATAGCACTCGGAGCGATCGCTTCAGGCTTAAAATTTTATTCCGCATATCCGATGACGCCTTCCACTGGAATTATGAATTACATCGCGGACAAGGAAGCGGAATACGGAATTATTGTCGAGCAGTCTGAAGATGAAATTGCCGCGATCAATATGGCCCTTGGCGCGTCATTCGCAGGAGTGAGGGCCATGACCGGAACTTCCGGAGGCGGGTTTGCGCTCATGGTGGAGGGGCTGTCACTTGCCGGGATGACCGAGACCCCCGTTGTCATCGCTCTTGGACAGAGGCCAGGGCCAGCAACAGGATTTCCGACAAGGACGGAGCAGGGTGATTTGCAGTTTGCGCTTTACACTGCCCACGGAGAGTTTCCGAGGGTGATTTTTGCTCCGGGAACACCTGAGCAGGCCTTTTATCTGACAAACAGGGCTTTTGATATTGCCGAAAAATATCAGATACCCGTTATTATTATTTTTGACCAATACCTTGCAGATTCGCAATGGACATATGATGGATTTGATTTAACCAAAATCAAATATGCTGACTACAGATTGAGAGGTGATGTATTCAAGAATCTTCCTGAATACAAACGCCATGCTTTTACACAGACAGGCGTGACGCCTCTGGGAATTCCCGGAGATGCAAAACATCTGATGGTAACAGACAGTGACGAGCATGATGAAGAAGGGCATATCGTAGAAGACGCGGAAACGAGGATAAAGATGCTGGACAAGCGGTTGTTCAAAAAAATACCCCTCATCAGGCAGGAGATCGGACCTCCGGTCTTTTACGGTAAGGAAGAACCTGAAATTGTAATTGCCGGATGGGGTTCCACCTGTGGCGTGATGAAAGAAGCGGTTGATGTTCTTTTGCAAAATCCCCCTGCACCCCCCTTTTACAAAGGGGAACTTATTTCCCCCTCTTTGGAAAAGAGGGGTGAGGGGAGATTTTCTTATAAAACTATCGCCATGCTTCACTTCAGCGAACTTTATCCGTTTCCTTCAATAGACAAGTTTAATTATCTGCGCATTCTCAATAATGCAAAGATTACCATCTGCATAGAGAACAATGCCACAGGACAGTTTGCGCGGCTTATGAGGGCAGAGACCGGATTTGACTTCAATCATCGCATTAATAAATACGACGGAAGGCCTTTTACAGTAAATGAATTACTAAAAGAAATTTATTCCCGCCTTGCACAGACCTAACCCTGAAATAATTTGAGCTTTCAATCTTTAATTGCACTCAATTAAAACATCTAATTACCTTATTAGGGAAAATCCTTAAGAAATTTTAAACGTATTCCGATAAAATACTTGCTAAAAGTATTTATATCGTGTGTGCCGTTGGGGGGTGAACGATGTGCAAAGGTTGTTTATTTATATAAAAAAATAGAGGAATGTATGCGCTGCTGCAAAAAAGTTGTGGCTAATCCGGGAAAGATAAAATTCAGGCAGTTAATTATTTTTGCATCAACAGTTGTCCTTTGTCTCTTGCTCATGAGCATATGCCTCTATGCTGAAGACCTCAATGGGACGATCAGAGTGGGAGGGACAGGCAATGCGTTAGGCAGCTTCAGGGACCTGGGAGATGCTTTTCATAAATTACATCCGGGTGTGACTGTTGTCGTACTTCCAAGCCTTGGAAGCAGCGGAGGCATAAAGGCAGTTAATGAGGGAGCGCTGGATCTCGGTCTCAGCGCAAGACAGTTAAAAGACAGTGAACGCATTTACGGAGCTATAGCCGTGGAGCTTGCCCGGACTCCGTTTGTATTTGTGTTTTCCGGAAAATCTGGAGCCATAAATCTCACACTTAAGAATATTGCAAAAATGTATGCAGGCGAGACGAAAAACTGGCCGAATGGCACGCCCATCAGAATAATATTGCGTCCTGAATCAGATGCGGATACCGTCTTGATGAAAAGTATGTCTGTGGAAATGAAAGAGGCGGTACAGAAAGCGATGTCGCGGGAAGGGTTGACGATGGCAACTACGGACCAGGACTGCGCAGACGCATTGGAAAAGGTCCCCGGTTCTTTCGGAGCGGCAACGGTCGGTCAGATTATATCAGAAAAAAGAGCGTTCAACATTGTGACACTGGACGGTGTAATGCCGAGTATGAAAAACTTTGCTGATGGAAAGTATTCTTATTACAAACCCCTGTTCCTTGTTAAGGGGCCGAGGAGCAGTCCGGCCACAAATAATTTCATCGAATTCATAAATTCAGAGGAAGGCATGGCGATTCTTAAAAAGACAGGGTTTATTGCTTTGTCAGGGAAGTAATGAAAGAAACGGGCGGCAGCAAGGTAATCAGGATAACAAGCTTTCTGGCTTTGATTTTGTCAATCATGGTGGCGGTCCTGCTGCCCTCCGCTTATTTTGTTTTAAGCTATCAGGAACAGTCCTCGATGATTGAGACTGAGGCGGAAGCCAACGCATATTTTATTACTCAATTAATCAATGCAAATCCTTCCTACTGGCGGTACTCGCAGCACAGGCTCAATGAAGCGCTCAACCGCTTCACTGCCAAAGGTGATAAAGAGGCCCGGCGTATTTTTGACACTAAAAACGAAGTTCTTGCGTCCAACGAGGTTGATGTTGAGGCGCCTGTAATAAAACATATATACCCGCTTTTTGATGCAGGGAATGTTGTGGCAAGGATCGAGATCAGCCGGTCTTTGCGTCCGGTCTTGAAGAATACGGCATTGTTCGGGTTGCTTGGATGTGTCCTGGGACTGTCGGGATATTTCATTATTAAGATATTCCCTCTGAACGCCTTATCTCAGGCGCTGAAATCACTTTACGAAAGCGAGGAGAAATTCCGCGCGATAACATCGACCGCGGTGGACGGCATCATTGTCATGGACAATCAAGGAAGGATTGTTTACTGGAATCAGGCAGCGGAAAGATTATTCGGGCATACACCTCAGGAAGCCCTTGGAAAAGATTTGCACTTGTTTCTTGCGCCACGGCGATACCATGAAGAATACAGGAATGGTTTCGCTAAGTTCAGCACAACGGGAACGGGTTTTGTAATCGGGAAAACACTTGAATTGACCGCCTTAAAAAAAGACGGGACAGAATTTCCGATTGAAGTTTCCACCTCGGGAATTATGGTCAAAGACAAATGGCATGCCGTGGGCTTGATCCACAACATCACCGAGCGCAAGAAGGCGGAGAATAAGCTGGCGCAGCTTTATGATGAAGTAAAGAGTGAGGCGGAAGTATCAAAATCGCTTTTTGAGCTGGTCGAGACATTAAACACCAGCCTTGAAGAAAAAGAACTTGTCAGGAATGTGCTGGATCTGGCCCCGAGATATCTGAGATTTAACAGGATGAGCTTGTATTTTTATGATGACAAGGCCGGGAGCTTTGCATTCGCAGGAGCCTATGGGTTAAGTCCTTCCGAGAAGGAAATGTTAGCGGCAAAAACGATACGTCCGGGCGACTTCCCGGCAATTGACATGATCATTAAAGGGGAGGGCGTAATTATTGACAACGCGGAAGAATGCGTTCTTGTCAGCGGAGAGAAAATTGATACCTTCAGCATAAAAAGCGTGATGCTGGTCCCGATATCTTTCAGAGGAAAAATAAGCGGCATGATATGCGGCATTTATACATCCGGCCAGCCTGTAGAGCAAAAAGATATCTCCCTTCTCAAAGGGCTTGCCGGCGGGCTTGGCATTGCTCTTCAGAACAGCAAACTCTATGAGGAGTCTAATGAAAGGCTGAAGGAATTAACAAACAAGATAGAAACAATAAACGCGATGGCACAGCTTGACAAGGAGATACTGTCTTCTATTGATAAAAATGCAATTTTACAAACAGCCACTACACTGACGAGCGGGTTAATAACATGTGACAGGGTCGCTGTTCTACTTAAGGAGGGAGATAAATTCCGCCCGATTACCGAATGGGGGGTAGGTAATTTTAAAGACAGAACTTGTGATGCGGGTAGTTCTCATCTCGGTATCATTGAGAAGAAACGGGGTTCTCTTTTGATCCCTGACATTTCCAAAGACAGCGTTAATTGTGTTTATCATAGAGAGCAGATTGAAATCGGGATCAGATCATCCATTATAGTCCCCCTTATCAGTAAAGACGAAATACTGGGAATTCTGGATATCGGGTCTCTATATTCAGATAAACTCACTCCCGGCCATATATCCACAGCCGAGAAGATCGCGTCTCAGATTACCGTGGCGCTTGAACACGCAAAGCTTTATGACGATCTTCAGGAATTGCTTATTAACACAACAACATCACTTATTTCAATTATTGACGCAAAATCTCCATGGACCAAAGGTCATTCTGAAAGGGTCACAAGATACGCGGTGGAAATCGCAAGAGAGATGGGACTGCAGGAGAAAGATATTAATCACGTCAGGCTGTGCGGCATATTGCATGACATAGGCAAAGTCGGGACCTTCGACGGTCTCCTTGACAAACCCGGCAAACTCACCGATGAAGAATATGAGCTTATAAAGAAACATCCCGGGCAGGGCGCTGATATAATAGCTCCTATAAAACAATTAAACCATGTCATCCCCGGCATTCTCCATCACCATGAAAGATATGACGGGAAAGGCTACCCTTTTGGCCTCAGGGGCGAAGACATACCTGTCTGCGCGAGCATACTTTCAGTCGCTGATTCGTTTGATTCAATGAACGCTGACAGGCCTTACAGAAAATCACCGGGCAGAGAATATGCTATCTCCGAGCTCAAGCGATGTTCAGGGACGCAGTATAATCCGAAAATAGTTGAGGTGTTCCTGAATGTGCTTGAAAGGCTTGGCGAAAAAGACGGCTGATAATTATTTGCATTCTCACCTCATAGCCTCTATAATTTTTCCAGATATGATATTTATCCCTTCTCCGTAGGGGCGGGTTTCAAACCCGCCCCTACGATCGGGAATTATAAAGGGACATATTTCAGGAGAACCATATGCCCACATTACAGGATTACAGAGGCCGGCATCCGGCGTGGTGTCCGGGGTGCGGTAATTTCAGTATTCTCAAATCATTCAAGGATGCGATGATCGAGCTGAACATCGAACCCCATCAGTTTACCATCGTATCGGGAATCGGGCAGGCCGGGAAATTTCCGCATTATGTGAAATGCAATACGTTTAACGGCCTTCACGGCAGGACGCTCCCCGTTGCAACGGGGATAAGGCTTACAAATCACGAGATGCTTGTGATGGCGTTTGCGGGAGACGGCGACTGCTACGGCGAAGGCGGCAATCATCTCATTCACGCCATACGAAGAAATATAAATGTAAAACTCTTTGTCCATGACAACCAGATATACGGGCTTACAAAAGGACAGGCGTCTCCGACAAGTATGGAAGGGATGAAGACAAAGAACCAGCCCTTCGGGGTTTTTTCCGAACAGCTAAATCCAATGGCGCTCGCTGTAGCGCTCGATTGCAGTTTCGTGGCAAGAGGGTTTGCCGGTGATATGAAACATCTGACCTGGCTGATTAAAGAGGCGGTAGCTCACAAAGGCTTCAGCCTTGTAGATATTCTCCAGCCTTGCGTCACATTCAACAAGATCAATACATTTGACTGGTACAAGCAGAGAGTTTATAACATAGTGCCTGAATATAACCCGGAAGACAGGATTGCGGCATTTCAAAAAGCCCTTGAATGGGGAGACCGCATCCCGCTTGGAATAATTTACAGAAACCACCGGCAGGTTTTAGAAGAAAGGGTACCGGGGATCAAAGATAAACCTCTTGTGAGACAGCCATTTGATCTGTCTAAAATAGAGACTACGTTGAGGGAATTTTATTAATGATAGACAAACAGACAATAGCATATCTGAGACTTGTGCACGGAGCTTACAATACGCTCATGATGTTTCTTTTCATTTACCAGGGGTCTCTCGGATTAAGAATCAGGAGACAAAGAAAGGCAGGCGGCAAGCCGCAATTCAATATAATAAAACGCCACAGGAAAACCGGGCCGGTACTTGCGGTAATGGGCATAGCCGGTTTTTTCGCCGGAGTGACTCTGGCTTATCTGGACTACGGACACTTGCTGAAGTATCCTTTGCATTTCATCATCGGATGGGATATCGCGCTTTTAATCAGCGCCACATTTTTTATCTCGGGGAAAATAAAGGGGCCTGACCACAAATGGAGGAATTTGCATTTCAGTCTTGGCATATTAATTTTAACCCTTTATCCGGTACAGTTGTTTTTAGGGACCGGGATACTTTTTTGAAAAGGTAGGAACGCAAAACTGATGAGGGTGATTGAGGGTTTGTAGTTTACGGCTGTCAGATAATCATGATTGGAAGGAGGTGAAAGAAGATGAAGATATTAAAGATCGTACTGTTTTCAATGATCGTTGTGGGCCTTATCGCAACTTCCGGATTTGCTGGAAGCAAGATGGAAGGCAATGCAGAGAAGGGCAAAATGTATTTCGATGAACCTAAATTCGCAGGCGGTTCAGTGTCATGCAGTTCATGTCATCCCGGCGGCAAGGGTCTGGAAAAATCCGCAGCCAAAAAAGAGTGGAAGAATCCTTCTGGCATGTGGCTTAAACTGGAAGATGCAATAAATGTATGCATCATCATGGCAAATAAAGGCAAGACAATTGACCCGAAGTCTGAAGACATGAAGGACCTCGTCGCATACATTAAATCATTGAGCAAGCCGATGACAAAAGGAATGAAGCACGAGATGGGCGAGACCAAGAAAGAAGAGATGAAGGAAGAGACGGGCAAAGAGATGAAGAAGGAAATGCCCAAAAAGGAAAAGGCCCCAGGTTATTAGAACATCTTTAAGGCTAACAGGCAACGCCCTCATTAATTGGGGGCGCTTTCTTTTATGCAATTCCCGAAAGAACTGTAAGAATAAACTAAGACTTTTGCTTCTGCCTCTTCTGCTCGTACATGAGCTTGTCTGCCTGTGTCAGGAGCTCCTCAATGGAATAAGGGCATCCGGGTTTGTAATATACTATGCCGGTGCTTACTGAGAGCCTGAAGATATGGGGCCTCCTGGCATTGTAATTCTCAACATGTTTTTCAAAACGATCTTTGATTAGCTCAATATCGATTCCGGGAGTTTCAATTGAAAACACCACAAATTCATCGCCGCCGATACGGGCGATGATGTCGCTCTCGCGAAAAACATTTTTGAGAAGCGCGGCTGTCCTCATCAAAATAAGATCGCCCGCCTTGTGCCCGAAGCCGTCGTTAATCATTTTCAAGCCGTCGAGGTCCGCAAAAAGAAGCATAACCCCCTCTTTCCTGCGGTTCGCCATCTTCAACTGCTGTCTGGCAAAAGTCAGGAAACCCCGCCGGTTGTAAAGGCCTGTCATGTCATCTTTGAGAGAAAGGGCGCGAAGCTTCTTCTCCATTTTCTTGCGACCGGTGATATCCGTGATTACCGCCAGGATTCCGGTGACTTTATTTTTTGAATTAAGCAGCGGCGCCGTTGATATACTGATGTCTACAGGGGAGCCATTCTTTTTCTGCCGCCTGAGTTCAACGTTGTGCAAGGATTCACCTTTCAATACCCTTTCACGCAATGAAACGAATTCCTCAAATTTGTTTTCAGGCACTATCGGATTGAATTTCCCGATGACTTCACTTTTGCTCCAGCCGAATGTACGCTCCGCAGCCTCGTTCCACAGTGTAACGATCCCATCATTATTTAGCGTCACAATAGCTTCCGGCGAAGCTTTTAAGATAGCATTCAACCTTTCATTGGCCTCCTGCAATTCCTTCTCATCACGACTGTACCTGGCCTTAAAAGCCTCCAGTCTGGCAGCACGCTGACGCAGCAGCGCCAGTTCATTAATAAGCTGTGCTTTTGTCTTGCCTTTATCTTTCATAGATAGGACCATGCGGTTAAATACGAATCACCCCCCCCGGTAATGCCGTCTATAGTTGTAATATTGCACTACCTTATAAAATTGTCAAACGGTTTTTGAATTTAATAAACTACCCCCGCATCAGAGCTGCGAGGTATCTAAACGGATCATTCCGGCTTGTCCGGGATCTTTCTTCGAAGAGGATTCCCGACGCGCTTCGCTTGCGGGCATGACAAGCAAAACACGGAGTTTAACTCCGATGCACGGAATATGTCAATGACATTGAGACACCCCTTATCTGCATTTAGTGTATTTCATCCTCACTCACTGGCAGCAACTTCGGCTTATTAATCCATACTGCCTCGGGGAGTATCGGCGGCACAGGCATTCTTTTAACAAACC
>JACQZF010000086.1 GCA_016213945.1 Nitrospirota bacterium | reverse complement strand
GGATGAAATATCCGGCCTGACCCTGTCTGAAGATTCTCACAAGGGGAATGAAGCGGAGCTGTACGCAAATCTCCACGCGACTGAGGCGTTGATCGAGGAGAAAAAGCGCATATGCGTTGACACTGAAAAGCATCTGAATGAAGTCAAGATGCAGCTCTATTCCTTTGAACGAGAGACCACCGAAGACGAGGGCAAGATAGCCCTGCTCAAGAGCGACTGCGAAAATTTAAGGGAAAAGATCGGGTCCCTACAGAGACAGGACGGCGAACTCGACGCTCAAAAAGAGACTGCCATCCAGTCCATAAAAGAGAGCGAAGATACTACAGTGAAGATGAAGCAGGAGCTTACCGGCCTTGAGGCAATGCTGGCTGACAAGAACGATGCCTTCCTTTATGCAGAGGAAGAAATAAAAGTCATGGAACGCGATCTTGAAGTCCAGAGGAAAGGCCTTTTCAACAAGGCTGAAGACATCAGCAACATGAAAAACGAAATGAACCACCTGACCTTCAGCATCGAAAATATCATCAGGAAGGCCGAGAAGAGTTCTCAGGACATTACTTCACTGAACGACTCGCTTTTGTCCCTGCAAACAGCTACAGAGGAAACAAAGAACGAACACCTCACGGTTTCGGCTGAAGTTAATGAAACAAAGAAGGCCAGAGAAGACCTTGCAAATAAATTAAGAGACAAGAAATCCGAGCTTTCCACAAACGAAGAATCCCTCTACCGGGAAAGGGAGGAATTGGCAGGGATGGCTTCCCGTCTTGATTCACTCAGTGAACTGAACCAGCTGCAGAGGACCGCTGTTGATGAGCATGTTAAGGCGCTCTGCCAGGTCGCTGATATATTTGAAACAACGTCGCAGTACGAAACCGCGATAGAGGCTATTCTTGGAGACAAGCTGAATGCCGCGATTGTCGAAGATCGCAATGAGATTGCGAGGGGCTTGCAGTTTGTAAAGGAGCAGAAATCAAAACGGAGCGGTTTTATCGCCGCTAATTCAGAAACGCATTCGCCTGATTCAGGGCCTAACTTTACGGGCAGCGGAGTTATCGGGGCCGCGATCAATTTTGTCACGGTCAAAGACGATTTCCAAAAGATCGCGGCGCAGCTTTTGAGCGATGTGATGCTGGTTGATAATCTCGATACCGCTTTCTCCCTCCGGGATTCGGAAGCCGGTGCAAAACAGCTCTACCTTGTAACCCTTGATGGAGAGGTGCTTGAACCCTCGGGCGTTGTCTTTGGCGGGAGCGGTAAAGAGGTGCTCAAGATAAAGAGGATGATAAAAGAGCTTGAGCAGGACATAACGGTCAGGAAGGGCAAGATAACCGAGGCTGAAAGGGTCGTTCTTTTAAACAAGGAAGAGATCGTATCGATAGAGAATGAGATCATCTCCACCGATGGAAAGATATCCAGCCAGGAAAAATACTGCCACACACTGGAAATCAAGATCACAAACCTCATAGAGGAAAATGAACGGCTTAAGAAAAAACATGACTTCATCTCTCTTGAAATAACTGATGACCATGCTGAAAAAGACAATCTGAAAAGCCTTCTCGATGAAAAAGATTCAGTATGCAGAAGGCTTGAGGAAGAGAAACAGGGTATCGAGGAGCAAATAAGGTCTGTCCAGGAAATGATCTCAGGCAGGAGAGAGTCCCTTGAGGTGCTCCGCTCGGAGCTTACAGAGATAAAGCTCAACCTCGCCTCTACACGGGAAAAGATGGCCTCGATCAGAAGAGAAAACGAAAGGCTCACCCAGTTCATCCTTGACATAGAGAAGAAGAAGGAAGAAATGGCTGACGAACGCGTCGATATCGAGCAGAGCATCAGCCATAAAGAACGGGAAGTGGTTGAGAAAGAGAACACCCTGAAAACCAAGATCATTTCAGTCAGCGAATTGCAGAATGAGGTTTCAAAGATCAGCGATATACTTGAGGCCAAGACTGCGGAGCTTTCAATCTTTGAGCAGCAGCAAAAGTCGCTTGCCTCAGAGCTTGATTCAGTCCGCACCGAGCTCAATCACATTGAGATGAAAAAGATGGAGCTGTCCATGAAGCTCAACTACCTGAAAGAGGACATCAGAAAGACCTATTTACTTGAAATAGACTCTGCGGAGATCGCGGACACGGTTTCGCAGGAAGAAGAGGAAAAACTCTCCCGGCTGAAAGATCAAATTCAGGAGATAGGTCCTGTGAGCCTCGGCACCCTTGATGAATATGAAGAGCTCAAATCCAGGCATGACTTCCTCACAAAACAGCGCGATGACCTTTTGGCGGCCATAGATGCCTTGCAGGACACGATACAAAAAATAAATAAGACTACACAGACGCGTTTGACTGAGGCATTCACCTCCCTGAATGAAAAATTCAGGGAGGTATTTACCACCCTCTTCGGGAAAGGACGCGCAGAGCTCCACCTCACGGATGAAGGGAATATTCTGGATTCTGGCATTGAGATCGTGGCCCAGCCCCCGGGCAAGAGACTGCAAAACCTCATGCTCCTTTCAGGCGGTGAAAAGGCGCTGACAGCGCTCTCCCTGCTCTTTGCGGGATTCATGATCAAACCCACCCCACTCTGCATACTGGACGAAGTTGACGCCCCGCTTGATGAATCAAACACAGACAGGTTTATTCATCTGCTGAAAGAAATGTCAAAAGGAATCCAGTTCATCACTATCACCCACAACAGGCGCACCATGGAAGCCGCCCAATTCATCTACGGCATCACCATGGAAGAACCGGGTTCGTCAAAAGCAGTTTCGATGCAGCTTGCAGAAGCGGTGTAAGGTTAAAGCTCGTCGCATGTTATTCGGTTAGTCAGGGTTGATATAACAAGCAATCTTCATACATATCAGTTCATCAACATGAAAACAACTTATGACATCAGGTATGTTTCAGGAATAACGGGAAACAATCCCCCTCTTATGCTTCGGAATAAATCCGGGTACAGCCAAGACTTCATGGATTTTCAGTAACTAAAAAAATCTCCACTATCCCTCCAAAGAGGAGATTATTTTAATTCATCTTCTTCTTATGACACTTCTGGCATAGCTCGAATATGGTCTCGACTTCGAACGCCCAGAGGTGGGGATAATTCGAGGCGTGGGGGTTGTGGCAGCTTGCGCAGGTGAGTTCCTTCCCTATTCTCACGGGATCGGGGCGGTTATGTGTGGGATGCCCTTCTGTGAACATGGAGCCGCCTAACACGTGTGTCCCGGTTGCTTTTTCAGCGTGGCAGTTAACGCACAGGTTCCACGCGGGCTTGACGAGATTGAAGGGGTTTTCCGATGCGTGGGGGCTGTGGCATATAGTGCATTTGCCGAGGGTGACAGGGCCGTGAGTATATTTCTTGCCGCTCCATTCGTTTTTCTGGTCTGTATGGCAACTGAAGCACAATTCCGTATCAGGTTTCTTCACTGAATATTTCGGGGCCGACTTGGGGTCGTGGCAGCTCAGGCAGCTCCAGACCGCTGCAGGCCCGTGGACATATGTGCTGGAAGTTATTTTGTTATGGCATGTATAACAGGTGGACGTAACGGACAGCAAAGCCTTCTTGTCCAGGTCTTTGAATGTAGAAGGGTTGAGGGGTTTCTTATCATATTCGGTCGGCGACATTATATGGCATTTTGAGCATTGGGGCCATTCATTCATGTGAAAGGAATCTTTTTTAAAGCCCGCCGGGGGATTGATATATGCGCCGACAATATCCGACCTGCGGAAGACTTTTATGATGGTATTGAATACCTGGTAATCGCCTTTGAGGGCTATAATATTTATCTTGTTGACGCCAAGTTTCAAGGGAACCGAAAAACATTTATATTCCAGGTCTGAGATGATGGTCAACGGGTCTTCATTGTCATTGACATAAACCTTTATCGCGTCCGCGGAGCCTGCTGGCACTTTCAGCGATATCTCCGCAATGTTATATTCAACGACCGTGCCGTCGGGAGGATATTGCAGGGCTATCTTTTCATGGTCGGCTTCGGCATTCTGGAAGGACGCAAGAAAAAGAACTATGCTATATAGAATTATTCTTACTGGCATTTAGATATGGCCGAAGGGAGGACCTGTTTCTTAATGATCTTCTCCATAGCTTTTTTATACATTTCTATGGCCTTGTCTTTGTCGCCTTTCTGCTCGTATGCCTTACCGAGTTCATAATATGTCATTTGCGGATACGGATTTGCAACTGCCGCCTTGTCAAGGATCTCCAATGCCTTGTCGATATCCCCTTTCATTACAAGCGCCCCGCCAAGCCCTGTCTGCGCGTCATGGGAATTGGGGTCCAGTTGAAGGGCCTTGTTAAAGGCTTCAAGCGCCTTGTCCGCTTCTTTCAGTTCGAGATTGAGAAACCCGAGGAGGATGTATGATTGCGCCATCTCCGGCTTTGCCGCTATTGACCTGTTCGCCAGCTCCACCGACTGGTCAAGAAGTCCTGACTGGGTAAATTTTAACGCAAGGTTATACAATCTTACTGCCTCAAGCATTGCCTTGTCCTGCTCCGCTTTATGAGGAGAAAGTATCTCATTCAGTTCTTTTTCGTCTATTTCGCCGATGAGTTTTTTAATATACCCTTCGAGAGTGTTCTTGTACGTAAGCGGGTGGCTCGGTATGTCATAGACAAGGACGCCCTGCTTGTCGATGATCACTGTAGTGGGATATACCCTTATTCCGTAACTGCTGTATAACTGCCTGTCAGGGTCTACCAGTAATGGATAGTCTATCCCTTTTTCCTTAAGCACCCCTATCGCGTGATCCTTATTATCGGTATCGGAAATAACGCTTAAAACCCTCACGCCTTTTTTCTCATATTTTTTCAGTTCGTCATATGCGTCCTTTAAGGCAAGCGCTGAGCGGTCATGCGCCGTACGCCAGTATATGACCACTACCACCTCGCCCTTATAATCGCTGAGCGATACGGTCTTGCCGTCGGTTGAATTCAGTGTAAAGCCGGGGGCCGCCTCGCCAAGTGAAATGCTTATGGCGTCAGAAGCAGGACTGAATATCAGAAGCAGTGCTATAAAAAATGTAAAGGACCTCATCCGTTTATCTCCTTTTTCTCCCTGTCATATTTTTTGATCTTGTGACAGCCGGGGGTACAGCTTCCGCCTGTCCCTGTCTTCTGGTAATTCAGCGGCAAATCCCAGCCTCCGAAAGGCACGGCTTCTCTGATATGTTTCGGGAAATTACTCGCGTGAGTCTCATGACAGGCGCGGCAGGTCCTTCCTTTAATAGCCTTGTTGACATGCACGAAATGGAGGTTTGTGTTGCCGTTTCTGAAATTGGTCAGCTTTGTTGTTTCAGGATTCAGGACGAGTGTTTTCTCATGACAGCTAAAGCACAGATTGTAATTCTCAACCGCGAAAGATTCATAAAAC
The DNA here is from genome assembly GCA_016213945.1 of Nitrospirota bacterium. Taxonomy (GTDB): domain Bacteria; phylum Nitrospirota; class Thermodesulfovibrionia; order UBA6902; family UBA6902; genus SURF-23. Next base: position 14,052 of record JACQZF010000086.1, on the reverse strand, counting down.
GTCGAGGGATAAAAGTTTCTCAGTATCCTGAAGTTATTTGAGCCGTGGGGGTTGTGACAACCCGAACAATCCTTTTGCTTGATCGGCCCGTGATGGTCCGTATTTTCAGTAAGCCATTTTTTAACATTCGTAACCATCTTGCCGTCAGCCCTTTTATATTCCCTGTCATGACAGCCCAGGCACAGATCCATCGGTTCTTTGGTAAGATTTTTTGCGATATTGGAATTATGCGCATCGTGACAGTTCAAACATGATCTCTCTATTTCAAGAGCTCCATGCTTTACAGTCACACTCGCCAACTGGTCCTTCTTGTCTTTATGACAGTTTAAACATAACGCCGGCGAAGAAGACTCAAGCATAAACTGCTTTGACGCTGAATGGGGATTGTGACAACTGACGCAATTTTCAGAGACGGGTTTATGCACAAACTGTGAGCTGTGAATGGTCTCTGCCTTGTCGGTGTGACAATTAAAACAGAGCGCGGGGCCCTCGGCTTTTAAATTTTTCGCATAATCCGCAGTATGCGGGTCATGACACGCAACGCATCCGCCTACCGCGGCAGGACCGTGCACAAACGGCTTGCCGACAATGGCCTCGTCATGGCACTGAAAACAGAGATCGCCGCCTTTGGCTTTCAACTGGAACTTGAACGCAGAGCCGTGCGGGCTGTGGCATTCCGTGCATTCATTATTTTCCAAAGCTGTATGGGTGAATTTTTTGGGCTTGAATTTTTCATGACATGAAAAACATTTGTCTGATATCTTTTTTATAACGCCGAATTTATTGTTCTTCGGATCATCCTTGTGTTTTGGAGACTCGCCATGGCATGGAGCGCACTGGCTGGCGGCAACAGGACCGTGAACAAATTTATCCTTGCCCATCTGAGCGTGACACTGGGCGGTAATGCAAGTTTCCTTGGGCACAGCCGGAGCCTTTTGCTGCTCAGTTTCAGCGGACTTTTGCTGAGCGGATATAGGTTTTTCAGATAAACCAAATGCAATAAGTGCCGCAATCGTAAAAATAAGTAATAAAACAGTTGACTTGTTTCTCATGAATCCTCCGTTATCATAAAATTTACATTATTCTTCCATAGTAACTTACTCTTAATGAATTATTACACCCTGTGGTCTCTGCCACAGTTCCAAATTTCAGTCATTCCGGCTTGTCGGGAATCTTTCCAGAAGGATTCCCGACGCGCTTCGCTTGCGGGAATGACACCAATAATAACTTTCATATAATGAACCCCCTGCGGTCTCTGCCGCAGGGTTCTTCACAAGGTGATTTTATATTAAAAGAAAGCCTTATTATTAATCAATATCCCTATGAAATTATTATCTTATAGTGGATTCCCTTATTAAAATCAGAGACAGGGATACAAACGATTAAATGGTATGCTTATAATTATGGTCAAGATTTTTTAATATATTAATTCACTATCAACCCTGCATACCCGACTACATAGTCATAATCGCCGCTTACCTCTCCGGAAGTCATGTACTTAACAAGCTCAGCTTTTTTAGCGCCAAGTTTTTTTGCGGCGAAAAGCATTGTTGTTACCGGCACGACTCCGCACATGGTGATCCCCTCTTTATTTACGGTTGAATAAAGACCTTCAGGATCCAGTGCTATGACCCTGTCGATTGCTTTTTTGTCCTTCGCGCGTGCCGTTTTGTCTGTGACATAATGGCTCATGTCAGAACTTGCCACAATTGTAACTGATTCATCCGTTTCTTTAATAACATTTGCCAGCGACTCTCCAAGCCGCCTGCAACTTTCAAGAGATACACCCATCATCGTAACAGGAACAATCCTGACGGCGGATGAAAAATAAAGAATAAACGGAAGCTGCACCTCCAGTGAATGCTCCATGGAATGTGCTAATGCATCCTCCTGAATAATGTCGGACTTCGCCATTATTTTCTTTGCAAGATTTTCGTTTATCTCTAATTCGCCGGTGGGCATTTGCCATATACCGGATGACATTATGGAGGCAGGGCTTCCAAGTCCTGTATGATTCGGGCCGATGATAATAAAGGTGTGAGGGAATTTAAGCCTTGAAAAAACCGCGCCTGCGACCGCGCCTGAATACATAAGGCCCGCATGGGGTGAAACAACGCCGAGGGCGGTTTCTTTTGCGGCCTTTTTATCGACAAATCCACTGACCTGCCCGGTAAGCCCGGCAGGAGATGACGGATAGAATTGGCCTGCAACCGCTGGTTTGCGTTTCATGGGTTAAATAAATTGTCCACAGATTTCGCAGATAACACAGATTTAAAAAGATTAAATCAATCTGTGTAAATCTGCGTGATCTGTGGCCCGATTCGTTTTTTCTCCATCTTCTCTGTGGTAAATTGTTTTTCTTGCTTCTTAATACTCCGTAAAGTCCGAATGGTTCTTGAACTTGGTAAACGTATCGATAAAAGTAAGCTGTAATTTTTTTGTCGGGCCGTTTCTCTGTTTGGCAATGTCTAAATCCGCAACCCCTTTTTCAGTGCTCTTGTCTTTTTTATAATATTCGTCCCTGTACAAAAATAATATCGTATCGGCGTCCTGCTCTATCGCGCCTGATTCCCTTAAATCTGCAATTATGGGATGCTTGTCCTCTCCCCTCTGTTCGCAGCTTCTGTTGAGCTGACTGATGACAATGACCGGCACTCCCAGATCTTTCGCAAGCGCCTTTAGAGAACGGGATATCTCGGAGACCGCCTGTTCCCTCGCGGCATAATTCCCCACGCCGCTCATGAGCTGCAGATAGTCAATAACGATCATCCCCAGCCCGTGCTCCGCCTTCAGCCGTCTTGACTTCGCCCGGATATCAAGGACCGTGTTGAATGAATCATCAATATATATCGGCGCCTCGGCCAGCCTTCCCGCGGAGTTGACAAGTTTCCTGTAATCTTCCTTGCTGTGATAACCTGACCGCACAGCCTTGGAATCCACCTCGGCCTCTGAGCATAACATTCTCAGCACAAGCTGCTCCTTCGTCATTTCAAGACTGAAAATAGCCACCGGGGCTTTCACTTTTATACCGACATGCGCGACGATATTCAGACAAAAGGCGGTCTTCCCCATGCCGGGTCTTGCGCCGATTACGATCAGGTCGCCGGGATGAAAACCGGTTGTCTCTTTATCAAGGTCATCAAACCCGGTCGGAAGTCCTGTGATCAGCTCTTTTTTGTTGTAGAGTTTGTCAACAAGCTCGATTGTATCTTTAACTACTTTTTTCACATGGACATATGAGCTCCTGACCATTTTCTCAGAGATGTTGAATATCTTAGTCTCGGCCCTGTCCAGGACCTCATGCACGTTATCGTCGGTATCGTAACAAGTGGTTATGATCTCCGTGGCCGTTGTGATGAGGTTTCTCAGAATTGCCTTATCTTTAATTATCTTTGCGTGATACCTGACGTTGGCCGAAGTCGGCACCATATTTACGATTGAACTTAAATACGAAGCCCCGCCAATTTCTTCTAATTGTTCTTTTCTGCTGAGCTGCTCGGTGAGGGTTATCAGATCAATCGGCTCGTTCTTCTCATAGAGCTCGATCATCGAAATAAATATTTTCTTGTGGGAATCCTTGTAGAAATCGTTCGGCGTGAGCTGTTCAACTGCTGCGGCGATCGCCTCGTTCTCAAGCAGCACTGCTCCGAGGACGGACTGCTCTGCCTCTATATTCTGGGGCGGCAAACGGTCAAGGTCGGCTGCCGGACGTTTTCCCCCGGACAACCCGCTGTCACTGCGGACACGTTCAAGCATTTTAAATGCTCCTAAGCTTCTGCGGTAGCGGCCTGTTTAACCTCCACAGTCACATTTGCCGTAACATCCTGAAGAAGCTTGATGGATACATTATATGTTCCGAGTTTCTTTATAGGCTCATCGAGGAGAATCTTGCGCTTGTCTATCTCTATCCCCTGCTTCGCTATCGCATCAGCGATATCCATTGTGGTCACGGAACCGAACAGCTTTCCTTCTTCGCCGCTCAGGGCCTCTATGCTTATTGACAGGGCTGATATCTGCTTGGCCAGGTCTTCCGTGGACCTTCTGACTTTCTTTGCCTTTGTGAGGATAATATTTTTCTCATGCTCGAACTGCTTCAGGTTCTTGGTGCTCGCCTCTACCGCGAGGTTCCTCGGCAGCAAAAAGTTTCTGCCGTAACCGTTAGCAACATTTACAACAGCACCCATTGTTCCAAGTCCCTTTACATCTTCTTTTAAAATGACCTTCATGGTTTTCTCTCTCCTATGTTAATAAAATTTGATATCAAGATAAAAATGGAATTACAATATGGTTTTAAGAAGGACCATCTCTGTTTCCTGTTTTCCGAACGTTTTAATTTATACTTTCTTCTTAATTATTGTCAATTCCGGCAAAGCCTTCACAGCCGGTCTTGTAAGATAAGCATTTTCATCTTACAATAGCCCTATTGAATGATGCGGGTGGAAGGATGAAGGATGAAAAGGCATATCGAACAGTTTCTTGAATATTTAAAGGCCGAGCGCGGAGTGTCTGTTCACACGCTGAAGGCATACACCGAAGACTTGCGGGGGTTTCATGCGTTCCTGGATAAGGGCCCGAAGGATATCGATAACCTCGACATCAGAAGTTTTCTTGCGTCCCTGCACCATAAAAAACTGAAAAAATCCTCCATATCGAGGAAGCTTGCAACCATCAGGTCTTTTTTTAAATACCTTCACAGGGAAGGATATGTGGACAAAAATCCCGCGAGGCTTGTGTCAAGCCCCAAAGTCCCGAAGACCCTTCCGAGGTTCCTCACGATTGATGAAACATTCACTCTTATGGAAAATCCGCAGGGTGATACGTTTAAGCCGTCAAGGGACAAGGCGGTCCTTGAACTTCTCTATTCCTCGGGATTGAGGGTGTCTGAACTGACTTCGCTTGATATTGGCGACCTCGACATTAAAGAGTCTCTTGTCCGGGTCAAAGGCAAAGGGATGAAAGAGCGGATAATACCTGTTGGAGGAAAGGCAATGGAGGCGATACAAAATTACCTTTCCGAAAGAATTTCCTTAAAGAAAAAGTCTCCGGCGCTGTTTCTGAATAACCGCGGGAGCCGATTGACACAGAGAAGCATTAGACGTATATTATTACACTATAGCAGGATGATCAACCTTAAAGGCGGTCTCAGCCCTCACACTCTCAGGCATACCTTTGCAACACACTTGCTCCATGAAGGTGCGGATTTGAGGTCGATACAGGAACTCCTTGGGCACTCATCCCTTTCAACGACTCAAAAATATACGCATGTAGATATCAAACATCTTATGGAGGTTTACGATAAGGCGCATCCCCTGGCAAAAAGAAAGTAGCAGGGGCGGTTTTTTAAAAGCCGACACATAAAAAGGAGCAACTAATGTTTCAGGGAACAACTGTAATTTGTGTCAGGAAGAACGGGAAAGTAGCTATAGGCGGAGACGGCCAGGTGACCCTCGGGCAGACCGTGCTGAAGCACAATGCAAAGAAGATAAGGAAGATGTATAACAACCTGGTCCTTGCGGGTTTCGCCGGGGCCACAGCAGACGCGTTTACCCTTTTTGAAAAATTTGAGGGCAAGCTTGAAACCTACAGAGGTAACATAACAAGGGCCGCTGTAGAACTCGCAAAAGACTGGAGGACTGATAAAATTTTAAGACGCCTCGAAGCGCTTCTCATCGTCGCAGATAAGGAGCATTCTTTTATCATTTCCGGTAATGGCGATGTTATTGAACCGGAAGACGGGATAGCGGCTATCGGCTCCGGCGGGGCGTATGCGCAAGCGGCTGCAAAGGCCCTGACAGCCCACACACAGTTAGAGCCAAAAAATATTGTCGAAGAGGCATTGAAGATAACGTCAAAGATATGCATTTATACAAATGATTCAATCAGCATCGAGGAGATAGATGAATAACCTGACACCCAAAAAGATTGTTGAAGAACTTGATAAATATATTATCGGCCAGGGCAAGGCAAAAAAAGCGGTAGCTATCGCGCTCAGGAACCGCTGGAGAAGGCAACTGCTGTCCGATGAATTAAGGGATGAAATCCTGCCCAAAAATATCTTAATGATCGGTCCGACCGGCGTCGGTAAAACAGAGATCGCAAGGCGGCTGTCAAGGCTTGCTCAAGCGCCTTTTATAAAAGTCGAGGCCTCAAAATTCACAGAGGTCGGCTATGTCGGCAGGGATGTGGAATCAATGATCAGAGACCTGATGAGTCTGGCGCTTACCATGGTTAAAACAGAGCACATCGAAAAAATACAGGAAAAGGCACAGGGCCTTGCAGAGGAGAAAATCCTGGATCTTTTGTTGCCCCCCGCAAAAATACCGCGAAAGGTTTCGATGGCCGAGACATCAGAATCAGTCGAGGATGAAAAACAGAATTACAACGATACGCGTGAAAAACTGCGGGCCCAGTTGCGGGACGGGAAACTTGATAACAGGTACATAGACTTGGAAGTACGTGAGAAGGTTGTTCCTTTCGGGGTAATTTCCAATATCGGCATGGACGAGCTTGAGTCGAATTTAAAAGAAATGCTTGGGAATTTTCTCCCTGAAAAATCAAAAAAGAAAAAAGTAAAAATAACCGAGGCACTGCAGCTTATTCAGCAGGAGGAAGCCAACAAGCTTATTGACATGGATAAGGTTGTTAAAGAAGCCATTGAGCGGACCGAACAGAACGGGATAATTTTCATTGACGAGATTGATAAAATTGCGTCCAAGGGCTCAAGCTATGGCCCCGATGTATCAAGAGAGGGCGTGCAGAGAGATCTTCTCCCGATAGTCGAAGGCTCCACTGTCTCGACAAAACATGGCCCGGTAAAAACAGACCACATATTATTTATTGCTGCAGGCGCTTTTACTGTATCAAAACCGTCCGATCTTATCCCTGAACTGCAGGGAAGATTTCCTATCAGGGCTGAACTCGATGCCCTGGGGAAAAATGAGTTTCTCAGAATATTAAAAGAACCTAAAAATGCATTAATCAAACAATACATCGCCCTTATTGGAACTGAAGGGGTAAAGATAAAATTTGCAGAAAACTCTATAGAAGAGATTGCTGTTATTGCAGCTACAGTAAATGAAAAGACTGAAAATATCGGGGCCAGAAGACTTCACACTATACTTGAAAAACTCCTTGAGGACATATCGTTTGATGCGCCGGACATCAGGGAAAGGGAACTTGCGATTGACGCAAAATATGTAAGGAAAAAATTGAACGATATTATTAAAGATGAAGATTTAAGCAGATACATTTTGTAATTAAGCATGTAAACTTTGCCTTAATTATGTCGACTTATTTTACATTTTTACTCAATTCATAGTAACAGATAGGCGCTTCTTAAGTTAATTTTCATTTAAATACAAGACATTATGATTATTCCAAGTTTTTGGTACAAATATTGCTTTATTAATTGGGTAAATATTAAAAAATTGAAATAAAAAACCGGAGGTATCTCCTAATGAAAAATAGATCATTTAAGGTATTAATTGTCGCCATTTTGTTTTCAACTATATTACTTGCAAATAACATCTTCGCTTCGCCAATTACTTTTGATGCGATGTATACTGTAAATTCTGAAGGAAGCACAATCCTGAAAGATACATTCAATCTAACTGAAACCCCATGGGTATATTTAGAGCTGCCTCAAACAGGACAGAACATAACATTTGCCTGGTGGACAGGCCCTGATACTGAGTGTATAAACAATCCTCTCTGCTTTGTAACCACTGGTTCTAATAATGACGCTGATGGGAAAATATGGCTTTCGTTACCAAACTGGGACAGTGTCAAAAAAACCGGCACATGGACAATTGAAGCTAACTCATCTCTTCCTCCCTGCTGTTTGGTTGAAGGCACTACAAGCTTTACTGTTGTGCAAGCTGTACCGGAACCATCATCTTTTCTACTATTATTGACAGGTATTACTGGCTTTTTGGGATTATTGCGATTCCGAAATAAAAGGAACTGAAGTCCCTGCACATTAATTCTGAGCATATCGTTTCTTATTTATTTTCACTGACCATGATTTTGAAAAAATTAGGATGTGCGCAATCTCCAGCACAAGCCCAACAAAACATGTAGCTGCCTTTTTATTTTCCCAAGGCGGAACTTGAAAAGCTTCGTTATATTACATGCTGATTAAGACTCAGTACACGATTCCTACTTACTTATTGTGAAAAAAGATAATTATTTTGTAAAATATAATTATTTCATAATAAATAAACTTAATGATTAGCCCTAAACGTATGCCACTCAAAACCGGTGCAAGAGAATTATTGCAGCAGGAATATGATCAATACCTCCAGATGATAGAGCTTTCTCCTGTTGCAATAGGGGCTCAATGCGATAACGAACTTATATTTTTAAATAACGTTGCAGCAAACCTCTTCGCTGCAGTAAATCCCGAACTGCTTTTTGGAAGATCAATAATAAGTTTTCTGCCGCCGGACCATCAGGATATCGTTAATAAACTGTTTCACGATATGATAGAGGATGGGATAGCATTTGCCCCTTTAGAAACAAGACTCTTGCGATTAGACGGAACGGAGATCGATGTAGAAATAATGGCTACCCGTTTCATCTTTCAAGGTAGTCCGGCGATTCAGTTTACTCTTTATGACATAACTAAACGCAAAAAATTGGAACAGTTGCTTTCCCAGTCAAAACATGATTGGGAGGACACCTTTCATGCAATAACTGACGTCATTACACTGCACGATAAGGATTTCAACATCATTTACGCAAACAAAGCGGCAAAAGAAGTACTCAGGCTGCCGTCCCTGGAAGGAATATTTGAGCACAAATGTTTCAAGTATTATCACGGCACAGAGTGCCCCCCAACCGGCTGTCCCAGTTGCGCATGTTATAAAACGGGAGTTCCCGCCAATTTTGAAATATATGAGCCTCATTTAAACAAGTATGTTGAAATCAGATCTATGCCCCGGTTCAACAAAGACGACCAGTTGATAGGGCTAATCCATATCGCAAGAGATATAACTGAGCGCAAAATGGTGGAAGAAGAAATCAGGAAGGCCAAAAATGAACTTGAAATGAGAGTGGAAGAACGAACCTCAGAACTGAAAAGTATTAATGAACAACTCACGGAGGAGATTGCAGAGCGTAAAATGGCAGTTGAAGCGTTGCAGAAAAGCGAAAATAAATATCGCAGCCTTTCTCAGGAATTTCATACTCTGCTTAACTGCATCCCCGACAACCTGCTTCTTCTGTCTCCCGACCTGAAAATAATGTGGGCAAACAAGGCAGCTGCCTCCGTATTCGGCAAGGACGTCTCCGACCTTGCTGATCAGTATTGTTTCAGTCTGTGCTGCGGCAATATTTCTGCTTGTGAGAACTGCCCGACGCTGAGGAGCTTTCAATCCGGCATAGAAGAAACTTCTGAAATATCTACTTCAGGAGGAAAGATTTGGGATATAAGGTCATTTCCGATTAAAGATGACTCCGGGAGGGTAAATAATGTTATAGAGTTAGCAAGAGATATCACCGAAAAAATAAACCTGCAGGCCGGCGCCGCCCGTTCCAGGCATCTTGCGTCTCTTGGAGAACTCGCGGCAGGTGTTGCTCATGAGATAAATAATCCTATCAATAATATTATTAATTATGCGCAGATACTGATTGACGAGTTCGAACAGGAGAACAAGGATGACGAGATAGCCCGCAGGATTATTAAAGACGGCGACAGGATTGCCACCATAGTAAGGAGTCTTCTGTCCTTTGCCCGTATCAGAAAAGAGGAGAAGACCTTTGTTGATCTGCACGAGATTTTTTCCGATACGCTTTCATTAACGTCAGCGCAAATACGCAAAGACGGAATCCATTTAAAGGTAAGCATTCCAAAGTTTATTAAAATCCCTGTACATCTTCAGCAGATTCAGCAGGTATTTCTGAACATCATAAGCAATTCACGTTATGCCTTGAACCAAAAGTATCCGGGGACCCATGAAAATAAGATACTTGATATCCACTGTGAAAAAATACTAAAAAACAACACTCCATATGTTCGAATTGTCTTTAATGACAGGGGATCGGGCATTCCGTCCAACATTATTGACAAGGTGATAAACCCCTTTTTCTCAACCAAGCCTAACAGGATGGGGACTGGTTTAGGTTTAAGTATCAGCCACGGCATAATAAGTGAACATGGCGGCAAACTCATGATCAATAGCATTGAAGGAGAATATACCAAGATAATAATAGACCTGCCTATATCAGCAAAGGAAGAAGAATGAAGGCGAAGATCCTGATAATTGACGATGAAGAAGGCATAAGGTTTACTTTTAACAAATTTTTACAAGCCAAAGATTATGATGTCAGCACAGCAAAGGACTTTGATGAGGCAATGCAATGCATATCAGCAACGGATTTTGACGTGATATTTGCAGACATTATTTTACGTGGCAAGACAGGCATTGATTTCCTCCGTGAAGTAAAACAACGTAAACTCACCTGCCCGGTTATTATGATTACCGGATATCCAAACATCGAAACAGCATCCGATGCTATCCGGCTTGGAGCTTTTGACTATATCCCTAAACCCATACAAAAGGACACCCTGTTTCACGCTATCGATGTGGCACTGCAGCATAAAGTTGTAATAGATGAAAGAGAAAAATACCGCCTCAATCTCGAGGCAATTTTCAGTAGCGTAAAAGACGCGATTATAACTGTAGATAAAAATTTGTCAGTGCTTGAGATCAATCAGGCAGCGCAAAGTATCTGCGGCTTGTCCCGTGATTCAATCGGCAGCGAATTCAGTACGACGCAAAACGGATGCAAAAGCAAATGCCTTGAATCGCTTATTGAAACGATCAATACAAAAAAATCCGTCGAGGTCCACCGCCTCGAGTGCAAACTTGCTGACCGCCCTGAACAGTTTGTTTCCCTGACTACGTCTCCCCTCCTGAACAGGCATGGCGAATTCTCCGGGGCTGTACTTGTAGTAAAAGATGAAACCCGGTTGACCGACCTGGAACGCGAACTGAAAGAACGCCGGCAGTTCCACAAAATCATCGGGAACAGTAAAAAGATGCAGGAAGTATACTCCCTCATAGATCTCCTGTCCGATGTTGAAACCACTGTATTAATTACCGGTGAAAGCGGCACCGGCAAGGAATTGGTGGCTGAGGCGCTCCATTACAAAGGGAGCCGCGGCAGTAATTCATTGGTAAAGGTAAACTGCTCCGCCTTATCTGAAAACCTGCTTGAAAGTGAGTTGTTCGGACATGTGAGAGGCTCTTTCACAGGGGCAATTAAAGATAAAATAGGCCGTTTTCAGACAGCGGACGGAGGCACTATTTTTTTAGATGAAATTTCAGACATATCGCCCAAAATACAAATAGAACTTTTGCGGGTTTTGCAGGAAAAGGAATTTGAACGGGTCGGTGATTCAACTACCATGAAGGTGGATGTCCGTGTCATTGCGGCAACGAATCAGGACCTCGCCAAAAAAGTCCAGCGAGGTGAATTCCGTGAAGACCTTTATTACCGCCTTAATGTAATGAAAATTTTCCTCCCCCCGCTTAGAGAACGCAGGGAAGATATCCCAATCCTTATAGAGCATTTTACTAAAAAATTCAATAATAAATTCTCTAAAGATGTTAAAGCAGTGTCTTTGGATGCGCAGGAAATATTTATGGACTATCCATGGCCAGGCAATGTAAGGGAATTAGAGCATGCCCTTGAGCACGCCTTTATACTATGCAAACAATCAACGATTGCTATCGAGCACTTGCCTGCAGAATTAAAAAATTTCGTTTTGGAAGAAATTTCTCATTGCAACGACGAAGACATAGATGATCCGCAGGTCATCCTCCAGGCCCTTGAAAAAACTTCCTGGAACAAGTCCAAGGCGGCCCAACTGTTGGGCATGAGCAGGCGTTCGATATACAGAAAGATGAAAGAATTTAAAATCGCTCAGGATTAACCTCGCCTTAACGAATGAAAAAAGCATTCACAATATTTATAGGTTTCATCCATGACTTTGCCGCAGGCTGCTGGGCGGCAACAGTGCTTGTAATTTACTGGCTTAACAGGATTCCCAATAAGGACCTTGCAGATGTACTTACTGATATCAAAAAAGATTTTTTTCATATCAGTCTCATATGTGTTGTCATTGTCTTTCTTGCCGGTATCGGCAGGACTTTTACATACATCAGCAATGTGTACGGAGAAGATGCGGAAAAAACCAGGCGAAAGATGTTAATAGTAAAACACGTTGCTCTTTTGCTCTTTTTTGGTATCGGGACTTACTGGCAATATACAATGGTTTTCAAGTAAACGCCATTGCCTCCTCTGCAACTTATGCTATCCATGCTTTATTAAGCTCATCCCTCATCGTTGAAAAGACCTGAATATGCCATAATGGCAATCCACTTGTTATTTTGACACGGTACTGTCCCCTATTAAATTTATTAAGCCCATGTTTTTTCAGGAAATAGATTTCAGGTATAGTTATTGCGGAGTAAACAATGGGATACCTATGGGATACCTTAAATCACAAAATTCAACAACAATCTAAATTGGAGGTTTGCATGTTTTTACGCAAGGGCTTTGTAGTATCTCTCATAATTTCAGCGCTTTTGATTATTTCAGGCATGTCTTCTGTGTACGCGGCATGTACAGACAATGACGCAGACGGTTACGGCAGTCCGGGAGACGCATCATGTCCAAGAGGCGCGACAACAGACTGTAACGACAATGACAATACTGTCTATCCCGGCGCACCCAAGATATGCGACGGCAAGGACAACAACTGTGACGGCAGGAAGGATTATACGACTGACGAAGACAAAGACCATGATGGTGTTTTATGGTGCGCTGGAGACTGCGATGATAACAACGCAGCGCGTTTCCCCGGCAACCCTGAAATATGTGACGGCATAGACAACAACTGCGATAACGCAATCCCATCCAATGAAGTCGATGCTGACAAAGACGGTTCCCGTCTTTGCAGCGTACCGCCTGATTGTAATGACAATGACGCGGCAATAAATCCCGGCAGCCCCGAGATCTGCGGCGACAACAAAGACAACAACTGTAACGGACAAGTAGACGAAGCAGGATGTATATGCCCTGATGCGGATGCAGACGGACAGACTTCATCTGTTTGCGGCGGCACTGACTGTAACGACAACGATAGTACCGTTTATCTGGGCGCCCCTGAGCTTTGCACAGACGGCAAGGACAACAACTGTAACGGAATAGTAGATATACAAGACCCTGTTGCAACAGGATGTCCTGCATATTGTGCAGATACAGACGGAGACAATTATTTTGTAGGCGGAGCAGGCTGCGGCACAGTGGACTGCGATGACACAGACGCTAATGTATACCCCGGAGCCCCGCTGCTTTGCGACGGTAAGGACAGCAACTGTGACGGCAGGCAGGACTTCAGCACAGACGTTGACGCTGACAACGACGGAGTATTATGGTGTGCAGGAGACTGCGATGACAGCAATCCAAGCAGGTTCCCCGGCAACCCTGAAGTATGTGACGGAATAGACAACGACTGCGCAGGCGGAGTGCCGGCAGCAGAGGCGGACCTTGACCATGACACATATCTTGCCTGTGGAAGTCCCGCGGACTGCAATGACACTGACCCCAACATAAATCCCGGCATACAGGAATACTGCAATGACAATAAGGACAACAACTGTAACGGGCAGGTTGACGAGGCAGGGTGTATCTGTCCTGACGCGGACGCGGACGGCTTTACAGCGTCATTCTGCGGAGGGCAGGACTGTGACGACAACAACGGGGCGGTAAACCCCAATGCAGTGGAAGTATGCACGGACGGCATAGACAACAACTGTAACGGAGTGAAGGACCTGGCAGACCCGACAGCGGTCAACTGTCCTGTGTGCATAGACAATGACCATGACGGATACGCAATAGACGGCGGACTCTGCGGCCCTGTGGACTGTGATGATGCAGATGCTAATGTATACCCCGGAGCAGCGAAGATATGCGACGGCAAAGACAGCGACTGCGACGGCAGGCAGGATTTCAGCACAGACGTGGACGCTGACAATGACGGAT
>JACQZF010000045.1 GCA_016213945.1 Nitrospirota bacterium | reverse complement strand
TAAGCAAGGCAATGAAAATACGATCAGCAAATATGTTAAAGAACAAGGGCGTACAAATGAGTACCAACAGTTACATAAAGACCAGTTGTCTCTTTTTCTTTAAGATACCCCGCAGGCTTGCCTCGGGGAGTATGTCATTTAAACTCTTAACTCATCTTGCTTTTCCTGTTAGTTTATACTATCTTTTTATGTCGGTTGACGTAGAATGATGTCAACTACTTAGCTGCTGACCCCGATAATTCAATCATCTTTGAAGGAGGCCACATGAAAAGGTTGTGGGCGCCGTGGAGGATGGAATATATCCTCGATGAAAACAAAAATAAGAGCTGCTTGTTTTGCGACATTTCAAGAGAAGGCATCAAGACAAGGGACAAAAAGAACCTTATACTCTATAGGGGCAAATACTGTTTTGTGCTCATGAATAAATATCCATACAACAATGGACACTTATTAGTCGTACCGTATTTCCATACGCCCACATTTAAGGGACTTTCCGATGATGTGTTGTTTGAGCTTATGACGACGGTGAGAGACTCGATAAAAAAAAAAAAAAAAGCCTTGAACCCGGACGGATTTAACATGGGACTTAATTTTGGCAAGGTCGCCGGGGCTGGGATGGAATCACATATGCATCTTCACATTGTCCCGCGCTGGACAGGCGACACAGACAGTATGCCGATTATTGCTGAAACAAGAGTGATGCCGGAGCATTTAGGAGAGACATACAAGAAGCTTTATAAATTTTTTACGGGGAAAAGGGGTAAGCAAATCAAATCCGGCGCATAAACTATCCGATAGCGGTAAGGTAACCTGCGCTATTTTCAAATTCTTCCGTATTTAAATCTTGCCTTGGAAACGTTAAATATGAGAAAGTTACGTTCATAATAAATTCATAATAATAAGGTATTTTAGCTTTAGCACCCAATATCCGTTTAAATACATATGCCGATTAAAATAAAAATGTTAGCCGTTTTATCTTAACAGGTCTAAAGAATATAGAATTTATAAATAATTTATGTTAGACTTACAAGTTAAGTGTCAAAAAGGGAGCAGAAATGAAGGAAAAAGATATATTTGATGAAATAATTGAAGTAGGCAAGAGGAGAGGCGTCCTCACTTACGATGAGATAAACGAGGCTTTACCCTCAGAGTTTTTTACCCCTGATGAGATAGAAGACCTGATGGACCTGCTCAGTGATATGGGGGTCCGTATTGTTGATGAAGAGCAGGCGATACCTCTTGAAGAAGCAGAGGCTCCTGAGTATGAAAAAACAGAAGATCTCGTCCAGGCGTATTTCCACTCAATGGGGGACATATCAATCCTCACAAAGGACGAAGAAGTTGAACTCGCCAAGAAACTTGAAGAAGGAAAAGCAATAATTACGGAGATTATCCAGCCATTCCCGATATGGAAAAAGATCGAGGAGAGTTTCGTAAGTGAGGAAGAGGTCCTCGAAGAAGATGAGCGGGCATTACAGATCATGGATCTGACTTTAACCAGGCTTGATATATTGGTAAAAAGGGCCAATATTTTCGTGAAAGAACTGTCTCAATACGGCGGTTCTTTGAAATCGCTCAAGAATCTTATCAAGAATGAAAGCAGCAAGAAGAAAACCAACGTCGTAAAGTTAGCTGCAATGGAAGACATTGCCAACCGGGTGCAGCTTGCCTTTAAAAAGATTGAGGGTGAAGTTGGGATAAGGGTAGAAGATCTATTGAACAAATGGGAAAGGGTAAGCAGGGCGCAGGCCTTTGTGCTTGAGGCAAAAAATGAATTGATCACCAGGAATCTCAGGCTTGTTGTAAATATTGCTAAGAATTATGTAGGCAGGGGGCTGCCGCTTTTGGACCTTATTCAGGAAGGCAACATCGGCTTGATGAAGGCAGTGGATAAATTCAAGCATGAGAAGGGCTTTAAGTTCAGTACATATGCTACATGGTGGATAAGACAGGCAATAACCAGGGCACTTATAGACCAGACAAAGACAATCAGGGTGCCGGTCCACATGATGGAGTTTTATAACAGGGTTACAAAGGCCTCAAGAGAACTTACACAGGAGCTCGGCAGAGAGCCTTCCGATGAAGAAATAGCAAAACGGCTTGAAGTTGCGACAAGAAAAGTAGAAGAAGTCTTCAGGGCCATTCAGGATCCTATTGCTTTGCAAACCCCGGTAGGTGACGAAGACACAGAGTTGGAGGACTTTATCGGAGACAAAAATAGTCCTTCCCCCTATACAGACGCCGAAGGAAAAGAAATATCAGGCTATATCAAAAAAGTCCTCGGCACATTGACCCCAAAAGAGGAAAGAGTCATCAAGATGAGATTTGGTATCGGGGCTGAGCGGGACCACACCCTTGAAGAAGTCGGAAGATACCTCAATATAACGAGGGAGAGGGTCAGGCAGATCGAGGCAAAGGCCCTGAGAAAGTTGAAACATCCAAGCAGGCTCAAGGCGCTTAAAGCGCTGGTCAGCTCGTAAATATTTTCATATAAGCAAAATGTGAAAGGGAGCAGGAACATTTTCCTGCTCTCTTTTTTATGCTTTGCGGATAAATGGCTTGAATTGTTGCTTGTCAGTCGCAGGTGTATTTAACAGCTCCTGCCTCAGCAAAACAAGCCTCTGGAAGGATTCAATGAACCTCCTGTAAGCTCTTCCTTTATCCCCTTTCATGCTTTCAAGTAAAGGGTCGCAGAAAAACCATGTACAGCGAAACGGTCTCATCCAGCGTTCAATTGAGCATCCTTCCGCATTAAGAAACCCGCAGGGGTCAGTATCATTACTGTCAAATTTTAAGCATGGCGTTTCAAACTTCAGAGCTGAAAGAAAGGTTATATCTTTTTCATCATGCCTGCCGTGTTTAGCTATGCAGCAGACCTTCTTGCATGAGGGGCATACTAACGCGGTGTGCTTTTGTATGAAAGGGTCGACAGCCTCAAAAGCTTCCCTGAGTTCATGTGCGATTTGAGGTTCGTTGTTATTGTTCATTTACTAATAAAATCCTCCCTGGCAGCGCTTCTGCATTATTGCACCTCGGTATTTTTAAAAACATCTGGCAGCATTATGTTAATCTGTGCGCCGGGGAATGGGACAAGATGTTTCTCTTTTTCTTTCCCATGCGCCCATCCGGGAATTATCGAGCACTTTGCCGTGCCGGAACGGATTGAGATCTTGCCGTTCCATTCGTTTACAAAACGCCGGACTGCGGCAAGCCCGTGTCCTCTTCCAATATCTTCATGCCTGGACACTCCTTGCAACAAGGCCTTTTCAATGGCCTCAAGGTCATCCTTTACGAGTACCTTCGATGAAAGCGATCCTTTAAAGCCCATTCCCAAATCCATGACCGCGATTTTAACGACGTTCTTTTTTATATTCTGGAAACGATATTTTTGAATACCTACAAAACCTGTGTTACCGCTGTGCTCAATGATATTCTGGCACACCTCTGAGAGCGCGACGATAAAACCGTTAATGGCGCGTTCATCGTAGTGTAAATGCTTTTCAAGGATTTTATGCGCCCGCTTTTTTACCCTGCCCACGATAAAATGAATATCGTCTGATTTTTCAATAGGAGTAATTTCAAGGAGGACATCCGTAAAGGAGCTTCTTAAATATTTGCCGGAGATGTCCAGTGTTTCAGGGAGGAGATTGAAATAGCTGTGCGCGAATTTAAAAAAATCCATCCGCTCAAGATACTTGAGCACCACTTCGGATTCCGGCAGCAATAAAGTTTTTCTATTACCGTCAAGAAAGAGATTTCTGCCGGCCTCAAGCAGGCCGACCATGCCGTAGGGGTCGATGAAGGTCACGCCGCGCAGGTTGATCGTGTCCTGCTTCGGCATACCGGAAAGGAACAGTTCAAAGGTGTCGTCAGAGAGGTGAGTCATATTGTGTCATACCGGCTTGTCCGGTATCTTTCTTAAAGAATGATTCCCGACAAGCGGGAATGACATTACGCGAGGCATTACGATATTTATTAAATTAAATAATCATTCCGTCTTTCATTTTCAAAATCCTTCCGCATTGAGAAGCGAGGGTTTCGTTATGGGTCACCATAATAAAGGTTATCCCCTTTTTGTTTAATTCCGTAAGGAGAGCAAATAATTCCTCGCCGGTCTGGGTGTCGAGGTTCCCAGTGGGTTCATCAGCCAGCACAACTTTCGGGTCCAGCATCAGCGCCCTTGCAACGGCAACCCTCTGCTGCTCGCCGCCTGAAAGTTCGCCCGGTTTGTGCGACAGCCTCCCGGAGAGCCCGACGTCGGCAAGTAATTGTTTTGCCTTGGCGGCGGCTTCTTTATGGTTCACGCCTCCGATGAGCGCGGGCATTATTGTATTTTCAAGCGTGGTAAATTCCGGCATGAGATGATGGAACTGGAACACAAAACCGATCACCCTGCTTCTGAAATCCGACAACGCGTCACTCTTCAGCTCAAAGACGTCTTTGCCTTCGTACAGGACATTGCCGGAAGAGGGCCTGTCGAGTGTGCCGAGTATATGAAGCAGCGTGCTTTTGCCGACCCCGGAAGGACCCATGAGCGCGGTCATTTCCCCTTTGTTAATATCAAAGGTAATGTCCTTCAAT
The DNA here is from genome assembly GCA_016213945.1 of Nitrospirota bacterium. Classification (GTDB taxonomy): domain Bacteria; phylum Nitrospirota; class Thermodesulfovibrionia; order UBA6902; family UBA6902; genus SURF-23. Next base: position 65,537 of record JACQZF010000045.1, on the reverse strand, counting down.
ACATTGAGCCTGCCGCCTGGAGAGGCGAATGTTTTATTAAGATTTCTTACGCTGATTAACGGTCCCATGATTTACCAATTGATTATTGCTGGTCATCCTTTTTTGTTTTTTCCTTATCAGGGGAAACGGCTTCCTTGATCAGATCAAATGTCTTCTTTACTTCCTCGCTTCCAGACCTTATATCATCCACATAATTCCCGAATTTCTGTATGGTCTCACCTAAACCCACAGTTTGTCTGCCAAGCCACCTGAAAGGTTCGCCGCCTTTCCACGTCGCAAGCCCGATCGATATAAAAATCACAAGCAGGATAAACACTATGAGTTTAAAAAAGCCTTTAAGCATTGTGCCTCCATTTATAAAATGCAGAGGGCAAAATATTTAAACCACATAATTCATCATTCATATCTCAACGGCTCAACGGGGTCCAGTTTTGCCGCCTGCCAGGAAGGATAAACAGTGGCAAGGAAGCTGATCAGTACCGCCGCTGCCGGGACAATAATGTAATCAAACAGGCTCATCCTGACCGGCAGATAACTCAGATAGTACACATCCGGGGGGAGGTTGATGAATTTGTATTTTTTAAGAAGCTCGCACAGTGTATATCCGCCAATAACTCCGGCAGCCGTTCCCGTGATCCCGATGATCAGTCCGTGGATCATAAAAATTGACATGACCCCTTTGCTGGTAGCGCCCATTGTTTTCATTATAGCAATCTCCCGCGCTTTTTCAATAACAATCATGATGAGGTTGCTGATAATGTTGAAAGACGCCACAAGGATTATCAAGGTAAGGATTATGAACATCACTATCTTTTCGAGCTTGAGAGCTGAAAAGAGGTTCCTGTTCATCTGCATCCAGTCCCTCGCGATATAAGGGAGTCCGAGCGCGCTGTCAATCTTTCCGGCTGTAATGCCGGCATTGTAAAGATTGTCCGTCCTGATCTCAATGGCGGTGACCGCGCCGCGCAATCCTAAAAAGTCCTGGGCAACGCCGAGGTTAATGAAAGCAAGGCTTGAATCATATTCAAACATGCCGGCCTCGAAAAAACCTGCGATCCTGAATTTCTTCATTTTGGGGATCATGCCCAGAGGCCCAAGCTCCCCGATGGGAGAGACCATTTCGATCTCGTCACCGACAAATAAGCCGAGATTTCTTAACAGCTCCCTGCCGATGATGATCCCTGGAACTCCTTCGCTCTTCTTCAGGCTGTCAACACTGCCTGATTTAAGTTTGTTAAGAATGTCTGTAGTATCTTTTTCAATATCAGGGTCAACGCCCCTGATGACGACCCCTGACGCCCTGCTGCCGAACCTCAGCATTACCTGTCCGTAGACAACGGGCGATGAGGCGATAACGCCGTCAATCTTGTCTATCTTCTTTTTTGCTGTTTCAAAATCACGTATATTGCCTTCGTAACTCTGCACTACAACATGAGCGTTGGTCTTGAGGATCTTGTCCTGAAGGTCTTCGCGGAAACCGCTCATGACGGACAACACCGTTAAAAGGGTCATCACTCCAAGCGCGACCCCGGCGATTGATATTACAGTATTGATGGAGATACCGCTGTGCTTCTTTTTTGATCTGAAATAACGGAAGGCTATAAAGAATTGATAGGGCAGGTTCATTGTTCAGGTTTTAATTGCGGGAACAGGATCACGTCCCTGATTGAGGATGTGTTCGTCAGGAGCATGAACAGCCTGTCAATCCCTATTCCTTCTCCTGCCGCAGGAGGCATACCGTACTCCAGCGCCCTGACAAAGTCTTCATCCATAAACCCCGCTTCTTCGTCTCCCTGCTTGCGCGCCTCTACCTGCTCCAGAAATCTTCCTTTCTGATCAGAGGGGTCATTGAGCTCTGAAAAGGCATTTGCGATTTCCCTGCCGCCGATAAAAAGCTCAAACCTCTCCACAAAGTCAGGATTGTCCTTTCTTCTTTTTGCAAGAGGAGAAAGCTCAACAGGATAATCGGTAATAAAGGTCGGCTGTATAAGCCTCGACTCGACCTTCTTCTTGAATATCTCATCGAGTATCTTGCCGTGTGTGGTTTTTTTGTCAACGTCAATCTTGTTATCGAGCGCAAATTGTCTCGCCTTTTCCACATCCTTAAAGACCGAGGGATCAACACCTTCCTTTGACATAGCGTCAACCATGCTTATCCTGGTCCATGGAGGAGTGAAATCAATGACTACATTATCCGCTGGGTCAGCGCTCTCGCCAAAGGGCACACGAAGCCCGCCGTTAATATCTTTGCAGAGATTGGGAATGAGTTCTTCTGTAAAATTCATCAGGAAGTTGTAATCCTCATAGGCGATATAGAATTCGAGCATGGTGAACTCAGGGTTGTGTTTTGAGGATATCCCCTCGTTCCTGAAATTTTTATTGATCTCATATACCTTGTCATATCCTCCAACGAGGAGTTTCTTCAGGTAAAGCTCAGGAGCTATCCTGAGGTAAAGGTCGAGCCCCAGCGCATTGTGGTGGGTTTTAAATGGACGCGCGGTTGCCCCTCCGGGGATCTGGTGCATCATCGGGGTCTCGACTTCTATAAAACCCCTCTCGTCGAAATAATTCCTGAGGGCTTTTATCAATTTGCTGCGTTTGAGAAAAAGCTCTTTTACGTGAGGGTTGACGATAAGGTCCACATAACGCTGCCTGCAACGCGTTTCAATATCTTTCAGGCCGTGCCATTTTTCGGGAAGAGGCCTGAGGGATTTACAGAGCAGTGTGAGACTGTCGGCATTAACGGTAAGCTCATTGGTCCTGGTCCTGAACAACTGCCCGCTTACTCCCACAATGTCTCCGATGTCGAGATTCTTGAATATATCCGGATTGGAAATAATGATGTCTTTTGAGAAATAAACCTGTGTCCTTCCCGTAGTGTCCTGGATGTGGGCGAAGGCCGTCTTGCCGAAATCCCTGAAGGAGATCATGCGTCCTGCAAGCGTGCATTTTTCTTTTTTAGGCTCAAGCTCTTCTTTGCTCAGGGCCCCGAATTTGCTCAGTATGTCTGACGCCTTGTCAACTGCGGTAAAGGGGTTTCCATAAGGCTCAAGGCCCGCGTCACGAAGCCTGCCGAGTTTCTTCAGCCTCTCCTGTATTAAGTCGTTAGTTTCGTCCAATGTTCACCTTTCAAAAAGGAGTTGAAATAGAATTTGTTCTTTCTGTCATTCCCGTTTGTCGGGAATCTTTCTTTTAAAGTGGTGACAGAAGGATTCCGGACAAGCCGGAATGACAGGCACTTATGATTTGTTTAAATATGAAATCCTTAACAGAGTAATTTTAATAAACTGCTGTACTTTTTATTTACTCAAGGAAACCGGATAGGATTTTTGTCTTTTCCTCGATCATCCTGTCTATGTGCTGCAGCTCCATCCTGAGCTTGAAAAGCTCATCGGTAATGCCGAACGCCGTCATGACCATGGCCCTTGACTGGTTTATGTTGGGGGCCACGCTGTATATTTCTTTCAGCTTCTCGTCAACATATTTTGCCAGAGATTTTATATAAACCTCGTTTTCGTCGGTCTTTATCGAGTAGCTCTGGCCCAGTATCTGGACTTCAACGGACTGCATAAACTAAATCTCCACTGACTCAAGCTCTCTTATTAAATTCTCCAACTGAGACTTTACGGTCTCACGCTCGCCGGTAAGTTTCTCTATGTCTGACTTGAGAATATCGGAATTTTTCAGTTCACGCCTGATAGAAGCGATCTCTTCGTCTTTCTCCGCCAGCTCTTCGTGCAGTTTGGTTACTTTGGCATTCAACTTGTCGTTTTCTTCTGTTAACGCTTTGATTTTGTCGACCACCTTCGTGATCTTCTCTTCAAGCATCTGTATCTTTTCCACAGATGTGCCCTCCTTAGAATAATTAAACAGACCCTGTTGCATCAGCATGTAAATTATCAAAATCAGACTAAAAAGTAAACCCTGTTAAAAAGCAGTTAAGAAGCAAAGAGTCAGAAGCTTGAAGCTGAAACTGGAGATGATTTTTTCATTAAGGTAAGCCGGATTTCCCGTCTCTATTTCAAGACTGATCATGGGGCTCTGAAGTTCTGAATCTCTTTTTGACAGGTGCTTTGCCAGGGGTCTTGTATATAAAGCAGTCTTCCAGTGTTATCTCAAGGAAATGGTCTGCTTCTTCAATTAATATATGTGCGGCTGTTTTTCTTACGGCGGCAATCTCCACCCTTACGCCTTCCCCCTTCAGGTGGGTGACCAGGTCCACAAAATCCGAATCTCCCGACATAATGATGATGGTGTCGACCTTTGAAGAGAGCTGGGTCGCCTTTATTGAGAGCGGGATATCCGCTGACTTGTGACACGGAATAACAGATCCGTAATAATTTTCGTAAAGCCTTTCAGCGAACTTGGAGGAAATGGCCTTGCCTTCACGAAAGTAGAGCAGCCTGTTCAACCCCCTTCCGTTCAGCAGCTTAGGGATCAGCTTGTCAAAATTGATCATCGCGTTTTTCGTCTGGGAGAGGTCATGGATGCTGCGTTCGATATTGTTGCCGTCGCAAAGGATCGCCACCGACTGGTTAATAAGAATATTTTCCATGCGATATTATACCGCAAAATAAAAATTATGTTTAAAAATTTTCCGGGCAGATGTCTGAGACTAAATGAGTGACGTGATCATCAAGCGGCGAGTGTCCTACAATTTTCTCTGGGCGACTATTTGAGAATCTTCGATAGGCAGGCCGTTGATGGTGCGGTAGCGCCAGTAGCTCTTCAATACTTTTTTCACGTAGAACCGTGTTTCCTTGTACGGGATATTTTCGATAAATTCGATAAGGTCATCCCTGCCGTATTTAGCCATCCATCTTTTAAGGGCGTTCTCTCCCGCGTTATAGGCCGCGAGCGCGAGGGGGATTTCCTTAAACTGTCTGATAAGCTGCGACAGGTAGTGGGTCCCCATCAGGATATTTTTTTTCACATCATGTATCTCTGAACGGTCTTTCAGACGGAGCTTTATGTCCTTCTTTAACTTGTAGGCGGTAGCGGGCATCAGCTGCATAAGTCCCACTGCTCCGGCCCATGAAACCACCTTCGGGTCAAACCGGCTCTCTTCCCTTATCACCGCCGCCACAAGATATTTATCCACGTTCCTTGGGCCGGCGGCCTCTTCTATGGTGTCACCGAAACCGAAAGGATATGAGAAGGGTAGGAATTCCCGGTCAGTCTCTTTTTCGGCAAGGGCAATCACCTTTCTGTATTCGCCCAGTTCCATCGCTACATAACCGAGATACATAAAGTCGTTTTTATTTTTATCGCGCTTCAGGGAGTCAACTATCTCATTTACAGCCTCTTCCCTCATGCCAAGCGATGCCAGCGCATCTATCCTTTCATACAGTTCCCCTGCGGGCCGGGAAGGTTTTGAAACTTCAACCATCTCAGGCGCCACGTATTTTGAAGAGCGCATTTTTATAAGATAGCCGTAAAAGCTCCTGTCAGCAGGAAGCCCGTCGAAAAAGTCTCTGCCTTCCCCGTCGCACGGTTCCTTGCTGCCAGTCGCCTGCAAAGACACCTTGTGCTTCAAACACGCTTCGGTGGCTTTTTCATGGCTTCTTGCCTTCCAGTAAAGATACTTGTAATAGTCGCTGCTTTTTTCATTGACGGCGAGCTTTGAAAAATAATTATACGCGCTGCTGTAATCGCCCGACGTGTAGTTCATCCAGCCGAGCCCCCATAAGGCATCTTCCGCCTTTGAGGGAAACTTCTCCAGCACCTGCTTAAAGCTTTTCCCGGCGTCGCTGAACTTTTCCTGTCTTCTGAAATCCTCGCCTTCCATTATCAGCAAAAGTCCGAGCCTGTCGTCATCAGGATAGTTTTTCTCGAATAAGTTTTTAATCTTCTCAAACCCGGCCCTGTCGTCCATCCTGTAGAAAGCCTGCGCCTGCCAGTAAAGCGCCTCGGGTGTATTGATCAGGCCGAAGGTCCTGGAGGAATCGGTATAGCGCTTCATCCTGAACTGGCACATGCCAATTGAAAGCATAATCTTGGCGCTCTCGAAATCAGCGCACATCGTCAGAGCCTTCTGGTATTCGGTCTCCGCGCGCTGAAAGTTGTTTTTTTCGAAAAGCTTGTCGGCCCTTTTTAATATCTCGTCCTTGGTAAAGGTATCGGCTTTCAGCAGGACCAGTTCCTTTAACGCGCTGTTGGAAAGAGGCACGGCGTTGATGTAAATCTCTTTCAGAACGCGGACCGCCTGATCAGTTTCATTGTCATTTTTCAGGAGCACTGCAAGGGTCAATTTATAATCCCAGTCAGGAGGATAAGCTTCAACATATTGAGCAAGCGCCTCTCTTGCCTCTGCTGTTCTTTTTAATTCAAGCAATGCATTTATTTCAGACTGTTTCGCATATTGCAGCAGGAGGATGTTTTTTATCCGGCGCGCGGCTTCCAGGGTTTTTTCATATTTCCCGGCTGACATGTAAATGTCTACCAGAGAACTGAGTGAGTAATCACTTAACAGCGGATAAGCATCAGCCGCTGTTATGAAAAAACTCTCAGCCTTTGCCGGAGAACCTTCTTCCTTGTAAAGCCTGCCGAGCAGAAAGACGGCCTTGTCTTTTTCGGGGAGGTTATCCCTGACAATATCGAGCAGCAGTACTGCCGCCTTTTTATAGGAATGAGTATTGATCAGGTGAACTGCGTTTTCAATCCGGTTTTCCGGCTCGCCGGCGAATTGATGCAGTTGCGATTCTTTAGCGCCGTCTGATCTTATTTCGGAAGCGTTACCGGCACAGGGGAAGAAGCAGAGAAGAATAAAAGAAAGTGCGAAAACAGACTTTCTCGTAAACAGATGATACATAAAATATATTAGCCTAAATTTCTTTTCTTAACAATAGGGTGTATAAGTTAGAGGCTTATGCGGCAATCCTCCATTATCAATGATGTATATTCTATAATACAGAACGACCACATAAGTCTTTAGGGCTTAAAAGTCCCATCGATTGTCTCCTCTCAGAAAGGGCTTTGTCGAAACAGTTTGTGGCTTATACAACATCTTGAACTCTAAAGCGTTTTATGATAATAGTGTGTAAAAGAGAATGTCGCCGGTCCTGCACATCACAAGGACAGTAAATTTATTTTTATACATGCATGAATATTCAAGAACAAATCTTATATTGCTAAGCCTTATATGGTTTCACTACGGAGAATTGAATGCCCGATTTTCTTGAAAAGCTTGGCGGCAATGCGCTGTATTATATCAATCAGACCGGCAGGATGGGGGTGTTTCTTTTTTACTCCGTCATCAGTATCCTGAGACCACCTTATAAAATCTTCCCGGCTGTCAGGCAAATATATGTCATAGGCACGCTCTCAATATTCGTTATCATCTTCACAGGGGCTTTTACAGGGATGGTGCTTGGTTTACAGGGCTATCATACGCTTAGGAAGTTCGGGGCAGAAGGGCTTCTCGGCTCTGCTGTCGCGCTCAGTCTTATCAGGGAATTAGGCCCCGTGCTCGCGGCGCTTATGGTGACCGGGCGCGCCGGTTCCGCCATTTGCGCTGAAATAGGGATCATGCGCATCTCAGAGCAGATTGACGCGCTGGAATGTATGGCGATTGATCCGCATAAATTCATCGTAGCCCCGAAATTTATTGCCGGGATTATCTCCATGCCGCTTCTGACCGCCATCTTTGATGTAATCGGCATTTTAGGCGGTTATGTCGTAGGGGTTAAACTCTTAGGGGCTGATGAAGGAGCGTATTTTTCAAGCATGTATAAAGACGTCGACTTTCAGGACGTTTATATGGGGTTTATAAAAGCGGTCTGTTTCGGTTTTCTGATCATATTGATCACGGCCTCAAAAGGTTTCTATGTCCATCTGGAAAAAGGAGGCGGCTTCGGCGCGGAGGGAGTCAGTTACACAACTACCAGCGCGGTGGTCATGGCGTCAGTAACGATATTGCTGTTTGATTATTTTCTGACGTCGGTGCTTTTATGAGTACACAGCCGGTTATTGAGCTGATCGATGTCTGGAAATCATTCGGCTCCCAGCAGGTATTAAAGGGAGTCAATCTCTCCGTCACAGAGGGCAAGACCACCGTTATTGTCGGAGCAAGCGGACAGGGAAAGAGCCTTATCGTCAGGCACATCCTCGGTCTTGTCAAACCGGACAAAGGGAAGGTGCTGTTTTGCGGGAAGGAAATAACCGGGGTCAGCAAAAAAGAACTCATGGAGATCAGGATGAATTTCGGCGTGCTTTTCCAGAATGCGGCGCTCTTTGATTCAATGACAGTATATGACAACGTGGCGCTTCCCCTGAGAGAGCGCACCAGAAAAACCGAGAGAGAGATTGGAAAGATCGTGCATGAAAAACTCGCTATTATGGACCTTGGAGGAAACGATGACAAGTACCCTGCCCAGCTAAGCGGAGGCATGAGAAAGAGGGTCGGGCTTGCGCGCGCCCTCGTGCTGGATCCAAGGATAATTTTTTTTGATGAACCGACAACAGGCCTTGACGCCGCAAAAAGCAGGGAGCTATACCGCGTGTTTTACCAGACACAGGCAAGGCTGGGATACACTGCGGTTATCGTGAGTCATGACGTGCCAAAGGTGCTGAAGCTGGCTGATTACGTGGCCCTGCTGCATGATGGTGCCATACGGGACCTTCTCACGCCGGAGGAATTTCAGCTCTCGCAGGATCCGGTCATCAGGGAATATGTTGAGACAACCATGGGGCCCCTTTATTCAAGCAAAATGGAGGATGCGATATGAAGAAGATCAATATTGAAACAGGCGTGGGAATCTTTATTATCCTCGGACTTCTATGCCTGGCCTATGTTTCAGTGAAATTAGGAGACGTCCATCTGTTCGGCACAAGGCAATACACTCTCAAAGCGCGTTTTGCAAACATATCAGGTCTTAAGGAGGGCGCAATAGTGGAGATCGCAGGCGTTACGATAGGGAAGGTCGGTAAAGTGCACCTTAATAATTATGAGGCCCTCGTGGATTTGTTCATTAACCCGGAGGTAAGACTTCAGGAAGACTCGATAGCCTCAGTAAGGACTCAGGGTATCATCGGAGATAAGTTTGTCAGGATCAAGCCCGGAGGGTCTGAAAAATATTTGAAGCCCGGCGGGGAAGTCCTTGAAACCGAGTCCGCTATAGAACTGGAAGAGCTGATCGGTAAATATATTTTTGAGAAAGAGAAGCAGTGAAGACAATTAAGATAAAAAGATACGGTCTCATTATTTCATTATTATGTCTTGTATTCATTCCTCATGAAGCCTTCTCGCAGGAGGGGCGCGTTTATTCGCTTGATGAATGCATTAGCGCGGCCTTGAGATTCAGCCCTCAGATCAAAGGGCAGCAGCATGAAGTTGAAATAGCAAAAACGAGACTGGAAGAGGCAGACGGCTATCAGTTTCCGCAGATTGAAATTATGACATTATTCGGGCCGTCGCCGAAAGCGCGGGGCAACCAGATCAATTCCGATTACAGAAACGACGGGATCGAGGGTCTGGGGGTTTTCGGCAGCGCTGATATAAAGGTGGTGCAGCCGATCTACACCTTCGGGAAAATCACAGAGGCAAAGAATGCGGCTTCACATGGGATCATGGTGGAAGCATCAAAGGTTAAGCAAAAGGCGACCGATGTGGCCCTTGAGATAAAGCAATACTATTACGGACACCTCGCCGCTCTGGAAGGGGAAAAATTGGTTGACGAAATTCAGGGCTATCTTGATTCAACCATTGAAAAGACAAAAAAACTTATTGAATCCGAATCAGGGCGCGCTACGGAATTGGACCTTAACAAGCTTGAGACATACCAGGGGCTGCTGGCAAAATACAGGGGGGAAGCGGAAAAGAATATCATCCTGAGCAAAGACGCGCTGCGCACCTTTATGGGCCTGGACGGGAATGCCATATTCAGTCTGAAGGACGAGGCCCTGAAACCTGTTGACGCCGATGTCCGGGAACTAAAATTTTATTCGGAAAAGAGCAAAGAGTTAAGGCCCGAGTTCGCCCAACTCAGGGAAGGTTTAAAAGCGAAAGAGTCCCTGCTCAATATGGCGAAAGCTGATTATTATCCCAAAATATTCGCCGCCGCGTTTTATTCATATTCAGACGCCACTGAAAGGGACCGGGTGACTAACCCGTGGATCTATGATTACTTCAGGCATCAGGCCGGAGGGGCCGCTCTGGGGATGAAATGGAATTTTGATTTCGGCATAACCGGCTCGCAGGTTCACCGCGCAAGGGCGGATTACCTGAAGCTTCAAAGCCTGCATGAACACGCCTCTGCCGGGATCCCACTTCAGGTTGAAAAATCTTACAGGGAAATGATAGAGGCAAAAAACAGCATTGAAGCTACAAGAAAGGCTTTCGAGTCTGCGCGTAAGTGGATGATCGGCGCTGTGATGAATTATGATATGGGAATAGGCGAAGCCAAGGATGCCGCTGACGCGATAGCTGCATACGGTAATATGAAAGAGCAATATATCAAGTCGGTCTACAACTTCAACATGAGTTATGCCAATGTGCTGCAGGCCTCCGGGTTGGCGGGAGAAGAAATTTCTTATAAATAGGAAAGATAGATCATGAAGACAATAATAGTACTTTTGCTTGTCACTTTTACTGCGTTTTCAATCCTGAGCTTCCGTACATCTGCCTTAGCCGTTAACACCCCGACAGAAGCTGTTAAGTCCACCGTTGACGCCGTCATCGATACATTAAAAGACAGGGGCCTCTCCGCCCCGGACAAAAAGCAGGAAAGAAGGTCCAGGATAAAGGCGTTAATCAGCGACCGTTTTGATTTTGAAGAGATGTCCCAGCGCTCCCTGGCAAGGCACTGGAGCGAAAGGTCCCCGGAAGAGAAGAAAGAGTTCGTCAACCTTTTCTCTGAACTTCTAAGGTCCTCGTACATAGGAAAAATAGAATCATACACTGACGAAAAGATCACATATGGCAAAGAGACCTTAAAAGGCGACGGCAAGTATGCCGGGGTTGACACCACAATTGTTACAAAAAACGTCAACATCCCGATTGAATACAGGCTTATGCTCAAGGAAGACAAATGGTGGGTCTACGACGTAGTGATAGAAGGGGTCAGTTTTATCAGCACCTACAGAAGCCAGTATAATCAGATTATCGTCAATGAATCTTATAGCGGCCTGCTTAAGAAAATGAAGAGTAAACTTGATGAGATAAACATCCTCGAAAATAAAGAGACTGCGGGCAAGGGGAAAAGTTGATATGGGCACCGGTTTAAGAGAACTTATTTACGCATCCAGAAACGAACTGATACTTTTCCATTTACTCAAAGAAGATGAAATGGAAAAAGTTGTCCCTTTTCTTGAAGCGGTTGATTACCCGAAGGGGGCGATATTATTTAATGAAGGCGACCCCGGAGGTTTTGTCGGGTTTATAAGCTACGGCCTGCTGGAAGTTAAAAAGCAAACCGAATTTAAAGACAGGCAGATCGTGGTTGCGATCTTAGGCAAGGGATCTTTTGTCGGCGAGCTTTCCCTGATTGACCCGAATCAACCACGCTCGACCACTGTAGTGGCCCTTGAGAATTCAGAACTGATAATCCTCCAGTATCAGGCATTGGAAACGATCATAAATGAATATCCCCATATTGCAATAAAAATACTGAAGGGGCTGAACCAGATTATTTCGATACGTTTACGCAAGGCCGTTGAGAGACTTTCTTCGGTTTTTTAGAAAAACTACCTCAACATCCATTGAAGAATTCGCGGATACCAGTTGCAAAGATTTACATGTCAGGTTAAATCATGGCATACTTTATATTATTGAATAGACATATCAATCTGTCATTCCCGCAAGCTGAGCGCGTCGGGAATCCTTCCTGGAGAAAGATTCCGGGCAGGCCGGAATGACAGATAACCTAACAGGTCCAGAGCGGAGAAACCCGGACCTGCGGAGATAAAATGGATTATAAACTGCCTGAAGGATTTGATAACAAGGAAGATGCGATTGATGCGCTCCTGAAAAAAGAGTTCGAGACCGTTGAATCCATGCTGTCTGCGGTACGTCACCGTATTGAGAGATTTCTGCTTGAGGCAAAAGGTTATTCACGTGATGAGATAGAGACCGCCTGTGAATTCGATGTCACGATCGGCTGCGAGGCCGTTAAATCCACAGTGGACCTTGCTGTCTGCATCAACGGCAAGAGGATTGTCTCAATAAAGTGCGCTCCGGATTCGCTCGTATCGCGGGAAAGACATGCCCTTGCCTGCGCAAGATTGCTCGATTCCTATCAGGTGCCGTTTGCAGTCGTAACGGACGGTCTTGATGCGATAGTGCTCGATACTGTTTCGGGAGATGTTATCGGTGAGAGCATGAATGCCATCCCCTCTAAAAAGCATCTTGCCTCCGCAATAGCACAAATCGAATTTATAAAACTTGATTCAAAGAGAATCGAGAAGGAAAAAAGGATCGTCCGCGCGTTTGATGCAATCGGATGTTCAGGGGAGTTGTAATAACTCACCTCCCCGCCTTTTATCTTATCACCATGAGGGAAGCTCCAAACCGGTGACATCCGTTGTCTGCGTAAACCATAGGTTCGCTGCCAATAAACTCTCGACTAAGTCTCTAACTTATACAATAGCTTGACGAACGGCATATCTTTGCTATACTTCTTTTTATAAATAGCCTTTAGGAGGTGCAGTATGGCAAATCCTTTTGTTCACATTGAATTAGAGACACAGGACATAGAAAAATCAAAGAAGTTCTATTCAGCCATGTTCGACTGGAAGCTGGATGAGATCCCGGGCATGGACTACACGATAATCAACGTTGGTGAGGGGACCGGCGGAGGGATGATGAAGAAGCCTGTTCCTGACATGCCGGACAATTGGCTTCCCTATATCCTGGTTGATGACGTTGCAGCCTCGACAAAAAAGGCGCAGGCCCTCGGGGCCAAGATCTGCAAGGATGTCACCGAGGTCCCGAACATGGGGTGGTTCAGTGTAATTACAGACCCGACCGGAGCAACTTTAGGACTATGGCAGACAAAAGCAGGCATGTGAGTCACAACTGATAAGTGACGAGTAACGAGTGACGGGAATAGGATACACGTCCCAACTCGTAACTTGTTACTCGTTACTTTGTTGGTATCGCGCAATATGTCTTCTCACCATACTTGCGCCAGGGGTATGAATGATATGGTCTAACTATGCAAATTTATGTCGGGACAAGCGGGTATGGGTACAAGGAATGGAAAGGAATATTCTATCCTGAAAAGATCTCGTCGAAAGAAATGCTTCGCTTCTACTCGGAACGACTCAGCACGGTCGAGATAAATAATACCTTTTATCACATGCCCGCAGAGAACGTCCTCGCATCATGGGCAAAACAGGTCCCCGATGATTTTGTCTTTGCGCTCAAGGCGCCTCAGGTCATAACGCATTTAAAGCAGTTGAGAAATGTGGAGGAGGATACAGAGCACCTCTTCAGGACGCTGTCGGTTCTGGGCAATAAACTGGGGCCGGTTCTTTTTCAGTTTCCAAAGAGTTTTCACGCGGACCATCCTGCGCTGAAGGAATTTCTCAAACTGTTTCCAGGCAGTACATCATGCGCATTCGAGTTTCGCCACCCATCCTGGCTCGATGGTGAAATCCCGGACCTCCTTCGTGAAAAGGGATGCAGCCTGTGCACCGCGGATACCGATGAGAATCCGGCAAATGAGGTCGTCAGCACGGCGTCATGGGGGTACCTGCGCCTGCGCCGTTCCGATTATACGGATGCCGGTCTGTCGCAATGGATGGAAAGGGTCCTTTCGCAAAAATGGAAGAAGGCTTTCGTGTTCTTTAAACATGAGGAAGAGGCCAAAGGGCCGGAAATGGCAATCCGCTTTCGTGAGCTTGCCGGTTCAAGGGGAAATAGTTTGGGGCGGGAAGATAATTAAGTAAGAAAACAAACGAAACTATCCAAAGTCATCAAGGCGCGGCCCATTTTCATTCGGTGATGAGGGACTGATTATTCTCAATGTCTATCCCCCATATCTCTTTTGCGTATTCCATTATGGTGCGGTCGCTTGAGAAGCTTCCCATGTTTGCAACATTCAAGATAGACTTTTTAGCCCATTCATGTTTGTCTTCGTAGAGCTTGCCGACCCTCTCCTGACAGTTGATATAGGAATCGTAATCAGCAAGGACCATATATGGATCACCGTGATAGAGAATGGAGTCAACAACAGGTTTGAAGAGACCGGTATTTTCAGGAGAAAAATATCCGCTCCCTATCATGTCTAAAACCTCTTTCAATTCATGGTTCTTCTCATAATAGTGGTAAGGATTATAACCTGATCCCTTTAATCCCGTGACCTCCTGCGGGGTCAGCCCGAAGATAAATATGTTGTCCCTGCCCACCTCTTCCATTATCTCTATATTTGCGCCGTCAAGTGTGCCTATTGTTAATGCGCCGTTTAATGACAGCTTCATATTCCCTGTGCCGGAGGCTTCTGTCCCTGCAGTTGAGATCTGCTCTGACAAATCAGCGGCGGGTATTATCCTTTCTGCCAGAGAGACATTATAATTACTGAGGAAAACCACCTTTAACCTGTCTCCCACCTCTTTGCTGTGGTTGACAACGTCTGCCACTGAATGAATGAGCTTGATTATAAGCTTTGCCATCCAGTATGAAGGGGCCGCCTTGCCGGAAAATATAACAGTGCGGGGTGTATGTCCTTTGCCTGAACCGCGCCGTATCCTGTTATAGAGGGTCACAACATGCAGGACATTCAGAAGCTGTCTTTTGTATTCATGGACCCTCTTGACCTGGACATCAAACATAGAGTCTGCGTCAACCCTTATCTTGTTCATTTTTAAAATGTATTCAGCGAGGCGTTCTTTGTTTTCTGTCTTGACTTCCATCCATCTTTCCCTGAATTCCGTATTTTCAGAAAGTGGAACAAGTTTTATTAACTCATTAAGATCAGTGATCCATCCATCGCCTATATTTTCTGTGATAAGGTCGGACAAGAGGGGATTTGCCTTCTTGAGCCATCTTCGCGGTGTAATACCGTTTGTCTTATTGTTGAATCTCTCAGGGAACATATCATGAAAATCTTTAAATATTTGGTTTTTGAGTATCTCGGTATGAAGCTTTGAAACCCCGTTGACAGAGTGGCTCCCTACAATAGCAAGATTTGCCATCCTTATCAGCTTTTCATCACCATCTTCAATGAGCGACATCCTCTTTCTCTTTTCAAAATCTCCGGGGAAACGCCAGTTTATCTCTTCAAGGAACCTCCTGTTGATCTCATAGATTATCTGCAGATGTCTCGGCAACAGATTTTCAAACATTGAGACAGGCCATTTTTCAAGGGCTTCGGGCATGACGGTGTGATTTGTATACCCAAAGGTCCCGATTGTAATATCCCAGGCTTCTTCCCAGGAAAGCCCTTCGATATCCACTAAAATTCTCATAAGCTCAGGTATTGCAATGGCGGGATGAGTGTCATTGAGTTGCACAGCCACTCTCTTTGTAAAATTACCAAAACCAAGGTCTTCTTTTTTATATCTCCTGATAATGTCCTGAAAGGTTGCGGATACAAAGAAATACTGCTGTTTCAATCTCAGGAACCTACCTTCCATAATGTGATCCGAGGGATATAGCACCTTTGAGATGCTCTCCGACTTTGCCTTGTTCTCGACTGCGTGGATATAATTGCCGCCGTTAAAAAAATGCAGATCAAAATCCCTTGAAGACTTTGCGGTCCAGAGTCTCATATTGATTACATTGTCGTTCCTGTAGCCCGGAATCGGGGTATCGCAAGCCATTGCCATGACTTCTTCGGTATCAACCCACTCACTTTTCAATATTCCTTTTGAATCTGTATACTGGTTTACCCTTCCATTAAAATGGACTGAGAAAAAATGCCCATGCCTGGCTATTTCCCATGGATTGCCGTATCTCAGCCAGTTATCAGGAGTTTCAGCCTGATACCCCTCCTTAATCTTCTGGTAAAAGAGTCCATATTCATATC
Organism: Nitrospirota bacterium; assembly: GCA_016213945.1. GTDB lineage: Bacteria > Nitrospirota > Thermodesulfovibrionia > UBA6902 > UBA6902 > SURF-23. The sequence continues at coordinate 49,572 of JACQZF010000045.1, read as the reverse complement.
GTATTCCATATCCGTAAGCAGGGATTCCCAAGGTAGCAAAGGAATCGAGAAAACAGGCAGCAAGACGGCCTAATCCTCCGTTGCCAAGCCCAGCGTCCCACTCTGCCTCCCTTATATCCTCCATCTTGCAGCCCAGCGCCTCCATGGACCTGGTGCATTCATCCTCAATTCCCAGGTTCACCATACTGTTGCCAAGCGTTCTTCCAACAAGAAATTCGAGAGAAAGATAATAAACACGCTTTGCCTTTTTCTTATAATAAGACCTCTGTGTGGCAAGCCACGCCTCTATAAGTCTGTCCCGGATGGCATAGGCAAGTCCGATATAAAAGTCAAAGGTATGAGACCTTTCGCAGTCCTTACCGAGATGGTGCTCTATATAGCCCTTGACCGTTGACTCTAACTTCTCAATCCTCTGTTTTACTTTTTCAATGTATTTCACTGGTTGCATATCACGGCCTTAAGGTTATATCGTCATACGGCATAAGAAACTTAATCCCTTTTGTAAAAAACCTGGTCATCTGGTGTCCGTCTTATGTGCTTTTCTTATGTCATAATCAATCAGCCAATCCGGGGACAGAGTCTGTATTTCTCCAATATTTTTTATGTTCAATTGTTCGACTGTTCTAACGTTTGAACATTTGAATTTAGGCATTAAAGCGGCTATGGCGGTTATTTTAAGGACCCCGATGGTCATTTGTGAAAAGTGGTCTGGAATCCGCAGATACAGATAGAGGATTAGTCTCGAAAGCAATTATCCCTGGTGCCGGTCGAAGTCAATCAGGGACCTGATTATATTCCTGTATTAATGTTTCAATCAGTTTTTTCACCGGAATAATTTCCGTGCATCTGTACGCGTTGGCCCCCGCAAAAACGAAGCCTTCCTCAAGATTCCCTTCTGCCGCATTTGTCAGCGCCTTGGCAATGCAATACGGGACCGTTTTGGGATCGCAGTTTTTCAGGCAGCGGTACTTGCAGGACTTAGGTTTAGTCTGGCCTTTCTTAATGTCCTCAACAAACTTACTTTTAATCACCCTGCCGGGTAATCCAACCGGACTTTTTATGATCACCATATCTTCTTTGCCGGCTTTTATGAACGCCTGTTTGAAATTTTCATGAGCATCACATTCATCTGTGCAGACAAACCGGGTCCCCATTTGTACGCCTGAAACTCCTAATGCAAGCACCCGGGCGATATCTTTGCCGTCATAAATTCCTCCAGCGGCGATGACCGGGATTGGCGGGCCAAATGTTTTTGCAAACTTCACAATTTCAACAAGCAACTCATCAAGTGACGGGGCTTTTTCTTCAACAAGATCCTGAAAGTCATACCCGACATGACCGCCTGCCTTGGGCCCTTCAACTATTACGGCGTCCGGCAGTCTGTTGAAGTTTCTTTTCCATTTACCGCAGATGATGTTTAAAGCCCTTACAGATGAAACAATCGGGACCAGTTTAATGTTTTTCCCTTCTACAAATTTTGGAAGTTCCAGAGGAAGCCCGGCCCCGGATATGATCAGATCAACACCCTCATCCGCAGCGGTCCTTGCCAGCGATTCATAGTTGGAAAGCGCAACCAGCAAGTTCACGCCGATTATGCCTTTACTCATACTCCTGGCTTTTCTTATCTCTGCCTTTAATGCCTCATTGTTCACGGATTCATATTCTAAACGCGGCAGGTCTTCAAACTTCCCCAGGCCGACTCCTGCGATCACCCCAACACAGCCTTCATTTGCAACTGCCGCGGCAAGCCTCGAACGTGAGACCCTCACTCCCATGCCGCCCTGTATAATGGGAGGATAAATTGTTAAGTCGCCTATCCGCAATTCAGGTAATTTCATTTTCATCTTAAAGTTCCGTTATGATTTCCGTGTGAAAGATTCTGACGCCTGTTAAAAACAGGTTTTTATTAATGTGGCAAAGCACTATAGCTTTTTATCCCTAAAATATTTTTTCAGGTATATTGAAGGTGACCTCTTGTAGACATTTCAGAATAAATTATTCGGATAATGTAGAGTTCCTGCAATGTACCTGAATATCATACCCCCCTTAAGTCGTGATTTTCAAGAGAGGAGGGATATCAGGAAGAAAACCGGGCCACTTTACCTGGAGCGGCAGCGGCTTTCTGTAACTCTGTCAAGTCGATACCGCCCCGAGGTAAGATAGAGAATGAATTCTGTCATGAATGATCTTGCCCTTTTCACCGATGTGAGTGTAAGTCCTGGACTTAAGCTCGGTGTGGGCGTCTATGTCATAATCCCTGCTTTATTTTTAGAGTCCTCTTCCGGAGTTATTGCAAGACCCGAAATAACCGGGCGGATAAAGGTGCGGAGATTTGAAGGCACTTCATCGACAAGGCTCGAACTTCAGACCGTTTTATGGGCGCTTACAGAGAACCGGCAGGGACCGCATGGAAGCCTGACAATATATTCCGATTCCCAGTGCGTTACAGGCCTTCTTCAGAGAAAACCCCGCTTGTTAGCAGGAGGGTTCATTTCAAAAAAGACAAACCGGCAAATAGGCAACGCTTCTCTCTACCGCGCATTTTACGAACTGCACGACGAGCTGGGCTTTCACATTGTAAAGATGGCAGGACATTCCAGATCCCGCACTCACGACACCGGTCACCGGATCTTCTCATTTGTGGACAAGGAGGCAAGGAAGGCCTTAAAGGTCTGGCTGAATGAGTTAGCGGAAGAACGGGCCAAGACGAACAGCGGGCGCTGGTGCGTCTATGTGCTCAGGTGCCGCAATAATTCTTTATATATCGGGATGACAAATGATCTTGAAAAGAGGATTGAAAAGCATAATCTCGGCACCGGCAGCAAATTCGTAAGATCGTGGAGGCCGTTTGAGCTTGTCAAGACAGTTCCATGCAAGGATGCCGGAGAAGCGAGAAGACTTGAATGCGATTTAAAAAAACTCACAAGAAAAAAGAAGATCGAAGCGCTTGAGCTTTGAATGGGCCGGTGAAATAAAAACGGCCCGTGCTAAAATGAACAATGCCTGAAGAAAAATCTAAATTGGTCTACTCCACCGACAAGCTCATCTCCCGAAAGGAAAGACCGGCCGGCAGTAGGGGCGAACGGCCGTTCGTCCCTGCGAAGGTGATCGTCCGGCTCGACCGGAAGCGGAGGGGCGGAAAATCCGTTACGGTGATCGAAGGGCTACAACTCCCGGCAAAAGACAGGGAAGCCCTGCTCAAGGAATTGAAGACCGGACTGGGCACAGGCGGCACAGTCAAGGACACGTCTCTTGAGATCCAGGGCGACCACTGCGACGCGCTCATCGCAGCATTGACAAAATCGGGCTACAGACCGAAACGCTCAGGCGGCTGAATGGGATAGCAGACTGCTTTCCACGGCCTTTATGGCATCAGCGGCGGAACTCGTTATCCCGCCTGCATAGCCTGAACCTTCGCCTATTGGGTACAGGTCCTTTATATTTACGGACTCATATTTTTCGCTGCGTTTAATTCTTACCGGGCAGGAAGTCCTTGTTTCTGCGCCCAACAATATCGCGTGCTCTGAAACAAATAGTGGATAATCCTCTTTCCATTTATTAAATGCGGACAAAAACATCTCGTAAATAAATGAGGGAAAGATTTCATTCATATCGGCAGATGAGGCCCCCATCTTGTAAGAACTTAAATTTAAGTCGGCAGAGATTCTCCCGCGTAAAAAATCCATCAGGTTCTGCGCAGGGACCTTCCATCTTCCTCCTCCGGCATCAAAAACCTTTCGCTCTATATTCTTTTGGAATTGAATACCTGCCAATGGGTCAGTTGATCCATAATCATCCGTATGACAGGTTACAACTATCGCTGAATTTGAGAACGACGAAGACCTTCCCGAATAACTCATGCCGTTTACTACGAGCAGGCCCTCTTCAGATGAAGCATTTATCACCTCACCTCCGGGACACATGCAGAAGGTATAAACACCCCTCCCTATTTTTCGATTGGTGTAGGTGAAAGAATAATTGGCAGCGCCTATGCCGGGGAAGTCCTTATATTTATCTCCATATCTTATGAGATTAATGATCTCGACGGGATGCTCTATTCTCACCCCTACAAAGATCGGCTTCTGCTCAACGGCAACGCCTTTATTTCGGACCATCTCAAATGTATCACGCGCGGAATGTCCCGGCGCAAGAAAGATAATTGAAGCACGATATTCCATATTCCCGTTTATCACTACGCCTGCGGCGCTGCCGTCTGAAATAAGCAGGTCCGTCATTTTTGAGTTGTAGTGTATTTCACCGCCTCTATCGAGGATGTAGCTCCTCATGTTTTTGACTATCCTGCACAACACGTCCGTGCCCAGGTGGGGTTTGCTGACGTACCCTATCTCTTCAGGCGCGCCGAATTTAATGAAAGTGTCCAGCACCCTGTCTGCATATCGCGAATTCTTTATCCTTGAAAACAGCTTCCCGTCAGAGTATGACCCGGCCCCGCCTTCGCCGAACTGGATATTTGATTCAGGGTCCAGCTCCCTTTCTTTAATAAATTGTTGAACATCGATAGAGCGTTCTTCTATCTTTTTACCTCTTTCAAATATCAGAGGTTTGATACCGTAATCGATCAGCTCAAGGGCAGCGAACATTCCCGCAGGGCCGAAACCTATTATGATGGGCCTCTCGCTGATGGCCGCTGATCTGTTGTTCGGCTTTATTTTTTCCTCGTAAGTTGGAAAGTTCTCACTGTTCTCAAAGCTGTCAGGGGCGCTTACCACTATTGAGATTTTATAGTAGAACTGTTCTTTACTGCCCGTATCAAGTGACTTGCTCAGGATCTTATTGAATTGAATATTATCTTCGCTGATGTTCATCTTCTGCGAAGCGGCCCTTACATATTCATCCACCCCGTCCTTTTCAACAGGTATCCGCAGATTGCTTATTATTAAATACAAGAGCCGCCTCCCTGGGAAGTTATTTCCTGATCAATTTGATAAAAGTTTCGCACTTCTCTTTGTGCCCTTCAGCATCAGACCATCTTTTTAGATCCTTAAGATTAACTTTTTGTGCTTTTGCGATCATGACGGCCTGCTCCAGCGCCTGGGGGTCATTCCAGTGATAATACGCTGCGAGTCTGTCCTTTACGCTGTCCGTAGGTGTGAGAAGAGTAATGCTCCCAAACCGTGTCTTTATCTTCTCTTCCTGTTTGACCGGTTCACTGCCTATTGACAGGGGAGGGGCAACAAACTCGATAAAATATGGACAATCTTTCCGGACGAAATGACGTGAACTTTCTCTTTTAAATCCTAAATCAGTTAATGCCGATGTAATGTCTTTCAGCGCCGCATATGAAACGAAATCAAGATCATATGAAACATATTTATATTTTGTATAAATTGAAACACATGCCCCTCCTACCAAAACCGCGTCAATGTCCTTCTCGTTAAGTTTATGACAGACAAGCGCCGCGAGTTCTTTTATTTTTATTTGTTTCCAGTTGATCTTCACAGCGGCTTACCTGCCCTCCTCGGTCTTGTGCGCTTGGTATAAAACTTTTCTTTTTCTGTCTCCGGCACAAATTCATACGCACCGGAAATTAATTCCTTTAATTCCTTTAGAAAAGTGTACCTGGGATTGAACGTATAGATACGGACCCTGCCGACAAGGCGGCTTACAACGATCCCGCCATCTTCCAGCCTCTTTAACTGCTGCTGAAACTTATTTACCGGTTCATTGAAAGTCTTCGCCAGTCCAAGAGGATAACTTTCGTTATAGATCAAGAGCGTAAAGAATATTCTTTCTACTACCGGGTTACCGAACAGGGCCTCAAGCATACTTACTCCATTACCATGTTTATTGGTAATTTAACCATAAATAATAGTACATAATATTTATCGGTTATGTCAATAATATGTAATATCGGGGTCACTATAGATGTGCAAGAAACAAGACGTGAGGTTTCATGTTACAATTGCTCATGACCCAGGAAAGACCGCCACTTCCGACAATGCATGTCCCTCCCTATCTTGTGAACGAATATTATGACGACCGCTATTTCGATGTGGTCAATGCAATTGAAGAAGCGAAGCATATCTTTTTTCAGGGCACAGGAATCATGGATACGCTTTGTGCCGCAGGTCCGGGGCGGAAAGAATTCATAATAGGGGAAACAGGCTTCGGCGCAGGCCGTCTGCTCATTGCCCTCATGGATTTTCTGGACAATAGCGGCATCACCGACATAGCGATCACCTACAATTCCGTTGAACTGCATCCGGTCACGTCTGAGCGGATGGCTTCCATTCTCAGTGGATTCAGGACAGAGGCCTGTCCGCTTATTGACCTGCTTGTCAGTGCCTACAGCCGCATCGAGATTTCCAAACCGGGGTGGCACCAGATACAACTCACCCGGCCCTTCGGCATCATCACCCTGAATCTCTGGATCGGCGAGGCGCTTGATATGGTACATGCCCTCTCAACTCCCTGTGACGCATGGTTTCTGGATGGTCACGGGCCAAAGAAAAATCCCGCCATGTGGCGTCATGAGCTTCTTATGGCGATCGGGGAAAAAACAGTGACCGGCGGTGCTGTTGCCACCTTTACAGTTGCCGGAGCTGTGAGGCGGGGGCTTACTGACGTGGGGTTTTCTGTTGAGCAGCGACCTGGAGTTGGGGGGAAGAAGGCGGTGCTTAAGGGGGTGAAGGGGTAGCGGGGCATTTGCCCGAACAGTAATGGTTTTTTCTTATATCTCGGAAGCCCTATCTGTTTACATTAAAGAAGAAATCGTGAGAATAATAATATAGGAACCTAAATTTACTTTAAAAATCTATCGCAGAGTTCCCCGGTTATATAAAAAACTATTTGATGTTAAAAACTATAGCGTTACCAATATGGTTTTCTACAATCCTAATCGCGACAGAATTTGCAAAGGTATGCATGTAAGCATGATGTATTGTTAATACCGTATCCTGAAAAGTATCCGGGAAATCAGTCTCCAAGGATTTTATCGTAAGTCCAAAACTTTTCGCTTCGTCAATATGTATATGCCGTGCGTGTGTCTTAGTGTCTTCATGACTACCCAGTTGATCAACCACTTTTTCAGCACTTTCCTTTGCATCTGGATTCCCAGAAAACATATTGGTTTCCAGCCAGGTTGAAACGATCTGAGTTGACCAGTCAATTGCGTTTTTACATTCGCCAATAAAAGTCGGGTGGTATTTAGCTACGACTGTCTGCCAAATCGGAATCGTTGATGGATCTTTCTTCGTTTCCGCGAGAGCCGTCTCAAACTCTTTTAGAACTCCAAGTGCAGGAATGCCATTAAACTGGGGGTCGATCGGACCGATATTAGATTGCTTACCCATGATAATCTCTTTGCATGAACAGGCTATCATAGTTCCGGCAGACATAGCTGTTTGTGGTATGATGGCACGGATATCATTTCCGAACATCTTTCTTAGATAATCAACAATTGATTCCGTTGCAGCAATATCGCCTCCCGGGGTATGAAGAATTAAGTCCAGGCCCTTGCTTCTATCCAATTTGTGAATAGTCGCCATCAATCCGTTTTTATCATCATCGCAAATATCGGCATTGCCGAGACCAGGTTTCTGTAGCCACCCAGAATAGTAGGCGATCACGTTTCTGTTAGTATATTCTTGGAGTTGTACAAGATATTTTCGACGGACATAGTCAAGGGCATCAACCCGATTGCAGGTTTGCAGTTCTGTTAAAACTTCATTCCAACTTGGCATAATTGCGGCTACCGCATTACAATTTTAGATTGTACAGTAGTATTGGAGTATGAAATACTCTTATATTCAACAATCGAGCACTTCTTGAAGGTCTTAGAGAATTGATATGGATTTTCATAGGCAGGAATTTTTTCTTTAGAAATATTGAACGTTGAATAGTCTTCAGTAATTTTTTCTATTGTTTTTTTATCCATGCTATTCTCCTTTCTTTTGAATCATTATACTTCAAAATATTACTGGAGAGCAACGGGGATAGAAGTAAACCGTAAAATAACCGTTAAAAGGAACGAGGACAATGTCCCCTATGTTATAAGCTGTCATAGACAGCGTCCTCTTCGTTGTCCCATATTTTTTCGAACGCCGTCCCGGATATATCCCATAGAAGGCATAGGGTCAGGTCTTTCTTCTTGCATCTCTTCCCCTCCTCTAAAAATTTATTACTGATACTACGAATACCTGTTAAAGACAAGAACTTTTTTCTTCTGTGTCAAAGGGGATAATCAAGCCACTGCTGTTTCTCATCCCACAAATTCAAAAGAAAACGACTTGAGGCTTTTGCCGTTTTCTTCGATTCCACGTACTGCATTTCAGTATGTTATAATCACTTTCATTATGGGGACTATGGTTGCAGTTTTTTCAATTTTCATTAATCGCATTAACCTATCTCAGCCGTTCTATTTGCGATGATAAACGTGAGACGTCCGCTTTTAATAAATGGCAGCAAGACATTCGAATTCAATGAATAGGGGAAAGGAGAATACATGGCTGAAAAGAGGAGCTCAATAAAAAAGAATGCCTATAAGAAATTTCTGGGCAGGTTGAAAGATGAGATCATAACTGCAAGGCAGAAGGCATACAAGACCGTTAACAGTCAATTAGTTGAATTGTACCTCAGTATAGGAGAAAACATTTATGAAAAGGTAGAGGTTTCCAAATGGGGACAGGGGATCGTTGAAACTCTGTCGCAGGACCTTCAGAAAGAGTTCCCTGATATGAAGGGATTTTCGAGTAGAAATTTATGGGAGATGAAGAAAATATTTGAAAAATACAAAGACAATCAAAAACTGCAACCACTGGTTGCAGAATTGTCCTGGTCTCATAATTTAGTTATTGTACATCAAACTGATCCTATAGAGGAAAATGAATTTTACTTGAAGACCAGTATAGCTGAGAGATGGTCTCGCCGTGAACTTGAAAGGCAGATCAATTCTTCGCTCTATGAACGATCCATGCTCTCCAGAAAGACCAATAAGATAGTCCCACACTCAAAGGAAAAGAACCAAATGACTCACTTGAAGGATGAGTATATTTTTGACTTCCTTGGATTAAAAGATTGTTTTGCGGAGCATGACCTGCGGCGTGCAATCGTTGCGAACCTGAAAGAGTTCTTTCTTGAATTCGGCAGCCATCTGGCCTTTGTCGGTGAAGAATACAAAATAACAGTCGGCAATGAGGACTACAATGTTGACCTTTTGTTTTATCACAGACAATATAGATGTCTCGTAGCAATAGAGTTGAAGATCGGCAAGTTTAAGCCTGAGTATGCAGGCAAGATGCAGTTTTACCTGGATGCGCTTGATGAGAAACTGAAGCTCGATGAAGAAAACCCGTCGGTAGGTTTAATTCTCTGCAAATCAAAGGATGAAGAGGTCGTTCGTATAGCCATCAGTAAGGCCTTGACCTCAGTTAAGGTTGCTACATATAAAACAAAAATTATTGACAGGAAGTTATTAAAGAGCAAACTGCATTCACTGCCGTGGAGTGCAGAAGACGCTTTTGCAGTTTCTCATCCCACAAATTCAAAACGTTATTGACAGCCCGGAATCCTGTGATATAGTTTTTACAAAAGAACTTCAGCATTAACTCATCAGGAGGCATTATGGACAAGACTAAAGATATTATTCTGGTAACGGGAGCAACGGGAAGACAGGGAGGCGCTGCGGCGCGTCAACTGTTGTCGAAGGGGTATTGCATCAGGGTATTGACGCGGGACCCGCAGAGTAAAAAAGCAAAAGATCTCTCGTCGATGGGGGCACAGATTGTTCAGGGAGATTTTGATGACGATGGATCGCTGGACCGCGCGCTGAAAGACGTGTGGGGGGTATACTCCGTTCAGAATACATGGGAAGCTGGTGTTGTGCGTGAAGAGGAGCAGGGGAAACGTTTTGCCGCGCTCGCCAGGAAAAAAGGTGTTATGCATTTTGTTTACTCGTCGGTTGGATCGGCGCATCGCAGCACCGGCATTCCGCATTTTGATAACAAGTGGCGCATTGAGGAGAGGATACGGGGACTTGCATTTCCCTCATACACAATTATACGTCCAGCTTTTTTTATGGAAAATTTCGTCTCCCCATCATTCAAGCCGGGCCTGATGGAGGGTAAGCTGATCGTCGCGTTAAAGCCGGACACCGTGCTGCAAATGAACGCGGTCGAAGACATAGGAAAATTTGTACTGCTTGCATTTGAGCAGCATGAGAAGATGAACGGCGTTGCCCTCGACATAGCGGGAGATCAGCATACGATACCGGAGACTGCTGAAATTCTCGGCAGGGCCATGGGCAAAAGGGTTGAGTTTGTGAGACAGCCCATTGAAGAGGTAAGGAAAGGGAGCGAAGATTTCGCGGTTATGCTGGAATGGTTTGACCGTGTCGGTTACAATGCCGATATCGATTCACTGGGGAAAAATTACGGCGTCAGGCTGATAAAGCTTCCGGAGTGGGCGGCGCAAGAGCACTGGAAATAGAGATAAATTCAAAGAACATGTCTTGATGTTTTTTCCTAACCTTGACAGAGGGACATTGTGTGCTATATTTCTCTTATAGGCCGATATAGAAAACTCAGGAGGATTTTAAATGTCGGGAAGGACGCTCTGGAAAGGGTATATCCAATTCAGCGATATCAATGTGCCCGTGAAGCTGCATACCGCGGTACAGCAGGACCGGATCCAGTTTCATCTTCTGCACAAGCGTGATCATGTGAAACTGCACCAGCAGATGGTCTGCGCGTATGAAAAAGTTCCGGTGCCGCCGGAAGAACAGGCCAAAGGGTTTGAACTGGAGGAGAGAAAATATATCATCGTCGACCCGTCGGAGCTTGAACAGACCGATCCCGAAGACGGCCGGATGATCGAGGTCCACGAATTCGTCAAGACCGGACAGATCGATCCAGTCTTCTTTGAACGCATGTACTATCTGGAGCCAGACACCACGGTAAAAGAATATAACGCTCTTGCCGGTGCATTGAAGGAAACGGGTACGGCAGGGATATGCACCTGGACCATGAGAAGACGGTCCTATCTCGGGGCCCTGCAGATAAGCGGGAAGGTCCTCTGCCTGAGCACTCTGCGGTATGCAGATGAAGTTGTAGCGGTAAAATCTCTTGAACTTCAGAAAACTCCCCTGTCTGAAAAAGAACTGAAGATCGCAAGAGACCTGATCGATCAGTTGTCAGCCCCTTTTCAGCCTCAGAAATTCGAAAATGAACATCAAAAAAAGCTTCAGGATTTGATCGATAAAAAAACGCGTGGAGAAAAGATCGCGCTCCTGCGCCCCAGGCATTTAAAACCCACAACGCCGGACAAACTTCTTGAAGCGCTGAAGGCGAGTCTGAAGCAGGTAGCATGAAACAGCTCTCAGCGGACAGCAATCAGCAGTCAGCTAAGACTTTCTAAAGCTGACAGCTGATTGCTGATAGCTAATGGCCCATTAAGGAACAAAATGGCATTACAGGAAATATGGGACGGGACAATAAGTTTCAGCCTTGTTGCGATACCTGTAAAACTGGTGAGGGCTGTCGAGACGGGGCGTGTCTCTTTTCGCATGCTTCACAACAAGGATTATTCCCCCCTCGCAAGAAAAATGTATTGTCCGAAAGAAGAAACTATAGTCCCGGCGGATGAGATCGTCATGGGATATGAGATCGCCCCTGACAACTACATCGTGATAACGGATAAGGAACTGGAATCCGTTTCCCCAGAGAGAAGCCGGACGATTGAAATACTTGAGTTCATCGATATTAAAGATGTAGCCCCGGTCTATTATGATCACCCGTATTATCTCGTTCCTTCCAAAGGGGGCGAAAAGGCCTACCGGCTGCTGGCTGAGGTGATGAGCCAGACGCACAAAGCCGGGCTCGCAAAGTTCGTATTGCGTGAACGTGAGTATCTCGTTGCCGTCAAGAGCATGGACGGGGCGCTGACGCTGATCACGCTTCACTACAGCGGGGAAATACTTCCCGAAGAGGACCTCCTGCCGAAAGAAGAAAAGATCGGACCCGAAGAGAAAAGCCGCATGAAAAAGATCATTAAAGAAATGACCGCCGACTTCCATCCGGACAAATACGCCGACGAACGCCGGAAGAAGATCACAAAGCTTTTAGAAAAGAAAGCGAAAGAAAAAGGAACAGTGGAAGCCCCTGAAATTGAGGAAGAAGTGGAAGAAGGCGTGGTCGATCTGGTCGCAGTTCTGGAGGAGAGCATGCGCAAAGTGAAAGAGCACCGGTGAGCAAAAAAATCGTTGAGACTGCCGGGAGAAGACTTTCCTTATCGAACCTGAAAAAGGACCTCTATCCCTCCTATGGTTTCACAAAGGCCCATGTCCTTGAATACTACCGCCGGATCGCGGACTTCATCCTCCCCCATTTGAAAGACCGGGCGCTCACCTTAAAGCGATATCCCGATGGAACGGAAAAGGATTTCTTTTTCGAGAAGCGCTGCCCTTCACATCGTCCCGCCTGGGTGAAGACAGCGGAGGTGCATCATAAAGAAGAGCGGATGACTGTCTGCCTTGTCAATGATCTTGAGACGCTCATATGGGTGGAGAACCTTGCGTCTCTTGAACTGCATGTTCCTCTGGCAAGGGCCGCTTCTCCTGATACGCCTGATTCAATAGTCTTTGATCTCGATCCCGGAGATCAGGCAAACATCCTGGATTGCTCGAAGGTGGCCCGGATACTTCGTGACCTGCTTTTACAAATGCGGCTTGAAAGCTATGCAAAGACATCGGGCAAAAAAGGATTCCACGTATATGTCCCTTTGAACCGCAAAGAGGCGACCTTTGAGGACACCAAGAGATTTTCAAGGGCCGTGGCGGAAGTCCTTCAGCGCAACTATCCCGAACTGGTCACCGCGAAGATGGCGAAGGAACAACGTATAAAAAAAGTTTTCATCAACTGGTCTCAGAACGACTCCTCAAAGACAATGATCTGCGTCTACTCCCTGCGCGCAAGGGAGAAACCGACTGTCTCGTTCCCCCTTGAATGGGAGGAGTTGGAAATTTTGGACAAGCAGGGCGATCCTGATAAAATGGTTGTTATGCATTCGGATGCTATAAGCATGTTAGAGAAAAACGGCGATCTTTTCCGGGAGTTGCTTACGAAAAAACAGAAGATAGTTCATCTGTAGGGACGGTTTGAAACCAGCCCCTGCATCAGGGTAACGCATATGTGTAGAAACATCAAGACCCTCTTCAACTTCGAACCGCCTGTGATGGACGAGGAGATACGCGGGGCCGCACTGCAATTCGTGAGAAAAGTAAGCGGCTTCCACAAGCCGTCGAAGGCCAACGAAGCTGCGTTCCTTGCGGCTGTTGAAGACATAACGGCAGCTTTCTCAAAACTTCTGAGTACGCTTGAGACTAATGCCCCGCCGAGGAGCCGTGCAGAAGAGGCCGCCAAAGCTCGGTCACGCGCTGCCCGGAAGTTTTCCAGGTAAACATGGGATTAAGAGAATACAAATCCAAACGGGAATTCGAGAAAACCCCCGAACCGAAACCGGAGGTGCGCCCTGAAGGAGACCAGCTCACTTTTGTCGTTCATAAGCACGCGGCGCGAAACCTCCATTATGACCTGAGGCTTGAGCTGGACGGCGTCCTGAAGAGCTGGGCTGTGCCCAAGGGCCCCTCACTGGCCCCTTCCATAAAAAGGCTCGCCATGATGGTTGAAGACCATCCGTTTGATTACAAAGATTTTGAAGGCGTCATCCCTGAGGGCAATTACGGAGCCGGAAGCGTAATCATCTGGGACCGGGGCTTTTATAGTCACCCTGCAGCAAAAGACAAAAAAGATAGCGAGAAGCTTCTCAGGGAAGGATTAAAGAAGGGAGACCTGAAGTTTGTCCTCAATGGAGAAAAGCTTCAGGGAGAATTCGCCCTCGTGAGGATGCGGAAAGATGAGAAGTCGTGGCTGCTTATTAAGAAGAAAGACCGTTATGCAAGCGAGGTATCCATTCTGAAAGAGAGCCGTTCTGCAGTTTCGGGCAAGACGCTTGAGAAAGTTGCCGAAGCCGGGACTGGGAAATCTTTCAGGCAAAAAAAAGTGAAACAGATACGTCTGAGCGAAGCGCTTGAAGAGGAAGATCTGAAGGACGCGCCGCTCAGCCCTATGCCGCACAATATAAAACCTATGCTCGCGACCCTGGCCAAAAAACCGTTTGATCATCCTGACTGGGTCTTTGAGATGAAATGGGACGGCTACCGGGCCATTGCAGAGATCAGGGACGGCGACGTTTCGCTTTATTCCCGCAACCGGATCTCACTCACTCAAAAGTTTCTCCCCGTTGCCGACTCGTTGCGTGACCTCGGATTTGATGCTGTTCTGGATGGAGAGATTGTTGTTGTGGATGATCAGGGGCGTCCGGATTTTCAGTTGCTGCAGGATTACCGGAAATCCAAAAGCGGTCATCTGCTCTATTATGTCTTTGATCTCCTGCACTTCAGGGGACATGATTTGACAAACCTGCCCCTGCTCAGGAGAAAAGAACTGCTGAAAAAAATCCTTCCGTCTTCTCCAAAAATAAAATTCAGCGATCACGTATTGAAAGAGGGAGTCCTGTTTTTCAATGTTGTTAAGGGAAAGGAGCTGGAGGGTATCATCGCCAAACATTCCCAAAGCGTTTACCAGATGGGAAAGAGAAGCCGGGAGTGGCTGAAGGTGAAGGCGCGGCTCACGCAGGAGTGCGTGATTGCGGGGTTCACGGAACCGGGAGCAGGCAGGAAGTATTTCGGGTCCCTTGTCCTTGGCGTGTACGAGGGGGACGAGTTGAAATATATCGGCCATTCGGGAGGCGGGTTCTCGGAAAGAGATCTAAAGGCAATATTTAATAAATTGAAGCCCTTGGTCCAAAAAGAATGCCCCTTTACAATTAAACCGGATACCAATACCGCGGACACCTGGGTAAAGTGCGAGGTCACCTTCACTGGCTGGACAGAAGACGGCATCATGAGACAGCCCGTTTTCCTGCGGCTTCGTGAAGACAAAACCGCACGCGAAGTAGTGAGGGAGAATGATTCATAATAACTCTGTTTGATTTGAATGGTTACTGAAATGGAAGACTGCGTGTAGGGGCGGGTTTAAAACCCGCCCCGGTAATTCTTAATCGATACTGAGGACCTTTACATCGAAGAACAGGGTCTTTCCCGCCAGAGGATGGTTGTGGTCCAGTAAAACCGTCTTCTCTTTAATCTCTTTTATTGTCGCTGAGATAGCTTGTCCGTCGGCGTTCCTTCCCTGAAGCTGCATCCCGACCTTTACATCTTTGGGAATCAGTTCCTTGTTGACCTCAACAACGGCCTTCTCGTTGATCTCGCCGTATCCGTCTTTCGGGTTTACCGTGACTTTCTTGATCTCGCCAACCTTCATCCCCTCCAGTTCCTTCTCTAATCCGGGAATGATCTGATGAGAACCCTGAATATAGGTTAACGGCTCGGCCCCCACGTTCGTATCAATTACGGAATCATCTTTTAGTTTGAGTGTATACTCAATTCCAATTGTCTTTCCTTCTGCAACTGTCATTTTCTTGTCTCCTTTCACTGTTTCGGCGCTGTGTAATGGTGAGCCAATTAAGCCGGTAAGGATTAAGCCCAAAAAGATCCACCACTTGATTTTATTCATAATATCCTCCTTGAGAAATTATCTGGAAGGGACCGCTTAAAGGGGAGTTAACGTACTGCGTCTATTCCAAACTTCTTTCTGAAAACATTTATTTTTTTAAATAGAATATCACAGAAGGTGGGAATATTCCATCGCGTGACCAGACAGCGGGGAAAAATTTCAAAGGGATTCTGGACAAATCAATGTGATCTTTACTACAATAAGAAAGTATCAATCCGGAATTTTTTATATAAATAAAAGGAGAATGAAATACATGTTTAAGAAGATCCTAATTATTACGGTCCTGTCAATAATGGTTTTTCAGGGCGCCGCATTTGCTGCTGGTGAAGGAGAAATTGTTTTCAGGGATACACTCTACGGCGCCGCGATAGGGGCGTTATTAGGTGTCGCTGTTTACGCGATTGACGACGACCATTTTGGAACAAAAGTGGGCGCAGGGGTACTCATTGGGACTTTTGGAGGCTTGTTTTACGGTCTTAGAGAGACGAGCAGTCTTGCTGAGATAGAGAACGGAAAAATTAAACTGGCTGTGCCTACACCTGTAATACAGAAAACCAATAACGGCACGCTGTACTCCGCATCGCTGCTGAACGCAAAGTTTTAACTAATATTTCAGGTTTATAAAATTCCTTAAAAGGTCTTTTCCAGCCCTTGTGAGTATTGATTCAGGATGGAACTGCACTCCTTCGAGGATAAATTCTTTGTGCCTTATTCCCATGATCTCACCCTGGCCAGTCCATGCGGTTATTATAAAATCAGCAGACAGGGTGTCTTTCTTTATAATCAGCGAATGATAGCGTGTTGCCTCAAATGGGTTGGGCAGGTCTTTGAATATTGTCTTACCGTCGTGATGGATCATCGAGGTCTTCCCGTGCATCAGCCTTGGCGCGTTCACTATTTCGGCCCCGTACGCAGCGCCTATTGACTGGTGGCCGAGGCAAACGCCGAGTATCGGGACCTTCCCCGTAAAATGCTGTATCGTCTTTATAGAGATGCCCGCCTCCTTCGGCGTGCAGGGACCAGGGGAGATAACAATCCTTTCAGGACCCAATTTCTCTATCTCTGAGATCGTAATCTTATCGTTTCTGAATACCGTTATATCCTCACCCAGTTCCCCGAGATACTGTACGAGGTTGTAGGTAAAAGAATCATAATTGTCGATCATTAATAACATAACTCTTAACTCCTGACTCTAAACTCTGTAGGGCGGGTTTCAAACCCGCCCCTACAATTCCTTCTCCGCCATTTCTATTGCCTTGAACATGCCTTTTGCCTTGTTAACGGTTTCCTGATATTCTTTTTCAGGATCAGAGTCGGCAACAATTCCAGCGCCTGCCTGAATGTAGGCCTTCTTGTCTTTAAAGATTATCGTTCTTATCGTTATGCACATATCCATGTTGCCAGAGAATCCGAAGTATCCCACAGAACCAGCGTACGGCCCGCGTTTTGTGGGCTCCACTTCTTCGATGATCTCCATCGCGCGTATCTTCGGCGCGCCTGATACTGTGCCTGCCGGGAATGACGCCCTGAGCACATCGAAGGCATCATGGTTGTCCTTCAGTTTGCCGACGACATTTGATACGAGGTGCATGACATGAGAATATCTCTCTATTGTCATCAATTCAGTGACCTTTACGCTGCCGGTGTCCGCGACCCTGCCCACATCGTTTCTCCCAAGGTCTACAAGCATAATGTGCTCGGCTATCTCCTTTGGATCTGCCTTAAGCTCCTGCTCCATGGACAGGTCTTCTTCCTTTGTGTGGCCCCTTCTTCTTGTACCAGCGATCGGCCTCAACTCTATATCATCATCTTCAAGCCTGACCAGTATTTCAGGGGAAGACCCGACAAGCGTACACTTCCCGGTCTCAATGTAGTACATGTAAGGAGAGGGATTGATAACACGGAGCGCACGGTACGCGTTTATCGGCGGGATGTCAGTTGCCCTCTGAAAATTCTGAGATATCACCGCCTGAATAATGTCTCCTGAGTGAACATATTCCTTTGTCTTTTCCACCGCCCTCTTGAAATCGTCCTTTGAGAAGTTCGACGAAAAGTCTGCTGTCTGCTGTGTTGATTTGTCCCGCGGCGTCTTCTTTATCACTGCCTTAGACTGCAATTTTTTTACTATGGCCTCAATCTTTGCCTCTGCATTTTCATATGCCTCTTTTGCGCTGCCTTCTATATGGGCGTTTGATATTACTTTGATCTTATGTGTCAGATTGTCGAAAACCAGCAGTGTGTCGGTAAACATCAAAAAGATATCCGGGAGATTAAGCCCCGTGTGATGTCTGTCAGGAAGTTTCTCGAAATAACGCACAGTGTCATATCCGATATATCCGACAAAGCCGCCGTAGAACCTCGGCAGCCCCGGCATACTGACCGGTTTATATTTTTTCAATTCTGCCGAGATCACTTCAAGGGGGTCCTTCACGAACGCGGCTTTCTCTTTTTGACTGCCCCTGCTGATCGTCAGGCTTTTCCCTTTGCCCTCGATTATCATGGACGGATTGCTCCCGATAAAGGAGTATCTGGCCCATTTCTCTCCGCCCTCAAGACTTTCGAGCAGGAAGCCTGTTTTCCCCTTTAATTTGAGGAACGCGGACAACGGGGTCTCAAGGTCGGCAAGTATCTCTTTGTAGACCGGAATGAGGTTGCCTTCCAGCGACTTCTTTTCAAATTCGTTAAAATCCGGGTATAGCATATTGACAAGACTCTCTTTTTTTCATTACTATGTTAGTTGTCTATTATAGACGATTTGAGTTAAGAGTTGTAGTGGCGTATTGCAATACGCCCTTCTTTTAATTGCGGGTGTAGCTCAGTGGTAGAGCACAACCTTGCCAAGGTTGGGGTCGCGGGTTCGAATCCCGTCGCCCGCTCCATAAACTTCAGTGAATAGTTGTGAGTGGTCAGTTGTTAGTAAAAAGTAAAACTAACTATTCATAATTTCTGTCTTTGCCGGCGACGTACCCAAGTGGCAAGGGAGAGGTCTGCAAAACCTTTATTCAGCGGTTCGAATCCGCTCGTCGCCTCCACTTTTACTGCGGCACAATCTTTACATCCACCGTCATTCCCAGCTTGAACGGCGTCTTTTCTTTTACGGCTATCTTTACCGATATCGCTTTCATATCCACATTCTTTGCGGGATCGTTTGGTTTTACTTTTCTCGCGCCTACGTACGCCGAGATCTCTTTGACCTCCCCGTGAAAAATCTTCTCCGGATATGCCTCTGACGTTATCTCAACGGGGTATCCGGGCTGGATCCTGCCGATATCCGTCTCATCCACCTCCGCGTTTACCCATGTCTTTTCCACATCGGCGATGGCGACAAGAGCGATAAGCATCTCCTTGCTTATCATCTCACCCTGCTGAAGATATTTGCGGATTACAGTCCCTGAGATCGGGGCCTTTATATATGTCTTTTCCAGGAGCTTTTTAAAATAATCGACATTTGCTTCAGCTCGCTTCACGCTGTCTTCATTTAGTTTCAACGTCTCCAGCTTTGGCCCTTTTTTAAGGAGCCTCTCTTCCTCTTCAGCCTCCCTGACCCTTGCCTCAGCAACTCTGAAGGCCATTACTTTTTCGTCATAGAAATCTTTCGGTATCAAGCTTTCCCTGAAAAGCGCTTTATGCCTTTGAAGACTTACCTTTGCATATTCCATATCGGCGACAGCAGCGGCAAGCGCGGCGGTTGCCTTGTTAATTTCCTCTTCCCTCGACCCTGATGCCACCTCACTCAGCCTTGATCTTGACACCTCCAATTCAGCCTCTGCCTCTTTCAGCCTGGCGTCAAGATCTTTGTTCTCAAGCTTTGCTATCAATTGCTCTTTTTTTATTTCATCGCCCTCATCCACATAAAACTCCGCTATCCTTCCATCTATCTCGCTGCCTACCTCCACTTCATAGCCCCGCATCGCCTCAACCTTTCCTTCCGCGGCAACGTATCTCCTGAGCGTGGTCTGTGGTAAGGCAGTCTTTGATATCTCATTTTTGTTTTTTGAAAAAATTACATACCCAGCGATAAAAAGAAATATCAAGCCAATTACCGCAACTATTTTCTTCATGGTTTATGACCCCTTCTTAATTCCTAATTTTACCGTCTTCTAAATAGACAACCCTGTCAGCTATCGCCTCTGCCTTCGGGTCGTGGCTCACTATAACTATCGCCTTTCCCGCCTCTTCCGACAACTCCCTTAAAAGCTTAAGGACATCAAGCCCGGTCTTTGAATCGAGATTTGCAGTCGGTTCATCCGCAAGGACAATTGGAGGGTCTCCAGCCAGCGCCCTTGCCAATGCCACCCTCTGTTTTTCCCCTCCGCTCATATCTGAAGGATAAAAATTCGCCCTCTTTGCAAGCCCGAATCTTTCTATAAGTCTCAAGGCCTCAGATTGTATCTTCCGTTTGTCGTGTTTTTTGAGGCGCAGTATTAGCCCTACGTTATCAACTGCGGTGAGTGACGGGAAAAGATTGAACGACTGAAAAACAAAACCGAAGTATTGTTTCCTGATGTCGGGAAGGACATCATCATAAATATAAGGTTGTCCTTCGCCCCTGCTGATTGTTTGCCCGTCTACAACAACCTCTCCATTTGTGGGACGCAGTATACATCCCATCATTGAAAGCAGCGTGGTTTTCCCGGAGCCTGACGGCCCCATGATAAGAAGCACCCCCTGCCTTTTCAGAGAAAGGGTCAGCGAGTCCACCGCAACCACCTTGTTATCTTCATCTCCGTAAATCTTAGTGATATTCTTCAATTCAAGTATCGGCGTCATAAATTCTTAACTAAGCTAAAAACTACATATGAGCAAAGATGATACTTTGCATTCTCCAGAAAAGAAAGATTCCCGACAGGCGGGAATGACATAGTCCGTCATTTCGGCTTGTCCGAAATCTTTCCTTTTTTCTGTGTACTCTGTGGTTGATTTCATATTAACTCTCACGTTCTGAACACCATCACAGGGTCCAGCGTCCTCACCTTTCTCACAGAGAAATAAGCGGACAAAAAACATGTCATGAGGATTATCAAAAACAGCGCCAAAAATAACCCTGCGCTTAAATACAGGCTCACCCCTGCCCTTTCAATTCCGCCCTGCGCGAGAATGATGATCATTGATCCGGCCGCGTAACCGATCACGGCGTTTATACTGACCTGGCCGAAGATGACCTGATATATATCGCTGTTCTTTGCTCCCAGCGCCTTGAGCGTCCCGAACTCCCTCAGATGCTCCATGGTGTTTGCATACACAGTTTGTCCCACTATCGCGCCGCCAACGATCAGCCCAAGAATAGCGGTCAGGAAAAATCCCATTCCCATCCCTGTCTGGACAGTCCAGTACATGACGGTCTTGAATATGAACTCTTCTCTGGTAAAAACGTCATTGTCCTTCATTGTCGTCCTCAGGGTCCTGACAACCTCTTTGATCTTTCCCCTGTCCTTCAGCTTCGCAACTATATAGGACGTCTCATTCTGGCGCACCGTTCCCGCGAAAAAGTTCTGCGCCTGATTAAATGACATAAAAACTATCGGCGCGGTGGTGAAGCTCCTTATGCCCTCGGAGAGTCCCACGAGCTTGAACATCTTCTTGTTTAATTCCCATAATGTGCCCTCCTTCAGGGTCCCGGTCCTCTGCTCGGAGGTCTTGTCTATGATCATGTATCGGCCGCCTTTTACTTCAGAGGCGCTCCTGTTATTCAGCATGTTCCACGGTGCTCCGGCCCCTGTGTCGGGGTTGAACCCTATTATCTGCACCTGCTCCTGCCCCCCGCCGGCCAACTTTAAAAAGCCCCATGTAAGTATAAGTTTGTCGGCCCGCAGTACTTCCGGCAATGCCTTTATCCTGTTGGCCCTTTCTTCGGGGAATGGATTTGTAAAATCAAAGTTCTGGACATTCCTGGACGTTATCCAGATGTCTCCGTCAATATGTCTGATTATGCCCGTGGCGTTTCCCATCAGGCCGAGATACATCGATACCTGTGTAAGCGAAAGGACTGTGGAAAATATTATCCCGATAAGGGTGATGATAAGCCTTCCCTTCTCATGAAAAAGCGTCTTCAATGCCAGCCACAGCACCGCGGCCTCCTTTTAGCCCATGTTTCATAACTCTGGAGCAGGTATAACCAGCAAAGTAACGGTATTTTACACTTTATACGACTGTCCGATTTTGGGGGTCCACCTCTGACTTCATATGATTCTTTAGCACATTTTCAATGAAAAATCTAATCTACGCATTAGCCGTTCCTACCTATAGCACTCTTTGTCTGATGACTGTATAATGTTCATATGAACATAATCTGGAGCTTCTGCTATAATCTTGCGCTTGCGCTCTGGATAGGCGGTATCTCCATCTTTACGTTCATCATCACCCCTGTTATCTTCAGGTCTTTTGACAGGGACATGGCAGGAAAGATCGTTGGAAAATTATTCCCCGGCTATTTCATGTATAACATGGCGCTTTCTGTCCTTGCCCTGATACTGATGATGATCACGCGGCATCTGTTTGCAAGATCAGGTTTTAAACTCTCATTGGTCCTTATCGTGTGTGCCATCGTTATAAATCTCTTCATAGTATTTAAACTGCATCCTGATGTTGTTAAGGTAAAGCAGGAGATCCACTCCTTTGAAGCTCCGGCGGCAGATGATTCGCCGCTGAGAAAAGAGTTCAGGAAATTGCACGCTGTAAGCGCGTCACTGAACCTCCTGCTCCTCGCCGACGGCGTGGCCCTCGCTTTTGTCAGCACTCTTTTGAAGAAACAGTAGGTCAGGAACCTTGACAACTGCAGGGAATGTGATAATATTTAAATAGAGAAGGATGGATAACTCCAAACCTCTTTGGGGACATAAGTCGGCAGGGAGGGAAGGGGGAGCACTATGGTATTTGAGCTGACTGACATAGAAAAAGAGATGTTAAAACGCGCGCTTGAAAGTTTTGAAGAAGAAGTGAGGTACGAGAGAGTCAGGACAGACGATCGCGAATTAAAAGCGATTCTCCACAACGATGAAGATATCATAAAGAAAATCCTTGAAAAAGTATCTTTGTCCTGAGGGTACTTCCTGTGAAGAAAGATATGATCTCCGGTTTTGTTTGCCGCATAACCGGAGATTTTTTTGCGCGAAATTATAAAAGAAAAGGGCGGTCCGTAAACCGCCCTTTCAATATACTCTGAGTTCAAGGGAATAACTTAATTACTTCTTTTTCTTCGTCGTCTTTTTAGCCACTTTCTTAACTACCTTTTTGGCGACCTTCTTAGTTACTTTCTTCACTGCTTTCCTGACAGCTTTTTTCGCGGGCTTTTTCACTTCCTTTTGGGAAGCCTTCTCTTTTAGCACTGCCTGCGCCGCTGCGAATCTCGCGATAGGAACTCTAAAGGGTGAGCAGCTTACGTAGTTAAGCCCGATGTTGTGGCAGAACTCAACGGACTTCGGCTCTCCGCCGTGCTCTCCGCATATTCCCATCTTGAGATTGTTCTTAACGTTCCTGCCTTTTTCGACAGCGATCTTCATGAATGCGCCGACGCCTTCCTGGTCGATGGTGACGAAGGGGTCGTCAGTTAATATCTTTGCGTCAACATAGAAAGGAAGGAACCTTCCAGCGTCATCACGCGACAGACCGTATACCGTCTGTGTGAGGTCGTTTGTGCCGAATGAGTAGAAGTCCGCAACTTCCGCAATTTGGTTGGAGGTGACGCAAGCGCGGGGTAGTTCTATCATGGTCCCGACAGTGTACGCGACTTTTGTCCTGTATTCCTTCTGAACATTCTGTGCAACGGAGACTACAACCTCCCTCATCTTTTTCAGCTCATTGACATGTCCTACAAGAGGGATCATTATTTCAGGGATGACCTTAACTTTCTTTTGTGCAAGCTCGCATGCGGCTTCCATTATTGCCTGGGCCTGCATTTCATACATTTCAGGGTATGTTACGCCGAGACGGCAGCCGCGGTGTCCTAACATCGGATTGAATTCATGAAGGGACATGTTCTTGGTATTGAGTTTATCAAAGGGGACTTCCATTTCATTAGCGAGTTCCTGAAGCTCATTGTCAGTATGCGGGAGGAATTCATGAAGAGGCGGGTCAAGGAGCCTGATAGTTACCGGCAGTCCCTGCATGGCGCTGAATATACCTATGAAATCTCCTTTCTGCATTGGCAGGAGTTTGGCGAGCGCCTTTTTTCTTCCTTCAAGTGTGTCTGAGAGGATCATTTCCCTGACTGCCTTTATCCTGTCGGGACCGAAGAACATGTGCTCTGTCCTGCAGAGTCCGATTCCTTCCGCGCCGAAGTTACGCGCGATAGCAGAGTCATTCGGGGTATCGGCATTGGTCCTGACCTTAAGGGTCCTTACCTGGTCTGCCCATTTCATTAATTCCTTATACCACAGGTTATGTTCAGGTTCGGCAGCCAATAGAGTCAGTTGCCCTTCGTAGACACGTCCCTTTGTACCGTTTAATGTTATCCATTCGCCTTCTCTGACAACCCTGTCGTTTACGTGAATTTCTTTATTTGCCAGACTAATGTTAAGCGCTGAACATCCGACTATGCAGCATTTGCCCCAGCCTCTTGCAACAAGAGCCGCGTGGCTGGTCATACCGCCTTTGGCAGTAAGAATAGCTTCTGCTGCGTGCATTCCGTGGACGTCTTCGGGAGAAGTCTCGTTTCTTACGAGAATGACTTTCTCGCCTCTCTTTGCCCATGCTTCCGCATCATCAGCGGTGAAGACCACTTTTCCTGTTGCGCCTCCCGGTCCTGCGGGAAGACCCTTTGCAAGTTCAATTGCCTTTTTCTCAGCATCAGGATCAACACTCGGATGCAGAAGTTCATCGATCTGGTCAGGTTTGACCCTCATTATGGCCGTCTCTTTTGTAATCAGTTTTTGCTTTGCCATTTCAACCGCCATGCGGATTGCGGCCTGACCATTGCGTTTACCGACCCTGGTTTGCAGCATCCAGAGCTTTCCCTCCTCAATGGTGAACTCGATGTCCTGCATATCGGTGTAGTGGTTTTCGAGTTTTCTCTGATAGGTGTAAAGTTCTTTATACAAGTGCTGCATGTTTTCTTCAAGTGAAGTAAGGTGTCTCGTGTCGTCGGTCTTTCCTGCCGTGTTTACCGGATTCGGAGTTCTGATCCCCGCGACAACGTCTTCACCCTGTGCATTGGGAAGCCATTCGCCGAAGAACATGTTTTCGCCGGTTGCGGGATTGCGGGTAAAGGCAACACCGGTTGCTGAACTGTCGCCTGTGTTGCCGAACACCATGGCCTGGACATTGACCGCTGTCCCCCAGTGCTGAGGAATTCCCTCGATCTTGCGGTATGAGACGGCACGCTTGCCCATCCATGACTGGAAGACCGCGCCGATGCCGCCCCATAATTGTTCCATTGGATCGTCCGGGAAATCTTTCCCAAGTGTGTTTTTAATTATCACCTTGAATTCATCGCAAAGTCTTTTCAGGTCGTCAACCGTCAGATCGGTGTCGACCTTGTAAAATTTCTCATGCTTTATATGTTCCAACGCGTGTTCAAGCTTCATGCGTATGCCTTCACCGTCTTTTGGTTCAACACCCGCTGCTTTTTCCATAACGACATCTGAATACATCATCATGAGACGGCGGTACGCGTCAAATACAAAACGTTCGTTGTTTGTCTTTTTGATAAGTCCGGGAATGGTCTTTGTCGTAAGACCTACATTCAAAACCGTTTCCATCATGCCCGGCATGGAACTGCGCGCGCCGGAGCGTACGGAAACGAGGAGGGGATCATTTGGGTCGCCGAATTTTTTCCCCATTATCTTTTCGACCCTAACAAGCGCGGCGTCAACCTGCCCCTTGAGTTCCCTGGGATACCTGCGATTGTTTTCATAGAAAAGAGTGCAGACTTCAGTGGTGATAGTAAAACCTGCCGGGACAGGAAGCTGCAGCTTGGGATGTCCCGCCATTTCAGCAAGGTTTGCGCCTTTTCCGCCGAGTAGATTCTTCATGCTTGCGTTGCCGTCGGCTTTACCGGCGCCGAAAAAATAAACGTATTTTTTTGCCATCTCAATCCTCCCGAATGTATTTAGGTTTAAATTTTATTAAACAAAAACTTAAAGAGTTAATTATTCTACACAAAAATAAAGTCTAAATTCAAACACAACTATAACCGTTTCCATTAATAAAATTAATTCGTAAATAGTCAGGGATATCTTTATGGTGAAAAGGGAATTATAATTTGTTTGATTATAAAACAAGGCAACAGAGGAATATTGAATATATGCATTAATTCATCCGTATATATAAGAAACTCAGCCACCGAAAGGGTAAAACCTGTGTAAACAGGTGACACAAAGCAACCTGCCCCGGAGCTTTAGGGGTAGAGGGGCTGCCGAAGTGGAGCTTGACATCATAGCTCACCCTTTAAATTCAACGGTGGGCTTTAAATTTTTTTGGGATAAAATTGAAATGGGGGGTTGCTGTGAAAAAAAATAACGGGAAATTTAAACTTATAACTTTATTTTTCTGTACGGTATGGTTTTCCCAGCTTGCTTACATCCAGTCGGATTCATTCTCAGAACCTGTTAGTCCAACCGATGAAATGATGCTTTTTCAGGAAATCCCTTCTGTATACAGCGCCTCCAAGTATGAACAGAAGGTGACAGAGGCCCCTTCATCTGTAAGCATTATCACCGCGGATGAGATCAGAAAATACGGTTATCGTGATTTCGGTGAAATTCTGGAAAGTATCAGAGGATTTTATGTTACCAATGACAGAAATTATAAGTATCTGGGGGTCCGGGGTTTTGGTTTACCTTCGGATTACAGTAACCGTATTTTAGTTCTCGTTGACGGAATCCGCATCAACGACAATATTTTTGACGCGCCGTTAATAGGAACGGAGTTTCCGCTGGAAATAGACCTCATCGATTATATCGAAGTTGTACGCGGTCCCAGTTCTTCATTATATGGCAGCAATGCCTTTTTCGGAGTAATAAATGTGATAACAAAAACAGGCCGCGGTTATAAGGGAGTGGAGATATCCGGTGAGGCAGGCACATTTGATACTTACAAAAGCAGGATCAGTTACGGCAACAGATATCAGAATGGGCTGGAACTTTTACTTTCATCTTCTTTCTTTGACAGCGCCGGAGACGAGCATTTGTATTACCGGGAATTTGATCATCCGGGTACTAACAGCGGCATTGCCAACAATTCAGATTATGCCCGATACAAAAACTTCTTTACCGGAATCAAGTTTAAAGATTTTACGATACAGGGCAATTATCACAGCAGGAAAAAAGGCATTCCTACTGCCTCCTATGGAACCATATTCAACAGTGATACAACATATACGAAAGATGAACGTTCATGGATAGATGTGAAATATGAACATACCTTTGAAAACCGGCTGTCTGTTTTCGGGCGTCTCAATTACAACTATTACAATTATTCCGGGGAATATCCCTATGAAGGAAATCCGGCAGAGGGTGAAGCAGGCGTTGTTATTTTAAATGATTCGGGAAGAGGGAAATGGTTTTCCGGAGAACTGCAGGTATCAAAATCTTTCACAGATAAACACCGGACAATATTCGGGGCCTCATTTCATGCCAATCAAACACAGGTTCAGAAAGTTTCCTATACAGGGGCCTCAGACTGGGGCCGACTGGATGACAGGCGTCATAACGATAATTGGGCCTTGTTCCTCCAGGACGAATTTAATATAAGCGAACACGTTATCCTTAACGGAGGGCTGCGGCACGATTATTATAAGGCCTTCGGGGGCACCACAAATCCCCGCGTGGCACTGATTTATAACCCTCTTGAAAAAACAACCTTCAAGGCAATATATGGCCGCGCCTTCCGCGCTCCCAGCGTATATGAACTTTATTATAATGACGGAGGGGTCACTGCAAAAGCCAATAACGATTTAAAACCGGAAACCATAAATACATATGAACTGGTGTATGAGCAATATATCGGGAAATATCTTCGCGGGACAGTTGCCGGTTTTTATTACACGCTCAACGACCTCATCAAACAGGAAACGGACCCTGATGACGGGCTGCTGGTATTTAATAATAATGATGACGTTACTGCAGGCGGTGCGGAGTTTGAAATGGAAGGGAAAAGTGATAGCGGACTTGAGGGCAGTGTCAGTTACACATACCAGAAAACTAAAGACAAACAGACGGGAAGGGCGCTTTCGAATTCTCCAAAACATCTTGCAAAGGCCCATGTGATCATCCCGGTCATAAAAGAGAAAATATTCCTGGGCCTTGAAGAACTGTACACGGGCCGGAGAAGAACGCTTTCCATGGAGAAGCAGGAAGGTCTCCCGGCGGGACTCAGGGAAGAGGGGTTTCCTTTTGACCGCTATGCAGGTTCATTTTTCCTGACAAACGGGACCCTTTATACTAAGAATTTATGGAAAACCCTTGAAGCATCTGCAAGTGTATATAACCTTTTTAATAAAAAGTATGGAGACCTTGGAGCTATGGAACATTTTCAGAATACCATAGAGCAGGACAGCAGGACTGTTAGAGTTAAGGTCACTTATGCTTTTTGAAAATATTCTTGCAATAAATCCGGGGGCTACATTGTCACCTATGAGAATCATTTTTATCCTGATTGTGCTCTTGCTTGCACTCTCAGCACAGCCGATCTCCCCTGCAGAGGAAGTGCGGGTGGCTGTTCTTTTAAGTCATGACGCATTACCGTACAGCAGCGCCCTTGAAGGGTTCAGGGAGAATCTTTCTGCCAGCAAGGCCTCTGTTCGTTATGATATTTATCCCTTAAAAGGCGATGTGTCAAAAGCAGCACAGGCAGTTGAGGATATAAAAAAGAAAAACTATCATCTGATTTACAGCCTCGGAACCCTTGCTGCAGACACGGTCCTCGAAAAGATAACTGACGTCCCTGTTATCACTGGGTTAACCATGGGAACCGACAAGCTCAGTAAATCATTAAATGCCACTGGAGTCGTACTTGACTTTTCCGTGAGAACACAGTTTGAAATCATGAAACGCTTTCTTCCCGAAGTTAAAACGGTAGGGACCATATACGGCTACAGCCAGATCCAGCAAATGATTGATACTGCAGGACACGTTGCAAAAGAAATGAATTTCAGGCTTGAGGTAAGAAAAATCAGCAGTCCAGGAGAGATTCCGGCGGCCCTGGACGCTATATCAAATAAGGCGGATGTTTTTTGGGGCATAAACGACAACATGGTATTTACCCCCGAGACGGCAAAGCACATTCTGCTTTTCTCATATCGCAACCGCATTCCTTTCATCGGGCTTTCCTCCGAATGGGTGAAGGCAGGGGCCCTGTATTCCCTTGACAGGGACTACAAAAGTATTGGAGCGCAGTGCGGCGAGATGGCCTTGAAGATACTGAGCGGCTCGAGTGTAAGTTCAATTCCCGTTGCTGCGCCGCGTACCGTGATTTATTCCCTGAATCTGAAGACTGCGGAACACATGAAAATAAATTTTCCTGAGACGGTAGTTAAGAATGCATTTAAAATTTATTAAAGGTTAACCATGAAACTGAAGGCAACGAAGAACAGGTCGAGTATTTCGAAGAAGATTATTGTCCTGACCAGTGCATTAATTGTTTTAACCTCACTGGTCATCGCTGTCTTTAATATAAGAACTGAGATAGTTCATTCATATAAAGAAGTGCTGGAAAAGGGCAATTCCCTGGCTGTCATCATGGCAGAGAATTCTGAATATGCCGTTTATACTGAGAACCTGGAAGCTCTGCAGCAGATTGTGAAAAGTCTGGAAACAAACCCCGAAATTATATATGTAAGGATATATAACAGGGATAAAAATGTTCTGGCGCACAAAGCAAAAAATACTTCAGGGAATCCGCAACAGGGCAAGGACAGCAGGAAAGCTGATTTATTCCCCGATAATATAAGACAGAATATAAGCACGCACCAGGAGAATCATATAGACATCATTGCTCCGATTGTCTCCGCTCAGAAAGAATTTCAGAACCTGCTTTTCACTGGAGAAAAGAGGGATGGAAAACAAAAAATCATTGGATATCTGCAAATTGGATTGACACTGGATGAGGCAAGAAACAAGACAAACAGCTTTGTTTTTTCAACAGTCCTGTTTACAGCCCTGTTTGTGGTATTTGGCATAGTCCTGGCGATATATTTAGCGAAGAAAATCACGTCTCCGATCAATGAACTAAGCCTCGTCACTCAGGAGATTGCCGCAGGTAAGTTTGACCGCTGCGTGGATATCAGGACAAACGATGAGATAGCGGACTTTGCAGGCTCCTTTAATAATATGCTGAGTTCTTTAAAGGCCTATCGCTGTCAGGTCGAAGCCCGCACTCACGAGCTTTCCATAACCAATGAAAAACTAATTGATGAAATCAGGGTCCGTCAGGAGACAGAAATCTCGCTTGCCGCCACAAAAATAAGGCTTCAGCATTTACTCTCAAATACTCCGGCTGTAATTTACAGTTGTAAACCCTACAGAGAATTTGTGGTTACCTTTATGAGTGAAAACATTAAATCCCTGCTCGGATACGGCTACAGGGAATTTCTGGAAGACCCCCAAAAATGGGCTGTCTGTGTGCACAGGGATGATGTATGGCAGTTCCTGAACGAGAGAGAGCGCATATTTGACAGGGGACAGCACTCAATGGAATACCGCTTCATGCGCGATGATGGCAGGTACGTATGGCTTTACGATGAATTGCGGCTTATCCGGGACTCAGAGGGGGTTCCCGTGGAGATTGTTGGTTACTTGATCGATGTCACTAATCGAAGGATGCTGGAGGAGCAATTAATCAATGACGCCCTCCACGACCCTCTTACAGGGCTGCCAAACCGAGCTTTATTCCAGGACCGTCTCGATTATGCCATAGTCAACGCTAAACAGATAACGGGGTCGCTTTTCTGTGTATTGTTTCTCGACGTGGACCGTTTTAAAAAAGTAAATGACAGCCTCGGACACGTCATAGGCGATAAATTACTTGTCGCAGTAGCAAAGAGATTGAGAAATTGCATTCACAAAAATGATACCGTTGCACGTCTTGGCGGCGATGAGTTTGCCATTATACTCTCTAATATCAAAGGCATTCATGATGCGGAAACTGTTTCAGAACGTATTCACAAAGAAATGTCTGTGCCGTTTAATATTG
This sequence comes from Nitrospirota bacterium, assembly GCA_016213945.1. GTDB lineage: Bacteria > Nitrospirota > Thermodesulfovibrionia > UBA6902 > UBA6902 > SURF-23. The sequence continues at coordinate 18,856 of JACQZF010000045.1, read as the reverse complement.
AGGGGCAGGAAATTTACCTGAGCGTCAGCATTGGAATAGCCATAAATGACAAGGAGTACGATTGCACAGAGCAATTTCTGCGCGATGCAGATACGGCCATGTATCATGCAAAAAGGAAAGGCGGAGGCTGTCATGTTTTATTTGACACCTCAATGCATGAATTAGCGGTAAAGTTTTTGCGTATGGAAACTGACCTCCAGCATGCAATTGAACGCGATGAGATGTTTCTTGAATACCAGCCGATTATATCTGTTAAAACTGGAAAGATTGAGGGCTTTGAAGCCCTGCTGCGCTGGAGACATCCTGAGCATGGCCTCATCACTCCATTGGAGTTCATACCAGTAGCCGAAGAAACAGGCCTTATTGTTAGAATTGGCAACTGGGTGCTTCATGAGGCATGCCGTCAGATGCGGCTATGGCAGGAAGAGTTTTCTTCAGATTTTCCATTGACAATAAGCGTCAATATTTCCGGCAAACAGTTTGCCCCTCAATTAATTCAATACATAAAAAGGGTACTGCGGGAAACAGGGCTTGATTCAAACAGCCTGATACTGGAGATTACCGAGACCGTTATCATGGATAACCCTGAAGCGACAGCCAAGTTACTCATGAAACTGAAGGAAATGAATGTCAGATTGCAGATTGATGATTTCGGCACCGGGTATTCATCCCTTAATTATCTCCAGCATTTTCCCGTTGACGCACTGAAGATTGATAAATCATTCATCCAGCTTATGAACGATAATGAAGACAAGCTCGAAATCGTCAAGCTTATTGTTACACTGGCTCATAATCTTTATATGAATGTGATTGCTGAAGGCGTTGAAACTGTTGAACAGTATAACTTGTTATGTAACTTACAGTGCGGATACGTGCAGGGCTTTTTGTTCTCCAGGCCATTAAAGGTAAAGGACGTCGAAACGGTATTAAGGCAGGGACAGACTGCAATTTAAGAGCAATTCCTTACCGATCAAATATTATTGTCTGTAACCACTGCGTAATATAACGCTGCTATATGTTAATTCCTTCAATTAAGTCCCCGCCTATTTTATAACTCTATGGATTCAAAAGTTTTATATACAGGCACAAACCTTGCTGTTCATTAATACAGGAGGTATTAGCTGCAAATTTTCTCATAGTTATTACATTTGAATATATAGAAGCGAACGATAAGGAGCGGAGAAAATGTTAATAAGTGAGGGAAGGTACAGCAGATGAAACGCAAGATAGTCTTATCGTTACTGGCTCTTTTGATATTCTACACCGTGGGCGCTTCGGTGGCCGTATTGTATATAACGGACACCTCGGAAGAGATGGATTATATTGTTAAGCTGCACCAGGTGGAGGAACTCAGGAGGTCTTTAATAATCAAGGTACAATCCGTACAATCCGGCCTGTACACCTTAGATACGCCCTTTTCCAGCGATACTAATTCGCTGGAAGAAAATATGATGAATCTCGGTACATTAGCCGGTAAATGCACTTCATGTCATCACCCCCCAAGCCTGACCGATCGTATAATAAGGGTCCAATTACTTATAAAAGACTATAAAACTGCCTTAAGCCTTTATCTGACTGTTCATGAAAATTCAGCAAGGATAGAGCATAAAAACGAAGCAGCGGCAATCGGAGACAGCATACTTGACCTTATAAATGACATGTCTCACAAGGCAAGCGGCAATCTTGAAGCGATAACAACCGGTACATTGCAGCGGATAAAGGACGTCAGGAAAATTCTGTTTATTACACTGATAATGGCGTTTCTTTTCAGCGTTATCGTAGCAATAAACCTGAAGAGATTTATAACGCGTCCTGTAAATGAGCTTGTAAAGGCGACAAGGATGATATCGAAAGGGAATTTCGGAGTTGTAATTCCCTATCATGACAACACGGAATTCGGGGAACTCGCGCTGAATTTTAATGCAATGAGCGCGGCGATAAAAGACGGACATGAGAAAAGTCAGCGGGAAATAACCGTTCGCACGCAAACGGAAGAGGCGCTTATAAAATCCGAGAGGTTTTTAAGCACAATGTTTGACAGCATTCGCGACCCGTTCTGCATTATTGACAGTGAATACAATATAGTAAGGTTTAATGAGGCGTATGCAGAACTAAGGAAAGTAAACCAGGAATGTGTTACTTCAGGCAAATGCTATGAGATCTTACAAAAAAGAAACGTGGTGTGCGAAGATTGCATAGTGGAAAAGACCTTCAGATCAAAGGACCCCTGCGCAAAGAACAAGCGTTACGCTTACCCGGATGGAGGGGAAATATGGATGGAGATTTACACGTATCCGGTTTTTAATGAAGAAGGCAATGTTACTCATGTTGTTGAATACATCAGGGACATAACAGACCGCAAGCTCACCGAGGACGCCCTGCGTGAAAGCGAAGAAAGATATGTGCTTGCCGCACGGGGGGCCAACGACGGTTTATGGGACTGGGACCTGAAAACCAACAAGGTCTATTATTCTCCCCGCTGGAAATCCATGCTCGGCTTTGCGGAGAATGAGATCAAAGATTCTCCTGATGAATGGCTCAAACGCGTACACCCTGACGACCGGGCGCATGTGGAAAAAGAAATGGCGGCCCACATCAAAGGGAACTCGCCCAACTTGAAAAATGAACACCGCATGCTGCACAAGGACGGAAAGTACCGCTGGATGCTGAGCCGCGGTCAGGCAGTCTGCGATTCCACCGGAACGGCTTACCGGATATCAGGCTCCATGACGGACATTACTGAACGTAAGACCGCTGAAGAGCAGCTTATGCACGATGCCCTGCATGATTCTCTCACAGGGCTTCCAAATCGTGCCCTTTTCATGGACCGTCTCAGGCACGCATTGAATCGCAAAAAGCGTAACGGCAATTATTTATTTGCCGTGCTGTTTCTGGATATTGACCGTTTCAAAGTGCTCAACGACAGTCTGGGTCACGCCGCGGGTGACCAACTGCTTATTACAATCAGCAAGAGACTGCAGGAGAGCCTGCGTCCCGGTGACACAGTTGCGCGTTTTGGAGGGGACGAGTTTGCCATTCTCATTGAAGACCTGAAAGACAAAAACGAAGCGCTTCACGTTGCCGGGCGTATACAGGAAAATCTGTCGCGGCCTTTAAATTTACAAGGGCAGGACGTGGTCACTTCAGCGAGCATAGGAATAACTTTCAGCACGATAGGGCATGAACTTCCCGATCATTTCCTGCGTGACGCGGACATCGCGATGTACTGCGCAAAGAACGGAGGCAGCGCACGTTATGAAATATTCGACAAGAGAATGTACGATAATGCTTTGGCACGGATGCAGATGGAGACAGACCTCAGGCAGGCAGTCAAACAAAATGAATTTCTGCTCCACTATCAGCCTATAATTTCGCTGCACAGCGGAATGATAACGGGATTTGAGGCCCTTGTCAGATGGCAGCATCCGGCACGCGGCCTTATTTACCCGGCGGAATTCATCGAGACGGCTGAAGAAACAGGTTTGATCATCCAGCTTGGTGAATGGGTGCTTCAACAGGCATGTCTGCGGCTGCGCTCATTGCAGGCAAAATATCCTTCAGCCCGGCCGCTGACAATGAGCGTAAATATTTCCAGCAAACAGTTGTTCCCCAGCCTCTTTAAGGCGGTACAAAAAGTCCTCGATGAAACAGGAGTTGCTCCAAACACCCTGATACTGGAGATCACCGAGAACATGTTTATGGAAAATGTTTCAACAGTATCTCCTCTGCTGTCGAAGCTGAAAGACCTGCACGTTCAAATACACATTGACGATTTCGGCACAGGCTATTCATCCTTAAGTTACCTGCACCACTTCCCCATTGATGTGTTAAAGATCGACCGCTCTTTTGTCACAAGGATCCAACGCGGGGAAAATATTGAGATCGTTAAGGCCATATCAACGCTGGCCCACAGCCTGAATATGGAAGTTATCGCGGAAGGGGTGGAAACAGAGGAACAGCTTACGCAGATAAAATCATTGAACTGCGAATTTGCCCAGGGATTTTTGATATCAAGACCCCTGGACGATGATAATGTTGAAGCCTTCCTTGGGAAAGGTCACCTTGACTTATTGAAGTATGCGGCGCTTACTTTATCTAAAACCTGACCCGCTCCTGTTAAAGTCCCATCTTCTCGCCGTTGACAATATCATGAAGGGCCTTCCTGTTCAGCAGCCTGACCCTTCGCCCCCTGACTTCGAGGATGCCCTTATCGCTCATTTTACGGAGGATTCTTGAAAGGGTTTCCGGTATTGTTCCGAGCAGGCTCGCGAGCTGCCCTTTGGAAATATCTATTTCGAGAACGTCAGAGCAACCCGTCCGTTCACACAGATAAAGAAGATAAGCGGCAAGCCTTCCCGGCACTTCCTTCAGAGAAAGGTCCTCGATCAGCCTGGTAAAATGCTGAAGGCGCATGGCGAGATTCGCCATCATGTTCATGACTACGGAAGGCTCTTTCTGGATCAGGGCGAGAAAATCTTTTCTTGGCAGAAAGAATGCCGTGGTCTTTTCCATTGCATCGGCATGTGCGGGATACGGCGCTCCGGCAAAAGCGGAGACGGCGCCGAGAAGCTCTTTTGCCCCGACGATATGAAGTATCTGCTCCTTTCCCTCCGCCGACAGTTTAAAGACCTTCACCCGGCCTTTAGTGACTATGTAAAAGCCGGTGGATTCGCTGCCCTCGGTAAAGATGTTTTCTCCCTTGTGAAATGAACGCGCGGCTAAAATACCGTGAAGCATCCCCAGCGCTGAATCCGGCAGCTTCATGAAAACAGGTATGTTCCTCAATTGAGATAGGCGGTCTGCTCTCTTTTCGCTCATGCCGGGTATTTTAATACATTATTCATAAATACTCCCCTCCTTTATAAGGAGGGGTTGGGGAGGTTTAGATAAATTCCTCATACTCCTCCCTGCCTCCCCTTGTAAAGGGGAGAGCCTTCCCTGAAATTTTTTCTCGTTTCTTGACTTACGTCAAGGTTATCCTCTTTAACTCTGGTTATGATAGAGACAGATGATGAACGGATTACGGATTTCGTGATCAAATTAATTTAAGGAGGAACACTATGTTTTGTAATCAATGTGAACAGGTTGCACAGGGAGGATGTATCAAGATCGGCGCCTGCGGAAAGAAGTCAGATGTGGCCGCGCTGCAGGACCTTTTAGTTTATGCATTAAAAGGACTTTCGCTTTACGCGGTTGAAGGGAGGACTGCAGGGATCGTGGACCGAAAGGTCGATGAGTTCGCGGTCAGTGCGCTCTTCTCTACACTGACAAACGTAAACTTTGATCCTGAGAGGTTCGTCACACTTATCAATGAATGTGTGGAACTGAGAGAGGCGCTTAAGAAAAAGATACAATCGGCGATGGGAAATACGGAGTTCAGCGAAGAGGCCGCCGCATTTGTGCCCGCGAAAATTATCGGGGAAATGGTAAAACAGGGCGCGGCTGTAACGATCACGCCTAACGAGGTAAACGCCGATGTCGCATCGCTTGAGCAGACTACGCTGTACGGCCTCAAAGGTATTGCGGCATATGCCTATCACGCACAGGTGCTGGGCCGGAAGGACGATGCCGTATACGCATACGTTCACGAGGCCTTGCGTTCCATGCTGAATAAAGAACTTACCCTTGAAAACTGGGTAGAGATCGCATTGAAGTGCGGAGAGGTAAACCTTAAGGCCATGGAACTGCTTGATGCCGCTAACACCGGCACATACGGGCATCCCGTGCCCACAGCGGTGCCGCTCGGCGCGATAAAAGGAAAGGCGATACTGGTATCAGGACATGACCTGCAGGACCTTGAGGTAATTTTAAAGCAGACCGAAGGCAAGGGAATTAACATCTACACTCACGGCGAAATGCTTCCGACGCACGGTTATCCCGAGTTGAAAAAATATCCGCACTTCTACGGCCACTATGGTACCGCGTGGCAGAACCAGCATATGGAATTCGCCAAGTTTCCGGGGGCTATTGTCATGACGACTAACTGCCTGCAGAAGCCGCACGATTCGTACAGGAAAAATGTTTTTACCTGCGGGCTGGTCGGCTGGCCAGGTGTCACACACATCTCCGGCAGAGACTTTTCACCTGCCATTGCACGGGCGCTCGAACTGCCCGGCTTTACAGCGGACACCCCCGGCAAGACCGTAATGACGGGCTTTGCAAGAAATGCCGTGATGGGTGTTGCCGATAAAGTAATCGAAGGAGTAAAGAGCGGTGCGATCCGCCACTTCTTCCTCGTTGCCGGTTGCGACGGGGCCAAACCGGGCAGAAATTATTACACGGAGTTTGTGGAGAAGGTCCCCAAGGATTGTGTGGTCCTGACACTCGCATGCGGCAAGTTCAGGTTCTTTGATAAAGACCTCGGCGACATCGGAGGTATCCCGCGCCTGCTTGATATAGGCCAGTGCAATGATGCGTATTCTGCGATACAGATCGCACTCGCACTCTCAAAGGCCTTCAACGTGGGAGTAAATGAACTGCCGCTTTCAATGGTGCTCTCATGGTACGAGCAGAAGGCGGTTGCGATATTACTGACCCTTTTATACCTCGGGATAAAGGACATAAGGCTTGGGCCGACACTTCCATCATTCCTGACGCCGAACGTGCTTGATTTCCTTGTACAGAACTACAACATCAAGCCGATAAAAACACCTGATGAAGACCTCTCTGAAATTCTCAAAGAAGAGCCGATAGAAGCATAACGAATAAAAACGGGGGAGCGCCACGCTCTCCCGTTTTTTTACCCCCGCATACGGACTCCAGGACTTCCTTATTTCCCCTGACAAAACATATTCAATGTCATATCTGTTAAGCTGTTTAAGAAGTTAGCCGCAGATTTGCGCAGATTGACTCGGATTGTTCAATGAGTACAAAAAGTGCTGTATCACCTTTGGGATGAAATATGAATTTGGAATTACTTTTTATTCTATCTGTGGTTATCTGCGATTATCTGTAGCTAAATGATTTTAATGGTTAAATGATACAAACGCGCATTTCATCGGGAGGCGAATGAAAAACATACCGGATATTATAGAGCAGATAAAGCATCTTGAAAAAATATTGTCCCTGGAGATCCAGAAAAAAGAGGAGGAGTTTTTCTATAAGGTCCATGGGAAAAAGGTCAGGTTTGAGGAAGCCACTGAACGATACCATAAGACCCTTGTCAGCGGGCTCCATACTTATCTGCTCAATGCCTCATTGCTGAATATACTGACGGCCCCGTTGATATGGTTTTGCCTGGTACCGGCAGTTTTCCTGGATCTGGTCATAACAATTTATCAGTCCATATGTTTCCCTGTATATAAAATCCCTAAAGTGCGCAGGGGCGATTATATAGTAATGGACCGTAATGCCCTTAGTTACCTCAATCCGTTAGAAAAGTTAAATTGCATATATTGCGAGTACGTCAACGGCCTGATCGCTTATGTGCAGGAGATAGCCGCCAGGACGGAACAATACTGGTGTCCGATCAAACATGCCAGGAAGATCGGCGGCATTCACAGCCGCTACAATAAATTTTTTGAGTATGGAGACGGCAGGAAATACAGGGATGAAATTGAAACGATCAGGAGAGATTTTGCTGATTTGAGATCGACTCCAGAAGTTCCCACCGGACATAAGCCTCAGTGATCTCATTTTCGAGTTCGCCGGTCCTCGTCTTTGCCGCCTGTATCCCGTTTCCCTCGCGCTTATAGAATTCAGGGTCTGCAAGCATTTCATACAGCCCGTCGCGATCCGCTTCGAGGGATTCGATCAACGCAGGCAGCGTTTCGAGTTCTTTTTTTTCTTTAAATGTCAGGATACGCGGACGCTCCTGTTTCCGGCGGGGGCTTGCCTGCTTCACGGGCTTTTCCGTTTGCGCAGTGGCAAGCGGTCTGCGCTGCCGCAGCCAGTCGTCATAGCCGCCCACATATTCTTCAAGCCTTCCGTCACCCTCAAATACCATGGTGCTCGTGACGATGTTATTGAGGAACTCCCTGTCGTGACTGACGAGGAGGACAGTGCCTTCGTATTCGATCAGCATCTCCTCAAGGAGTTCCAGTGTATCGGTGTCGAGGTCGTTGGTGGGCTCGTCCATCACCAGTACGTTTGATGGTTTCGTGAAAAGCTTTGCAAGCAGGGCACGGTTACGCTCTCCGCCGGAGAGTACCTTTACAGGCGAGAGCGCCCTCTCCGGGGGGAAGAGGAAATCTTCAAGGTATCCGATAATGTGCCTCGTCTTTCCATTGACCGTCACATGCTTGCATCCGTCCCCAACATTGTCCATGACCGACCTGTCATCGATCAACTGCTCACGATGCTGGTCAAAATACGCGACCTCTATCTTTGTCCCCATGCGTACGGAGCCGCTGTGGGGTCCCATTGATCCAAGCAGCATACTGAGCAGCGTGGTCTTACCCGAACCGTTCGGGCCGATAATGCCGATCTTGTCTCCACGCATGATGGTCGTGGAGAAATCACGAAAGAGGTGACTGCCCTCGTAGATACAACTTATCCCTTTTGCCTCAATAACTAATTTACCTGACCTCTCGGCCTCGTTCAGTTTCATTGCCGCGCTGCCGGTCTGTTCGCGTCTCGCAAGGCGCTGCTTCCTCAGTTCCTTTAAAGCCCTCACCCTTCCTTCATTGCGGGTGCGCCGCGCCCTGATGCCCTGACGTATCCACGCTTCTTCCTGCGCTAACTTTTTATCAAAGAGCGCGTTGTGGGTCGCCTCAGCATCGAGCTCGGACTGCCTTCTCGTCAGGTACGTCGCGTAATCACCCGGCCAGTCAGTGACCCGTCCCCGGTCCAGTTCAATTATGCGTGTTGCAAGCGCCTGCAGAAACTTCCGGTCGTGGGTAATAAAAAGTATGGAGCCCCGGAAATCAAGCAGGAATTCCTCAAGCCAGTTTATTGATTCGATATCGAGATGGTTCGTCGGCTCATCAAGGAGCAAAAGATCCGGCTCGTTAACAAGCGCCCTTGCAAGCAATGCCCTCCTCTTGTTGCCGCCGGAAAGCTCGGCAACAGGTGCGTCAGGGTCCAGCCTGAGTCGTGAAAGGACTGTATCGACTTTTTGTTGAAGCTGCCATCCGCCGGAGGACTCGATCAGGTGCTGTACCCGTTCGAGTTCAGCGATTGCGTCTGCGTCTCCATGCGTGAGACGATAGCTCACGGCGTGGTAATCAGAGAGCAGATCGACCATGCCTCCCAGACCTGAAGCCACTGTCTCAAACACTGTCCCGGACAGGGCCTGCGGGACTTCCTGTTCAAGCGATGCGATCCGCAGCCCCTGCTCGCGTATGACCTCTCCCTCGTCAGGGATGATCGCGCCGCTGATGATCTTTATAAGAGTTGATTTGCCTGCCCCGTTCCTGCCGACCAGACAGACCCGCTCCCTGCGTTCGATCTGCAAAGACACCCCGTCGATCAGTTCAGGGCCGCCAAACGCAAGCCTCACATCTTTTAAACTCACCAATGCCATATTCCACTCCTGAAAAACATATGCGCAAAGAAGCGGATTGATCTTAAATATTTATTAAGCACTGTTAAGTTTAACATGGGAAGGGAGTTTCATTGCGCTTTACCGCTGTTTTTGCGTATGATATTTTCAGTTTTTAAATGGGGGAAACAATGGCTCTAAGTTATTCCGCAACCATCTAATTCATCATGTAATAAAAAAGAAAGGGGACATGGTATGGGAACATCAGAAATTATTCCGCAGGAAGTTATAGAAAGTAAAATACTGTTCATCAGAGGCAAGAAGGTGATGCTGGACAGGGATTTGGCGACGCTTTATGGTGTAGAAACAAGGATGCTGAATCAGGCTGTGAGAAGGAATATTAACCGTTTCCCTGAAGATTTTATGTTTCAATTGAGCCAGGAAGAGGCTATGGAACTTTCAAGATCACAATTTGTGATCTTGAAGCGTGGACAGAATATCAAATATTTGCCACATGTTTTCACCGAAAACGGGGTTGCCATGTTGTCAAGTGTCCTCAATAGTGAACGGGCTATAACGGTAAATATTCAGATCATGCGCACATTCACTAAGATCAGAGAGCTGTTATTACAACACAAAGACCTTTCACAAAGACTTGATGAGCTTGAGAATAAATATGATGCTCAGTTCAAAGTGGTCTTTGATGCGATAAGGCAATTGATGGTTTCGCCGGAGAAGAAAAAGAAGATAGGGTTTAGGAGAGAGATTGAAAGCTGATTGCTGACAGCTTATTAATAGTTCTTGAAAAAGAAGCCGTTCGTGGTTATGATAGTTGCATAAATTAAAGGGGTTTTAAAACGATGAAAACTTGGCAAATTAATAAAACAACATTTAAAGTAAGCGATTTCCTTTCTTGGCAGAAGGCTGGAAACTTAGATTTAACTCCACCATTTCAAAGGCGCTCAGTGTGGAAAAAAGGAGCTAAATCTTATTTGATAGATACAATTATAAGAGGACTGCCAATTCCAATAATATTTATTAGAGATAAACAATCCGATGAGTTCTCCCTTGAACCTCTCAGAGAAGTAGTTGATGGACAACAAAGATTAAGAACCTTAATTTCTTTTATTGCTCCCAAATACTTAAAAGATTACAAATCAGAAAAAGACGATTTTAAAATTTCCAGATCGCATAATAAAGATCTTGCAAATAAAGTATTTGAGGATTTAGATAAGGATACAAAACAAATTATTCTTGATTATCAATTTAGTGTTCACGTTCTTCCAGCAGATATTAGCGATCGAGATATTCTCCAAATATTTGCTCGTATGAATTCGACAGGAACAAAATTAAATCGACAAGAATTGCGCAATGCTGGCTGGTTTGGAGAGTTTAAAATGTCTGTATATGAATCGGCATTTAAATATTTTGATGCATGGAGGAAATGGAAAGTTTTTACTGATGATAATATTTCAAGAATGGATGAAGTTGAGCTGTCAACTGAATTTTATAGCTTAATGATAAAGGGTATTACTGGGAAATCACAAAATGCTTTAGATAAATTATACGATGATTATGATGAAGAAGGTACATTTAAAGTAAAAAATGTTATAGAAAAACGATTTGAAATAATAATGGACACTATCGATGAAACTCTTGGGGAGTTTATAGCGCAAAGCCCTTTCAAGAAAAAAACAATTTTTTATATGTTATTTGCTACTATTTATGATATATGTTACGGAATAAACTCTGAACTGGTGACTCAAACCCATAATAAAGTAACTGTTCACCAAATAAATATTTTAAGGCATATTGGTGAAGACCTTGACCAAGGTAGTGCTGATACGAAAATAATGGAAGCCGCAACACGAAGAACGACTAACCCCCTTGAGAGAAAGATTCTTTTCAAATATTTTAAAACCAGAATAGATGGCTAAATCAGCAAACAATCTTTCTAATAAGCTAAGCAGCCATTTAGCAAACATCGAAAAAACAAGAAAGAAGTCTGAAGAGTTATTAAAGGTTGGAATATTAGCTAATAGAGACGTTGATGTGATATATAGCGGTCTGTATATAGAAGCAGTTGTTTCATTCGAAAGATTTATTGAGGATTTATTTATTGATTTACTTTCCCAGAGGGTAAAACATTCATCAAAAAAAGTTAAGCCAAAAATATTTTTCAAATCAGCCACTCTTGCCAGAAATGTTCTTCTTGGTGAAAGGTCGTATATTGATTGGTTGCCTTATGAAAAATTTACTAAGAAAAGAGCAAAAAGGTTTTTTGAAAATGGATTGCCATTTACAGGATTCGATATTGGACATGATACTTCAATGCAACCAAGCATTGACAAAAGAATCGAAAAGAGTACTGATAAAATTTCAATAATCCGAAATGTGTTAGCACACAAAAGCTCACAGTCTTTTAAGCGTTTTCAAAAAGAAATAATATCATCAACCGGGGGATTGCACTCAAAAGAAAAAAAGCCAATAGGATATTTAAGAGGTATTCATTCACATCATCCAGTTCCAACAACCAGATATGAACAAATGATAAATGAGATAAAATTTATTTCCGTATTATTGACAACGTAAGAATTAAGAAACAATCAATAGCGACTTGCGAGTTAAGATGACCCGAATATTATTAAAAGAAACGGCCAGCATAAGTGGGAAAGCTCGTAAGCTTGAAGGGTGAAGTTGAGAAAATTACTGTAGAAACCCGTTACGACTACTCAGTCAACCCAAACTTCGCCCTGAAGAACTTACTGACCTTTTTCATTGTCTTCAAGGCTATCTTTGATTCTTCAAGGGTGGCGCTTTCTCCGGGATAACGGAATTGCACGGAAAACGGGTTTAAGATGCGCAGGTCTGCCCGGAATATCTCTATCAAGGGATCTTTTGTAATGGCAATTTCAAGCAACTCTATTAGATCATGGGTCTTGGGGAAATCTGCTTTTGTTGAAACAAGAAATGCCTTCAAATACTTTTCAACACACTGCTGACTATGAAAACCGACAATGTCCGGGACAGGCTTCATTCTCTTACGAGCCATTGTTACGGCTGTCTGATGGTCCTGCTCAGCCTTGGATATCCACTCAAGGACATCACGTTGTTTTTTCATAGAGGACTTTCCCAGTTTTGAAAATGCTCCTTAAAAAAGGATCAAACATTCTTTCCCTTTTCCTGATCTCATCCGGTGTTTTCACAATGATGTCTATCGGTATTTTCCTCGGTTCCAATAGTTCGCTTACCATGGCATACCGCTTTAGTCCTTTTTCTTTTGTATTAAGTATAACGAGAAGATCGAGGTCGCTGTCCTTTGTCGGTTTACCTGATACATAAGAGCCGAACAGGACAATCTTAACTACATCAAGATGAGTTACCAATTGCTTTATGATTGTGTTGATCAGGGATTTATTTACAGGTGGCTCTAATGTCTTTTTCATTTGAAAACCAATAAAAGTTTTGTTTTAAGGATACTTCAGTTGTCGACATAATTCAAGAAAATTATATTGCATCCTCAAATATTACTTGGATAAGAGGGCCTGTTCATGAACTGCGGGCGCAAAACATATATTTTGTATTTCAAGAACTCTCTGATAAAATTATCATGATGAATATAAATTACGGGTCAATCATTTAATAGAAAACGGCCGATGCGCCGGAAGGAGTTCATATGAAAGTCTACAGCATTTGGTTTATTTTCATGGGAGTTCTCTTTGGGTCTTTTTTTCTGACATATTCCTTTGCCCAAGGGGTGAGTGGGCCGTCTTCAGAAATGATCAGCAACGCTTATCGGCAAATCCTCGCCGGTGCGGACAAGAACAAAGACGGCAAGCTCAGCATGGAAGAATGCATGTCTGTATCAAGAGACAAAAAGAAGATAGAGAAGGATTGCAGATACTGGGATGCTGACAGCGATGGAATAATTACAGAGGACGAATATGTAAAACAGGTTAAAAAGCTCATGAGATAAACGGAAGGTCGGCAATCAAGAAAAAGGGACACATTCCAAGCGTAAGTGGAAAAGCCCGCAAGGGTGAAAGTTATAATCCCCGTTAAAATTCCTTCCGGGTAAAATCCTCTATCAGGCAGAGAGCCCTGCTCAAATCCTCGCGGGCCACTTCATTTATGGCTACCAGCCCCAGCACGCAGCCGCCGGCAAATGCGGTAAAAAAAGCCTTCTCCGCATTATCATAATCAAGTGACTTAATATGTCCGGTCATCAGCTCAACATCCTTCTCGCCCGGGTCGGCAACCCCGGACATCTGCTCTCTCCCCAGGTCCATAAGGTGCAGGGCCAAATCATGGGAAGAAAGACCGTGATCGAGTCCTTCAAGGTTCTTCATGATCTTGCGGAAACCGGGAAGGACCTTTGTGCAAAAATTAAATATTACCTCATCGGATATCGCGTGCGATTTCATTTTATTGTTCTTTTTACTTTTACACGTTGAAAAGAAAATGCATCACATCGCCGTTGCAGACGGAATATTCCTTGCCTTCTGTACGAAGTTTGCCTGCGGCGCGCGCCCCGGGTTCTCCTTCATGCGCAATATAATCGTCAAACGCGATGACCTCTGCCCGGATAAAACCGCGTTCAAAATCATCATGAATTACTGCGGCGGCCTTAGGGGCTTTCCATCCGCGCTCGATGGTCCAGGCACGGACCTCTTTGACACCGGCGGTAAAATAACTGATCAGGCCGAGTGCGTGATAACCGTTGTTGATTATCTGGTCGAGCCCGCCTTCGGATACGCCGAGCGCATCGAGAAACTCATTGCGCTCCTCATCGCTCATCCCGGACATCTCCTCCTCTATCTTTGCGCAGATCTTCACTGAATGTGCATTCTGTTCTGCGGCAAATTTATGAACAGCCTTAACATATTCGTTGTCCTCAGCAAGCCCTTCTTCATCGACATTGGCCGCGTATATCACCGGCTTCATAGAGATGAGGCGTATTTCTCTACTCAGTTCTATGAAGGTATCGGACTCGCGTTCGCTGAAGCTGCTCGCAGGCTTTCCGGTGTTAAGATGGTCGAGCGCCTTCCTTGCCATATCGAGCAGCGGCTGTACTTTTATATCTCCCCTTGCCTGTTTATCGAGACGTGATATCCTGTTTTCGAGTGTCTGGATATCGGCAAGCACCAGCTCTGTGTTGATGACTTCAATATCGCGCAAAGGATCAACATTGCCGTCAACGTGTATTATCGATTCGCTTTCAAAGCATCGCACAACATGCACGATAGCCGAGGTTTCCCTGATGTGCGAAAGGAACTGGTTGCCAAGCCCCTCGCCTTTTGAAGCTCCCCTGACAAGACCTGCAATGTCGGTAAACTCCACGATCGCGTTTTGTATCCTTTGAGGATTTACAATGTCCGATAACCGGTCCAGGCGTTTGTCCGGGACGGCAACGATTGCTTTGTTTGGTTCTATGGTGCAAAACGGGTAATTCGCAGCCGCGGCATTCTGTGCCTTGGTGAGCGCGTTAAACAGTGTCGATTTCCCCACATTCGGGAGGCCGACGATACCTATACTTAAAGCCATGATGATCTCCTTTAAAAAGTTTATTTAATTATTGCTGCATGAATGAGGGAAGAAGGTGAGGTGGTGCAGGCCTGCATTATTCATATGCAGGCCCTGCACCCTTAGCTTACTCTATGTTTGCAGCAACAACAGCGGCCATCTGCATCATGTTGATCGTTTGGCCTTCACTCATATTTGTAAGGTCAGTGACCGTACCTGATTTGCTTGTGGATTTTGTGTTCCTGAAGATCGGGAGCAGTTTAGCATCCGCCACAATGAACTTGCCTGCGTTTTCAGGCTTCCCATTTTCAGTCTTTGTCTGAAGCTTATTTGCTTTAATATAGTCCCAAAGTTTTTTGGTGATCTCTGTCCTGGGAAGTTCAGTTGCTCCCAGAAACTCTGCCAGTTCCTTTTTCAGCTTTACCGGTTTATTCAATCCTTTTGCTTCTGTCATGTTATTACTCCTTCATGTTTAGGTTTATATGGAATTATATTCGAGGCCAGATATTATACCCGTTTTATCTCAAAAAGTTTCAAGAGTAAAATTACATCTGCGCACTCGTCCCGCGATTCCAGTATAATTAAGTAATTTCAGATTGGAAGAATGCAAGGCCGGACGAAAGGTGAATACATGAAATTTGAGAAGTACCATATATCAGACACACTTAAAAAGAACCTTGACCTGATGGGTTTCAAGAGGGCCACGAACATACAGTTCAAGTCCATCCCCTCAATCCTCAAAGGCGAGGACGTGCTGGCTATTGCGCAGACCGGGACCGGGAAGACTGCCGCCTTTGCTATTCCCATCATTGACATGATCCACAGGGAGAAGAGCAGCAGGCGGTCCTACGGGATCAAGTGCATTGTCATGGTGCCCACGCGTGAACTGGCAATGCAGATAGGTGAGGTCTTTGAAAAGCTTTCGCGGCACACGAAGGTCAAGACCTTTGCCTTGTACGGCGGGGTTGAGCAGGACCCGCAGATCAAAAAACTTCAGGACGGGATCGACGTGCTTATTGCGACCCCGGGGCGGATGTTTGATCTTATCAGCCAGGGATATGTTGACCTCTCACGGGTCAGGATACTTGTCCTTGATGAGGCCGACCATATGCTTGACCTCGGGTTTATTGATGACATCATCTATGTGAAAAGGAAGCTCATAAATAAACACCAGACGCTCTTCTTCTCAGCCACGATCAGCAAGGAGATCAAGAAGCTCGCCTTCTCGCAGGTCAAAAGCACTGCGATACGCATCCAGATAGCGCCGGAGGACCCTGTCTCAAAGAATGTCTCGCACTTTGTCATGTTTGTGGAAATGGATGACAAACGGTTTTTCCTTGAGAGATTTATTAAAGAAAATCCGGAAAGCAAGATCATCGTATTTGTACGGACCGGGGTCCGCGCTGAACGAGTGGCAAAGGCAATGGAGAGGGTGAATATAGATACTGTTGCTATCCACAGGGGAAAGACACAGGACGACCGGTCTGAGGTGATGAAGATGTTCAGGGAGGGCCGCTGCCGCGTCATGATAGCCACGGACATCAGCGCACGCGGGATCGACGTGCCGGATATCGATTACGTGATCAACTATGATCTGCCGGACAAGCCAGAGCTTTATGTGCACAGGGTCGGAAGGACGGGCCGCGGCATTAATCTGGGTGAAGCGATCTCATTCTGCAGCACAGATGAGAAAGGACTCCTTGATGATATCCAGCAGCTCATCAATAAAGATGTTGAGGTCATAAAGATCTACAAAAAAGATTACCGCAGCATCGTCCGCTCATCCGGAGAGGATTTCGGCCTGCAGCAGATGATCGATGAACATGAGAAATGGGAAGCGAACAGAAAAAGAAAAAAGAGGTCCCCGAAAAAAGCAAAGAAGAAGAAATGAAAGATGGAGCGTGAATGGATGAATGAAGACAGGTTAACAGATATTGAAACAAAGATGGCCTTTCAGGAAAACACAATAAAAGACCTGAGCGACACTGTCTACGATCAGCAGAAACAGATCGATGCCCTGAAAGAGACCCTGAAGCGCCTCATTGACCAGATCATGGGTCCATCCATCATGTCCCCCGGAAGAAATTTGAAAGACGAAAGACCGCCGCATTATTAGATGAAAAAAACCGCTCAATTTAGGTATTATAAAATCCTGAAATTTAAAGAAAGGAGAAAACAAAAATGGCAAAGTCACAAAACGTAAAAAAAGACGTTAAGAAAAAACCGTTGAAGACAGCTAAAGAGAAGAAGCTGGCAAAGATGGAAAAGAAGAAAAATAAATAGCCTGAGGAAACAGAATGTGGTCAGTCTTAAATATTAAATTTAGCGGAAACCTGATGACAGCATTCGGATAATCCCCCGGTTAGAAGCGGGAAAGAGCGTAAGTCAAATAGCCCTTAGGTTTTGAAAAACTGCAATCTGAAAGTTATAATATCAAAACAAAAGGCAATGCAAAAAAGAGATGATAAACAGATTACGCGTGAGTTCTGGTTGCGCCAGGGACGTCAGATTTTGGCTATAGCGGTAGCACTTTTTCTTGTTTTATTGCTGGCCGTTGTCTATAAGCGCCATGACCTCTTTGGAGAATATCCAAAAAATACTCTTGTCGCAGCTCAGCTTGTGGTAATAACTGCTTTCATTGGTTTTACAGCGCTTAACTGGAGATGCCCCTCATGTAAAAAATATCTTGGCAAAGATATTCATAAACGCGTATGCAGACATTGCGGAACCAGATTGAGATAACGGAACTTCACCAGCTTTTTCCCCTCGGGCCGGCAAAAAGCCAGATAATAAGGCCCGCGATAGGAAGGACCAGAATAAGGACAATCCAGAAAACCTTTGAAGCAGTCGACGCTGGACTTTGAAAAACATTGACGAGGGACCATACATCGGCTATCAAAATAAGCAGGCCGAAAAAACCTAATTTCATTCCCATCATATCACCCCCCTGAGGTGCCGGTAGCTATAGTTTGTTTTATCAAAATGCTCCCGTAGTGTCAACAGTTACAAAAAAGCACGGGAAACAGTAAGCGAGAAAACCTGCAAGCGGGAAAGCCGTAAGTAATAAAAAATGGATAAGCAGGAATCAGAGAGTGCGGCAGGAACTTCGCTCATTTATACGTTATTACGGCTTCATACTTAATACTCGCATGGGCAGACGCAAGATTATTAATATTGCCGCAGCATTCGAGATCACCCTTTTTTACCTTTTTATGAGTTTTAACCATATCAGAGACAACAGAAGACAGATCGAATCCGCCTCCATCGCAGCCTCTTATCATACAATCCATTTTAAAAAGGGCATAAGAAGAAGGGAAGATATTTACAGTGCGCACCATAAGAACGGGCCTTTCTCCTTTTTGATAATAAGTCATATTAATAACAATGTCCGAAACTGCGGGGAACCGGTCCGAAACCAGGCCTGCGGCGAGATTGTTCTGTTTTTTTAATTCCATCTTTAAGGCATAATCATTTCTTTTCATCATTTCCCTCCCTGAAAATAAAAAAATCCCCCCTGCTTCCTGAGCAAGGGGGATTTGGGTTGCCAATTACAACTTCGATACGTTGATTGCTTTGGGGCCTTTCGGTCCTTTTTCAGTATCAAAACTGACTGAATCACCCTCGGCAAGGGACTTAAATCCACTGCCAGTGATCGAAGTGTGGTGTACAAATACATCGCTGCCGTCTTCGCTTTTTATAAAGCCGAAGCCTTTAGAATCATTGAACCACTTTACTATTCCATTAGCCATTTCTTTTACCTCCTTTTCTGTAAGATGAAATCCCAGAGGTCTCACAAATAAAAAAGCCACAAAGTCAAAAGTCTTTGTGGCCTCATCAACTGCAAAAACTTCTAAAATTCTGTTTTGAGCATAACATTATATTTTGTCGTTCGTCAAGGGAAAAAATAAATCG
>JACQZF010000081.1 GCA_016213945.1 Nitrospirota bacterium | reverse complement strand
TCTATTTCGACAGGTCGTTTTGGGTAGCAAGGTTCAACCTACATTGAAGACACTGAGGTATAAGGTCTTTGCTATTGGTGGATACCTGACGAAAAATGGAAATGCCAGAGTTCTGAAACTCTCTCTGGCAATGCGAAGACGAGAATGGTTTACAGGACTTTGGGATAAATCACGGGCTTTTGTTCTACCCGCTACATTCTCGTCGCATCTCTAATGGACAATCTGGGATGAATATTAGGGCGGTGTATGTTGATTTTTTTCATATAATTAACGATAATTAAGCATCCGTTCGGGAAGGGGGCCAGTTTTGCACATGTTTTACCTTCCATATTCCACTATTGCTCAGAGA
This sequence comes from Nitrospirota bacterium, assembly GCA_016213945.1. GTDB lineage: Bacteria > Nitrospirota > Thermodesulfovibrionia > UBA6902 > UBA6902 > SURF-23. The sequence goes on along the minus strand of JACQZF010000081.1, from coordinate 24,041 downwards.
AATATTCCCGCGATGAAAGAAATCGGTCTCCTTTCCTACAATAGCTTTTATAGAAAGAGATAGAATGGCCAAATTCAAAATACTTATCGTCGAAGACGAGTGGATCATTGCTAATGATATTAAGAAGAGTCTGCAGAATTTGGGATATAGTGTCTCAGCAGTAGTCTCTACAGGCGAGGAAGCAATTCAAAAAGTCCGGGAGAAAAAACCGGACTTGGTCCTGATGGATATTGTATTGCAGGGCGAAATCAGCGGCACGGAAACAGCCAATCAAATAATTTCCGGATATGATATTCCAGTAATTTACCTCACTGCATATTCAGACAAAGAAATTCTCAGACAGGCCAAGAAAACCAATGCATATGGATACCTTGTCAAACCATTCAATGAAAGGGAACTGCAGGCAACCATAGATCTGGCAATATATAAACACAAGATGGAAGAACAATTAAAGAAAAGTAATAACCAACTCCTCACAACCCTCAACAGCATAAGCGACGCCGTGATCTCAACAGACAAAGACGGTCTTGTTATTTTAATGAACCCCGTTGCGCAATCATTAACCGGCTGGTCGCTGAATGACGTAAAAGACAGACACCTCTCAGCCGTATGTAAGATTAAACACAATGACGCCAGAAATGCTGAAGATACAGTAAATAAAATTGTTCAGGGACTGAAACCCTTAACACAGGCAAAATTTATCCTGAAGACCAGGACCGGTTCTAATAAAAATATAGAGCTTAGTTCCGCGCAAATTGTAGATAATGAAACTATTACAGGTTATGTCCTTGTCTTCCGTGATATTACCGAACGCATAACAAATGAAATTAAACTGGAGCAATACCGTGAAGAACTGGAGCAATTAGCAGAGAAAAGCACTGCAAACTTGAAACTGTTTTCCAATATCGTGGAAAATTCTCCTGACGGGGTGCTTATAGTCAACTTTGAGGGTAACACTATTTATTCCAATCATGCCATAAAAGAAATCTTCGGTTACTCACATAATGAACTTAAAGGAAAACATGTCAATGTAATGAACACTGACACCGAGTTGTCTTTAAAAACCATTATTCCATCAATAAAAGATACGGGGAAGTGGTTCGGGGAATTGATGGTAAGGCATAAAAAAGGCAATGTCTTTCCTATCTGGCTGTCAGCCTTTGTTGTCAATGACAAGAGTAATAACCCATTTGCAATAATCGGCATTATCAGGGATCTGACCGAACGTAAAATAGTTGAAATTGCATTGCAGCAAAGCCAGGATAAATACAGCAAGCTTTTTCATCATTCAAGCGATGCGATTTTTATTCATGATTTTGACGGAAACATATTGGATGTAAACCGGAAGGCGTTGGAGCAATTTGGATATTCAAAGTCTGAAATACTCTCCCTTCAGATTCTCGATCTGTTTCCTGCTGAAGATATCGAAAAATCAACTGCCGTGTGTACTGCAGTTGTCAAGCAGGGGGCCGGCAATTTTGAAATCAATTTCAAGAGAAAGAACAATTCCATTTTCCCCGCCGGGGTTTCGGCAAACCTGCTCGATTTAGGCGAATATAATGTATTCCAGTGCATTGTGCGCGATATTTCAGAGCGGAAAAAAGCCGATGGAGAATTGAAGAAACACCGCGAACAGCTTGAGGAACTCGTAAAAGACCGTACCTGTGAACTGTTAGAAGCCAATCATGCACTTCAGGTAGAAATCAGCGTACGCAAGCAGGCTGAGAAAAGACTTCTCAGCTATCAAAAACAACTTCAGTCACTCACTTCCCAGATATCCTTGATAGAAGAACGCGAGAAGAGACGCATTGCTACAGATCTGCATGACTGCATAGGACAGACACTTGCGCTCTCCAAGATTAAGCTCAGCTCGCTGAACAAGACTGCGCCTTCCGATGATTTCAGGAACACAATCAAAGAAATCCTGCAGCTTATCGAACAGACCATAAAAGAAACAAGGACATTGACTTTTGAGCTGAGCCCTCCTATCCTGTACGAATTAGGGCTAAGTCAGGCCATTCAATGGCTTATAGACCAGTTTCACGGTAAGCACGGACTAAAAATAACCTTGGAATATGACGATGGTGAAATGCCGTTTGACAACAACATCCGCTTTTTTCTCTTTCAGGCAGTGCGTGAACTGCTTGTAAATATTGTTAAACATGCAAAGGCAAAAAGGGCCACAATTAAATTCATTAGAGACGACAACCATCTTAAAATTATTGTGGAAGACGACGGGATTGGGCTTCCTGACTCCTCAATACCATACAGCGGGTACGGGCTCTTCCACATACGGGAAAGAATGAATCATATTAACGGGCACTTTGAAATTAAATCAATGCCGGGTCTCGGTACCCGGGTCACAATTGTGGCGCCGTTTCAGTTTTCAATAAAATCAGTATAGGAGGGATTTATTATGAAAAAAATAAGAATCTTGCTGGTGGACGATCATAAGATCTTAAGAGACGGAATTTGCTCTTTGTTGAAAGAGTATCAAGACATGCAGGTCGTCGGTGAAGCGGCAGACGGAAGAACCGCATTACAACTTGTAAAAGAGCTTTCACCCGACATAGTAATAATGGACATCAGCATGCCCGATTTAAACGGCATAGACGCTACGCGCAAAATTGTCACAGACCATCCCAGGGTAAAGGTTATGGCTTTATCAATGCATTATGATAAACATTTTGTCTCTGAAATATTTAAGGCCGGAGCAGCGGGATATTTGCTCAAAGAATGCGCCTTTGATGAGATGGCACAGGCAATTCGCGTGGTTATGGATAATAAAACTTACATTAACCCCCAGATTGCAAGCCTTGTTGTAGAGAGTCTTGTAACCAATACTCATAGAACGAATCATCAAGCTTTTTCCCTGCTCTCTGAAAGAGAACGGGAGGTGCTTCAGCTAATAGCAGAGGGCAGATCAACAAAACAGATCGCGGCACATCTAAGTGTAAGCACAAAGACTGTGGAATCGCACCGCCGTCAGGTTATGGGCAAATTAAATATACGCAATGTAGCTGATCTTACTAAATATGCTATAAGAGAAGGATTAACATCCGTTTAAAATGATTCTGCATGAGGTATGCGTACCCATGTCGTTTTCGATTAGCATCCAATTTTATCATCAGTAACTGAATAGGCTTATCGAGCCAACCTGAATTACTCTCGTCATTATACCCTATTTATATCCTTTTCCTGATATTGCCAAAGGCTTATCCCTAAGATGTATATACTCTACTGCTATAAATAATCATTATAAAATTTGGCTTATTTTACCTCCGGGCATACATATCCTCTACTTAACTGTATGTTTTAGTTTATTTTCTTGCAATTACCTCTCTTGAATTGACTATTGTATTAGACAATACTTCCTGTAATGTGAATAGTTTTTTTATTAGGGTATTGCATTAGGCATAATTAATATTGTATAGTATTTTTAGTACAAATTAAAATTCAGTAATGAAAGAACTCTTTTTGAAGTTTAGAGGATATAAAGATAGAATGCTGGCCCCTGATTTTTAAAAGGTTATTCCCTGCCTATGCTAAGAGCCCAACCTTTTATTTCAGCCATGTCCCCTCATAGGGCCAGCATTCTTTTTATCCCCTGTCAATTCTTAAATATTCCTCCCCACTATAACTTCTAACAATTTTCTCTATTTCTTTAAATATTCGCCTCCGCTTGATATTCTGTCTTCAGAAAGAAATCCGGCCCTTATTTTTCACGATTAAAGTTTTCCATTTAAGTTTCCGATAAGGATGTTAGAGAAAAAATTTGGGGCGATAGCCCTCTATACATCATTAATTTTTGTGATGATAGCCATTTTTAAAAAAGGAGGGAAATAAATGGCCAAACTAAATTGTTGGGAGTTTAAAAAGTGCGGAAGGGAACCCGGTGGGGCGAAGTCCAAAGAGATGGGAATATGCCCCGCATCTACAGAGGCTTCCTGCTCCGGCATGAACGCTGGCAAAAACGCCGGACGTATTTGCTGGGCATTAGCAGGAACTTTCTGTGGAGGAAAGGTTCAGGGCGATTTTGCTCAGAAGTCAGTCTCCTGCATGTCCTGCGATTTTTTTAAAATGGTTAAGCAGGAAGAAGGCGCAGACAAATTCATTTTGTTAAAACCGGGGCAGAAATACGCTGCAGCAGCAAAGTAGTTTCTTTTATAGAATAATTATAGGAAAAAGGTGCTGACCTTAGCTTAAAGGTTTTCCCTGCCTTGCCAAAAAACCTGCCAAAATTTAAGCGTGTCCCCTCGGGTCAGCACCTTATTTTTTTATCTCCCTCAAAGCCAATAGAACACCACTGTCACGGTGGTGTTTTAAATGAGCAAGAAAAGATTTTTCTGTTATTTGCTTTGATTAAAGTTTTTAAATGGAATACCGATATAAAGTTACCTATGTTCTTAATGAACATCAAAATTTAAAAGGGGGTGAGGTGGGTACAATTATTAAATAGTATTTTCTACATTTATTAAAAGCCAAAATCAAAAAATGTAAAGGAGGAAAAAATGAATAAGTGTTTAGTAATGTTGTTAGTTGCTTCTTTTGTATTTGCATGTGCAGGCATTGCGATGGCAGATGATGCGCCAACGCCTGCAAAACTCGAAGGAGTAAAGATCGTGACTGCAGACGAGGTAAAGGCAGTGTTAGGACAGAAAGACGTGCATGTCTTTGATATGAGAAAGGCATTAAATTACGGCAAAGGTCACCTTCAGGGCGCAGCTTCACTCCCGTTCAAGTGGACCACCGAAAATGAAGATCCCAGCAAACGTGCAGGCGAGTTTAACCTTGCTGTATTACCTCAGGACAAAAATGCAAAGGTAGTATTTCACAGTGACGGGCCAAGCGGCTGGAAATCATATTATGCTGCCAAGATTGCAAAAGAGGCCGGATATAAAAACGTGATGTGGTACAGAGACGGTTTTGACGACTGGTCTAATAAAGGCTATCCTTTAGAACACTAAAATATCAGGGCTGGGGGGCAGAATAGTCTATCCCCCAGCCTTAACATTGGAAAAGAATAGGATATACATGAGCATCAGAAACCGGATCATTTATACCTCTGTCATATTGTTTGTTTTATTTCTGACAATGGTAACCATCAACCTGTGGGGAAACAGGACCGTAACCGGTAAAACCGATCTCGCCTACCTGCTTGAAAAAGAAACCATGCACCTGCAGGGGATATTCAGGGGTATAAATGAGTTTATCATTGATGAAGGGGAACCCTTATCGAGAGAGTTAACACGCGAACACCTTACCGGGTTCGAAGAACTTCACAATATGCTCACAGCGGCCAGGTCCAATGACGCAGAATTGCGTAAGACCCTGAATGAAAATATCTCGCCGCAATGGAAAAAAGTTAAAGACGGCGCTGAAGCATTCCTGAAAATAAAAATGATAAAAGTAACAAACGATGATGCCATGCTCCAGTACGGACAGCTTACTACAGAAGCCAAAACCTTATTAAAGGAAGTCGAGGAACTTGCCCTGAAAACACAGGCAGATGCAAAAGCAGCGGCAAATAAAACGGAACGAATTATTAACATAATCGCAATTACAATCATGGTATTGATGTGCTTTATATTAGTAAACCTCTATCGCTCCATCACATCGCCCATAAAAGCGCTGAATACCATAGCAGAGGGTTTTGAGAATGGCGATCTAAGCATCGTTATGGATGAATCTAAAAAAGATGAGTTTGGCAAATTAGCTTTCAACTTTAATCGCGCGCTAAATAAACTCAGCAGTTTTATAAGCACTTTGAAAAACGACATTAACGCTGTGGCATTAAATGCGGAAGAATTCTCTTCAAACACGGCCAGAATTGCTTCCAATGCACAGGAGCAAACGTCACAGACCAGCAGCGCGGTTGCGGCAACAGAAGAACTGTCTGCGACATTTAATGACATAGTGCAGAATACTGAAATCGTATCAAGTTCATCGAGGGAGTCTTTTGAACTTGCCATTGAGAGCGGAGACGTCGTTATTGACGCTATGAACAGAATGAATTCCATCGCAGGTTCTGTAAAAGAAGCCTCGGATATCGTTGCAAGTCTCTCTCACAGGTCAGCGCAAATCGGTGAGATTATTAAAGTCATAGACGAAATAGCCGATCAGACAAATCTTCTTGCGCTCAATGCAAACATTGAAGCGGCCCGCGCAGGGGAGCAGGGGAGAGGGTTTTCAGTAGTAGCAAATGAGGTAAGGAAGCTGGCGGAGAGGACCACTTCCGCGACAAAGGAAATAGCCGACACGATCAAAGGCATCCAGGAAGACACGAATAAGGCTGTCCAATCCATGCACCATTGTACAAAAGAGGTGGAAAACGGTTCCGATCTGGCAGCCAAGGCAGGTAATTCACTCCAGATGATAGTGGTGTCTGCACAAAACGTTACGGAAATGATCCAGAGAATCGCCGCTACAGTTGAGGAACAGTCCAGCGCGGCAAATGAAATAACCGCCAATCTCTCTACGGTAGCGAACCTAAGCGAGCAGACCAACGACAGCGCTCAAAAGTCCTCAGAATCCAGCATACATCTGCAAAAAATGGCGACGGAGCTTAAGGCCTTAGCTAATGAGTTTAAGCTCAGGGATGAAGTTGCTGATTACGATAGGGCAGATACATATCATGACCATGAAACTAAAATATCATCTCCCGCCAATCATAACTTTCAGAATTGAAATATAACCGGAAAGATTTTGTCTTCATAAAACACCCTCTCTGCGACCACCTTTACGCTGTACTGAATCCTGTATGACCATTATGCGAAACTCACCGCGCCGTGCCGGCAGTTGTATTTTCCCTGTTTCTTGTATTACTCTTAAATAATTACAAAATGGTTTATTGGCAACCTATTTTGTAATGGGAAACTTATGTACAAAGAATATTTCGGCCTCGAGGAAATGCCTTTTTCCATCGCCCCCGATCCCCGCTATCTCTACATGAGCGGGCAACACAGGGAGGCGCTGGCCCATCTGGTATACGGCTTCAACAGTGCCGGCGGCTTTGTCCTGCTCACCGGCGAGGTCGGGACCGGCAAGACGACAGTCTGCCGCTGTTTGCTGGAGCATATACCGGAAAACTCCGCTATTGCTTTTATTATAAATCCTAAATTAACGGTCGAAGAGCTATTGGCCACCATCTGTGATGAATTCGGAATAAAATATCCGCAAGGCAATACAAGCATAAAAGTCTTTGTGGATCTCCTGAACGTTTATTTGCTTGCATCCCATGAAAAAGGGCAGAAGACCGTCCTCATAATTGACGAGGCGCAGAACCTTAGCGCCGATGTTCTGGAGCAGCTTCGCCTTCTGACTAACCTTGAGACTAACCAGGTCAAGCTTCTTCAGATAATCCTGCTGGGACAACCGGAGCTTAGGGAGAAATTGGCGCAGCCGGAATTGCGCCAGCTTTCTCAGCGCGTTATCGCGCGTTACCATCTGGGATCTATTTCTAAAAAGGAATTGGCGTCCTACGTTTCGCACCGTCTGACAATTGCCGGAGTAAAAAGGCAGTTATTTACGGATTCCGCAATTGCTAAATTGTATGAATTAAGCGGAGGGGTCCCCCGTTTAATTAACGTCCTCTGCGACCGCGCCCTGATCGGGGCCTTTGCCCTTGGAAAAAATGAGGTCAGTAAATCCATTCTGATAAAAGCCTCGCGTGAGGTATTCGGGGGAAACAGCTTCTTGGGTCGGTACCAAAAAGCCGCTGTCTGGTTAGCGGTAATTATGGTGCCCGTAGTAGGGGTTGTACTGGCTGCAACTTACTATGTTAAAGACGATTTAAATAAATCACGCGAAATTACCGCAAATGTACTTCAGCCGGCACCAGAACAACCGGCAAATATAATACAACCGGAAAAAGTCATGCAGCCTCCTCCGTCTGACAAACTGGAATGGCCTGAAGGTCAGCCTTTTAATCAAAGCGGCGAAACGGCTTTTCAGTCAATGTTCAGTCAGTGGGGCATCACGTATCAACCTCAGAAAAGTGTTCAGCCGTGCGAACAGGCAAAGGCAAACGGATTGCAATGTCTTAATAACGTAGGCAGTCTAAGCACACTGCATCAGTTAAACAGCCCCGCAGTGTTGAAACTCACGGATGAAAAGGGAAGCATTTTTTACGCGGCTTTAACGGCATTTGAAGGAGAAACGGTTACTTTGACTTTAGGAATGACAACCAGGAGAATTTCCGTCAAAGACATTGAATCCCACTGGCTCGGTGACTTCACGCTGTTGTGGAAGGCACCGGCTGATTATAACAACGACATCCTGCCCGGTGATAAGGGGCTGGTAGTACGGTGGCTTAGCGAACAATTATCAGCTATACAGGGACGACAAGTCCAGCCACGGGAAAGTTTAATCTATGATGCCGCCCTCGTTAAAGAGGTAAAAAAATTCCAGCTCACTGAGGGACTCAAACCGGATGGCATAATAGGCCCCAAGACAATTATCGCGATTAATGTTGCTGTTGACAAGGAGCAGCCGCTATTAGTAAAAAAATGAGTGGCTCTTTTGCTGTCATTCCCGCTTGCCGGGAATCTTTCTGACTCCTTGAGAATTACAATAGATTCTGGACAAGCCAGAATGACAGAATGAGTAACACCCTGTATCAATGAATTAAAACATATGTCTTTTATACTTGATGCGCTGAAAAAAATTGAGCAAAAACGCCAGCGGGGCTCCGTGCCGGACCTGATGACGGTCCATATTCCTGCGCCGGAAGAGCAGAGAAAGCGTCCCGTTTGGCAATATCTTGTGCTTGCGGCATTGGTCCTGAACGCAGGGATATTGGCAGTCTGGCTCCTTCCACGAAACACTGGCAATCAAAACACTCCGGCCAAAACTGCCGTTGAACAACAGCATGAAACAACAGCCGCTGAAACAAAAAGCAACAATTCCATAGTTGCTGAAAAGGTCAGTGATAAGATATTTGATACACACAACTCATCCATAAAGGCCGATAAAGAAAAACCCGCAAGGGAAGTAAATACTACTGCTTCCGGGAAGCAAAGCGTTGCATCTAACGCGGTAAAACAGGAGCAGCAATCAACTGCGAAAGCAAACGAACAGGAACCAATACATAAAGCTCAAACTCCGCAATTGCCGGCTGTTGACGTAAAGACACCACCTAAAAAAGTCGCGAGACTGAAGATACCGAAAGCTGCTGCAACTGAAACACTAAGCAAACAGTCTCCCAAAACAATTCCCGCGTCACAGGAAACACAGCAGCCGGATACAAATAAAACCGCCTCAACCAACAGTATCCCAGAATTAAGCCAGCTGCCTCAAAATGTCCAGGGCGAGCTGCCGAAGATATCCATTCTCGGACATATTTATTCCAACAGCTCCGACACAAGGATGGTGAATGTTAACGGTGATATTTTACGCGAAGGCGATACGGTGGCAAAAAACCTGACGATAAAGGAAATCACCGAGACAGGGGTCGTCTTCAACTATAACGGCACCCTCTTCCGCGTGAGAGCGTTCTAACCAAAATAAGCAGTTGCCACGAATGAGCACGAATATACACGAATGAATAAAGCCGGTTAAAGCATCTTAAATCCGAATGATGATGAAGATGCATTACTGTATAAGGAGAACATTATTTGAATGGAAATAAACGTTCGGATATAAAACCTGGATCACGTGTTTCAATAGTCTTGAAACAGGACCAGCGTTCAGGGAATCTGACAGAGGGAATCGTAAGGGATATTTTAACCAAGTCTCCTTCGCATCCTCACGGGATCAAAGTGCGTCTGGTAAGCGGAGAAGTAGGGCGCGTAAAAGAGATATTTGATTCCGGGAAACCAGGTTAGCCGCTGATTTATTTTTCCTCTACAGTCTTGAGTATCCCGTGGAGCAGCGCTATCGGAGTCGGGGGGCAGCCGGAAATATAAACGTCTACCGGAATGACCTTGTCTATGCCGCCCAGAGAAGCGTAGGTCTCTCCGAATATCCCACCGTTACAACCGCAGTCTCCCACAGCAACAACAAGCTTCGGAGTAGGCGTTGAATCATACGTCCTGCGGAGGGCGATCTCCATGTTCCTTGTCACAGGACCTGTGACCAAAAGCATGTCCGCAAACCTGGGGGATGCGGTAAAATGAATACCGAATCTCTCGCAATTGTAGATCGGATTATTTATCGCATGGATCTCAAGCTCGCAGCCGTTGCACGAGCCCGCATCCACCTGCCGGATAGTAAGGCTCCTGCTGAAACGCCTCCTGATGGCTTCTTCCAGCTTTGCGCCGACAGACTTTATCTCTTCTTCAACCTCCGGCGGCAGCGCCTCCGTTACAATCCCTGTCCTCAGTATTTGATTAAGTATTTTCATTTATGGTTAATAGGTCTTATACGTCGTATAGGACCTATTCCTCCTTCACAGATCATGCCCCGAATATGACTGATTAAAACTTTTATTGCAAAGCGGAAAGTCAGGCACTATATTTCCGAGCACTGCCTGCTCAAGCCCAAGCCAATTGACGCTGGAAGGGTCCCTTACCATGCCCCTGTTGATCTCACTGTTCGGCCCTGCCTGGAGCCAGTAGACAATCTCCCCGCGCCATCCTTCCACAGCGGAAAACCCTGAACTATCCGGCGAAGGGATTCCAGCCTCAGCGGATATCGGGCCGGATGGAAGCGCATTAATTATCTCGCGGATGATCCGTATGGACTCTCTTACCTCTTCGACCCTGACCCACGCCCTTGCGTGCACGTCGCCGGAAATAAGCACCGGCACGTTCACGCCGATGCGGTCATACGGCGGAAAAGGATTTTGCATGCGGCAGTCAAGGTTAAGCCCGCTGGCCCTCGCGACAATTCCCACCGCGCACAATTCCCTCGCCTTATCAGGGATGAGAATACCGGTCTCCCGCACCCTGTCTTCAAGTGATGAATTCTCATCATAGATAACCACGAGCCTGTTGAATTCCTTTAAGAGTTTTTTCAGCTCAGATAATATTAATTCCCTGCCGTCCGGACCGATATCAACCGATACGCCTCCGGGGATTATCCTGTCCATCATAAATCTGTGCCCGAACAGTTTGTGATTCGTCCGCAGCATAATCTCCTTTAGCCTCGACATCTGATAAAGCATGAACGCGAAGGCGGCGTCATTGCAAATTGCGCCGAGGTCTCCGAGATGGTTGGCAATGCGCTCCCTTTCAAGAAAAAGCGCCCGCAGCCACTGTGCGCGTTCAGGCACTCTGCATCCTGTCATGGACTCTAATGCCATGCAATAAGCGAGGCTGTGCGCGACGGTTGTATCTCCTGACACGCGTCCCGCAAGTCTTGAACCTTCCTGCCATGAAAGCGCTTCAAATCTTTTCTCAATCCCTTTATGGACATATCCGAGCCTCTCTTCGAGGTTGAGAATGTCCTCTCCTACCGCCTGAAAACGGAAATGCCCCGGCTCAATGATCCCCGCGTGCACAGGCCCGACCGGTATTTCATAAACGCCCTCCCCTTCAGCCCTGACGAATTTGTATTCTCCTTTGACACGAGGCATCGGCTTTGAGGCGTCAAAGGATTTCCTCAGCGGCCATGCGTCCTCAGGCCAGTCCTCAAATTTTATCCACGGCCTCAGGTCAGGATGCCCCACAGGCACGACACCCATGAGACTCTTCATCTGCCGCTCAAAACGGTAGGCAGGCATAAATTTATTCGTGATACTGGCAAAGATCGGATCATCATACGGGAGTTCGATCTTTACGATCAGGTACTCAGCGCCCCATCTGTAGCAGGCAAATACGCCAAAGCCCCTGCCAAGCTGCGATTCATCGGAAGCCCATTCCGCCACAAGAAGGGCGTGGATCTTTTTCATCGCCTTTGCGGCGTCTACGAATTTTCCTCTCGGCACAACGCAGAAATCCATGGAAGCGGGATAATTGTTTCCGTCAAACACTGCATCCGCTCCGAGGGCTGATATTATCGCGTTTTTTAATATGCTCATTTCAATAACTCCACTGCGGTATGAAACCAGTTATTAAGAAATGCCGGCATATAAACGCCGAGAATAAGGACAAGTACCATATGCAGAAGCACAGGCAGGTGCGCTACTTTTATGGGCTTCTGATAAGACGGAATATCGCCTGAGACCATCGGCTGCACCCTTCTGAAAAGGGCCGCAAAAGCCACCCCAAGACCCAGCAGAAGAAACGGCGTCAACAATGGCGCGTCTTTAATTGTGGCTGTCAATATAAGAAACTCGCTTGTGAAGACACCGAACGGCGGCATCCCCACAATAGCCATGACCCCGAACATCAGTCCCCATCCGACAAGCCCATTGCCTTTGAAGAGGCCCCTTATTTTGTCCATCTCCTGTGTCCTGTGCATCTGGGAGGCATGGCCTACGGTAAAAAATATGGACGACTTTGCGAGACTGTGCACGAGCATATGCAAGAGGGCGCCGAATGTGGCAATGGGTCCCCCAAGGCCGAAAGCAAAGGTCGCTATTCCCATATGCTCGATGGATGAATAAGAGAACATGCGTTTAATATCTTTCTGCCTCAGAAGAGAGAAAGCCGCAACAAGTATTGAGAGCAGTCCGAAGCCCATCATTATATTTCCCGCACGGTGTGTGCCGGTAGATCCGTCGACAAGCACCTTGCATCTTACGAGGGCATAAAGCGCGATGTTCAGCAAAAGGCCTGAAAGCACGGCGGATATTGGTGTGGGGCCTTCACTGTGAGCGTCCGGCAGCCAGTTATGCAGGGGGACAAGGCCGACTTTCGTGCCGTACCCTACCATGAGGAAGACAAAGGCAAGCGAGAGGACTGTAGGCTCAAGGCTTCCGCTTACCTGGCTCAGGTTGGTCCAGAGAAGCGCCTCGCCGCCTTCACCAAGTACTTTTTCAGCGGCAAAGTACAGCAGCACCGTTCCAAAGAGCGCCTGGGCAATACCCACGCCGCAGAGTATGAAATATTTCCACGCCGCTTCAATTGCCGTAGGTGTCCTGTATAAGGAAACAAGCAGGACCGTTGACAATGTAGCGAGCTCCATCGCTATCCAGAGTACGCCGATGTTATTCGTCAACAGACACAAGAGCATCGCGAAGATAAAAAGCTGGAACATTGCGTGATAGAAGCGCATCCTTACGTGCCCTACCCGCCCGTGCTCCTTTTCCCTCCTCATATATCTCCTGCTGAAGATCGCCGTTGTCATGGAGACAAAAGATGTAAGCACAGCCAGATAGACGTTGAACGCGTCAACAAAGAAAAATTTCCCCCCGGCAAGCATCGGCCCCTGCTCATAAACCTGCAGCGCGAGTCCCGCCCCACCTACAAATGTAGCGGCTGACCCAGCGATGTTTATTTCGGGCGCAAACTTCCTGTCTCCTATAAACCCCAGTATCACCGCTGCAAAAAGCGGCACCAGTAACAAGACTAACAACATTATATTTTCTCCATTTTAATAATCGCTCTTCATAAAAAATGATTTTCTCATCTGTCATTCCGGCTTGTCCGGAATCTTTATTTATTTACAGAAGGACTCACGACGCGCTTCGCTTGCGGGAATGACACTTTGCTAATGTTCTCCATTGCGTGATGAGTTGTTTTTATCCATTACTCATTACGCGTCACGCGTTACGGTTTTTCAGTCCTCCTCTTTCAGCCTTGCCATCTGGTCTACATCAAGGCTGTCAAAGGTAGTGTGTATATGAAAAAAGAATATCCCGAATATGAACGCCGCGATCAAAATATCAAGCGCAACTCCCAATTCCACCACGAGCGGCATCCCGTATGTCGCGCTGGTGGCCGCGAAAAAGAGGCCGTTTTCCATAGCAAGAAATCCTATTATCTGCGTGACGGCATGTTTTCTCGTTATCATCATCAGCAACCCGATCATGACGGTGGCAAGCGCAACAGCGAGCGTCGAGCGTGTAACGAGAGTGGAAAGCTGGGTAACAGGGGCCATCAGGTAATAAGAAAATATAACAAGGGCTATGCCCATCATCATTGTCATGGGAATGTTCACTACCACTTCCACTTCTTTGTGTACCTTAAGCCGCCGTATGAGCACGTGCAGGATATATGGAAGCAGGATAACTTTCAAAGACAATGTCAGAATGGACGATATATAAAGGTGATGTTTCCCGGCGACAAAACCGACAACGGCCGTATTGATCGATAAAAAAAATCCCTGCCATGTAAACAGGTGCACAAGCCCGTACATCCTCCTCTGCACCAGCATTCCGAATGCGGTAAGCAGCACGAAGGCGGCAAGAAAACTGTTTAACTGCGCGGCAACGTTTAAATCCATAAAATGTAGCTGTAAGCTATCAGCAATAAGCTGTAAGCTCTCATAAATTATTTTTCCTATAAAGCTGATAGCTGACAGCTAAAAGCTTATTGCTCCTTTCACTCTAAAATAAAAAACGACAGCATCCCGAGCGTTGCTAATAAAAACGCCGACCCTAAAAATTCGGTCAGCCGGAATATCCTCATCTTGGCAAGGCCTGTCTCTATCATTACAAGCACGATCCCGACAATTACAAGTTTTAATAGCATAAATACAAACGCCAGGGAGATTGCGATAATATCTCCTGACTCGGCAATACCCCAGGGGGCAAAGGCCGCGACCCCCAGCATGACAAAAAGAAAGAGCTTCATCATGCTTGCCCATTCAATCAGGGCCAGGTGCCTTCCCGAATATTCAAGTATCATGGCCTCATGGATCATGGTAAGTTCAAGGTGCGTGGCCGGATTATCAACCGGTATCCTGCCGGTCTCAGCGAGGGCGATCAATATAAAAGCAAAAAAAGCAAACGCGAGTGAAGGCCTTAAAGCGATCTGACCGCTGTAGATAACATGCACCATCTGCGACAGCGAAGTCGATTTGCTTGCAAGTGAAACTGTGAATATCGCCATGAGCATGGCGGGCTCGGCCAATGACGCTATTGTCATTTCTCGGCTTGAACCCATACCGCCAAAAGCAGTCCCGATATCCATTCCCGCAAGCGCGGTAAAGAAGCGCGCAATCGCAAAGAGCGCTACAAGAACAATTACGTCAGCCGTGGACGCAATGGGCAGCTCCAGCGACAGCATCGGAATTATTGCACCGGCGAGCACCGCTGTGCCGAACACAAGGTAAGGCGTGAAGCGGAAGATCCATGAAGCGTTATCAGCAAGAAAGATGTCCTTTGAAAATAATTTCAGGATGTCCCTGTAAGGCTGGAATATGCCTGCTGATGTGCGTCCCTGCGACCAGCATTTCAGCATCCTCACCCATCCCGTGAACGCGGGCGCAACCCCCAGGAGAATCGCTAACTGGAGAAATTCTATTACGAATCTGTAAAGTTTCATCGTGAAAACACCAATAGCACTATTATAGTTATAAAAGAATATATGAGATACGCCTGAATGCGCCCCTGCTGGAGCCTGCCCACCATGCGCGATACCCAAAAACTGAATTCTATAACCGGATTGTAGAGCCAGCCCCAAAAACGGTCTCTAACGCGAAGATAATAATTTAATCTTTTCGGAAAGGCCTTGTATACGCCCCTCGGTGTAAGCCTCACCTGTTCCCTGATATTGAACAGAAAGCCGAAGATCCTGCGAATAGGCATTGAAAAAGATGTGGCGCTGTATTGCATTCTCTGATTAAGCTTTCCGAAACCGCAGTCCCAGATAGGCACTCTGTGTATTGCGCCGGGCTTGACGTGCAGTATAAGATACGCCGCAACCACAACAAGCAATATGCCCACAAAAACTATCGGGCCTGAATATGACGCCCGCTCCTGTGCAACGGGCGTAAGCCACAGCCAGCCGTAAGTTCCTGAAGACACGCCGATCTTTGTCCCAATTAACTGCTGTGGAATTATGTCCATCCAGTCAATAAACAGGGTGGGTAAAACTCCAAGTAAAAAACAAGTCAGCGCAGCCAATATCATGCCGGAGCGCATGAACCAGTCAGCCTCATGGACGCGGGGCATATGATGCCCTCTCCAGTGCCCTAAAAAAGTTACCCCGAACGCCTTTACAAAGCAGGCGGCGGCAAGAGCGCCTGTCAGCGCGAGAAGCGCCGCGCCAAGCGGGACCAATAATTTCAGTAAAGGACTTGGCATCGCTGGAGAGAGCAGAAACGCCTGAAACGTAAGCCACTCAGACACGAACCCGTTAAAAGGAGGCAGCGCGGAAATGGAAACGCACCCTATAAGAAAAAGCGCCGCGGTCCACGGCATCCGGTGGATGAGTCCGCCCATTTCCTCCATATTGCGCTCTTTCGTTGCGTGGAGCACGGCCCCGGCACCCATAAAGAGCAGTCCTTTGAACATAGCGTGATTCATTGTATGATAAAGCCCTGCGATCAAGCCGAGCGCTGCAAGCATAGGCATATTAAATGAAGTGAATATCATCGACAGCCCGATGCCGATGAGGATGATCCCGATATTTTCTACGGAATGATAAGCAAGCAGTCTCTTGAGATCATGCTGCATTAGTGCGTAGAGCACGCCCATAACAGCGGATATCAGGCCGAGTATCAAAACAATGGCCCCCCACCACCACGGGAATGTCCCGAGGAGATCAAATGACACTCGCACTATTCCGTAGATGGCGGTCTTGAGCATCACGCCGCTCATCAAAGCGGAAACATTGGACGGCGCAACAGGATGCGCCTCAGGAAGCCAGACGTGAAGTGGGACCACGCCGGCCTTTGCGGCAAATCCTAAAAAGGCCAGAAGGAACGCGGCAGTCGCCCATTTAAGAGGGAACTCAGCCTGCCGCATGGCGTCAAACGTGTAGCCGGTGAAATTTTCAAAACCCGTAGCAAGGCCCGCCATAATTCCAAAGGACAAGAGTATCGCAATCGCCCCTACATGCGCGACTATTATATAAAGAAATGCGGCACGCCTGTTTTCTATGCGCTCATCTTCAAACATTACAAGGAAGTATGAGGCCGCCGCCATGACTTCCCACGCGATAAGAAAGAACAATGCGTCATCCGCCAGCACAACCATCAGCATGCCTGCAAGAAAAATGTTGTAGAAAACAACAAGACTTGTTACCGGCCTGCGTCCTAAATATCCCTTGATATAGCCAAGAGAATACATCGATACAAAGAGCGACAGCAGGCATATTACCGTAATGAAGAAACCCGCAAGCGGATCGGCCCTCAGATGAAAAGGAAGGTCGGGCAGTCCCACAGGCAGGATCATTGTATTTGTAATAGCGCCGCCGACAGCCCAGACGCCTCCAATTATGCCGAGCAATGAAGCGGCTGAAGCCAGGGTGAAGGATGTACTGATTAAAAGACGCTGGCTGCTTTTTAAAAGCGGCACAAGTAAGACCGCCAGAAAGAGCAGCAGCACAGATAAAGAGACTATCCCGAGAGGCGTAATGGTCATTTTACAAACCTCCGCAATATTGCTGCTGCTTCAGTGGAAAAATCAATGCCTTTTTCATTTGATATTGCGGCAGGTGTAAAGCGGATACAGTTGGGGCCTTTCACTTTCGGAACAGGCAGAAGAGAGATTGCTGCAGCCGAAAGGGACCAGATAAAACCTATGAAGAAAAAACATTCCGTATCCATTTCAAGCGAAAAAACGTTTTATTTTATATAAAGATGAAAATTAAATAAAGGGGGAACTCCTGGGGAACGAAAAGTTATACGCAAAAAGTTTCTGCTGGACTTAGTGTCAGATGACTTGTTATACTTTAACAAATCATAAATCATCCATACGAGGCATTGAACGTTTATCAATTTTGTCACAATTTTCGGAGAAAAGGCAGTAGCAGTTTTTTTCTTCATTGCAGCGGCGGCGGTTGAAGCCCCTGAAAGTTAAGCGGCGAACTTAATAAAAAGGGCGGTCTTTTAACCCCGCCTTTTTTGTGTAATTTTTCAAAGCAAATATAATATAAAACTATCAATCAGAAAATGAGAGGTCAACATCATGCATGAATTGATTATGTGGCTGGTCAATACCATCGGCGAATTAGGCTATCCGGGCATCTTTCTGCTCATGGCTATGGAAAGTTCGGTGATTCCTGTCCCGAGCGAACTGGTAATGCCTCCAGCAGGGTATCTTGCTCACCAGGGAAAGATGAATATCTTTATTGCCATTTTCTGGGGAACGATGGGAAGCCTCGTGGGCGCCTACGCGAACTATTTTGCCTCCCACTATCTCGGCAGGCCGCTCTTGCTCAAGTACGGCAAATATGTTTGGATCACGGAAGAAAAGTTCTCCAAGGTGGAAAAGTTTTTCCATGCCCACGGAGAGATATCCACATTCATCGGAAGATTACTGCCCGTGGTGCGGCATCTTATTTCGCTTCCGGCCGGGCTTGCCGGGATGAACCATTTCAAGTTCTCCCTCTATACACTGATGGGCGCGGGCATATGGGTCACAATCCTCACCTACATCGGCTACTTCATCGGCGAAAACCAGGAGTTGATTATGAAATATTCACACCAGGCGCTGATCATCGTAGTGCTCGTAAGTGCCGTCATTATCTATATCTACATACGGTCGCATAAAAAGAAGAGTGGTATGAGCGCAATTACCGGGGATTGAAAGCATCGAGCCTCTTACTTTTCCGCATATTTCAGATTACCGTTTGTCGCGTCATGGTAGCTGATATGAATTTTGTTGTTTGAATCAACTGCTATTGAAGTATAATCTCCTACATCTCCCGTGCTGTCAATTTCCGATGTTGTCCATGAGCCGGACGCATTAGTAGCGTACTTGAGATTGCCATCATTTAAAGTTGTAGCGTCATAATAACTGATGTGGACTTTATTGTTCGAATCCGTTGCAATTGAGGAATACTCACCAGCATCACCTGCGCTGTCAATAGTAGATATTACCCATGAACCGGACACATCGGTGGCGTATTTGAGATCGTTATTCGTAACGTCATAATAACTGATATGAATTTTGTTGTTTGAATCAACTGCTATTGAAGTGTACCATCCCACATCACCTGTGCTATCAATAGCAGAAGTTACCCAGGGGCCGGATGCATTGGTAGCGTATTTAAGGTTATCATTTGTAAAGTCATAATAACTGATATGGACTTTACCGCTTGAATCCACGGCGATAGAAGAAAAGTCCCCTACATCATTCCCTGATATGTCAATATCATCTTTAACAACCCAGAAGCCGGATGCATTGGTGGCGTATTTAAGGTTGCCATTTGTAAAATCATAATAACTGATGTGAACTTTATTGTTCGAACCAATCGCTATGGAAGAACTCACCCCCACATCATTCCCGGAAGTATCAATATCATTTTTAACCACCCAAGTGCCGGATGCATTGGTAGCGTATTTTAAGCTACCATTTGTTTCGTCATAATAACTAACATGAACTTTATTGTTTGAGTCAACAGCTATGGAAGTAGAAAACTCGAAGAAATTGCCTATAGGGTCTACTATTTCAGGCGACGCCCATGAGCCGGTTGCATTTGAAATGTATTTTAAATTACCGCTTGTCAGGTCATAATAACTGATATGCGCCTTATTGGTCGCATCTAATGCTACGGAGGTAAACCAACCTGTATCCCCTGTGCTGTCAATCACGGAAATTGCGAAGGGAGCCGGGGTATTCGGAGTCGGATTGTCAGGAGCAGGATCGGGAGCAGGAACAGGATTTGTACCGGGATCAGGAGCAGTATCAGAAACATCTCCACCGCCCCCGCCCCCGCCTCCGCAGGAACTCAGAAGTCCAAGACCACATAATAATAAAAGTAGTAATTTAATTATTGTTTTCAAAATAAATCTTTTATTCATTTCCAAACAGCACCTCACATCTGAAAATTTCATTATAAGCACCCAACGTATAAGTCTGGGGTAGCCTTGCAATGAAAATAAAAGCAATAAACATGCCATAATCAAGTGAGCATTTTTATTATTATTTATTTTGCAACAGACAGTCATTAAAGTGACATCGTTCATATTTTCATGACATCCGGGTTATGCTGCTTATCTATTTTCAATTTCAGGAATCAGTATCTATTTAGATATATTTGATCTTATTGCTATTATTTTTTTGCTTTGTGTATTCTAAGCATCATGAATAAAACAGCTTTATGCATATTACTGATTTCTCTGCTTACAGCATGTGCGACAGCGCCGACATCAATACAAAAAGAGAAGACCGGTAAGGCCAAAGTTCATACTGAGCATGAGACCAAATCTCTTGAACTATTCGCTGAGATACTCAACATTGTTCAATCAACAGATGACAGACAATCGGTGCTGCCGGAAATAGAGGAACGCTACAGTAAAATTATAAGAGAATATCCTGACGCGCCTCTTGCCCAGGAGAGTTACCTGAAGCTTATCACGATTTATGTGAAGGATTATTCCCCACCAGTGTATGAAAAAGCCTACACCCTTTACAGCGAGTTTATGGAAAAATATCCGGACTCTCCAGTGAAAGGTTATGTCGAAGAGACGCTCGGAAACAGCTACTACCAAAACGCCGAGTGGGACAAGCTTTTGAGATTATGCGCGCCGTCATATAAGGATTATGCCCAAACAGGAAAACACCCACGACCTTCTTTGATCTTCTTTTACTCCGAGGCCAATTACAATCTGGGCAATTTTGCCGATGCTGAAAAAGGTTACAGGATTACAGCGGATATATTTCCTGAATTAGGCGAGGGACTGAAGGCGCAGGCAATGCTTCAGAAGATGATGAAATAACCGGCGTATCAATCAGTTTTTTCAGATTTACAATCTCTTTACAGAGTTGAAAGTTTTCAGTTTGACAAAGGGCTGCGCTTCCTTTTAAGATTTTAACCTATGTACTTACAGGACCTGATTTTAAAGCTGCATGAATTCTGGGGAAATAAAGGCTGCGTGATTCATCAGCCTTACGATATTGAAGTCGGCGCGGGCACGTTCAATCCCGCTACGTTTTTTCGTGTGCTCGGCCCGGAGCCGTGGAAAGCCGCTTATGTTGAGCCTTCAAGACGTCCCACTGACGGCAGGTACGGGGAGAACCCCAACAGGCTCCAGCATTATTACCAGTATCAGGTGATATTAAAACCTTCTCCGCCCGACACGCAGGAGCTTTATCTGAAAAGTCTTTCAGCGATAAGCATTGACCTTCTCAAGCATGACATACGCTTTGTCGAAGACGACTGGGAATCGCCCACGCTCGGGGCCTGGGGGCTCGGCTGGGAAGTCTGGCTTGACGGGATGGAGATAACGCAGTTCACATATTTCCAGCAGGTAGGCGGCATTGAATTAAAACCGGTGTCAGTAGAACTCACTTACGGCGTTGAACGCATCGCAATGTATCTGCAGGAAGTAGACAATGTCTATAATCTGAAATGGAATAAAGACATCACATACGGCGACGTCCATCATGAATCGGAGGTTGAGTTCTCAAAATACAATTTTGACGAATCAGACGCAAGCCTGCATTTTCTGCTTTTTGAAAAATTCGAGAAAGAATCACTCGTCCTGCTGAAAAAAGGTCTTGTGCTGCCGGCTTATGATTTCTGCCTGAAATGCTCGCACAGCTTTAATATGCTGGATGCGCGCGGAGCGATAAGTGTAACAGAGAGGACCGCGTACATAGCGAGGGTAAGAAACCTTGCGAGGAAATGCGCCGAAGGTTATTTGAAACTGCGGGAGGAAATGGGTTTCCCTCTGTTAAAGAAAAGTTAAGAGTTAACAGCTATTAAGGGGTACTTAAGTGTGAGAAATTGATTTGTCACTCCGGCTTGTCCGGAGTCTTTCTTAAGAAGGATTCCCGACAAGCGGGAATGACAACACTGACTATTAACAATACTTCAATTATGAAAACATTTTTATTAGAAATTGGAAGCGAAGAAATTCCCGCCAGGTTTGTTCCGAGGGGGCTGGCGATTTTAAAAGATGCGCTTGTTCAGTTTCTGAATAACGCTTCTATCGAATATGGGGCAATCTCTGAATACTCCACCCCGAGAAGGCTGACGATATACATTGAAAATGTTTCGGAGATGCAGAAAAACAGGACAACTGAAACCCTCGGCCCTCCGAAGAAAGTCGCGATTGATGACAAAGGTAATCCGGCAAAGGCGGCAATCGGCTTTGCCCGGTCTCTGAATATCGGGGTTGAAAAACTCAGGACCGTTCAGACAGAGCGCGGGGAATATATCGCGGCCACAGTTGAAGAAAAAGGCAGGGCGACAAAGGAAGTCCTGAGTGAAGAATTACCCAAACTCATTTCATCACTACAGCTCCCGAAGACAATGAGGTGGGGCGACGGCTCCCTGAGATTTTTCAGGCCCATCCGCTGGGTAGCCGCGATGCTTGGAGGCGATGTGGTCCCGTTTGACCTTGACGGGATTAAGAGCGGCGACATTACATACGGCCACAGGTTCCTGTCGCCTGAGGCGATCAGGATAAAGGACCCTTCCGAATACCTGTCCCTCCTTTCAAAAGGCGGCGTTATCGCGGACCATGTTGAGAGAAAAAAAGTTATTTCCGAAGGCATAAAAAAGATCGAGTCTGGAAAAAATATCAGGGTGCATGAGGATGAGGAACTGCTGGAGCTTGTGACCTTTCTTGTGGAACATCCGACCCCGGTCCTTGGAAGCTTTGAAGATAAATATCTTGAGCTGCCAAAAGAGCTTCTCATAACGGTCATGAGGACGCACCAGAAATATTTTTCAACTGAAGACATGCAGGGGCGCATCCTTCCGAATTACATTGTTGTGAGCAACACAAGACCTGAGAACAATGACATCGTCAGAAAAGGCGCCGAGCGCGTGCTCCGCGCAAGGCTTGAGGATGCAAGGTTCTACTTTATCGAAGACCGGGAAAAGCCGCTGTGGGATTACATAGAGAAATTAAAAAAAGTTACCTTCCAGGAAAAACTCGGGACCCTCTATGACAAGGTGGAGAGGGTCAAATCTTTGTGCTCATTCATTTCGGACAAGCTGAATTTCCAGCAGAAAGAAAAACTGCTGCGGGCCGCGATGCTCTCAAAAGCCGATCTCGTCACCGGAATAGTGAGGGAGTTCCCTGAGCTGCAGGGCTGCATGGGGATGATCTATGCCGTGAATTCCGGTGAAGACAATGAAATAGCAAATGCGATATACGAGCACTATCTGCCTAAATCAGCAGGCGGATCTCTGCCTTCCGGAGAAATGGGAACTATCATCTCTCTTGCGGATAAGGTGGATAACATCGCCTCATTTTTTCATCTCGGTTTAATTCCATCCGGCTCCGAAGACCCTTATGCGTTGAGACGCCAGGCAGCGGGGACAATAAATATTTTACAGAATAAAGATTATCCCCTGACGGTTGATATGCTTGTAGACAGTGGGCTTGAAAACCTGTCGGTTTCCCCGGACAGGAAAGTGGCGTTGTCCGAACAGATATTGCAATTCTTCAGTCAAAGGCTCGAAGGGATTTTGTCGTCACAGGGCCATAGCTATGACCTCGTCAACGCGGCCCTTGCTGCAAAGAACCTGAACATGAAAGATTTAAAATACAGGATCGAAGCCCTCTCGGAATTAAAAAAGGCCCCGGCATTTCCTGCTCTCCTCATGGCTGCAAAGAGGGTCTACAATATTCTTGCCAAGGTCCAACCGGGAGGAGTAAATGAAACTTTACTGAATGAGCCTTCAGAAAAGGAACTGTTCAATACTGCCGGAAGGGTCAGAGATAAAATCGCGGGACAGGACCTTAACAGCCTGTTCGAGTTTGAAAAACCCATCAACACATTTTTCGACAGCGTGCTTGTCATGGACAAAGACGAGAGGATAAAGAACAACAGGCTCGCATTACTGCTCTCGGTCAAGAATGTTTTCCATTCCCTCGGAGACTTTTCAAAAATTGTAGAGTAGAGAAAAGCGAAACTGAATTCTTTGATTTTCATATTCTTCAACTCTATGCTCTTTGCTCCATGCCCTATGCTTTCTTTTCCTTCCATTGGAACAGAGTTCACAGACCGATTTATTTTTTCCCTTGACGAACGACAAAATATAATGTTATGCTCAAAACAGAATTTTAGAAGTTTTTGCAGTTGATGAGGCCACAAAGACTTTTGACTTTGTGGCTTTTTTATTTGTGAGACCTCTGGGATTTCATCT
>JACQZF010000044.1 GCA_016213945.1 Nitrospirota bacterium | reverse complement strand
CTCTATGCGAATATAATCCCGTACCCCCAGACTGACCGTGATCAGTCCTGTTGTATCTGTTCGAATGCCGTCTGTGGCTGTGATTGTACCTGCCCCTGGTCTGGTCGGGTCAAATACGGTTGTCGTCCCATATCCCGGTGTACAATTCCCAATCCCTCCCTCAACCGTCCATGTGCCGCTAATATCCCCAATCAGGTTATTATCTGCATCATAGCCCCGGAGATAGAGGTTCAGGCTGCCGTCTGTGGTTGTCCCAATCGTTCCTACCTCTGCATAGTCAGCATACTCTATGCGAATATGATCCCGTACCCCCAGACTGACCGTAATCAGTCCTGTTGTATCTATACGAACGCCGGCTGTAGCCGTGATTGTACCTGCCCCTGGTCTGGTCGGGTCAAATATGGTTGTCGTTCCATATCCTGCCGAACAATTCCCAATCACTCCCTCAACCGTCCATGTACCGCTGATATCCCCAATCAGGTTATTATCTGCATCATAGCCCCTTAGATAGAGGTTCAGGCTGCCGTCTGTGGTTATCCCAATCGTTCCTGCCTCTGCATAGTCAGCATACTCTATGCGGGTATGATCAAATACACCCAGATTGACTGTGATCGGGCATATTGTGTCTGTATAAACGCCACATGTAACTGTGATGGTACCTGCCCCTGGTCTGGTCGGGTTAAATATGGTTGTTGTCCCATATCCTGATGTACAGGTCCCAATCCCTCCCTCAACCGTCCATGTACCGCTAATATCCCCAATCAGATTATTATCCGCATCATAGCCTCTCAGGTAGAGGGTGATGGTATCATCTGTGGTGGTTTGAGTTGCTGATACCTCTGTGCCGTTAAAATGCTCTATACGAATATGATGAATTGCACCAGGACTGACTGTAATCGGGCATACGGTATCTGTATATATACCATTTATAACTGTAATAGTACCTACTCCCGGTTTGGTCGGGTTAAATAAGGTTGATATCCCCTGTTCCGGCGTACAATTTCCAATCCCACCTTCAACTGTCCAATTGCCGATTATATCCCCCTTCAGCGTATCCCCTTCATAGCCTCTAAGATAGAGGGTGATGGTATTGTCTGTAGTGGTTTGAGTTGCTGATATCTCTGTACCATCAAGATACTCTATACGGATATTGTCAAAGGCATCAGCATAACATACTTCATCAAATAGCCCCATCATTCCCAGAACTATCATTCCCATCAAAACTATTTTTTTCATCATTTTTTATTACCCCCTCATATTACCCTGCTCGCTCACATTCCCTCCAGAATCTCAAATTCAACCCGACGATTTTTAACCCGCCCTTCCAGGGTATCATTACTATCCACAGGAATGGATGCTCCATAGCCAACAGCCTTCATCATTTTAGCCGGAACCCCTTTGGAAACAAGATATTCCATCACTATATCAGCTCTTGCCTGAGAAAGTATCTGGTTTCGCTCGGTTGAACCAAGATTATCAGTATGTCCTTTAATTTCAACCCTGACTTCAGGGTGTTGTATCAGAATTTGAGCTACCTCATCCAGAACAATACAAGATTGAGGGGTGAGAATATCTTTATTGAATTCAAAACTTATTTCTTTTATATTCCATTGTTCGCCTGCTTTGACCACAGGACAGCCCTTTTCATCCACCTTTACTCCATACGGTGTATTCGGAGATTGATCAAGACTGTCACAAACCCCATCTTTATCTGAGTCTAATGGACAGCCTTTCTCATCCACCTTTATCCCAAGGGGTGTATCAGGAGATTGATCAAGTCCGTCGTAGACACCATCCTTATCCGAGTCTAATGGACAGCCTTTTGCATCCACTCTTGCTCCATACGGTGTATCCGGGTGTTGGTCAAGCCCGTCATAGACACCATCCTTATCCGAGTCTAATGGGCAGCCTTTTTCATTCACTATAGCTCCATATGGTGTATCCGGATGTTGGTCAAGACTGTCATAGACACCATCTCTATCTGAGTCTAATGGACAGCCTTTCTCATCCACCTTTATACCAGGGGGTGTATTCGGGGATTGATCAAGCCCGTCATAGACACCATCCTTATCCGAATCTATGGGACAACCCTTTGCATCCACCTTTGCACCAGGGGGTGTATCCGGGGATTGATCAAGCCCATCATAGACACCATCCTTATCCGAGTCTACCGGACAGCCTTTTGTATCTACTATAGCTCCATACGGTGTATCCGGGGATTGGTCAAGACTATCACAAACCCCATCTTTATCCGAGTCTAATGGACAGCCTTTTGCATCCACCTTTATACCAACAGGTGTATCCGGGGATTGATCAAGTCCGTCGTAGACACCATCCTTATCCGAGTCTAATGGACAGCCTTTTGCATCTACTCTTGCTCCATACGGTGTATCCGGGTGTTGATCAAGCCCGTCGTAGACACCATCCTTATCCGAGTCTATTGGACAGCCTTTTGCATCTACTCTTGCTCCATATGGTGTATCCGGGGATTGATCAAGACTATCACAAACCCCATCTTTATCTGAGTCTAATGGACAGCCTTTCTCATCCACCTTTATACCAGGGGGTGTATTCGGGTATTGGTCAAGCCCGTCATAGACACCATCCTTATCTGAGTCTAATGGACAGCCTTTTGCATCCACTATAGCTCCATACGGTGTATTCGGGGATTGGTCAAGACTATCACAAACCCCATCTTTATCTGAGTCTAATGGACAACCTTTTGCATCTACCTTTATACCAAGGGGTGTATTCGGGTCCTGGTCAAGGCTGTCATAAACCCCATCTTTATCTGAGTCTAATGGACAGCCTTTCTTATCCACCATGATTCCATACAGTGTATCCGGGTGTTGGTCAAGCCCGTCATAAACACCATCTCTATCCGAGTCTATGGGACAGCCTTTTGCATCTACTATGGCCCCTTTAGGGGTATTGGGAGACTGATCATTTTGATCACACACCCCATCCATATCAGTGTCTCTAAAAGAATGAAACGATAGAGAACAACGATGGGAACTACCTAAATCGCCATAAGGCACAAAGGCATAGTTAATCTGGCAGATAGGGGATTTATGTCCTACCCCGAAACTGAATCCTTTATCTAAATCATTCTTTGAGGTATAACCACATCTTATTGTTAATACCGGTGTAGCTATATATTCCATGCCAAGATTTAATCTCCAGTCATTATTTGTCTGATTGGTTAAGTCGGCAGCCAAGAGCAGTTTATCATCTAAGGTATTATAAGCTATACCCCCTCTGTAAATAAGCGGCAGGGGTTCTTGTTTATTAATAAATTGAAGTTTTGTTCCAATATTTCCAATAGCAAGACCATATTTAAGGTCTTTGGATGGGGACATGTATAAAGCCCCAATATCAAACGCAAATGCAGAGGCTTTTTCAAACTCTATCTCTTGTTGTATCATCTTTAATGACATACCAAATGCTCTATTATGACCAGCCATTGAACTGGAACTTAATTGAATTGCAAAATCCTTTGCCCCAAAATTCCCTGTTGGTTTACTATCCTTATCCCGTCCTATTAAATCATCCATACCCAAATGAATAATACTTGCTCCCCAAACACTCCGTTTGGCAGGCCTGACATAGGCTAAGGAATTATATCGCAGGTCGTTCAGCCATTTATTATGCATAAAGCTGATCTGTTCTTGAGTCAATTGACATAATCCGGCCGGATTATAATAGAGAGCACTAATATCATCCGAGACAGCACAAAAAGCCTAACCCATACCACAGGCTCTTGCATTGGCATCTATCCTTAAAAATTGCCCGGCAGTAGATTCTTTGTTATCCCCTGCCCACACCTGTATTGCTGCCAAACATACCATAAACGAAACCGCTGCCATTAAATACTTCTTCATCTTATTCTACCCCCTTATTTTTGTAAGCGTTCACAGGGGTCAGGGGTCGGGGGTCAGGGTATAGTCTTCTTCTCACTGGTTTCCCCTGATCTCTGCCCCCTGATCTCTGATCTCTGCGAACAGTTACGCTTTCGTTACCAAATTATAGCCAATTTATCAATCACCCGCTCCCCGGCAGGATTGGTAATTACATAAAAATACACCCCGGAACTTACCTCACTATCATCTCGTAGATCCCATATTACCTTGCCCTGACTCTTCGCAACCTCTTTCTCATATACAAGATCACCGGCTATATTATAAATCCGTACTGTACATTCTGAGGTTAAATTATCAAATGTAATCCCATCATGCCCTGGTAGATGTGGTTTACACGGATTGGGATACACAATTACGGCCATGAGATTATTTTTGGTGGTAATGGTTGGTATCCCCCCTAAGGTGAAGATGGAAAAGTGCGGGGCATATGCCCGGGCAACATTCTTTGTAACATCTATCGTGGTCTCCAAGGGCAGCCATAACTCGCCCTCCAATAAATATATAACCAGATCCTGTTCTCTAATATTTGTTCCGTCAACCATGCCATCGTTATCAGTATCAGAATACGGGAGTTGTACTGTGCAGCTTCCAATCTTTTTCAGCGTTGTCTCCACACTATTGCCTTGTTCATCAATAATCTCTATGGCATAGGCTATCCCCGGAGACTTGATTACTCCGGGAAGCTCCTTTGGAAGCAGGGTTGTCGTCGCAATGTGGACTATAATATCTGTGGCAACTGTTCCGAGGAAATCTACGGCTGTCCCGCTTTCCAACCCTGTAGCCATGCCGCCCTTCTGGCTGCTTATAAACACTGTAATTGTTGCTGTGGTTTTTACCATATTATTCGTAACAGTGATCACATCCTTCCCTTTATTTGGGGAAGAGGTGATTGCGGCTGTGCCTGTCCAGATGCCTGAGGACAGATTGACTGTATCCGGGATGATAGACTTGTTGATATTAGTCACAGCCACAGTACCTGAATATGGATTGCCATCGTTGTCATGCAGACTGACGGTCATGGTAAATGCAGCAAAGGTTGTGGTTGTTGCAGGTGCTGTAAGACTGAGATTAACAAATGCCCCGTGTGTAACCTTCACTGAGGCGGTTGCGGCTATTGCACCGGTCAGCGTTCCTGTGATCATATGCGTGCCTGCCTTGCCTGCATAATAAATACTGCCTGCCATTGTACCTATGGGATCATCCTCTGACCAGGTGACCTCCCCTGTCACATCCCATGAATTACCATCCGCATCCATTGCTGTAGCGATATATTTTCGGCTATCGTCCGCAGTCAGGGTGATGGTGCCGGGGGTTATCTTCAGACCCGCCGGTTGACCATGATCAACCGTGATAGCTCCAATGTTATCTATATGCACTCCATCAGTAGCCGTAATCGTGCCTGCTCCAGGTCGGGTCAGGTCAAATATGGTTGAGGTGCCATATCCTGGTGAGCAATTTCCCATCCCTCTGCCAGAGGTGCTACCTCCTGTAACCGTCCATGTGCCGGCAATATTCCCAAGCAGGTTATTATCCGCATCATAACCCCGGAGATAGAGGCTCAGGGCATTATCTGTGGTGGTCTGAGTCGCTCCCACCCCTGTGCCATCAAGATGCTCTATGCAAATATGGTTAAGTGCCCCCAGACTGACTGTGATCAGTCCTGTTGTATCTGTATGAATGCCATCTGTGACCGTAATTGTGCCTGCTCCTGGTCTGGTCGGATCAAATACGATTGAAATACCATATCCTGGTGTATAACTCCCAATCCCTCCCTCAACCGTCCAATTGCCGATAATATCCCCAAGCAGGTTACTATCTGCATCATAGCCTCGCAGACAGAACGAAAAGGCAGCATCTGTGGTAGTCTGAATCATCCCTACCCCTGTACCATCAGGATATTCTATGCGGATACAATAAAGGTCTCCCAGACTGATTGAGAATACATCTGTTGTGTCTGTATGGACTCCATCTGTGACGGTGATGTTGCCTGCCCCTGGTCTGGTCGGGTCAAATATGGTAGAACTACCATAGGCTGACACACAATTCCCAATCCCTCCGCCAACCGTCCATGTACCGGCAACATCTCCAATCAGATTATTATCTGCATCATAGCCCCGGAGATAGAGGTTCAGGCTGCCATCTGTGGTTGTCTGAGCCGCCATTACCTCTATGCCGGCAGAGTACTCTATGCGGATATGATCCCGTATTCCCAGACTAACTGTGATCAGTCCTGTTGTATCTGTATGAATGCCGTCTGTAACAGTGATGGTGCCTGCCCCTGGTCTGGTCGGGTCAAATATGATTGAACTACCATATCCTGATGAATAACTCCCAATCCCTCCGCTAACTGTCCATGTGCCGACAACATCCCCAATCAGATTATTATCTGCATCATAGCCCCTGAGGTAAAGGTTTCGGGTATCATCTGTAGTTATCCGGGTTGCTGCCTTTGCACCATCAAGATACTCTATACAAATATGATGACGGGCACCTACCTTGACCGCAGTTATACTCGTTGTGTCTGTATGGATACCATCTGTGGCTGTGATGGTACCTGCCCCTGGCCAGGTTGGGTCAAACAGGGTTGATATCCCATATTCTGGCGTACAGATCCCAATCCCTCCCTCAACTGTCCATGTGCCGATAATATCCCCAAGCAGATTATTATCTGCATCATAGCCCCGGAGGTAGAGGTTCATGGTATTATCTGTAATTATACGGGTTGCTTCTATCTCCATACCGTCAAAATTCTCTATACAGATATGGTGCAGTACGCCTAAACCGACCGTAGTTATGCTTGTTGTATCTGTATGTGTGCCGTCTGTAGCCATGACAGTACCTGTTCCCGGTCTAATCGGGTCAAACAGGGTTGATAGCCCATATCCAGGCATACAATTTCCAATCCCTCCGACAACTGTCCATTTGCCGATAATATCCCCAATCAGGTTATGATCTGCATCATAGCCTCTCAAGTAAAGGTTCAGGGGATTATCTGTGGTAATCTGGATTGCCGGTACCTCTGTGCCGTTAAAATACTCTATGTGGATATGGTCAAATGTACCTATGCTGACTGTGATCGGGCATATGGTGTCTGTATGATCGCCATCTGTGATTGTAATCGTGCCTGCCCCTGGTGTAGTTGGGTCAAACAGGGTTGATGACCCATATCCTGGTGTACAATTTCCAATCCCGCCATCAATTGTCCATGTGCCGACAATATCCCCCAGTAGATTATTATCTGCATCATAGCCCCGGAGATAGAGGCTCAGGCTACCGTCTGTGGTTATCTGTGTTGCCATTACCTCTGTGCCGGCAGAGTACTCTATGCGGATATGATCCCGCATCCCCAGACTGACCGTGATTATTCCTGTTGTATCTGTATGAACGCCGGTTGTAGCCGTGATAGTGCCTGCTCCCGGTCTGGTCGGGTTGAATATGGTTGAGTTGTCATATCCTGATGCACAATTCCCAATCCCTCCCTCA
This sequence comes from Nitrospirota bacterium, assembly GCA_016213945.1. Classification (GTDB taxonomy): domain Bacteria; phylum Nitrospirota; class Thermodesulfovibrionia; order UBA6902; family UBA6902; genus SURF-23. Next base: position 12,230 of record JACQZF010000044.1, on the reverse strand, counting down.
ACTGTCCATGTGCCGGCAATATCCCCAATCAGGTTATTATCTGCATCATAGCCCCGGAGGCAAAGGGTGAGTGTATCGTCTGTGGTGGTCTGAGTCGCTCCTGCCTCTGTGCCGGCAAGATGCTCTATGCGAATATGGTCAAGCTCGCCTAAGCTGACTGTGATTGGGCATATGGTGTCTGTATAAACACCATCCGTAGCCGTAATAGTGCCTGCTCCCGGTCTGGTCGGGTTGAATATGGTTGAGTTGCCATATCCTGATGCACAATTCCCAACCCCTCCGCCAGAGGTGCTACCTCCTCCAACTGTCCATGTGCCGACAACATCCCCCAGTAGATTATTATCTGCATCATAGCCCCGGAGATAAAGGTTCAGGGTATCATCTGTGGTTGTCTGAGTTGCCTCTGCCTCTGTGCCGGCAGAGTCCTCTATGCGGATATGGTGAAGTGCTCCCGGCTTGACCGTAATTATACCCATTGTATCTCTATGGACGCCATCTATAACTGTAATCGTACCTGCTCCCGGTCTGGTCGGATCGAATATGGTTGAGCTGCCATATCCTGACGAACATGTCCCAATCCCCCCCTCAATCAGCCATTCACCGATAACATTCCCAATCAGATTATCATCTGCATCATAGCCTCTCAAATAAAGGTTCAGGGGATTATCTGTGGTAGTTTGAGTTGCTCCTGCCTCTGTGAAGTCAAGATATTCTATGCGGATATGGTCAAGAGATCCCAAGCTGATCAAGAATAATCCTGTTGTGTCTGTATGAATGTTATCTGTGGCCGTGATAGTGCCTGCCCCTGGTGTAGTTGGATTAAAACAGGTTTTTGTCCCATATTCCGGTGTACAAATCCCAATCCCTCCGCTAACTGTCCATTTACCGATAATATCTCCAATCAGATTATTATCTGCGTCATAGCCTCTGAGATAGAGATTCAGGCTGTCATATGTGGTCGTCTGATTTGCTCCTATTTCTACACCATCAAGATGCTCTATACGAACACGATGAAGTGCACCCACCTTAACCGTAGCCATACCCGTTGTATCTGTATAGGTGCCATATGCGGCTGTGATCGTGCCTGCTCCTGGTCTGGTTGGGTCAAATATGGCAGAGCTGCCATATTCCGACACACAATTCCCAATCCCTCCGCCAACCGTCCATGTGCCGGCAATATCCCCAATCAGATTATTATCTGCATCATAGCCCCTGAGACAGAGGGTAATGGCAGCATCTGTGGTAGTTTGAGGTGCTGATACCTCTGTAAAGTCAAGATACTCTATGCGGATATGGTCAAGTACGCCCAGACTGACTGTAATGGTGCCTGTTGTGTCCATCTGGATATTATTTGTGACAATAATTGTGCCTATTCCCGGTTTGGTCGGGTTAAATATGGTTGAGCTGTCATATTCCGACGAACAACTCCCAATACCTCCGCCAGAAGTGCTACTTCCCTCAATTGTCCATTTGCCGATAACATCTCCAATCAGATTATTCTCTGCATCATAGCCTCTGAGATAGAGTTTCAGGCTATTATCTGTGGTTGTATCAATCATTCCTGCCTCTGCACCCTCAGGATACTCTATGCGGATATGGTGAAGGCCACCTACCTTGACCGTAATCATGCCTGTTGTATCTGTATGAATATTATCTGTAACCGTAATAGTGCCTGCCCCTGGTCTGGTTGGGTCAAACAGGGTTGTCGTTCCCTGTATTGGTATACAATTCTCAATTCCTCCCTCAATTATCCATCTGCCGACAATATTCCCAAGCAGATTATTATCTGCATCATAGCCTCTAAGATAGAGACGCAACGAATCATCCGTAGTTATCCCTATCGTTCCTATCTCTGCACCATTAGAGTACTCTATGCGAATTCGTTCAAGTGCTCCCGGACCAACCGTGATCGGGCATACGGTAGCTGTATAGCTGCCGCTTGTAACCGTAATCGTGCCTACCCCCGGTCTAATCGGGTTAAACAGGGTTGATGACCCATATCCTGGGGTACAAGTCCCAATGCCTCCTTCAACTGTCCATGTGCCGCTGATATTCTCAATCCGATTATTATCTGCATCATATCCTCTCAAGTATAGGTTCAGGGCACCATCTGTGGTTGTCTGTGTTGCCCCTACCATTGTGCCGTTAAAATGCTCTATGCGGATATGGTGAAGTACCCCTTGAACCACAGTGAGTACTGTTGTACCGGTTAATGTTCCATCTGTAGCAGTAATGGTGCCCATCCCCACGATTTTTGGGTCAAAGATGGTAGCTGTGCCACAGGTTGAAGAATAACTGCCAATCCCACCACTTACTGTCCATGTACCGGCAACATTTTCAAGCAGAATCAAGATATTGTTGTCTGTATCATAGCCTCTGAGACACAGGTTCAGGGTATTATCCGTGGTAGTCCAGGTAGCGGGTTTTGTACCGTCAGGATACTCTACCTGAAGTATTGTCCGTTTACAGACACGAACAGGTATGGTCAGAGGGTCTGATTCCACCTGATAACCGTTAATTGTTTCATAGGTTTCGCAATAAACCGTATAGTCGCCGACAACTGGAGAAAGTGAAGGATAGTTTTTTTCCGGGACACTCGTTTTCTCAAAATCAGTAGAGGTAAGATTATCAAGTGTAGTAGAGCTAAGCGTCCCTGATACTTTTTTCCACAGGTATTCACCAAATGCTGCATCAGGATTAGATGGTCCTTGAGAACTTATCTGAAGAGTCAGACCATTATTTATTATTACATTAACCTTATTATTTGCTCCCTTTGTCGGGCTGCCATATATGATTTGTGTTGGGCGCCAGGCATTGGCTGAAACAGGAATATCAATGTCTTGAGAATCTGAGCTGAAGGTAATGGTACCTGTGTAAGTACCGGGACTCCCCAAAGGCTGAAGCCATACCTCAACCATATCATTATGCTGTCCATATAAACATCCCTCTGATTTTGAAAACCGTATCCAGTCTTGATCTGAACTTATCTCCCAATTCAAGCTATGGTTCTCATTTCCAATATTCTTAAATTGAAAGGTTTTCTTCCTTGATTCATTATAAATCCTTGTAGAGGCATTACTATTGATGTAAATATTGCCGAAATTAAACGATGTTTCCGGAGTGGTTATTTCCAATCTTTTGACATTAAAAATGACAGAAACAGTATCTATGTCAATTTCTGCATCATCATCACTTGATGCAACGCCATCGCCGTCAGGTGCATGGACCTTTATCCAGATTTGTTTGGTATAGGAATCAATATAATAATCCATAGACGGATAGACATCTATAGAGGTTTTTTCAACCGTTAAATAATTATTATCCCCGGTTACCTGCATCTCACCCCACTTATTATATACCCTACGGCCCAGATTATAGCAATAAAATTCCGGCGGACCGTTTTCTGAGCCGCCATCAACATCTGCAAAATCTACATTATCATACTTTATCTTGACACAAAACTGTTCAATAAGTCTGTTGTCATACATTTGATCAGGCACCTGGAAACAATATAAGATCTCTGTACCCTCAAGTCTGACTGCTTCACCGGAAAGATCCGTCACCTTCCCATCCTCGTCAGCCTGATTAACGAATGTATAATACTCTTTCCCTGTAGCTGACATCGTATATTCTGTAAGCGAAGAATTCGAATAAGTGCCGCTGTCTATTATCTTAATCAGCATTGCAATTCTCAGGTTCATTGTTTATGCCTCCTTTTGTTATAGGTTGTTCAGGCTGAAGGCTGAAGGGAAAATGCCCTGACAGCCATCTTGCCCTTCCATCTTCCCCTTCAGCCTAAACACCTTCAGCCTACAACCTACCTCACCATCCCTATCTTCCCTGTCACCGTATACCCACCTGCCTTAAACAGATAGATGTAAATCCCACTGGCAGCCCGCTCACCGGATTGGGTGCGGCCATCCCAGTAAGCCGCATTATCAGCAATATGATCCCCCTGTGACTGCATACCCTCTTCCAACCTACGAACTAATTCACCAGCTATATTGTAAATTTCTATCTTTACCTCTGTATTCTCTGCTAACTTGTATGGGAAACGAACCCCTGTATTAGAAGGATTCGGATAGCATGGCAGCAACACGGTCTCATCCGGCAAAGCTCCTACCGTAACCATAAACTCTTCACCCTGCAGTTGTGTTCCGGCTATAGTTAAAACTGCAACCTGATAGGTGTATATAGCCTCTGCATTCACATTGGTATCTATAAACTGGTCTGTCTTTTTATCTACCTGATACTGGGTTATCTTGCCGTTTCTATCCCATCGGGTAATGGTATAGCCCTCAATATTGGGATTATCTACCCGTCTCCAGCAGAGCATGACTCGTTGTTCCTTTGCCACAGCCTTTATCCCGTCTGGTGGAGTTACATCCAGTCGCCGGGCTTTTATCTCAAACCTGAACTTTGTCACAAGCATCGGGCTGGAGGTAAGCTCTACTGAAGATACCTGACGCATATCCTGCCATCCTTCAGCATCCGGAGCAAGCCTTGCACCAATTATTTGCCCTCCTGCCTTCCTGAACGAAAGCACAATATCAGCAGGTATCTGTCCTATGGTCTTGTCCCATGAGAGTTTCATTTGGGTATTTGGCTGATCACTATGGACAACTAACTGCCAGACACACTCCTGCCCGGGTTCTAAGCAGGGTTGATAATCACGATTGTATAGCTTGACTCTCTCGGTTAAATCAGGATGCTCAAAATAGGCAGCTATAGTTTGAGGCATGATAGGCGGCTCCATACTGTCCAATGTATCACTATCCTGCCGAGCATTCTGATGCGTCCCGAGTATAGTGCTTATGTCTGAGACCCCTGACGAGAAAAGCTCAAGACCGAGCACAAACTGATGTGGTGATTCCTGTTCCATCAAGGGTGATGTATAGAACACATATGGCCTAAAGGATGGCGGCAGCTCTGGCATCTCTTTGGTTTCACCATCAGGAACAGGGATGATAAGCGATATATCCTGTTTTTTTGTCCGCAACCAATAGCCTTCCCACCGGTTTAATTTATCCTGCATCGTTACGACTACATAGCTATCTGTAAGCGTCCCTACATTCCACCGATAAAGCGTGCCTTCTATCAAGCCATTCGCAACTGCCTGAGCAAACGATACAACAGAGGAAAAAGTTCCCTCCTGAACCTGCAAACTCGCTACATTTACCGGCAGCAGGAATGGATTACCAATGGCATGCCAGCCTGCATGCTGCATAGTTACTGTAGCAGGGACATAATTTCTGGCACCACCTACATCCACCTCTACATTCTTCTCCAGCATGGTAAAGTATCCATGCCCTGGCTGAAGAGCCACTTGACCAATATCAAGCGGATAGATTTTGTAACCACTAAGCCTCGTATCATACTGATAAAGTTTGAATGGGTCAATATCATCACCCAGGTTTACAAATGGGTCAGACCGCTGTGGAGTGATAGGTACAGAAAAGAACCTCCAGCCTGAGGGTCCTTTATGAAATTCCTCAGCCACAAGCCCTATTCTTTGTAAATCCAGCCGAAAATATCTACAGTCCTCACCCTTATTGAGATAGGTATAAGCCACCATAGGTTTTATCTCGCCAATCAGATCATTAATCTCTGCTTGAGTGGGATCAAGCTTAATCACATTAGTTACCCTCCCCTGATTATCAAACTCTACCAATTGCATCACCTGATAATCCCGGCTTGTTTTAGTCAGTTTCAAAGACGGCTGAAACTTTATGGTTACTGTAGCCCCATATTTGGCATTACTCACCGCAAAGAACCAGTGATGCGACAAGCGGCCATCTGCTGGACGAATATCGCGATCAAACTCTATTCCCTTAGAATTCAAAAAGTTTAGCCGCAGTTGGTTGGCTAAAGAAGGAACAGCCCGCGCGTCTTTCGCATCCTCTGTATCCAAAGCACCATATTCTACAGCCGCAATATTATTCCCATCCTTATTCATCCCATCCTCAGCACTAAGAATAATAGACCATGTTGGCTCAAAGGGCGCACCAAGGGTGTGAAATGTCCACATAAAGGCGTTATCTAAGGGATTGCCGGCTAAATCGTGCACCCCTTTTTCGATCTTTCCGTCTTTTTTCTCATCAGTCTTAATCTCCACCCGGTAAAACCCATATGGATTAAACGGCACTACCGGGACAAAGGTTGCCTTACGCAAAGCCGGGCTATAAGACACATAACCAGCTACCTGTTTGTTATTATTCAGCAGGTCAATAACCATAAAGGTACGGTCAGTAAACTCCATCTCCCGCATATCATCGGTGAAAAGCACACTCAGCTCACCCCGATATATTCGTTCGCTATCCTTGTCTTGATAATCAGGGACAGAGGTCAAAACCGATGGCTTGCTCTCATCTACCAGAAAGACCACATTCGGCGGGTCTAAATCTGTATTGGCTTTATCTGCCCTATCCATAGCCACAGCCCGAATAGCATATTCGCCTACACCTAATCTTTTAATCTCGTCCTCTATCCACTTAAAGGTGAATTCCCTTCGCGGCGGCACACGGTCAAGATACTCAAAGAGGGTAACCATATCGGTGTTTGTTCCCTCCCAGACCATACCGGATAGATCTCGCCATGGTTCCCAGACACCATCAGGCTGTTTAGAGCGAATCTGGAGTTTAATCTTGTCTATATCCATATCCGAGGAGATTACCTCAACCTTAAACGGCCCTTTTTTCGATTGGTCAGACGGGTCAGGTTCTTTAGCGAAAAATACCGGGCTGATGCGTTCGCCTGAATATGGTGCAACTATCGTTGCCCTCGGTGCACGCATATCGGCAAAGGTGAGGGATAAGTTCATCGCTCTGGATATCTGATCATCATTTTCCTCAATAACCCCAATGGTTAATGGATACTCCTTTTCCTCTGAATTATCCTGGTCCATCTCCGGTGGATAGACTGAGACAACAACATCTGCCACAGGACTTTCTTTGGAAAGTTCAACCACATAAGGTCCCTCATTCCCATTGAATCTCACCGTCAGATTCTCTTCGTTGTCAGCAACTGAATCATAGAGCACGAAATTAATCCCGCTCGATTTTAATTCCCGTTGCCCGCAATATTTAAGTTTAATCTTATAGTGTGCTCCCTCGTGATAATCAAACTTGCCGGCTTTTATATCCTTAACCAGTTCTAATGTAACATCAACATTTTTGTTTGTCCCTTGTTCCCATGGGTCTGAGCTACAACCAGCCTCCTGGAAAAAGATAGGTGTTCCATGGGTTGGGTCTTCAAAAACCCTGCAGGAGTAGTAATCGCTAACATCATCATCATTAAGGACAAATCCTATACTCTGCTCTACCGACTCACCACTTTGAAACTCTCTGCTAAGTCCTACCCCACTCTTTAGACTCGTTTCAAACTTGAACCATAACTTCTCACCACCTTCTAATTTCAGAACAGCTGTTTCCTGCCCTACTTCAGTAGAGTAACTAACCATATCTTCTCGATGAATTGTTCGAGAATATTCAAAGGTAGGACCGGCATTAAAGATAAGTGTCTCTCCAGCCGCATTCTGCAATGCACTCCCATCTCCCTTCAAAAACTCCTCAAAGGATTTACCTTCAGAGACATAGTCTTTTTGCCACTTATAGGCTAAATTCTCATTCAGTAATGTCACCCATTTGTTTTTAGTTTTTTCCAGATCTTCTTTGGTAGTATTTTTCTCCTTATATTCAGCACTTTCCGTCCCTTTTTTCTTTGCAATCTCCTCCATCTGCTTCTTAATTATCTCAGTTTTTGTCCCTAAATCGATAACCATCTTTCCTATATCAGCAGCAGTGTAGATATATTGATTCTTTCTCTCCAAAGGCTTATAAGTGATAATTTCCTCTGTATATAGTTTCCATTTTCTTGGTGAACCCTCTATTGGTTTAATACCCAGTCGATATTTACTTTGCAAACCTATGGTCAGTCCCTCACCATAGTAGACATCTCCTTTACCCGGACCAAGCAGGTCAGGAAGTTCATCTCCAGAAGGAGTTTCTAAATGTCGATTTGGCGAAACATCATATTGAAATCCGGAAAGCCCGGTAGCTAACGCTGTTGCTTTACCGGTCCACGCTGCCAGGGATACTATACCTATTCCCAATTGTGTGAGCTTGCCGATACATTGTACGGTTTTCCCTGCTGCATTTACAACCGGTCCTCCTCCCCAAAATCCAAGGCTTCCCCCTGCTTTCTCAAAAGTATCTACAACATCATCAATATTCTTATATATAATAGCTGCAATAGCCCCTAACCCGTATTCTATGGCAGTATTTGCAAGAAAAGGCCATAATACTATATTCGGATCATCTGCCAGCCATCGATTAGTATGCCACAGGTCGGGATAAACCTGTGACTTTATTTCACCTATCTGTAGCTCAACGCCCCATATATATCTACTTAAGGTTAAAGTCTCATCTATATAGCTATAGCTACCATCCCCCGGCGGGTCATGGAGAACCAGATAATTCTTTTGTGGGAGAGAAATAATATCACCCACAAGCCCTTTATCCACATCACCCAGGACAGTTACCTCAATTTCTACCTTATCACTATCTAAATAACCATCCTTTGTTATCCAGAAGGTAATCTTTTTGGGAGCAGCTAATGGCGGGTCATCTGTAGTCATTTTGGGCACACCGGCAAGCATCTGATACTCATATTCTTTACCATCAGCTTCTATTTTTTGATCATCAGGCGGATCCTGGGTCAGCATACCCACCTCATCCCTGACATGGAGCGTAAAACTTCCTACCGGATGCTCTCTGGCAGTAGGGGTAACAGTGAAGGTATGTCCTATTGTGTTTGGGGCAGGAAGGTAAATCATATATCCCTCAATAGTATCGATATCTTCTATTGGTATGCCACAGTCTTTTACTAAAAATTCAAGGAATGCTCCATCAACAAGTCTGGGCATTGGTCCAACAGAGAGTTCAATCTTGACCGGGATAATCATCTCTACCGAGCTATCTGCATCGCTTAAATCCACCTCTTTTTCCTCAGGCAGGGCACCCTTAACAAATACCGTATATTTACCGGGATTTAAGGTAGCTGAGAAACCGTTCTCACCGGATATTCCTTCAGCCTGTCCGTTATCACCACTAATTGTAACCGTCTGACTGGCGATATTATACCCACCGGAATCATTAACAAATACAGTCAACTTGCGGGTGGTGTAATTCACAAAATCCACATTGGTTCTGGCACCTTCAATAGTAACTAATTGTGTATCAGAATCATAGTCCGGTGTATTTGGTTTAATTCGAATATAGTGTTCTCCCTTTGCTATGAACAGGTATTGACCGGCAAGCAAAGGCATACTGTAATTGACACCTGTGGCAGAGAGGGATTTCTTAGAAGGCTCGGCATAAATATAACCGCCTGCTCCCGGGCACTGAGCTGTAACAGTAACATCTTCTACCAGCACATCCTGACCATTTTTCTGAAGGCTGTAGATAACCCTGCCGCCAACAGGGGCAACCGTGATGTCAACAAAGTCAATGGCTAATTGATTAGGACCATTTAAGGTAATCTCTGTATTTATGACCTGCTTTTGAAATTCATGTGCCTTATCCCCGGTTCCCTTACTTACCCGAATCAGATACTCACCCAGTGGCAGATGGGCAAATTCATAGTAGCCTTTATTATCTGTTGAAGTCTGAAGAATAATACCAATTTCAGTATCAACAGCAATCAGCTTGAAAGGATCCTTAGACTCATTTGCAATTCGACGCAGAACATCTTTATTTACATGGCTTGAGGTAAGGCTCAAGGTTACACCTTCAACTGGTGTCCGCAGGTCTGCTGCCCGGACATACCCGGCAATCTTACCATCGATCACCTCTACATGGGCTTCTTTAGTATCGCTCCATTTTCCATATTCTGACCTCACCTTTAATGTAGCCTTATACTCACCTGCATACTCAAATGCACGGGTTGGGTTCCAGACATTTGCACTCCCACCCCGCTGGAAGGACCATTGCCATGTATCAATATGACCTATATCATTATCCTCAACAAAATCCGGGTGATTGCCCTCAAACTGAATGGGTGAAAAATTACCGCCAAAGATACCGCCTCTATAAGGTCCCCCAGGCATAGCTGTTGGTTTGCCAGCCTCTATGGTCACATGAGAACTCTCCTGCCCTTGCATGACCAGCCCTTCTTCTGTTGTTATCGTTACTTTAGCTGTAATTGAATATACCCCCTGTTTGCTCCAGACACATTCTATTTCATCACCCATATCATTTCTGGATTTAATACTCCCCCCATTTATAGACCACTCATATTGATAAGTGGCTCCGGGATAATTCATCTGGTTAAACGAACACTTCAGCTTAACAGGTTTTTCTGGTCTGCTGGTATATGGACCCTGAGGATTTACCTTTGCCGGCTCATAGATTTTCAGGTCAAAATACTTACGATTTTGAGGCAGACTGACCTGCTGTCTGTGTTAATTCAGTGTTACTCCAGTCATTATTAAGATCCCAGATAAATTTGGCAATAGATTCGGATGAGTCATTATTCTTTGTGACCCCGGTGGACTGCAAGGTAACCGATGATCCCTTAACACCAACATATTTGTCATTCTTCCATGAAGTTGTACCTGTCGGGGTATTGCTGACCTCCGGAAGATTCCAGGCACGAATAGGGATCTCCAGAAGCTTTCCGACTATTTTTTTATCATTGGCTGTTTCAAATGATGCGGCATAAACCGTATGATTACCGGACTCAGAGAATGTATACTGTTTCACCCACCCGGTTGTTGAGTCAAAATTATTAACAGTAATCTCATCAGGTGTGAGTGAAGCTGCTTTTTTCCAGCCATACCCGGCTGCTTTTGCACCAGGATACGAAATTCCTTTAGAGACTGATACATAAAGAGATATACTCTGATTCTTCCCTACATTAACCTTATCGTTTGTTCCAAGTTGCCAGCTGGGAAGGCTGAGTTCTGCTGGGTCATAGACAGGAGCCGAAACATTAATAGTAACATCATTAATCTTAATCCAGCCGGTGAAATTACCGGAACCAAGATTCTCAACCCATACATCTATACCCTTACCTTGACCGGCAGATAAATCTCCTGACAGATCTTCGGTTGAGAATTTTATCTCATTTGATGATGTCGTTATCTTCCAGTTCAGTGTCGTACCGGCATCCCCTGCATTCTTGAATTTGAGAGTCTTTTTCCGTGCTTTATTATATTCCTTTGTGGAACCATTTCCAGCTAAGTACATATCACCAAAATTAAGATTTTTATCAGCAGGCTCGATTACCTCCAGTTTACTTGCCGGTGGTTTTGGATATGTAAGGGTCAGATTCAGGTCGTCGAACTCGCCTGCATAGCAGTTTTGACCTTCATTTCTCTCACCAAGCATCTCAATATAGATAAATCGTGTATCTTTTGGTATTTGTTTAATTATGGTGTATTGCTTCCAGTCATCATGATCCTGGAAACCCGTGTTATGTCTCTCTATTTCCGTCTTATCCTGTCTACAAAACGCCATAATTAACTTAACCTTGTCATTGATTATCTCTGCCAGCCAGCCGCTAAAAGTCGCTGTTCCATTACCTTCGTCTATGTCCGTGGCATATGTCGAAACATCTACATATTGGTATGCGTAGTTGTTAATATTGTCGCCATTCATCCCAAAAAAGTAGGTTCCATTATTTGGGATTAGTTTTCTTCCATCATAATTGAGTTCTGTACGCGACCGAAATTCATGATTCTTGTTCTTATCTGTCCAATACTTCGGAATATACTCTCCATATACCGTCGTCGTCCCCGCTGGTGTATAAGTCCCATAGTCATATTCTTCTGCCCCGGGATTCTTGAGCAGGTTCTCGGTTGTAATCGTCTCCGTCGCCCCGGCCCAATCCCCCCCCAGCCCCAGAATCACCCCCACAACCAATACCACAAGTTGCAACTTCCATCCTACCTTTCCCAACCCTTGATTTTTCTTCATTATTCTCTACCCCCTCATACTCATATTTTTCATGAGCCGCAGATTTTTTCGTCTCGTAATGTAACACAGACATTCCTGTCTGTGATTTAGACCACTTGTTCACATCAATCGAATCACAGACAAGAATGTCTGTGTAACCATACAGTCCCCTCTTGAGAGTGGTGGACGCTGAGAGGGCAGGTGCAAGACCTGCCCCTACGAGGAGGGTATTGTCTTGCTTCAGACGGAATTATACTTTTCTTCAGTAGCCCTCTT
>JACQZF010000083.1 GCA_016213945.1 Nitrospirota bacterium | reverse complement strand
TGCGTCGATACTTCGTTGGAAAGACAAAATGATACAGCAATACACTGACATTATGGCTCTTATGTATATAGATGCTCACGTCATCTATTATACTCGCCGCAAGCGGCGGGGAATTAGACCCTAAGAGAGATTAATAAAAAAGGCAGGAGGTTGTTGCCTCCTGCCTTCGCTGATAAAAAAAATTACTTATTAATGTTCGTGTGAAGCGGCTCCGGCATGGCCGATTTCGCCTGTCTTTATTGCTATTGTAACTTTTGCGAATACTGTAAAGATAAGCAGTCCTATTGCCCAGACAGCAAGAGAGATCACGAGCTCAAGCGCATTAGGCATGTAATCGTATATTTCGCCAAGCGTATCAGGTGCAAAACCAGGGAAGACCAGCCCTATGCCTTTTTCGATATAAACCCCTATGAAGATCAGCACACACGCAATGTTAAGCGTTGTGAAATTCTTCCTTAAAGACGGCATCAGTAAAATTAAAAAGGCAATTGAATTGAATATTACCGCAGTCCATATCCAGGGAACAAGATGATCATGCCCGTGAAGTCCGTAGAAGAGATAATCCAAGGGAGCGAGATGAGCAGTGGCTGAATAACGTTCCTTGAATATTTCGGTTATGAGGAAAAAGAGGTTAAAGGCCATCGCCCATGTTATCAATTCTCCGACCTTGAAAAGCGCCTCATCTTTGATGTTCAGTTTGGTATTTTTCCTGATTATCTGAAAAACAAGAAGCATAAAAGCAGGCCCTGAACAGAATGCCGAGGCTATAAATCTCGGGGCCAATACCGCTGCGTTCCAGAAAGGCCTTGCCGGAAGACCGAGATATAAAAATGCCGTGACTGTATGAATGCTGATTGCGGCAGGGATGGATAATACAATGAACGGCCAGATAAATTTTGTTTTATATTCCTGCCCCTGATAGATTTTGGAGAGGGCGTAAACTACAAGGAATAAATTCAGGGCCAGGTAACCGTTTAATACGACAACGTCCCAGGTCAGAATAGATTGCGGGAAATTAAAGATGCCGAGCCCGGGGATAAGATGCCAGAATCTTTCAGGACTGCCCATATCAAGCAGGATGAACATGAGGCACATTGAGACCGCAGCGACCGCCATGCACTCGCCGATAAGCACGATGTCGCCAATAGGTTTGTATTTGTAAATATAGTAAGGAATGACAAGAACAACGGCGGCGGCGGCAACACCGACAAGGAACGTGAAGTTGGCAATATACCAGCCCCAGGAAACCTGGTCCCTCATGTTAGTTGCAATAAGTCCCTGGGTAGCCTGTATGTAATATAGACCAATGCCGACCGCCCCAAGCAGCATCAGGACTCCTACCCATGTCTTGTAGGCTTTGCTGCCTTTGAATATAGTTTTTATGATCCCGTTCATTGTATCCACTGGCATAGTTATATCTCCCTTTATAAAAAATTGAACATTGCAGATGTTGTGAAAGAATTTGTTTTTCGATACCGAACGAAGTATTGTACATAATCTTAATTCAAAGCCATATGCACGATTTAATTTTTAAATAAAATTTCATCGAGTTAAACAAATTTTTGAACAATGTCTGCAATTCTATGTTTAACTTTTGACCGGCATACCCATGCTGAAAAAGTAAAAGAATTTGGGGTTGGTATCAAGCTCCTCTTTCAGTCTGAACACTTTCAGGTTTTCAAGTATATAGCGTATCTCGCTTTTCGGATCTAAAAGATTGCCGAACTTTCTCGCGCCGACCGGGCACGCCTCAACACAGGCTGTATATCTGCCCTCTCTGGACCTTTGAATACAGAAAGTGCATTTACCGACCACGCCCTTGTACTGAGGCCTGTTGCCGAGATAATGCATGTTGGGATTAATTTCCTCGTTAGGCACATACGGTTTGCCCCAGTTAAAGTTCCTTGCGCCGTACGGACAGGCTGCCATGCAGAACCTGCAGCCGATACACCAGTTGTAATCCACTACCACTATTCCATCCGGCTCCTGCCAGGTCGCCTGAACAGGACATACCTTTACGCAAGGCGGGTTTTTGCACTGCTGGCACTGAACAGGGACATAAAACTTTCCCTTTTCAGGGACCTGTTCAGGTTCATAATAGCGGTTTGATTCCTCAAGTATCTGCCACTTCTGGTTTTCTTTCTCAAACTCCAATACCTTTATCCATTGGATCTGGGGATTTCTGGAGAGATTGTTTTCATTAACGCATCCGTATACACACCTTCTGCAGCCGACACACCTCGATAGGTCGAGGGCATAGCCAAATAAAACATTGTCCATTGGAGGGGTAGCTTTTACATTGATCTGCTTGCCGTATTTAAATGATAACTCCTCTTCAGTCTTTTTGAGTATGCCCTTTAATTCTTCAGGAGTCAGGCGTTTAAAATGCTGCCTTAGATATTCTTCAACAACATAGGCGTCAGCGTTTTTCCCTGGTAAAGCAAGTGCAGCAGCGCCAGCTGCAAGACCGGCAAGAAGTTTCCGCCTTGTTAACAGGCTGTTATTTTTTTCTTTTGTATCTTCTGACATTGCTCCGCCTCCAATATATTTTAGTGAGCGGCCTTGCTCTCAGCAGCAGCGCTCTCGGTCGTATCCGTTAATCTTACACTCAGGGGTTTTCTCGGCGCCGGCATCGGCTTTATAGGCTGAAACGGCGGATTGTGCGGATTGTGACACTGGGTGCAGTGCATCCACTGCTTATCGCCATTCCACATGCCTGTCCTTTTGCCGTGCACGCCCATCTTCCATTCACGATAAATCCTCTTATGACACTGCTCACAAACTTTATAATATTCCTTGAACTCAATCAGCTTGCCGTTTAAAAGCTGAAACATATTTCTGCTCTTTGCGCTGTGGCAATCAAGGCACCACCTGTTTTCAGGGTCGTGGTTCATGAACTTACCCGGAGTTTCATCGTGCGGCGGCCCTAATTCGCGTTTTTGAGAATTTGTCTCCCAGCTTGCGTCATGACAGTCTGTGCATGGGAATATGTTTAATTCGTTCATTGGAGCGAGATATTTCACTATCTCTTCGACAGGCGTGTCAAAAGGGACCTCTTCTTTAATAGCAGGCTCGCCATGTACCGGGGCTTCTTCGTGAACGGCGATTGCATAATGAGGAAGAGATGCTATGCTGAAACACACTGCAATCAGCAGGGAGAGCATAAAGATGGAGCGTTTCATATTTTATACTCCTTCAATAAATTTAGTATTAAAAAGAAAGTGATTAAAGACTGCTACTCAGGGTTAAAATTATAAGAGAAAGAATTGCAGGAGTCAAAACAAAAAATATTATCCAAATATAATTATCGCTTATTAAAAAAAGTCTCAGCGCGGCGATAGAAAAGCGGCTTCAATTGCATTAATGTTACACTTTTGATACTCTTAAATCCATGCCAACCCTCTACCTCATTGACGGCAATTCTTATTTCTACCGGGCATTCTACGCTATCAGAAATCTGTCCAATTCAAGCGGCTTTCCTACGAACGCGATTTACGGTTTCACCAACATGATATTAAAGATATTGAGAGAGAAAAACCCCGATTATTTTGCGATAGTCTTTGATACTCCGCACCCGACCACGAGACACGCAGCATACGAAGCGTACAAAGCACACCGTCCGGGGATGCCGGAGGAACTAAAGCAGCAGGTCCCGTTGATCAAGGAGATTATCGAGGCTTTTAATATTGTGACCATTGAGAAGCCCGGTTACGAGGCTGATGACATATTGGGCGTTCTTGCAAAAGAGGCAGAGGCGGAAGGGCTTGATGTCTTTATCGTCACTGGTGATAAGGACATGTGTCAGGTGGTAAGCCCGAAGATCAGGTTGTATGACACCATGAAGGAGAAGATCACTGAGGAGAAAGACGTCCTTGAACGCTTTGGCGTTGAGCCGTCCCGCTTCCCTGAGATCATTGCGCTCATGGGTGACACGTCAGACAACATTCCCGGCGCGCCCGGCATCGGAGAAAAAACCGCAGTAAAGCTTTTGCAGGAATTCGGCAGCCTCGACAACCTCCTTCAAAACCTTTCTAAAATTAAAAACGCTAAAGCGCAAAAAGCTGTTTCTGACAATATTGAGAACATTAAGCTCAGCAAAGAACTCGCAACGATCCATCCCGACGTTCCCCTTGATGTAAAAGTCAAAGACCTGAAACCCGGGGAACCGGAATGGACAAAGTTAATGGAGTATTTCCGCAGGTTCGAGTTCAGCAGTCTGATAAAGCTTGTGCCGGAGACTGCTGCTGCTGATAAAACTGAATATATCACTGTCCTTGATAAAAACACCCTTGATGAAGCGCTCTCATTAATAAAAGATGAGGTAACAATTGACACCGAGACGACCTCTAAAGCGCCGGTTACAGCGGAGCTTGTCGGCATATCTTTTTCTATACATCCTGAGAAAGCATATTACGTCCCGCTGACCCATTCATATCCTGGCGTGCCTGGGCAGCTGCCTAAAGAATATGTGTTGGGGAAGTTGAAACCGGTCTTTGAAAACCCTGAAATTAAAAAGACAGGTCACAACATTAAATACGATTTCATCATTTTGAAAAATGAGGGAATGGATTTACAGGGAATTAACTTTGACACCATGCTCGCCTCTTATCTTTTGAATCCCAACAAGACGAATCATGGCCTTGAAGACGTCTGCATGGAATACCTCGGCATCAAAAAACTTTTATTTAATGATGTCACCGATAAGGGCAAACTTAATTTCCGGGAAGTTTCAGTAGAAAGCGCCGCAAAATACTCAGGGGAAGACTCTGCGGTCACATTGAAACTTAAAAAGCATCTTGAGCCGAAGATTGAAAAAGAAGGCCTTGCGAAATTATTCCATGATATAGAAATGCCCCTGACAGAAGTCCTTGCGGGCATGGAAATAGCGGGCGTGAAGATCGACGTCCCTTTGATGGACACCTTTTCCAAAAAGCTGACCCAGGAGCTTGCAAGCATTGAAAAGAGGATCTATTTTATCGCGGGCGAAGAATTTAATATCAACTCGCCGAAGCAGCTTCAGGAGGTCCTGTTTGAAAAGCTCGGGCTAAGGACCCTTAGAAAAACCAAGACAGGATATTCAACAGACGTTGATGTGCTGGAACAACTGGCGCTTGAGCACGAGCTTCCAAAAGAGATCATTGAATACCGGGGACTGTCAAAACTCCAGAACACATATGTTGACGCGCTTCCGAAGATGGTAAACCCAAAAACAGGCAGGCTCCATACATCATTCAATCAGACAATTACCGCAACCGGAAGGCTGAGCAGCTCTGACCCGAACCTCCAGAACATTCCGATCAGGGGCGAGTGGGGCACAAAGATACGGGAGGCCTTTATAGCAGAAGAGGGATGCCTTCTTCTTTCTTCCGACTACTCGCAGATAGAGCTTCGCGTGCTCGCGCATTTGAGCCGGGACAAAGGCTTTATCGAGGTCTTTCAGCATGACGGCGATATTCACACAAGGACCGCGATAGAACTATTCGGTTGTTCAGCCAATGAAGTTACAGTTGAAATGAGAAGACGCGCAAAGACAGTGAACTTCGGTATTGTCTACGGCATAAGCCCGTACGGACTGAGTAAGCAATTAGGCATTCCGCCCGATGAATCAAGAGACTACATAGATACCTTCTTTGCAAAACACGGCGGGGTCCAAGAGTATATGGACAAAACTATCGAACAGGCAACCGGGACAGGATTCGTTGCGACCATGTTTAACAGGAAAAGGGCGATACCGGAACTCAAGAGCTCAAACAAAAATACACGACAGCTTGGGGAGAGGCTTGCGATCAACACCCCGGTGCAAGGCTCCGCGGCTGATATAATTAAAATATCGATGCTGAACATTTGGCAAAGATTGAAAAGGGAAAATCTCAAAACCAGGATGCTCCTTCAGGTCCATGATGAATTATTATTTGAGGTGCCGGAAGACGAGAAGGATATGATCATGCCGCTCGTTAAAGAAGAAATGGAAAACGCGGTCAGGCTCGACGTCCCCATCAAAGTGGACATAGGCATCGGAAAGAACTGGGCCGAGGCGCACTGATTTCTTTTGCCGTCATTCGTAGAGTTGCATAACCGACAAATCATAAAGCGGGGGACACATGGAAGAAAATAAGCTGGCTATCTTTGAAGGGAAAAGGATCAGAAAGACCATCCATAACAACGAATGGTGGTTTTCGATCATCGATGTTATTGAGGTTTTGACAGACAGCAGCATTCCCAAACGATACTGGAGTGACCTTAAAAGAAAGCTTGTCACGGAGGGGTTTAGTGAAGCGTACGAAAAAGTCGTACACTTGAAAATGGCTGCTCCTGACGGCAAGATGCGTCTTACCGATTGCGCCAATACCGAAACCATGTTCCGCATTATCCAGTCGATCCCATCTCCGAAGGTTGAGCCGTTGAAACGCTGGCTGGCAAGGGTCGGGAAGGATTGACGAGATCGAAGACCCTCAACTGGCAATGGAGAGGATGAAAGAGCTTTATGAGACGTAAAACGAAGCAACTGATACTGTCTTGAAAGTTAATTGATGGGTTTCATCGGGTTGTCTGAGAGCGGATTGTCTTTAAAGACAGTGAAAGAGTTGTGAAAATTGGGATTTTGATATACAATTTTATATCCTCAGCGTATTAAAAAGGGGCTATGTACGATATAACCATCAATCCCTATTGGACATCCAAATGAAATCTACCACAAATGTAATAAAATCAAAGCCGTCTAATTTTATTGATGACATTGTTGAAGAGTTAAAAATAGCCTATCTTGAAGACACCCGTCCGTGGGTTGTTGGCTTCAGTGGGGGTAAGGATTCAACTGCTCTTGCGCAATTCATTTATTATATGCTCTTTGACTTACCCCTTGAAAAAAGGCATAAAAAAGTTTTCATTATAGCATCAGACACGCTTGTTGAGATGCCGTCTATTGAAGAACGGTTAATAAAAGAAGTGAAACTGATGCAGGAAGCAGCAATAAAGAATAACCTTCCAATCGAAGTTAACAGGGTATATCCGGATTTAAACGACAGGTTCTGGATTAATCTTATCGGCAGAGGATATCCGTCGCCGGTGTCAAGGTTCAGATGGTGTACTGATAGATTGAAGATAAAACCAACCAGCAAGTTTATCCTTGATCAAGTTTCTCAATTCGGATCGGTAATAATTGTACTTGGCTCACGGATTTCAGAAAGCAGTACAAGGGCTCAGGTTATGGAGGCATATCGTATTGAAGGTCAGAGATACAGGCCTCATAAAGAGTTATCTAAGGCATGGGTATATATGCCTATTCAGGATTTATCAAACAATCAGGTATGGGATTATCTATTGACGGTAGACAACCCTTGGGGCGGGGATAATGAAGGGCTTGCACTTCTTTACAAAAAAGCAAGTGGTGGTGAATGCCCGATGGTTATATATAGATGAAACGACTCCTCCATGCGGCAATAGCCGGTTTGGATGTTGGACGTGTACAGTTGTAGAGAGAGATAAGTCCATGGAGTCTCTTATTGATTCCGGGGAAGAAAAATTTAAACCCCTTCTTGAATTCAGAGATTATCTTAGGGATATAAGAGATCAAGAGTGGGCAAGAATGAACGTAAGAAAAAATGGACAAAGCGGCAAAGGGCCTTTTACACACGAAGCCAGACATGATCTTCTGAAAAGATTATTACAGCTCCAAAAGGAGATTAATGAAACATTAATTCATGGAGATGAGCTTGCTGCCATACAAGAAATATGGGCGCTGGAAGGTCAGTCTGTTGATCTTGTAGAGAATATATGGCGGCAAGTTTACGAGGAGGAGTCTATGGCAGAGGGAAAAGAGAATCCTGCACTATCGAAGGAAGACCTGCTTTTAGAGGAAGTCTGCAAAGAGTATGGCGTATCGTTTGAGATGATGAGAAGATTGAGAGAGCTTGAAGAAGAATATGGGTCGCTCAGGAGAAGGCATGGTTTGCCGGAGTTGATGAGAGAGGCTGTGAAGCAGAATATAACCGTTTAAGACTCCGGGCATTTAATAATTGGAGGTGTAATGCCGACTATCGCAATGTTTTATGGAATTATTATCCGCATGTATTGTTCTCCGGGTGAGCATAATCCGCCCCATTTTCATGCGTACTATCAGGAAAACAACGCTGTTATTGATATACGGAAATGTGAATTGTCAGATGGAGAACTGCCTGCCAGACAATTGAAGCTTGTTCTGGCATGGGCTGAAATACACAAAGATGAGTTATTGGCAGATTGGGAATTGGCGTCCAAAGGCGAACTGCCGTTCCCTATTGAACCGTTAAAATAAAGGAGGCCATTATGTACTTGCCAATCAAGAACGTTAAACCATTAAATGACTACAAATTATTGCTTACTTTTGGTGACAAAGAAGAAAAGGTGTTTGATATGTCGCCATACTTGAGCATTGGGAAATTTTCGGAATTGAGGGACATTTCCATGTTTAATTCCGTCACGGTTAGATTCGACACCATAGAGTGGGCAAATCATCTGGATATGGACCCGGAATTTCTGTACGAAAAAAGTGTAGGGATAGAACAGGTGAAAGTGTAATAAATGCTCTGGCGAAATTTAAATGTCTGAAAAGAACTTAGATTATTATATCAGGAAGTTTACTCAACTAAGGATAGACAGAAGCCATGGTAGACCTGCCCCGCACAAGCCTATATTACTCCTCTCAATAATTGAACTAATAGAACGTGGTGTTATTTCCACAAATGAAATTGAACTGACTCCGGAGATAGTTTCAACTTTTCTGAGTTATTGGAATGCTCTTTATCCTGATCAAAAGGGGATAGTCGCGTTACCGTTTTTTCATCTGAAGAGCGATGGCTTTTGGCACATAGTGCCCAATGACGGATATGAAAAGTCATTCAACTTAATTCGGCATATTAAGTCGAGCTATCAAATCCGAGATATGGTTAGACATGCCTATCTTGATAAAGAATTATTCGCGCTGCTTTTGTTGGATAAAAACAGAACCATGTTTAGGCGGGTCATAATTAATGACTACTTTGATCCTGAGGAAAAGAACAGGCTGGTGAAGGCTATCAATCTTAGCCGTAAAGCTATGAAATATGAGCACCTGTTGATAGCAGAGGCAAATGAGCCATACACGGCTAACATACCACAAGAAAGAATCCGGTTTAAAGAAAAAGTTAGAGAAGCTGGATTCAGGCATTTGATAATGTCGATTTATAATTACACATGCTCCGTATGTAACATGAGAATATTGACACTGGAAGGTGCTTCGGTTGTCGATGCAGCGCATATAGTCCCTTTCAGTGTTTCAGCCAATGATGATATACGGAACGGTATCGCCTTATGCAAATTGCACCATTGGTCTTTTGATGAAGGACTTATCAGCATCGATGATAGTTTTCGTGTCATGATTACCCCGTTGTTAAATGCGCAAAGGCCAACTGAATGGCTTTTAACCGGTCTGAAGAATAAACAAATTATGCTTCCGCAGAATGAGACTCTTTATCCAGCGCAGGAAGCACTACATTATCACAGAGAAAATAAATTTATTAAATGAGAAAAGCGGTATAATATTCGATAATGAATTCACTATCAGAAGCAAAACCCCAGCATGAAATATTGAGAAGGGCTACCGGATTAAGACCTGATCTGTGGGCAAGGGCCTCATTAGGATTTTCTTTATCTCTTGAATCCTCCCCTGATGATATTAATTATGACTCGAATGGTCAGGAATTTACGCGCGAGGTTTTTTATGGAAAAGACGAACCTGTCTTTTTAGCGCTTATCAGACAAAGGCATGGCATCGTTGAAGAAGGTGAAATAAACCGATTAGCGAAGTTGCATGTTGAACGTGGTATCAGACAATTATGGAATGAATTTGAAAGAGTCGGTAAAAGGGGCGATGAGTTTATCATTTCCCTTTTAGAGACAGCGGGCAAGGCGTTTCCACAAACTGCAGAGGTGGGCGGCTCACCGGAAAAAGTCCATGAGGGCGCTGATTTCAGCATTGCTATTGAGATTGGCAAGGATGCGAAGACAGGCAATTCTCTATCTTATATGATGAATGCACCGGGCTTGTCGCCGCACATTGCCATTATGGGACGAACAAGAAGCGGTAAAACAAGAACCGGCCTGGATATGTTAGAAAAAGTTGATGTCTGTTCCGGAAAAAAACTTCCTTTTTTGGTTTTTGATTATGCAAAAGGGGACATTGCGTGAAATAAAGAATCTGTTAACTCAGTAGATGCAACCGTTATTAAATTGCCTAAAACAAAAATCCCTATAGCTCCTCTTGCCCTTTCATCTTACGATGATGAAAAGATTAAATTAGCCGCAAGACGATTTGTAGATACAATAAAATCTGTCGTTCGCTTAGGGCCAAAACAAGCCGATGCATGTTTGAGGATTGTAAAAGAGGCATATGAAAGGGCGGAAGGTTCAGCGCCTGATATGGAAGACGTGCTTTCTGTTGCCGAGGAACTATATATTGCAGAGGGGAAGCAACCTGATTCTCTTTTAGTTACCTTAAGAGATTTTGCGGATTTCCAAATATTCAGGTCGGCAAAACAGGGGGAAGAACATGACATTTTCAAAAAAATACATGTTATTGATTTATCTTCATTGCCGGAGAGTTTGAGAAAGATTTGTGTGTTTTTGATGTTGGACAGACTCTATTCAGAAATTATGGAACGCCAAAATGCACCGATAGATTCTAAAGGCTATAGACAAATGCGCCTGATAATTGCCGTTGACGAGGCACATAATTATTTGCCCTGTAAACAACCTACGCTGGAAAAATTTGTCCGAGAATCAGCATCAAAAGGCATTGCCATTATGCTCATGTCGCAATCGCCCGATGATTTTGATCAACCAAAATATAATTTTGCAAAGGAAATGGGACTTGTGCTTGTCTTCTCATGCTTTGTGCAAAAACCCAAAATGCTCGAAGCGCTATTGGGTGGAAACATAGAACCGCAAATAATGTCACAGCTTCCACCTGGGGTTGCAAAAACCCGATTGCCGAATTCAATAAGGCCGATTGATATTCGGACTTGGTTACCCTGAAAATAGGTTCTATGTTCAAGCCCAAATTTACCATCACACCAAAAATCAACAAGTCCCTTGTCGAGATCGAGCGCGTTCGCGGTTTCCTTGATGCGGTCAAGCTCAAGGACGATTGGATTGCCGACATGCAGAAAAAGGCGCTTCTTCTTGAGTCGCATCATTCAACACATATTGAAGGCACGGCATTAAGTCTTGAACAGGCCCAAAACATTCTTGAAGGCAAAAAGCTTAAGGGCATTAATCGTGACGATGAAAAGGAGCTTTTGAATTATAAAAAAGCGATGGCGCGATCTCTGTAGGTGAATATCAGGCTGCGGCTTCATGTATACGCCGCACAGCTCAAAGAGATTTAGAGGATATGATGGGAAAAGGTATTATTAAAGCAGTGGCAAAGAGTCAAACAGATCCAACAAGGCACTATGTCTTGCTGTGACAGATTACTGCGACATGCTGTGACATTTTACTGCGACAGGCGTTAGGCATTATATATGCGCAGTTTAGACGCCAACATTGACATTACAAAACTTTACCACCTCGATATGATTCTTTCAGTCGGGGCGCAAATAAAACTTTATCACGGAGGTCATCATCCCATCTGTTGACGGTAACATCTCAGGTTTAAAGGGAAGCGAGATCAAGGCGCTGGAAAAAATTTATAGAAGACGCATCCCAAAAGACAAGGCGCTGACTGCTGAACTGGCAAAGTATTTGGCTGAATGGTCTGACGCGATCGGGCGGCAGATCGGGGTGCTTGCTGACAGGGACGGAGACATACATCATGTGATCGTGGGGGATGCCAGGGGGATATTTATTCCCGAACTTGAAGATCACCCACTCGGCAGAAAGGTCCTCCGCGGCCTCAGGCTGATCCATACACACCTCAAGAGCGAGGCGATTAATCAGGATGACATTACAGACCTTTCACTCCTCAGGCTTGACGCGCTTATCGTCATTGGATTGAAGGATGGACAACCTGACAATGTTTCCCTTGCTCATTTGTTCTCAACTGACGCAAAAACATCATACGAAATAAAAGGGCCATTCCCTTTTCAGAGAATTGAGACCGCCTTTGAAGACTTTGATATGATGGTCTCGGCAACCGAGGACAGCCTGCAATCCCAGAGAAAAGGGTTTGATGTAAAAGACAAGCGGGAGCGCGCGATCCTTGTCAGCGTATCAACAGGGCCGAGGCACGCGCAGGAAGAATCAATGGAAGAACTCAAGGAGCTTGCGGATTCAAGCAATGTCGTTGTCCTCGACACTGTGCTACAGAAACCGAAGGAGATCAACCCTAAATTTCTCATGGGCCAGGGCAAGATAAAAGACCTGGTGATCAATGCATTGAACAAAGGGGCAACGCTGTTGATCTTTGATCAGGACCTGAATCCCTCTCAAATTAAAGCGATAGGTGATCTGACGGAGCTGAAGGTCATTGACCGTTCGCAGCTTATTCTCGATATTTTTGCCCGTCGCGCGCACAGCAGGGACGGTAAGGTGCAGGTCGAGCTTGCGCAATTGAGCTACAGGCTTCCGAGGCTTACCGGTAAAGGGACCGCGATGTCTCGCTTAATGGGCGGCATCGGCGGAAGAGGCCCCGGTGAAATGAAGCTTGAAGTTGACAGAAGAAGGGTGAGGGATCGCATAACGTTGCTCGAAAAACAGCTTGAATCCCTGAGCCGCGCAAGACAGCAGAGGAAGTCACGCAGGGTTGAGCTTGGGCTTCCAATAATTTCAATCATCGGTTATACAAATGCCGGGAAATCAACGCTGCTCAACAACCTCACAAAAAGCGCGACGTTCGTGGAAGACAAGATGTTTGCGACACTCGACACATCAAGCAGGAGACTCAGGTTCCCAAGAGAAAGAGACGTGATCATCACCGATACCGTCGGTTTCATCCGGGACCTGCCGAAAGATCTGTTCACCGCTTTCCGGTCAACACTTGAAGAACTCGAAGACGCGGACCTGCTGCTTCATGTTGTTGACGTATCGAACCCGAGATTTGAACAGCATATGAAATCCGTGGACAAGATACTCAGCGATCTTGGAGTTTCTCAAAAGCCGCAGCTGCTGGCCTTCAACAAAGAGGACCTGGTGAACAGGGAAGAAGTAGAAAATGTTTGCAAACGGTTCAGCGGCATTTCCATCTCAGCCAAAAAACCCGAAACATTTCACAAGCTCATGGCTGCAATAGAAAATAAACTCTGGCCACTGTAAAGAAAATCTAAAAATCCCCCTGCATCCCCCTTTTTAAAGGGGGACATTTATCTCCACTCTTTAGCAAAGAGGGTTAGCCCACTTTATTCATAAACTTTTTGTATAACGTCAACGATAATTACCAGATATCGTATTTGGTTTCAGCTCCACCCTAATAAAACCCATAGATATATCCGATAACATCAATAGTGATTATTAGGGATAAATATAATGAGAAATAATGATGAGATGGATTTGGCAATTAAATACGCCCTTCGTTTTGGAGAGATCGCAGTAAGGAAAGGATTTATCAGCAGGCAACAATTAAGGGAAGCATTAGAAGAACAAGTATATAATGGATCCTATCTAAGACTTAGACCCCGCAAGCGTATTGGGGAGATTCTTTTTGAGCAAGGATGGATGAATCAAAATCAAATTAAGATAGTTTTACAAGAACTCGCCAGCAATAAACGTCAACATTCTAAAGCTCCTAAAAGCTACCGGAGATAATTAAAAAGAGGATGCTGACCTAAATATATTTATAAACTTTCACTCTTATATTTTCTCTATCTTGATACCATCATAATCAGGAATACGAATCCATCCTACATGTGCATGTTTCGCATCATAATGGAACTGGTCAATTGCATATATTCCCGCCACTTCCGGAGAGCATGCAAAAATAAAATACTCGGCACGATAAGGTTCCTTTCGCTGCAAACCTCTATGTATCTCAAAAGTCGGTTCCCTATAAGGGATGATTACTCGATACCTGTGGAGAATCTCAGACATTCAGAAACCTCGTCAATCAACCTTTAAAATATTATAAATCAATATTGCTGAAGAATGAACTATGAGGTGGACCCCAATGACTGGACAGTTGGACGGCTGATTTAAAGTGGAAACCACCGACCATCATGCCGCCTGATAAACCGGATAACCTGCCTTGGGCAGATTCCAGTATGCCTCTTTTGGAGTCTTGTCGTCCAGTG
>JACQZF010000093.1 GCA_016213945.1 Nitrospirota bacterium | reverse complement strand
CGCCAAAAAAACGGAAATATTGATGCAGCGGGCTGCGAAAGTGATCCCGTGTCTCGATGCAACGGCAAAGAACTGGGAAAGATGATAGAAAACTGCGTCCCCGTCGAAAAAACGACGGTTTATAAACAGACTCTAAATAGATTTTCAGATTTTTGATGGCTTATACATAGACTAAAAGAGAAATAATGATATATTATTAACGGCAACCGGACTTTTTTATGGAGGTTTTTTGAAAGACATAAACATCGCTTCACTTGTAAAACCCAATGTCCGCTCGCTACGCGCCTATCAGGCCGAAGAGGTCCCCTGCAAGGTGAAGCTGGATGCCAATGAAAGCCCGTATTCAGCGATCAGCGATCAGCGATCAGCGATCAGCTTTAAGGAAAATCTCCAAACACTGAACCGCTATCCTGACCCCGAAGCAAAAAAACTGAGGGGTTTGATCGCGAAGGAATTCAGGGTTAAGCCTGAAAATATACTTCACGGCAACGGCTCCGACGAGCTTATCTATAACCTGATCACGACATTCGGCGGGCCTGTGCTGTATCCTGTCCCGACATTTTCAATGTACGGGATCATCTCGCAGGCCCTCGGCGAGGGGAAGATCGAAATCCCTCTTGATGATAAATTCGATCTTGATATTGAAAAGCTTTTAAAGGCAATAAAACGATACAGGCCGAAATTAATTTTCCTCAGCTCCCCGAACAACCCGACAGGCAACAGCTTCTCGACAGATAGAATTTCAAAAATAATTGAATCTGCCTCGTCACCCGTCACCCGTCACCCGTCACTTGTAGTTGTCGACGAGGCGTACCAGGCATTTTCAGGCAAAAAGAGTTTCCTGCCTTTGCTAAAAAAATATAAGAACCTTGCCGTGCTTAAAACTCTGAGCAAGATAGGCCTTGCTGCCCTGCGCACCGGTTTCCTGATCGCGGATGCGGAAGTCATAAACGAGGTGAACAAGGTGAGGCTCCCGTTCAATGTCAATTCGCTTTCACAGGCGGTAGCGATTGAGGCCCTGAAGAATAAAAAGCAGATGCGCTCTTACGTTTCATCCATCGTTTCCGAAAGGAAAAGGCTTGTTAATGAGATGAGGAAAATAGAAGGGGTCAAGCCGTATCCATCCGATGCGAATTTTATTTTATTTAAAGTTGCTAACGCTGATGCGATACACAAGGGTTTGCTGAAACGGGGCATTCTTGTCAGAAACATGAACGGCGCGGTCAAAGACTGTCTGAGAGTGACAGTGGGAACGCCGAAAGAGAATGAGGTTTTTTTAAAGAATTTAAAGAGTTCATTATAATTAGGAGGACTGTATGGCACGAAAAGCAGCGGTTGCAAGAAAGACAAAAGAGACTGACATAAAACTGAGCGTCAATCTTGACGGAAAGGGCGATTATAAAATCAACACCTCGATCCCTTTTGTCGACCATATGCTGAGCCTTATGTCAAAGCACGGACATATAGACTTGACTGTAGAGGCGAGGGGAGACATAGAGGTTGATTACCATCATCTTATGGAAGATGTCGGCATCGTATTGGGAGAAGCGATCAAAAAGGCGCTCGGTGAAAAGTTACGGATAAGAAGATACGGCGAGACCGTCACCCCGATGGACGAGAGCCTCGCCCAGGTGGTCATCGACCTCAGCGGACGCCCCTACCTGGTTTATAAAGTCAGGCTTCCCAAGGGGAGCGAGCTGATCCAGAATATCGGGGTGTCTCTCTTTGAGGATTTTTTCAGGGCGCTGACAAACAACGCGGGGATGAACCTGCATATCATCCTGCATTACGGCCGGGACCCGCACCACATCCTGGAGGCGATCTTTAAAGGATTCGGCAGGGCGCTGCGTGAGGCCGCTGAGATCCATCCACGGGCCAAGGGCGTCCCCTCGACAAAAGGAACGCTTTAGCTATAAATTTTTCTTAATCAGGCATTCTGAAATTTTTCTGGATTATTGCCGGAAAATCTGATAAGTTTAGGACATGCTTAAGCATATTCCGCTTGCAATTTCAATCATAGCAGTTGCAGCACTTGCCTTAAGCAACTCTCCTGTCTCTTACGCGATGGATTCGGAAGGATGCCTTACCTGCCATCAATATCCTGGCCTTGTAAAGTTTGAGAAACCCGACCATGTCAAGGTCCTTCACATTGACGAGGAAAAATACGTCGCCTCGCCCCACGGCAAGACAGACTGCAAAGAATGCCACACAAAAACACAGCAGGTGCCGCACACCGGGAAGACCGAGGTGGACTGCACAACAAAGTGTCATCTTAAGGACAAAGAAAAGGTCAAGGCCGTTGACCCCGCTGCATTGAGCAAATACCATGAGAAGGAAAAGTTCGCCATTACACACCTTGACGATCAATCGTCCTGCAGGGTATGTCATCCACTTTATCCGCACAGCCAGAACAATAAGGTGCGCGCGTTTGTGAATATGCATACGGGCTATACGCTGTGCGAGGTGTGCCACCTGAAGAAAGAAGGTTTAAAGAATTTAACTTATGACTGGAAAGAGCCGGACCCTTTTGAATTTACCGGAGAGCCATACGGCACTCACAAGAAACTTGAGATAACAGGGCCGGAGAGGGCAAACGAGGACGAAAGCCTTATATCAAAGATGCTGAAGATATTTTCTCCTGACGAAAAGAAACCGGCGGCAATAAAAAAGACACACTATTTAATATCAAGGATAGCAGTCTTCTCATCAGCATCTGGAGAGAAAAAATTATTGATGAATACCGCCGACAACGAGAAGGCAAAAGAGTTTCTGGCAAAAGAAAAAAATCTGAGCGCCGGCGACAGGGAGAAAGAATTAAAATTCTTTCACAGGGACATAGCGAGGAAGGAAATCAGCGTGGCCTGTAACGACTGCCATTCCCCGGACGGCATAATGGATTTCAATAAGATCGGATTCAACGAAAAGAAGACTAAAGACTTGCAGTACCTGAATATAAAAAGCCTGATAACAAAGTACGAGACCTTCTACCTTCCGAACCTGTTCGGGCATTAGCTTGCCGCTCAAGTCTCAGCTTTTATTCGTTATCGACAGATAATGCTCAGACCTTGTTCCAGCAGTCAGAGCCTTCAAGAGATTCATATATTATCTCGTTCAACTCTTTTTCCAGGATTATGTTGCCGTTTTTTAAGCCTTCAAGCAGTTTTCTTGGTACCTCAACAGTGCACAGCTTGTCATTTTTTATAAGCTGGAACTTATAAGCGATATGCATAAAGATGTAGAATATACGGAGTATAATAATCGATCCGTCTATCTCTTTAATCTTCTCTTCAACCAGTTCATATGACGGTACTTCTTCTTTTGTTACCTGACGATCCATGATGTCTCTTACCTCACATTTTTTTAATTGTTGAAATTATATCTGTAATTTTTCTTTTGTCCACCTATTCTAATAATACATTTTGAATTTTTTATGAATTAAGGCCTTAAGTGGTCAAGTATATTCACCTTTATCCAATGCTGGTCCCACCAGTATAATGGGGACACTTCATATCCTTCTATCAGTATTCCAAAGTGCAAATGGTCGCCGCCGGCAAGCCCGGTAGCGCCCGTCTTGCCGATTATATCGCCCTTTTTTACTGATTGACCTTCTGTTACAGTGATTGTCGACATATGTCCGTAAAGGCTCATAAGGCCGGTTCCGTGATCAATTACTACGGTGTTCCCGTATATCCCGAGGTCTCCGGCAAAATTAATAATGCCTGTATTAGCTGCCTCGACCGGCGAATGCGCATTGGATGCGAGGTCGTATCCGAGATGGATGCTCCTGCTAATGCTTTTCCCTTTATAAATATAAGCCCTTGCATCTCCATAAGTGGCCATCACCTTGCTGTTTTTCATCTGCAAAAAGGCCCCGTCCCATAGCATCCTGGGCTCTGTTTTTTGCGCAGTATCAAAAAGCTTCTTTATGCTTGCGGTCCTTAACTCCTCATTGACCTTTTTGAAGGCAGCCTCGCGGTCGGATATATTTGTCTCATTCAACAGGGGGGCTGCCACTTTGTCAATAAAAGAATCATCAATATTAATTGAAGACGATCTGTACCGTATAATTTTCATGCTTACCGGCAGATTCCTTATGCTTTGATTGCCGGCTGCATCTTTTGCAACTGCATAAAAAGTGCTTCCCGATTTCATATCAAGGGGAACGGGGAATAACACGTAATAATTGATCGTGGTTTCTTTTCCTGTCGAGTCAGCATTTGAAATTGCCGGGAACCCCCTGAATATCCGCTCATCAAGTTTCACAAAAACAGAGTCGGCGCCCTCTGCCCTGAGTAAAGTTAACCCCGCGCCCCCGTTCTCTATCACCGAAGTAGCGCTTAACACTTCAAGGTATGGAGGCGACGTGTCAATTATTGTGTTGACCTGCTGCTTTAATTTTTTTAAAATCCCCGCTTCAGCTTCAATAATAAAGGTGGCCGGGCCATCAGACAGGCCGAGGGCTTTCGGCTTTATCTGCAATGTGTAAGTCTTCTCGCGGCTTAAAGGAGTATCTTTTAATAAATTTATTTTTTTGCCACCCTGCTGAATGGATATATCTATGGTCTTCAGGTTTTCCCCCTGAAGCGTGACAGTCTTGTCCGCGTTTAAAACATTTAACGCATCCATGCCTTTGATCGCCGGCTTTGATACGAAAAACAATTGATAACTAAAATAACCAATGACGCCTGCAACAATAAGCAAAACGATAATCAGCCCGATAAGGCTAAACCCATTTTTTCCGTGTCTGCCAGAACTGAATTTTTCCATAGAATTCCCGGGGTAAATCTTGGAAGAAGATCCAACTTCCCTTGAAAAGGCTATTATTTTGCACTAATCATAAAGAAAAATGCAAGCAAAATTTTTGTGGTGTCAAGCCAAAATAAGAATGTCCGGTTTTTACCAAAATAGAAATGTCCGGTTTTGTGCAAAGTAGAAATGTGCCCGAAGGTTTGTCATTCGGATTATGCTACAATTAATCTTGTGCAGACTGGAAATCATACTTTTGTATGTGATGATATTTATTCCCTATAATCATGCCGTTTGACCTTTCCATCTTTGAGGAAGCCCTTCGCGCCATAGAGGAAAAAAGGGCGGACACCTTTACCTCGCTTTCCGGCTCGTCCGGTGCCCTTTTGTTTTCAATGCTGAAAGGCCAGTGCCTGCTCATTTGTCCTTCTGAAGAGGCTGCGGGCGAATTTTATTCGGATGCCCTTTTCTGGTCAAAATTATTGCAGGTTGAGGTCCCTCTCTTGATCCATCCCAAAGACAGCCCTCTGAGATTGAAAGAGCTGTCCGAGCTTTATACACGCGACAAAGGCAAGGTCATCTCCTCTGTTGACGCAGTGCTTTCTCCAATATGGGGAAGGAAAGAATTCCCCCTCTTCACGATCACAAAAGGAGTGATCATTGAACGTAATAATATTATCCAAAACCTTCAGGGGCAGGGCTACCACATTGTCCCGGTTGTAACCGGCGAAGGTGAAATGAGCATCAGGGGAGGCATCCTCGACATATTTCCGCCTGATGAGGATGACCCCGTGCGAATAGAATTTTTCGGCGATGAGGTGGAATCTCTCCGGTATTTTGACCTCGACACGCAGTTGTCCCTGAAAGAAATAAATGATATCGAGATCTGCCCTTCGAATGAGCCTGAGGAAGGGCCGGACCTCCTTGAGCTTTTATCCGGCGGAGCTGTTGTTTTAAATGGGCCGGATGACATAAAAAAACATTGGCCCTCTTTCATTCCCTCTCCTGAACAGCGCATCATCACCTTTACCTCTCTCCCGTTAGAGGGGGAAGGATTTTATTGCCCGGTCAAGAGCGTCACGGGATTTGGCCTTTTACCTGAAGAGAGGACGGCTATTGAGGATTTTGTAAAAAGAGTTCTTCAGCTCAGGAAAAAGTATTTCATCCTGATAGTATGTTCTTCAGAGAGCCAGGCAAAGAGGCTGAAGGAACTGTTTTACGACCTTGACTGGGATGTCCCTGTGCTCGGCAGCGGCGCGGTTGTGAAAGACAGCCGCAGTCCCGTGATAATTGTCGGTGAGCTGAGCAGGGGATTCACTTATCAGGATATCGTTGTCCTTTCCGGGAGGGACATTTTCGGGCAGAGGCCCTCTTTAAAACCCGCGAGAAAATCCAGGGTGTCAACGCTTATCTCATCCATTGAGGATTTTAAAGAAGGAGATTATCTGGTACATGCCGAGCACGGCATCGGCAGATATTTAGGTCTCAGGAAGGAGAGGATCGAAGATTACGAAGGAGACTTCATAGCCATAGAATACCTTGAGGGCGCCAGGCTCTTTGTCCCGCTTGAACATATAAACACCGTCCAGAAATACCACGCCGCTGAAAGCGTCAGGCCGAAGATCGACAGGCTCGGCGGAAAGACGTGGGAGAAAACCAAGCAAAAGGTCAAACAGAAGATCAGGGACATGGCAGAGCGCCTGTTAGCGATCTACGCCAAACGCTCTACAGTGGGGGGATATGCGTTTTCAGAGGACACTGAGATGCACAAAGAGTTGGATAATTTCTTCCCCTACGAAGAAACACCCGACCAGCTCACAGCTATCAATGAAATAAAGCGCGACATGGAAAGCATTGCTCCGATGGACAGGCTTTTGTGCGGCGACGTCGGCTATGGAAAAACAGAAGTGGTGATGAGGGCGTGTTTCAAGGCCGTGTATGATTCAAAGCAGGCTGCGGTGCTGGTCCCTACAACCATTCTTGCGGAGCAGCACTACGAGACATTCAAAGCGCGGTTTTCCGCTTTTCCGATTAAGATAGATTATCTCAGCCGCTTCAAAAACAGGGTGGAACAGAAGGTGACGCTCAAGGCGCTTGCGGAAGGCGCTGTCGATATCATCATCGGAACTCATCGGCTGCTGGCAAAGGATGTGAGCTTCTTTGACCTCGGCCTTCTCGTCATTGATGAAGAGCATAAATTCGGAGTAACGCACAAAGAAAAGATGAAGGCGCTGAAGGAGCACATTGATGTCCTTACCTTGTCCGCTACGCCAATCCCCCGGACGCTGCATATGGCGCTTTCGGGCATAAGAGGCATGAGCACGATCGAAACGCCTCCTGAGGACAGGGTCGCGGTGAAGAGCGTTGTCGCAAAATTTAATCCCCTGACAATAAAGGAGGCGCTTCAGAAAGAGCTTGACAGGGGAGGGCAGGCCTTCTTTGTTCACAACCGCATTCAGGATATCTATAAGATCGGGAATTTTCTGAAGGAGCTTCTGCCTGACGCTAAGATAGGAGTGGCCCACGGCCAGATGAATGAAAAGGAGCTTGAGCACGTTATGAGCGCCTTCTTTCACAAGGAGAAAAACATTCTTGTCTCCACCGCCATCATCGGTTCCGGCCTTGACATCCCTTCCGCCAACACGATCATTATCGACAGGGCGGACAGGTTCGGGCTTGCCGACCTCTATCAATTGCGAGGGAGGGTAGGGCGTTCCAATGTAAAGGCGTATGCATATT
The DNA here is from genome assembly GCA_016213945.1 of Nitrospirota bacterium. Taxonomy (GTDB): domain Bacteria; phylum Nitrospirota; class Thermodesulfovibrionia; order UBA6902; family UBA6902; genus SURF-23. The sequence continues at coordinate 11,506 of JACQZF010000093.1, read as the reverse complement.
TTCTCATCCCCGGAGAAGACATCATCACAGAGGACGCCAGGAAAAAACTTCAGGCCATCCAGGAGCTCGGATATCTTGGCGCGGGCTTCCGTCTCGCAATGAAAGACCTGGAGATAAGGGGCGCCGGTAATTTGTTAGGGGGCGAACAGTCAGGGCATATAGACGCGGTCGGTTTTGACATGTACATGGAGATGCTTGAGCAGGCGGTTGCGGAACTCAAGGGGGAAAAGATCGAGCCGAAGATAGAGACTGTGATAGATATGAAGATCACGGCCGTCATCGCTGAGGAATATATTGAAGACCCTGATCTGAGATTGAGCGTCTACAGAAAGATCGCCTCGGCAAAGGACGTCAAAGCTCTTGAAAAGATATTGGAAGAACTGAAGGACAGGTTCGGGCCGCTGCCTGAAAAGACAAAGAGGCTGATCGACATCATGGAACTCAAGTTCCTTGCTAAAAAATTTGCCATAACTAAAATGCAAAATATCTCCGGCAAGGTCCAGGTCATCTTCGCGCCCGATACCACGGTCACTTCGCAAACGATATTTTCGCTCTACGATACCCGTAAAAAGATGCTCAGGTTCCTGCCCGAAGGAGGCGTTGAACTGGACCTCAGGGGCAAGGGATGGGGCGATGTTTTTAAAGAGTTGAAGAGCCTGATTGAAGAATTGGACTCTAACTCCTGACTTTTGACCAAGGATTAAATGGTCGGGGCGAGAGGATTTGAACCTCCGACTCCACGGTCCCGAACCGTGTGCGCTACCGGGCTGCGCTACGCCCCGTGCATGAATAATACCATAACTCACGAGACAAATTCTAAAAAGACCGGGACGCTTTCAAAAAAATAGGGAAGGACCTTCTGGTTAAGAAAGTCCTCCCCTGAATTTGAGTCTCTGTTTAATCTCCGATCCCCGGTCCCGGGGCTTTGCCATAATATTTCCGCCAGATGTTGAAGTCCTGTATCCAGACAGTCCCGTTCCCGTCCAAATCTATATAAGCGGGAGCGCCCTACTGAATCGTTTTTCCAGCCCACGTGCGCCATTTATTGAAATCTATGATGTTTACAAATCCACTGTTGTCAAAATCCGGGTCGCACACATCGCCGTAGTGCTGCACGCCGGGTGTGGATGAATTATCATCCTCCGCTGCATTGCTGTCACGCTGGTCAGCATTCGCGACCAACCTGCAATTGTCACAGACATCGCCAACCCCGTCATTGTCAGTATCGAGTTGGTCGGGATTGGGAGCAAGCCAACAGTTATCACACGTATCGCCAGATTCATCAGTATCTGTGTCTAATTGTTCAGGATTATAATCAGAAGGGCAGTTATCCATGCAATCGATAATACCATCATTGTCTGCATCAAAACCCTCGTCAATATGACCATCACAGTTATTATCTATGCAGTCATATACTTCAACTGCTCCGGGATAGACATTGGGGTCGTTATCGTTACAGTCTATATCAGAAGAATAACCATCCATGTCCTTATCGGCTTTCCCTGTGGTAAAACTCCACACATCTCCGGTTGTTATGCCGCCTGAATTTCTTGAATCGATTCGCCAGTAGTATGTGGTGTTGTAACTTAGAACTCCGGGATCATATGCCGTGAATGTCTTATTGCCCTTGTAGTAAAGGGAAGAAGGGCTTGTCCCAAAGTAAACATCGTAACTCTCAGCGCCTCCGCCGTTTGACCATGTAAGATAAGGATGTATTGACTGATCAACTGCTCCGTTACTGATATTCGGATTCACTGCTTTTGATGGCAGTGTCGGAGTTATTGAGAAATACTTATTGCTGTAATCATAGAAATATGAATTGGAAGTTGAGATGATTTTTATTTTATAATCAGACCCGGTCGCTAACGTATCAGGAACAACCCAATGTCTCAACCCATCATTTGAGGTGCTATTTTCTATTGTGCTTACAAAGTTGCCACCTTTATATAATTCAATTTTCACATTGGAACCCACATTCCCGTTGCTTGTCCACTGAATAGAGTAATCAGTGCCCTGCTGCCATGATTCACCGCCATTTGGAGAGGTTACTTTCAGATAAGAATTAGAGCCGTCAAGAACCGTAAAGTCATAATATTCAAGTTCACGCCACTCACCTGCAATCTTTGCTTTCGGCACAACCTTGAAGTTGCCTATATCTGTATCGGTAAACCATGCAAAGGAGATCCCGAAGTTTTTCGTAGCGCCCGGATTTAGAACAACATTATAATAGTACCTCTCAACTCCGGTAGCCGGGTCTTTCATATCCCATTTATGATTGTTGTTTGCATCATGAATTGCCAGTGCAAGCTGCTCAATAACAATTGGCTGCTGTCCATCATTTCTGATACTGAAATCTGCATAAAAGTTAGGGTTAGATAAGCTTGCCCAAGGTTCGCCGCGTATCGGGTCAGACGTTCTCCAGAAATAATATACAGTGGGACTTCTGGAGATTATTTTATAGGTAACAATATTACTGGTGACATGGGTAAAATCATCCTCAGCCCACCATTCATAAATACCTAACGGTTTATTGGCGGGAACCGGATAAGGTATATCGAAATGCCCGATGGAATCTAAATTCTGTGATAGCGTTGAACAGTTGTTAGTGCCTTGCACGCAGAAATGAAGTGTTGCCGTCCTATACGGTGTAAAACCAGTACCCCACTGTGCAAATGTTGTCACACCGGGGATGCCTATCTCAGGAGTCTGAGCAATGGTCGGATCGAATGTAGAAGGATTTGTGATTGTATAAGTAAGATAATCGCTGCATATTGTTATTGTCTTATCAATTGTCGGCGTCAGATCACATGCCCGCCATTTGTATTCTCCGGGAGCTTTATTAGCAGTATAAGGAATATCCAAATGTCCGCTATCATCTACGGTGTAAAGAGGCGGATAATCCGTAGATGAGTCGTTCAGATTTATAACTTCAAGGCGCACCTGAGCATTGGGAATGAAATAATCAAGCGTCTGCGTGAATGTCGTTCCCGGAGGGCCGGAGTCAGGGGATTGGGAGATAAGCGGAGGATATAAAATTCTGGCCGCTTCTTTATCGTCCGGATAAAGATCACGCTCTAATGCAGATAGAGGTGTGTTTCCTAAAACTGTTTTTTCAAGTGCTGAAGCACCAGGCGGTTCAGTTGGGTGAGCAAGTCCAATAAAGTGACCAATTTCATGTAAGGCAACGCTTTCGAGATCATTCCATACAAACGGGCACTGGTTGATGACACACCAATCATTTGTTGTAAACGTATTGTCGCTATTAAAAATTATAACTGCATTATAGATATCCGACCCTTTTTCAGGAGGATAACGGTATGTACAAGCACGATTCTCTCGAATATTACAACCTTCATAATTAATATATTCAGCAGGAATTTCTTCGGGACTTTTCTTTGTTATTAAATGGAGAGTGTCTGGATTATTAGGAGACGGGTTAAGGGTTTGGCCAATATAAGGTTCCCTTCTAAACTTCAAGTGTGAACCTTCAATATATCCCCACTTATTAAATGCGCTTTCAATTGCTGCAACTTCATCAGTACTAAATGCATTCGTGTCAATAATATATGTAATTGGATCATTGCCAGGCCATTTGCTATGTCTCAACGGCCTTGCAACGGCACTTGAAGCAAAAAGGACTAATATCAGAACCGATAAAAATAAAATCTTGCGAGCCATAACGTCCCCCTTTAAAATTAGTGTCAAAGAGTCAGAGTATCAAAGGTCAAAGTCTGATGGATTTCATAAACGCGTTCAGCATCATACCAAGCTCTTCGCGCATAGTTTCATATTTTTCGTATGCCTTCTGATCAATGAATTTCAGTTCGCAAGCTATTTCCAGCAGATACTCGGTTTCAACCAGTGATCTGTTTTCTATATTTAGAAAATTCAGGAATTCTTTTTTGCTTCTGCTTGCCTGTCCTTCGACAATATTCAAAGGCACAGAGAATGCCGCTCGTCTTATCTGCGAGGTCAATCCATAAAGCTCTTCCTTCGGAAATGTCTTGCTTGTTGCGTATATTTCCATAGCAAGCCCATGCGCCTTGTCCCATACTTTCAGCTTTTTGCAGCCCTTCTTTTCCATCACTTATCCCCCGATAGTGTCAAAGATCATAGTGTCAAAGTATCGAAGCATCAGAGTGTCCGAGTGTCAATCAGACTGCGATTCTATGCGGACAATGATGTGACTTCCACCATATGATGCTTTTGTCTGGCATCATTCACAATCTCTTCCAGTTTGGCAGCAACAGCATCATTGATCCAGTCCGCTCCGCACTGTGAGCAAACAGTAGCAGGAACATCCCTCACAACAACAACGCCAAATCCCAAATCAACTGTAAATGTGGTTTTCCCTTCCTTCTTGCTGCCTCCGCAAAGCGGACATTTATCGGTCGATGTGTCAAACGCCATACTTCCTCCTCGTTTTATAATCTGATTCAAAATGTTCCAAATCCGGCTTATATGCAGTGATAACAAAACAGCGACGTTTGTCGGTGTCTAATGCCGAAACAACGTGAAACGGATTCCCATCAACCCATCCAAAAAGTAAAGCACTCGGGAAAGGCTTGTCATCAGGATAATCTTCAATAACTTCTCCTGTCAGTAGAACTTTCATGACGGTATTCCTTGGAATCCCTCTTTCCATCATCCTTTCAAGTGCATGCCTCTGCCATTCGATATTGCCATTTTCAACTGCTTCTTTAAGCCCGTCTCTATTCATCTATAGTACATGTGTGAATCATGTGCAATATAATCGTAAATGTTCTCAATATCGGATATCGCTCTTTCGGCCCAAATCAGTTCTGCCATTTCTTCGAGAGCCTTTCAACGGCATCTTTATGTGAAAGTGTCCGGCCTTCTTTAATGTCTGCTTCACCTGCCTCGATTTTTTGCAGAAGATATATACGATAAATGAACTCCTCTATATCCACTTTATCAGGAAGCTCCTTCAATAAAACTTCAAGTTTTGATTTTAAGATTTCCATACCTTACACCTCACTTGCAAGATTTAAGTTTCCTTAAGTGCTACTATCTTGAACTGGTGAAATTTACTGCTAAGATAATTTATTAAACAACTCACATGTGATGGTTGTCAAGGAAAATGTTATTTGCAATTCTTTCTCCTGGGCCAGTACAGCCACACCGACACGATGGCAAGAATAATTGTCAGGGCTAAAATCACTTTCGGAGACATATTCAGGTAAACGATTTCTTCTACATAATGAATGATGAATGAGCCTGAATAGCTCTGAGACGGGTCGTGCATTTCCCTCAGCCAGATCTCAAGATGTGTAAGAGGGCAGTACCAGCCTAAGAATTGTATACCAAGCGCGAATATCATCCCGCCGATGTGGAACCTTTTGACCCATTTATACTTCCTGCCTATGAACGCCCCGAAGATGAGAAAGATTATCCAGAGCAAATGAAGGATTACGGTAATGTCGGCGGCTATGCGGTAGAGCATGGGAAATCAATCATTAAGTAAAATCCCCCTTCACCCCCCTTTTTTAAAGGGGGAGAGTTCCCCTCTATTAAGAGGGGTCAGGGGTGTGTTCTCTCGTTAGTTGAAAGAAGGATTCCCGACAAGCGGGAATGACATATCGTTAAGTTATTACTGCAATTAATAATCAAGAGACAGTTGATCGTCCCTGACTTTCCTGAAACTCTTTCTGTGGATCGGGCACGGCCCGTGCTGCTGAATGCATTCCATATGCTCTTTTGTAGAGTATCCCTTATGCCCGCTGAAATTATATATGGGGTATTGAGCGTGATAGTAAAGCATGATATCGTCCCTGACGACCTTTGCGATAATTGATGCCGCTGCTATTGAGGCGCTGATGGATTCCCCTTTTATCATGGAGCGCTGGTTGATGGGAACGTCTTTTAGTTTAACGGCGTCTATGAGCAGGATATCGGGTCTGATTTTCAGGTCTTCGACCGCCATTTTCATGGCAAGTTTTGTGGATTCGAGAATGTTGATTTTATCTATAACGTCAGCGGCAACTATTCCAACTCCGACAGCAGCGGCGTGATGAACAACCTTCCAGAAGATACTTTTCCGTTCGCTTTCGGTAACGACTTTTTTTGAATCTCTCAGCCCTTCGATCACGGTCCCTGACGGCAGTATCACTGCCGCAGCCACGACCGGGCCTGCGAGAGGGCCCCTGCCTGCCTCGTCAATCCCTGCTATTAACGGGTGGTTCCGGCGTGCTTCTTCATCGTATATAAATATGGCAGGCACATCTGCTTTGGAGGTCTTTCGTGGAGACATGAGAAAGTTAAAAACTCTCCACAGATTGCACAGATTGACACAGATTTTTGCGAGCCATTCAATGAATCTGTGTTATCCGCGAAATCTGCGGATAAATATTATCATTCTTTACCTACTGCTTCTGGGTCTCTGTGAAAGCCTTTTCTTTTACTTTGGCAGCCTTCCCTTTTTTGCCGCGAAGGTAATAGAGCTTGGCCCGTCTTACGCGTCCTTCCTTGACAACTTTGATAGCATCAATAAGCGGTGAATACAAAGGGAAGATCTTTTCAACGCCGACGCCGTAAGAGATTTTTCTTACCATGAAGGTCTCACGCGTGCCGTCGCCTTTCCTTGCAATGACAATGCCTGTATAGGTCTGGATCCTCTCCTTATCGCCTTCTCTGATCTTCATGTCTACACTGACGGTGTCGCCGACTTTGAAATGCGGCATTTCTTTCTTATATACTTCTTCTACTGCTTTTATAGCGATCATTATGCTTCCTCCTTAATTTCGGAAATTAATTTTTTATCTAAATCTGAAAGCGCTACTTTTCCAATAAGATCAGGTCTCTTTTGTATAGTCCTTTTCAAGGCCTCTTTTCTCCTCCAGCGCCATATCGCCTTGTGGTCACCTGAGAGAAGCACCTGCGGGACTTCCATCTCCCTGAACTCCCTCGGCCTTGTGTAATGAGGGTAATCAAGCAGCCCCCACGAAAACGACTCATCCTCAATGGATTTTTCATCTCCGAGGGCGCCGGGGACAAGCCTGGTCACCGCATCGATTATAACAAGAGCGGCCAGTTCTCCGCCAGTTATTACGTAGTCTCCAATGGAGACTTCCTCATCAATCATCGTCCTGACCCGCTCGTCGATGCCTTCGTATCGACCGCAAATGAAAACGAACCGGCGGCCTTCTTTTGCGTAAGCCTCTGCCATCGACTGGTTAAAAGGGCTGCCCTGAGGACTCAAGAGGATCACCTTCCGGGGTTCACTGTCTTCTTTCAGGGAATCCATTGCCCTGAACAACGGCTCCGGCTTGAACACCATGCCGGCCCCGCCCCCGTATGGGGCATCGTCAACCTGCCTGTGCGGCCCTGATGCGAAGTCCCTGATGTTGATCAGCTTTACATCAAGCAGGTTCTTTTCCCGCGCCCTTTTTAAAATGCTTTCATTCAGACAGGCAGTCAAGATGTCGGGGAAGAGCGTCAGGACGTCACATTTCATCTAATATTTTTTAACCACAGAGAACACGGAGAGTTTAAAAAAATAGAAACTGGAAGTTTCAGATATTAGAATTTCCGATCTTCAATTTTAAATTTAAATCCTCTGTGCCCTCTGTGGTTGTCTTATTCCAGTATTTCAAGTACGCAGCGTTTGCCCATCTTTGTGCCTGCTGCGCTCAGAATAGTTCTTATTGAGCGTGCTGTTTTTCCCTGCTTCCCGATTACCTTGCCAAGATCCGATGTAGCAACCCGAAGTTCGAAAACAGTGGTCCTTTCTCCGTCCACTTCCGCCACTGCAACCTCCTCCGGTTTGTCTACCAGAGCCTTTGCTATTTGTTCCAGTAGTGACTTCATATCCACCTCCAGATGCATTTGGGCTGCGTCTTACATGCCCGAAATTTTCAAAAGTTTTTTAACGACTGAAGTTGGCTGTGCCCCACAGCCAAGCCAGTACTTGGCTCTCTCTGTATTTATTTTAATCTCAGAAGGGTCTTTCATAGGATCGTAAGTGCCAATAATCTCTATAAACGGGCCGTCTCTTCTTTCCTTCGAGTCGGTGACAATCACTCTGTAAAAGGGCTGTTTTTTGGCGCCTTTCCTTGTTAGCCTAATCTTTACCAAATCAAAATCCTCCGTGTCAAATGATTTTTATGATACAGAATACACAATTTAATATATAAAATACAAGGGTTAAATAATAATTAGAATTGTTTATAGCCGGAGTTTATTATCAGAATTTAAATTGAGGCATCCTGAATTTTCCGCTTTTGAATCTCTTCAGCATCTTCTTCATTTCCATATACTGCTTCAGCAGCCTGTTGATGTCGGCGACTGTTGTTCCGCTTCCGTTTGCAATTCTCTGTTTACGGCTCCCGCCGAGAATGACCTGGTTATTTCTTTCCTTCATTGTCATTGAGTTGATCATGGCCTCAACCTTCACAAACGCCTTGTCGTCGATATTGACGCCTTTCATCTGTTTGCCGAGCCCGGGGATCATGCCGAGAATATTTTCAAGCGGCCCCATCTTTTTGATCTGCTTAATCTGGTTTTTAAGGTCGTCGAACGTAAAGCTGTCTTTTCGCAGTTTTTCCTCAAGCTGGGCGGCTTCATCCATGTTCACCGCTTCCTGCGCCTTTTCCACGAGGGAAACAACATCACCCATGCCTAAGATCCTGGATGCCATTCTTTCAGGATGGAAGGGTTCGAGGAAATCGATCTTTTCGCCGACACCGATCAATTTAACAGGCTTTCCAGTAACAGTAACAATTGAAAGCGCAGCGCCGCCGCGCGCATCGCCGTCCATCTTTGTAAGGATAACTCCGTCAATGTCGAGCTTGTCGTTAAAAGACTTCGCTATGTTCACGGCATCCTGCCCGGTCATGGCGTCAGCGACAAACAGGATCTCCTTGGGCTTTGCCTCTTTTTTCAGGTCTTCAAGCTCCTGCATTAGATCTTCATCTATGTGGAGTCTGCCCGCAGTGTCGAGTATCAGGATGTCCCGGCCTTCCTGAGTTGCCTTTTTCAGCGCTTCAGGGAAAATCCTTACCGGTTTGTCCCCGGGTTTTGTCGCATAAACCGGCACGTCAATCTGGGCGCCGAGTGATTTAAGCTGATCGATCGCAGCGGGCCTGCCTGTATCAAGCGCGACAAGCATCGGCCTTCTGCCGTCCTTTTTGAAATTGCTTGCGAGTTTTGCCGAGGTTGTTGTTTTGCCGGAGCCGTGAAGCCCCACGAGCATAATGATCGTCGGCGGATTAGGGGCAAGACTTATCTTGCGCACACCTCCGCCCATGAGGTTGCAGAGTTCATCATGGACTATTTTTACTACCTGCTGCCCGGGGGTGATGCTGTCGATCACCTCTTTGCCTACCGCCCTCTGCTTTACCTTATCAGTAAAGTCCTTCACCACCTTGAAGTTGACGTCAGCCTCAAGGAGCGCCATCCTGATCTCCTTCATGGCCTCGGCAACATCAGGCTCCCTGAGAAGACCGCGGCCTTTGAGCTTCTTGAATATGCCTTCTAATTTTTCCGATAGTGATTCAAACATCCCTAATAATTCTCCTCTATATACTTCACTGCCGCCATCGCGGCTGTGGCCCCGTCACCGACAGCGGTAGCTATCTGCTTTAAAGGTTTGCTCCTCACATCTCCCGCGGCGTATATTCCCGGCGTAGAAGCTGCCATATTCTTATCGGTGATGATGTAGTTACTTTCATCAAGGTCAACTAATCCCCTGAGAAACCCGGTATTCGGGTTATAGCCAATATAAATGAAGACTCCCTGCACATCAAGCACAGAGTTCTCGCACGACTTTAAGTTTCTGATATGCAAGGCGTTAACACCGTCATCGCCGGATATTTTCTCAGGAAGAGAGTTCCAAATAAATTTTATCTTCAGGTTTGAGAAGGCCCTCTCCTGCAATATTTTCTCCGCCCTGAGCTGGTCTCTCCTGTGGATGACGTAAACCATCTCTGCAAATTTCGTGAGGAATATCGCCTCCTGGACAGCGGAGTCGCCTCCGCCTACAACAGCTATTTTCTTGCCTTTATAAAAGGCCCCGTCACAGGTGGCGCAGTATGAGACACCCCTGCCCCGGAACTCGTCTTCACCCTGGATTTTCAGAAGTCTTGGGTGCGCCCCGGTCGCAAGTATAATGCTTTTGGCCTCATAATGCTGATCGCCGTCAAGGGCTATTTCTATAATTTTTTTATTTAAAGAAATATCCATGACGGTCCCCTGGGTGATCTCGAGACCGAACCTTGTTGCCTGCTTTTCCATTTTCTGGGCCAGTTCAACGCCCATAATGCCTTCTTCAAACCCGGGGTAATTCTCAACCCATTCAGTGGTTGTGACCAGACCGCCGGTCAGGCCCTTCTCGATAAGCAGGCTCTTCAGCCTCGCCCTTGCAGTATAAAGCCCTGCCGTAAGTCCGGCAGGGCCTCCTCCGATAATTACAACGTCATAGAGCATATTTGTTTTTACATCAGGGAATCGATCTTGGATTTTAGCTGGCCTTTCGGGACCGCTCCAACTACCTGCTCAAGCATCTTTCCGTTTTTGAAAAATATTAAAGTGGGAATGCCTCTTATATTATAGCGGCTTGCAAGGTCCGGATTTTCATCCGTATTTACCTTTGCAAAGGTGACCTTGCCTGCATATTCTTTTGCAAGCTCTTCAACAACAGGGGCTATTATTTTGCACGGGCCGCACCATGTTGCCCAGAAATCAACCATCACGAGAGTAGATGCCTGCAAAACCACTTCATTAAAAGAAGAGTCCCCTGTAACACTTGTAACTGCGCCTGACATATATTTTCCTCCTTACAAAAGTTATTGAGTTATAATTATATTCCCCGAATAACTTCTTTGTCAATTTTCCGTGGGAACAAAACATTGATATGATTTTATCATGCTTTCGCTGGCTGCCAAATGCAAAATGATATTATCTGATTACAATATACCATGAAGAAAATCTACACACTTGGAACAGGATTACGCAGCCTTGAGGACTTCACTGAGATACTGAGCGATTATAGTATAGAGGCGGTTATCGATGTGCGAAGTTATCCTGTGAGCAAGCTCGAACATTTCAAAAAGGCAAACCTCGAACTTTTACTGAAGAAAGAAATGCTTGAATATCATCACCTCGGCAAAGAGCTCGGCGGTTTCAGGAAAGGCGGATATGAAAGCTATACCCTCACAAAAGAATTTGAAGAGGGGACAGACCTGCTTGAAAAGATCGCATCAGCCAAAACATCGGTTGTCATCTGCGCGGAACACTTCCCCTGGAAATGCCACAGGCGTTTCATAGCGCGGGCCCTTCAAAAAAGGGGATGGCTTGTTGAACATATAATCGACAAGGGAAAGGTGTGGGTCCCGAAAAACTAAGAAGCTAAATAGTGTCTGTTTATAAACTCAAACGCCATATACTACAATAGGTTACAACGAGTTTGGTTAAAAATCAAAACGGAGTAACCGAGGAGAGAATGAAGAAGATACTGAATGATCTGAAGCTGAAATTCGAAGCAGTGCTT
>JACQZF010000092.1 GCA_016213945.1 Nitrospirota bacterium | reverse complement strand
ATTGGCACGCCAAGCCTTTCTCTGGGGGGCACATTTACCACATCTTGTGTAATAAATATAGCTATCGGAACAGACACGGATGTAACTTACTGGTTGTTGAGCGAGAGCCAATCCACTTCACCAGAATTAAAGGATTCGCGATGGCTGGCATCTAAGCCGTCTGTCTTTTCTTTGAGCAGCGGCAGCGGGGTAAAAAATGTCTATCTATGGGTAAAGGATATAGCCGGGAACATGAGCTATTGCATGGAGACCATAGTCACAGATACAGACCTGCCGGTTATCCTGCTGAGTCAGCCGGCAACTAATGGTTTTGGGACACAAAATATACAGGTTTCATACAGTCTTTCTGAGGATATTGCCACAGGGACACTTATTTTAAGCTTTATTCAAACAAGCGGCAAGTATGACGGGTATTCACCACGTCGATTTGCATTGCCTGGGACCTCTAAGGGTAATCATTCTTTTACGGGCACATATTCATTGGTAGATGGTGCTATTTACACAATAACCCTTGAAGGCGCGGACACTGCCGGAAACAAGGCACAAATGGCAGTAAACACCAACTGGACATATGACCTGTCTGCCCCGATAATTACCTTGGTCAAGCCGTCAAGCAATGGACGGGATAATCATGAGCTTGAGCTTGCGTATGTGCTTTCTGAGATTGTTAAGCAAGACAGGATAATACTGCGGTTTAATGATAAAACAGTAATAGATACCTTTCCAGGTAATAAGGGCACAAACACGGCTAATATCGATATTTCCGCAATCGGATTAGAAAACGGGCAAACATATACCGTAACCATGCAGGTAGAGGATATGGTAGGCAACACTTCTTCAGTAACAAAAATCAACTGGACATATGATAATTATATTGGGACACCAACATTAACGATAGCCACATCAACCTCATCGCGATTGGTTGATGTTAAGATAACAGATGATAACGAAGCAGTGGCCTGGCTTCTTGGCGAGGATAAAAACGCCCAGTCAGAAGGCTGGAGGAGCACCAGACCAACTGCAGTTTACCTCAGTAGTGCGGGGGCGGGTGTAAAACAAGTAGATTTGTGGGTCAGGGATGCAGCAGGAAATGCTACCTATACCGCAGCATCTATTCTCTTAACAGCGACATCCACCTCTGCACAACTGGGGGTTTCTATTCAATCACCCAAATCCGGCGAGGTGGCCAGTCAGATTATACATCTTCAATATAACCTTACCCAGCCGGTTGACCCTGAGTCATTGAGATTAGTGTTTACCCATTCTGCAGGTGCAAATGATCCGAATTCACCCCATACAGTTACAAATGGGCTTATAGCGTCTGAGGGAGTACATGATGTGAGCATAAAAGGCTATGACCTGAACGGGGATGGGAATCAAACTGCTGATGATTGCCTGATTGATGGGGCTGTATATAGCCTCAGGCTTGAGGCAGCTGCTGATACTTTGTATATAGCCTCAGGCTTGAGGCAGCTGCTGATACTTCTACGGTGAATGCCCGGATAGATAACCTGAGATACGACATCTCCCCACCGGTGATGAGCCTTATCTCGCCGGCAAGCAATGGGTATGGCAAGGAAATCATTATGGTTCGCTATCAGGCATCTGAGCCGTTAGCAGAAAACAGCCTTCAGCTTGTGTTTTATCATGGGCAAGATGCACCACAGACCGTAACAACATTGCTGTTGTCTCAGCAAGGCGGCATATACATCAATGGCAATGACTTAAACAATGATGGCACGACCACAGATAAACTCCTTGATGGAGCAACCTATACAATCTGCTTTCAGGCAAGTGACCTGGCAGGAAACAGGGCTGCCCCGGTATATTCTACTAACTGGAAATATGATGTGACTATTGGCACGCCAACCCTTTTACTGTCTGAAAGGGCAACATACACCAATTCAAGCATTGTTGCTGTAACGACAACAGAGGATGGGGATGTGGCAAAATGGTTGATAAGCGAAACACAAAAGGTAACACCGGCAATCGATAACCCCTTGTGGACAAACAAACCCACAGCCTGTTCCCTGAGTACCGGCGAAGGGACAAAGGTATGCTACCTCTGGGTTCAGGATGGGGCAGGAAATATCAATATAGTCTCGGGCATGGATTCTATTATCATGGATACCATATCACCGCAAATTACCCTGAATTCACCGGCAGCAGGTGGGGCAGGCAATGGTACGATTACAGCAAGTTATTGCCTTTCAGAGGATGTGGCAGCAGGTTCGCTTACATTTAAGCCAACCGGCGGTAATACTGATACTACGCATGTGGTAACTGCTTTGCCGCTATATCGTGGAGAAAATACAATAGAGATAAATGGACAGGCTATAGGGCTAAAAAATGGCACAACATACAGGGTTTCCTTAGATGCAGTAGATTTTGCCAGCAATATTGGAATTGCGGCTGTTCATCATAACTGGAAATATGATACATCCATTGGAAAACCAACCCTGCTATTAAGGGATCATCTGACCAATGGCACACAGTGTACCGGTGCCAGGCTGATTCGAGTTGAGATTGGCGGGGATAGCGAGGATGTTGAATGGCTTATAAACGAGTATCCTATTGCAAATTTGCCCTGGCAGCAGGACAAACCGGCTTACTTTACCCTTGGAAACACAAGTGGAACACACACCGTCTTTCTCTGGATGAGGGATAGGGCAGGCAATATCTCGGATATGGCTTTTTGTTCTATCAGCCTTGATATGCAGTTGCCAACATTATCTGGAACACCTACTGCCAGTGGGCAGTTTTTCCCGGATGGTACATATACCATAACATGGGATGCGTCCTTAGCTGTTTCAGGGATCATGCAGTATGAGGTACAGGAATATTCCGGCAGCAGGACACCTGACGCAGAAGATTGGACGAACAAAGCAAATGTTTACCTGATACCAGGGACAACAGCTCTTAGTTTTAAGAATAAAAAACATGGGGATAGTTTCTGGTATCGAGTCAGGGCAAGGAATAATGTTGGGGAATGGAGCATTTATTCAGGGGTATCTGAAAGGCTAATTATTGCCTCCTGGTTTGGAACAAATACAGTTGTATCAGGTTCAAGCACAGATCAAATGGCAATGATTAATATCCCTCAAGGTGTCCTTACTGTTGCTACCTATCTTATTATCAGCCGTGACCCATTGAATAACCCGAAGATAACAGATCCAAAAGCAATTCAAAGTGCAAATGCTAAGGATGATGTTGACCTGTCCTGGGATCGGATTGAGGATACTATTACCGAGGTTACTGTCTATGACTGTAGAACGGATAAGCGTATTGCTACCTTTACCCAGAAGGCAAGAATAACCCTCAGATATCAGGATATTAATCAAGATGGGTTTGTGGATAATGTGCCCTACAAGCTTGATGAGCTTACCCTGAAGGTGTATTGGTTGAATGAGACAACAAAGCAATGGGAGCAGATAGAGACCTCAGTGGTTGACTCGGGTAACAACACAGTCAGTGCTGAGGTAGAACATTTCTCCACCTTTATGCTGTCCGGCAAACCCTTGCGGCCTGCTGCGGTGCTTGGCAAGGTCAGGGTTTATCCAAACCCATACAGACCAAACAGCAACCCTATGCACAACACAGGGATTCACTTTGGCGGCACAGCAGCTCCATACGAGGAAAGGCTGACCGATGATGTTACTATTAAAATATTTACCGTTACCGGGGAATTGGTCCGGGTGATAAAGGGCAAGACCTCCGGCGAATACATCTGGGATGCCAGAAATGATGATGGCGAAGAGGTTTCAACCGGTGTATATATCTATCAGATTACAAATGAGCAGGGCGGGAATAGCTTTGGGAAGATAGCGATAGTAAGGTAGGACAGGCATTCCTGCCTGTCTTCATGTTACAAATGAGGTAACCGTTCACGGTTGTCGGTTCTGAACTGACACCGTGTATTGCTGTCATTTGGTCTCCACGGGCATAAGAGCTGTTCTTTTGTATCTATCCACTGTGAACGGTTACCAAATGAGCAGACAGAGAACAGCTTTGGGAAGATAACAATAGTAAGGTAGGGGGCAGGGCTTCTTGCCCCTGCCCAAAAATTGATGGAGGTGCGTGATGATAATAGCGATTCATAAGCATGACAAAACAGCAAGGATAGTCACGATATTAGCGATGATATTCCTTATTTCAATACTCTTAGTTTCAATCCTTACCAACACAGCAGCAGCCGGCAGTGTAGCCACAAAGAGTGGTCAATTCTTAAATATTGGTGCCGGGGCAAGGGCAATGGCAATGGGCGGGGCACAGGTAGCCATGGCAGATGATGCCTATGCGTTATACTGGAATCCGGCCGGATTGTCCAATATTAAACGACGAGAGACAATCTTCAGCTACATGTTCCATGTCCAGGATATGAAACTTGGGTATCTGGGGATTATTACCCCTTGCAAGAAAGGGGTAATGGGTACCAGCATCAGCTACCTTACCCATGATAACATCCTTGGCTACGACCATGCCGCTAAATCCACCGGCTGCTTTGAGGCAGGCAATATGGCTATAGACATATCCTATGGTCGAAAAGTAGATAAAAAATTCTCTGCCGGTGGGAATATCAAGTTTATTTCTGAGAAGATTGATGCTAATTCTGATATTGGTATTGGGCTTGACCTTGGTGGTATGCTCCGGATGAACAAGTATGTCAGTATGGGAGCAGTGTTGAAAAATGTTACGGTAAAAGAACTGCAACTTGACAAGAAAAAAGAAGCCCTCCCTACAGCCTTGGTCGTAGGGGTTGCCTGTCAGATACCAGAGGCAGACCTGAACCTTACCTGCGATGCCACCATTCCATCCGACAACAATGCCTTTCTCAATGCCGGGGTAGAATACTCCTACCAACACAGCTTAACCGCCAGACTCGGGATTAAGGGTGGACATGTCAATGATTCTGCCTTTACCGCTGGTTTTGGGTATAGCTTTGGGCTATTCAGCTTTGACTATTGTATGGAACCCTTTGGAGATATGGGCAATTCCCATCATGTTTCAATGCAGTATCGGTTTTAGACAGCAATTTTCATTTTTTGCCACAGAGGTCGCCGAGGCACGGAGAAAAATCAGGTTTAATGGAACACGGATTTTATCTGTGTTAATCCGTAGTATCGCATGTTTCTGTGTTCTATTCTTCTAAAATTATTTCTCTGTGGCTTTGTGTGAGAAATAAGTGAGTTTTGTGAGCTTTGCGTCTTTGCGAGAAAGAAATAAAGGTTTTTCAAACTCTGCGAACTCTGCGTAATTTTTGCGTTCTCTGCGTTAAAAACTCGATTGCACAGCTCGATATTTTTCAAAAATCAAGTGGACTTTTAGTCTCTTTGACGGTTAGGCTTTTAATTGTATGGGTATAGATCATAGTTGTCCGGACATCGCTATGACCCAGCAATTCCTGAATAGTACGAATATCATAATTGGCCTGCAAGAGATGGGTGGCAAAGCTATGCCGGAAGGTATGGGCTGAAGCCCGTTTCATAATCTTCGCCTTTCTAACCGCCTCTTTGATTGCCATTTGCACATAAGTTTCATGGAGATGATATCTCCTTACTTCGTTTGAATCGGGAACAAATGTCAATATCCTTGCTGGAAAGAACCACTGCCATATCAAATCCTTTCCACAATCCTTATACTTCTTTTCGAGCAAGTTGTTCATAAATGCACCTGCATAATCTGCATCAAGGTCTTTCTGGTGCAATTCCACTACATTTTTAATATGATTCATTAATTCCGGCACAATTGTTTGCGGCAAGGGAACGGTTCTATCTTTCTGCCCTTGTAGATTCCGTTCAAAATTGATCCACTTTTCCACCCCAAAACTGATCCACCCCATGGGAAAAAGAAAGAGGTAAAATCAATCAAAAATAAATAGTGATAATATTATGGAGCTATGGATAGTTTTTTAGAAACTTATTCT
>JACQZF010000084.1 GCA_016213945.1 Nitrospirota bacterium | reverse complement strand
TCTTCAATTTGATCTAAACACCTGCGCGCGAAAACTTGATCGCTATCGCCTTCTTGATATAACTGACTGCGATACTTATACGGATCGAAGGTGTGAATGACTCCGGGGATGCCGGGTTCGTTTGCCCATCGCCGATGATCGCCGGTCAACGTCATCGCGCCCGACGTTGCGCCGTGATACGAGCGATAGCGGGCGATGATCTTGTGGCGTCCGGTGAAGTGCCGCGCCATTTTGATCGCGTTCTCATTTGCCTCTGCGCCGCCGAGCGTGAAGAAAAACTTTTTGAGATCGCCCGGCATCACTTCTGCCAGTTCTTTGCCGATGGTGGCGCGCACTTCGCTCGCCATGCTCGGTCCGGCATAGACCAACTCATCGGCTTGTTTCTTAATCGCCTCAATCACCCGCTCATCGCCATGACCGATGTTGACGCACATCAGTTGCGAATTTAAATCAAGATAGCGTTTGCCATTCGCATCCCAAAAATAAATTCCCTTGCCTTTCGCCATCGGGATCGGGTTAACCGAATCTTGGGCAGACCACGAGAAGAAGTTGTGTTTCTTGGTGAGGGCAACAATTTCGTCGGGGGACATAGAGGCTCCAGTAATTGGTAATTGGTAATTGGTAATTAGTAATTGGTAATTGGTGAACGGTAAAGTCGAGATGATTCTACATCACTTGATGGTGAGCGCGGGCAATACATTCTTTGGATTAGATAAAATTGACAGAGTTTGACAAAACATTACTTCACGATACACTATCAACATATTTCGCCAACGCACTCGCGATGGTAATAGGGGTAATGCAAGTCACTCCGAGCCGTCCGCAGTTTTGCGTGGCGGCTCGTTGCGTTTTGAAAACAAATAAATAGTTATGGACTCAGAATCTCATGCCTTCTCGTAAAACAAAAACCGAAACTAAAAAACAAAAATCCAACGGCGTAACTTTAGATTTTGAATCGCAGTTGTGGGCGGCGGCGGATAAACTGCGCGGGCATATGGACGCTTCGGAATATAAGCATGTGGTGTTGGGGTTGATCTTCCTAAAATATATTTCCGATTCGTTTGAAGACGTTCATACCCAACTACAAAAAGAAAAAGACGCCAACCCCGAAGACCGCGACGAGTATCTGGCGCAGAGTGTGTTCTGGGTGCCGAAGGTGGCGCGTTGGTCGTTCTTGCAGGGCAAAGCGAAACAACCGGAGATCGGGAAATTTTTGGATGACGGCATGGTCGCCATCGAGCGCGACAATCCCGTTTTGAAAAATATCTTGCCGAAGGACTTTGCCCGCCCGACACTGGACAAAACTCGTTTAGGCGAATTGATTGATTTGATCGGCGGCATTGGCTTGGGGAGTAAAGAGCAGAAAGCCAAAGATGTGTTGGGGCGCGTCTACGAATATTTCCTTTCCAAATTTGCCAGCGCGGAAGGCAAGAAGGGCGGAGAGTTCTACACGCCGCAGTCAGTGGTGCGCGTATTGGTATCCATGCTTGCGCCGTACAAAGGACGGATCTTTGACCCATGCTGTGGATCAGGCGGCATGTTCGTGCAAAGCGAAAAGTTTGTCGAAGCGCACGGCGGCAAGGTGGACGACATCGCCGTGTATGGACAGGAAAGCAACCCGACCACCTGGAAACTTGCCAAGATGAACCTTGCCATTCGCGGCATCACCAGCGATCTCGGCAAGGAGAACGCCGATTCATTTCATAAAGATTTGCATCCCGATTTGAAAGCGGATTTTATTCTCGCCAACCCGCCGTTCAACATGAGCGATTGGGGCGGCGACCGATTGCGCGAAGATAAACGTTGGAAGTATGGCGCGCCGCCGGTGGGCAACGCCAACTATGCCTGGATACAACATTTCATTCATCATCTCGCGCCCAATGGCACGGCGGGGTTTGTATTGGCGAATGGCAGCATGTCGTCGAACACATCGGGCGAGGGCGAGATCCGCAAGACGATCATCGAAGCGGATTTGGTGGATTGCATGGTGGCGTTGCCCGGTCAATTATTTTTCTCGACGCAGATTCCTGTGTGTCTGTGGTTTCTCACTCGCAGTAAGAGCGGACGGCCGGGCGGAGCCGCCCCTACAAAAGAACGTGATCGTCGCGGGGAAACATTATTCATTGACGCGCGCAAGATGGGCGTGTTGATTGACCGCGTCCACCGTGATTTGACCGAAGATGATATTGCCAAGATCGCCGACACGTATCACGCCTGGAAGTCGGGAAAGAAATATAAAGATGTGGCGGGCTTTTGCAAATCATCCACGTTGAAAGAGATTCAGGAACAGGGTTATGTGCTTACACCCGGACGCTATGTGGGTGCGGCAGATGTTGAAGAAGATGACGAACCCTTTGAAGAAAAGATGGCGCGTTTGACGAAGGAGTTGGAAGCGCAGTTTGATGAGAGTGATAAGTTAGAAAAGATAATCCTCAAGAACTTGAAACATAATGTCAAATAATTGGCAATTCGTAAATCTTGAAGATGTTCAAAACCCAAAAGGAAGAGCCATCGTTTCTGGTCCCTTTGGGTCAAATATTGGTATGCGCTTTTTCGTTTCAGAAGGAATTCCTGTTATTCGCGGAAATAATTTGACGACAGACATGAGGCGTTTCATTGATGATGGTTTTGTGTTCATCACTGAAGAAAAAGCAAAGGAGTTGGGAAACTGCGAAGCATTACCAGGGGATTTGATTTTTACAGCGGCGGGTTCGCTTGGTCAAGTAGGAATTATTCCCGATAATCCTAAGTATCCAAGATACATCATTTCAAATAAACAACTGCGAGTTAGGCTTGATCCTGAAAAGGCTGATAAATTATTCGTTTTCTATTGGCTTTCATCACCTCAAATGGTTGAACATATTCAACAGCAAAACACTGGTTCGACTGTGCCGCTTATCAACCTCTCTATTTTACGAAAACTACAATTACCACTTCCTCCTCTCGCCGAACAACGCGCCATTGCAGGAATACTCGGCGCACTGGACGACAAGATCGAGCTCAACCGCCGCATGAACGCGACGCTGGAGGCAATGGCGCGGGTGGTGTTCCGTCAGTGGTTTGTGGAGAATGAGGATGTTGGGAGTTGGGAAGAAAAATCTTTAGATGAAATTGCAAATTTTCTAAATGGGATGGCTTTGCAAAATTTTCCAGCCAATGAAGGCGATAAGTATTTACCCGTTATCAAAATTGCTCAATTAAGAACCAACAACACAGAAAGTGCGGATAGAGCAAGGACAGATATTCCGCATCAATACGTTATTGAAGATGGCGACATTTTGTTTTCATGGTCAGGAAGTTTAACGGTTGTTACTTGGTGTGGTGGCAAAGGTGCGCTCAATCAACATTTGTTCAAAGTGACTTCGGAAAAATATCCCAAGTGGTTTTATTATTTTTGGACAAAACATCATCTGGCTGAATTTCAAGAAATTGCAGCAGGCAAAGCAACGACAATGGGACATATTCAGCGTCACCATTTAAAAGCAGCAAAAGTTCTTGTGCCACCCGATAACAAGTTGCGAGAGATGGATAAATTTATGTCACCACTATTGCAGCAGATTATTGTCAGCAATCTAGAATCCCGCACGCTCGCAAGTCTGCGAGATAGTCTGCTGCCGAAGTTGATGAGGGGTGAGGTGAAGGTGAAGGGTGTGAATGTGTAATTATGAATAGAGCATTTAGACATTTTAGACGTTTAGAAGAAGGAATTAAAGTTGCCCTCCCTACAGATGAAAATGGATTGACAGGGCGTGAATGCCCCAAGCCCGAATGTCTGGGAAATTTCAATGTTAAATTTGGGACTGGCTTGAAGGGAGAAAACTTGCCTTGTCATTGTCCTTATTGTGGACATATTGCGCCACATGATAAATTTTGGACGCCAGAACAAAACGAGTATGTTCATTCAATCGCAACGAACGAAGTGTCAAAAGCATTAAAGGCTCTCACGCAGGATTGGGATCGAGACTTGCGCCAAAGAACAAAAAATAGCTTTATTAAAATGAGCATGGAATTTAAGGGCGGACACCATCCAATCCGTTATTATCAAGAAAAGCAATTGGAAACAAATGTTGTATGTGATTCTTGCACTTTAGAATACTCAATCTACGGTGTTTTTGCTTTTTGTCCTGACTGTGGGGTTCACAATTCACTACAAATTCTTCACAAGAACTTTGAATTGGTTGAAAAAGAAATAGTACTCGCACAGAACGCCAATGACACGGAACTTGCGAAGCATCTTATTGAGGATGGACTGGAAAATGCAGTCTCTGCTTTTGATGGCTTTGGAAGAGCATCTTGTTTTGCATTTGCTGATAAAGCCTCAAATAAAGAACAGGCAAAGGATATTTCTTTTCAGAATATTGTAAATGCAAAAAATCGTGTGCAGACATTGTATGGCTTCAATCTAGCGGAACCATTAGATGATGAGCAATGGGCTTTTGTCGCACGATGTTTTCAGAAGCGACATTTGCTTGCGCATACAATGGGCGTGATTGATGAAGACTATATCAAGAAAGCAAATGATCCGAGCGCAGTCTTAGGAAGAAAAATTACAATTGATGCAGAAGAAGCAAGGCAACTGATCAATTTATTGGATATTGTTGGCAGAAATCTCCATAAGAGTTTGAGTGCATGAATCCCTTTATCGTATCTGACATTGAAGAAGCCGCGCTGGCGAGGCTCAAAAATTTGGGGTATGCCATCGTTTATGGCGGCGACAATTTCAAACAGGTTATAATTAAATAGTAGCGAGACAAACAGGAGTAAACGCCATGACTTTAATGGAACAAATCCACAAACAAATCGGCCAGCTCCCGCCTGAAAGCCAGCGCGAAGTGTTGGATTTTGCCACCTTCCTACAAGAGCGAGTGCGCTCCGCGCCACCTGTTTCTGTTTCTGTCGAAGCGGAACGCGGAAAACGTATCAAAGCCGCTTTTCTAAAACTGGCTGAGTTAAAAGTTTTTGCTGACATCAAAGACCCGGTCGAATGGCAGAGACAGATTCGTAGGGACAGACCACTTCCAGGTCGTGAAGCATGATCCTTGCAGACAGCAACCTCATCATTTATGCTGCGTCCGGGAACTATCCCGATCTGCTAGACTGGTTTGCTGAAAACCAACCTGTCGCTTCGGCGGTAAGTTTGCTGGAAGCCTTGGGGTATTACAAACTTACCGCAAAGGAAAAGTCTGCGCTCGAAGCCCTGTTTGCCGAATTAACTGTCCTCTATCCAACTACAGAAATATTTAAAATCGCAGTTGACCTGAGACAACAACGCTCGGTTTCTGTCGGCGATGCCTTGATCGCCGCGACCGCGATTCATCACAACCTGACGCTTGCCACACATAACACCAAAGATTTTGAATGGATTAAATCTTTGTCTGTGATAGA
>JACQZF010000082.1 GCA_016213945.1 Nitrospirota bacterium | reverse complement strand
TTTGTTTTGCTTTTGTGATCTTGGGCGTATACGAATGATTTTTTTAATAACGGCTCTTCAAGCACATCGTTGAGCGAATTCACTTTGGCAACGGGGACGCCGATATTGTTCAGTGCCGCCATCAACTCAGTGGTCGCCAACGCGCGCGCGCAATCGCCGATGCGCCGATTCAAATTCTCCACGTCGCCGATGCGCCCGGCGTTGCGCTGATATTTTTCATCCGCCAACGATTCAAACCCGGGCAACTTCGTCAACGCTTCCCACTGCCGATCATTGCCAATGGCAACATAGACATAGCCATCACGAGTCGGATAAACCGAAGCGGGCGCAAAAAATTGGTGCGTGTTACCGCGCCGAGTCACTTTCTCGCCCATCGCCGTGAGCATCAACGGACTCACCATCCAACTGACCGCCGAGCGAAACATAGAGATTTCGATCTTCGATCCTTCGCCCGTCATTGCCCGTTTATACAACGCCTTCATCACCGCGCCGTAAGCATGTTCCGATGCGCCCAAGTCCACCATCGGCAAACCAAACACGAGCGGCGATCCATTTGCTTCACCCGTCAACTCCATCCAACCGGCGCGCGCTTGCA
Organism: Nitrospirota bacterium; assembly: GCA_016213945.1. Taxonomy (GTDB): domain Bacteria; phylum Nitrospirota; class Thermodesulfovibrionia; order UBA6902; family UBA6902; genus SURF-23. The sequence continues at coordinate 4,415 of JACQZF010000082.1, read as the reverse complement.
ACACAGGATCATAAGCAGCTTCATCAAGTTCGGGTCCGAAGCCGGTGATGCCAAGCCAAATAATATCGGGGCGGATCGCTTTCAACGTTTCGTAATCAATGCCGAGTTTGTTGTAACTTGAGGTGCGGTTATTCGTCGCAAAAATATCAACGGGGAGATTGGAGATCAGAGAGTGAAGAATGGTTCGCCCTTCGGCTTCGGCGAGATTAAGCGTGATGCCTTGCTTGCCACAGTTGTTCGGCAAGAAGTAACTCGCCATGCCGTCTTCGTCCAAAAACTTTTTGCCGACATAGCGATTCGGATCGCCCCGCCCCGGCGGCTCGACTCGAATCACTCGCGCCCCATCACGCGCCAATCGCTGCGTGAGAAAGGGGAGAGTCGTTGCTTGTTCAAGGGAGAGGATGGTGAGAGAGGAGAGAAGGGTCATTGAGGTAAGTTATCAGTGAACGGTAATCAGTTATCAGAAAAATGCTTGAAAATGGCGACGAATCTCACTAGTCCGGTACACGCGGTGTTGGGCTCTCTACCCCACAAGCAAGCCGTTTACGAACAGCAGCCAATTCATCTTGACTTACTCCGCCCATACTAAGGTATCTTTCAATGTTAAGCCCTTCAAGTGCGCTGAGTAGTGCATCTCGAACAGAGGAATGCTCGCGCGCAAGAAGCTCATCTCGGTCAGGATCGGGGCTTAGCTCATAATCTGCAATAATTTCATCTGGCGTAACACCGGCGAGTGCGAGTAGTAACAGGGCAATAATGCCCGTACGATCATTTCCACGAACACAATGGAAAAGAACGCCGCCGGGTCGAGCCTGCGCGACAGCAGAAATAGCGGCAGCATGTCGCTCCGGCCAGCGTCGAAGCACATCCGCATAATAAAGTGGCGTACACCATAGATCGGAGGCAGCCCACTTTTGCAAAAATTCCATATCGGTAAGGTCTTCTATTGCTACCTGAACCGTTACGATATCAGAATGAGGTGGCGTAATGTTGAGCTCGTCTTCCGTCTTGCCATGAGTACGTAGCGTAATTATTGTACGGATGCCGTACGCATATAATGCCGACCACCCCGCCTCGGTGAGTCTGGCAGGAGTATCCGAACGGACAACTGCCCCCCAACGAGGCGCGCGTCCATCGCAAGTTCTTAGACCGCCGAGATCGCGAACATTAGTACAGCCGTCCCAGACAAGAACTCGCTCAATCATTGACCAACGTCTCCCATACAAAGCATATTTATCTTTATGCCGATTCAAATCAAGTTGCAGCCCAACGGTTTGCGTTACTGGCGTTAGGGTGGACGTGGACAATGCTTGGGAGCAGGAAAAACTTGAAGCCAGAAAAATGCTCGAAAACGCCGCAGAATCCCCAGCGTCCAGTACACCCATGAATATCGCGAGCGATCATTTTATATGAGAGGGCGAAGATATACGTTCTGAGAACGCTTTGTTCGGCGACTTTGTGCAAGTCTAACCATCTTTTAGAAAATCTACGAATTTATTGTCTCGCAAATACTCTGTGATAATAGCTTTGAGATAAATATACAATTCGCCGATAATTATGCCAATCGGAAATTTTTCGCCTTTTTTCTTTGCGTTTTCAATGTATTTAGTAACAGCTTTGAAATCTCCATGAGCAATGCTAGACCTTAGACCGTAAATTTCTTTCAACCTTACCTTGATTTGATTTATGTTCCCTGATTTGTCGTTCAGATAGATAAGAGTTGCACCTTTCAGTTGAAATTGTTTATTGATGGAATCTTCGACGTTGAAACGATTAAAATCTGGGTTGTGGGTAAGTAATAATTCTATGATGCTTACCAATACAACAAGTTTTGTTTTATCTTCTTTTATATCGTAGCCCGCATTTTTTAATAGACTAGCAATATAGAGTAATTTATCCTTCTGACTCCCGTCCAAAATTTCGTCAATTAATCTGGTGGTTTCAGCCAGTTTTTCTCTTATCACTGGAAGGTAAAGCCATCTAGTCTCATCTTTCTCTGTTACTTCACGATACGCTGTAAAGTTCATAAACATGAAAACTTGAACGCATAACAGATGATTTGGTTTAATTTCTTGAAACCAATCTTCATGGGTATCAAGTATAACAGACCTTCCTTCATAATAATCTTGTGCAGTGTGAATAAGTAAAGAAACTAAATGGCAATAATCCAAGAGTTGCCTTGAATTTTTTAGGATAGGGTTGTCTTCTTCTAGCATAAAAAAGAAACCACGTTGCCCCTCTTCTTTTAATTTCTTGCCTTCTTGTGCTATAGCATCGTGTTGTCCTTCATCATCATATCTGGCTACAATCCACATTCTGGCTAGAATTTCATAAGGTTTTATTTGGGAATATGTACTATGAAACTTGTTGAGATATTCATCTTCTTTTGAGTATTCACTCAAAAATTTCTCTACACCTTCACCTATGATTTCTTCAGAGAATTGAAATGCAGACTCGGTCGAATAAGCCTGATTTATATAGTTAGTAACCGCCTTAATTTCATTATCTGTTCTTGGATTATCAAGATAAACTCCAAGACTCTTTGACAACAAAAATTTTTCTCTAATTGGGTAGATGTAATTGGTAAGCAGAAAATTCATTATTGTTGTCTCGTGGAAACGTTATGAATGTGCTGGCCAACGGCTTGCGTTACTGGCAGGTGGGCGTAGTCTCTGCTTGGGAGCAGAAAAAACTCGAAGCCCCGCTTCGCGAAATGTTTGTAAAACCCGCGGACTCCCACATATCCGCTGCACGCGATGTTGGGCCAGGGTTAATTAGTACCTCTTCGTAGTCTATCTACCAATTCCTGCAAGTATCTGAAGACTCGGTCAGACTTGATCACTTCACCGATACCGATGAACACATTGGCACTCGGATCATTCTTTGTTATGGCGCTAGTAAGTACACCGATGAACTTTACTCTTGAGCCTATAATCAGCCCACTTGAAGTTGAGTATGCACCTTCATTCAAAATGAACACCGGACTGCCGCTTGAACCAGGAAAGACACCAGCATCGATTAGAAAGATCTCTTTTCCCTTGAAGTTGTTCCAGAGAGGTGTAGCGGTGATTCCACGCCGAACGATGGGTGAGTAGTTGATCTCGTCGTAGAGACCAATTGGGTAACCAATGAACACTATTTCCTCAACTGCTCCGAAATTCTCGATTTCTTCTGCTGTAGGGATTATCTCTTTGGAGATCGATTTGAAAAATACGCTCTTTTTCTGCGCCTGAAGATTGTTTAGCAATGGGCCAAGTGGGATTGCTATTAGGTCAATGTCCGTAAAAGGTCGGTAGACAGAGAGAATGGAAGCATCAAATTCGACCCTTACTTTGCTTCCCTTCTTGGGAAGATCTCCATCACTTTCATTGAATTCCAAGATTCCTTTCGTGATTCCTTCGAGCACATGGTAATTCGTTACAAGCAAAGGAATGGAAGAACCATCCGACTCTGAAAATGCGAATATGAAACCAGTGCCGGACTGTTGCTTGTTTGTTGATGTGATCCCGAAAATTGGAATGGTGGTAAACATCAATTGAGTGGAAATATTGCTTATGTTCATCTTTCTTCCTCTTCATCGGCGCCCAGGATGTCGGAGATTAGTTCCTTCAGCTCTTCGCCGCTAATTCTCGGCTTTTGGTTCTCCAAGAACTTCGTGAAGAAGTAGGCAACCCCAAAACCAACAAAAAGAACGGATGCCAATAAATAAAAGACTTGACCAAACAGGTCTGTTGCAGGGAGTTTCGACGAAACCGCACCAATTATTCCACCTAGAGACAACGTGGAGATTGCCATAAAGATATCGCTGACAGGAAATGAGATAGTCGTCAAGGACTCGATCTTGCTCCTCATCTTGAGCAAAGTCCTCTGCCGGACTTCAACTTTCTTAATATTCATGTCCTCAACGGCCTTTGTACGCTCAAACTCATCGTAGGTAAGGTCTTTGGGCCCGTTTGTGGTAGAGAGATGGGCATCGCTGGCTGGCAGAGTCCTAAAACCGTCATTTATGTTAATTTCATCTAACATTCTCAACTCCTCTTACCTCTTCTATCAGCAAGGTGCTATAGCGTGGCCCAACTGTGTCCTATACAATCACTAACTGTACAAGACCTACATTGGGTGGTTATACAGTTACTCGTTACTCATCACCCTCCATCTCAACTCTTTACCCTGCAACGCCGCCAACACTTCTTCGGCGATCATTAAACCGGCGCGTGATTGCGCTTCGTGAGTTTGCGCGCCGATGTGCGGGGTGGCGATCACTTTGGGATGTGTGGCAATAGAATCGGCTGGGGGCGGCTCGGCGGCAAAAACATCTAAGGCGGCGCCACTTAAAGTCCCGGCATCCAACGCAGATCGCAGCGCGTCTTCATCAATCACGCCGCCGCGCGCGGCACAGATCAATCGCGCCCCCT
>JACQZF010000039.1 GCA_016213945.1 Nitrospirota bacterium | reverse complement strand
ATCGTGATGATAGACGATTTCCATAAGATAAGGAAATTCTGTGAGATAAATCCGGTTGACGGCAATAAGAACTACTGGACGCTTTTTGAAGTCCCGGTCAAATTCCGCTATACCCCCCATATTTTCTCAGGCAACAAGTCAGAGCTTGACAGGATGTTCTTTGAAGACACGTTATTCGGCGAATACCTCGAATTGTTCAACTTGACAGGGCTGGGACATGACAACACCAGAGAATTATTTGCCGCGCTCAGTCAGACGTACGGGTTGAATGTACGGACCGAATTGGATGACTTCATTGGCCTGTTTGACGGAAACCCCTTCTATATCAAAAATTTCATCCAGGCAGCGCGGCAGGCAGGCAGCTTATTTTCCCAGGATGATCTCTGGCTCGTATATTTCAATGAGATCACAAGGGGGAAAACATTCAAATACTGGACGTCAATTTTGAAAACGTACATTCCGCAATTCGATCTCAGGAAACCTTCCCTCAGAGTGCTCGACCATCTCTATGAAAGCGATCCGGACACTGTCTCATCAAACCTTTCTGAAGCGCTTTCCATCGGGCATGAAGACCTCGAACACGTAATGAATCTCCTTCATAATGCCGGCGTGGTTGAGACCGCCTTCAGCGAGATCGAACCCGTTGACGATAAAATATTGATCGATGTTATTAAGGGGCTGTATCTAAGGGAAATTGAAAAAGAACAATCAGGCAAAATAAAAGACGCGCTCATGGGAGACAAACGTCAGCAGGTAAGAGTTGTTGACACCTCGCCGTCCTACAACATGACGATCCCTGCTGAACCGAAGTCGGTGCTGGTAGCGCTAAGGGCTGTCGAAAGCATGGGGAGAAGTTTTAATATGCCGCCGCAGGTTGTCGGGCAATTGCAGATCGCGCTGTCCGACCTGTTTGCAAATGTTATCGGGACCAGTGAGCCTGCCCTTGAAAACTGTAACCTGAAATTCAGATTAAAAGAAAATACCTTCTTCGCCGAAGTTACGATCCCCCGGAAGGATTTTGTCCCGCAGGACAATGACCGCAACCGCATTAAATCGTACCTTAATGACCTGCAAGTTGAAAGCGTACCCGGCGGGACAAAGATAACCCTGCTTAAAGAGATCGGGAAAGATACTGTCCCTGTGCCTGAAGAGGGTTAAGGTCACTTGACATTTCCATTTTCCCTCTCATCTTCACAAGATAAACGGGCGTTGAACCGTTTGACTAACCCGTCTAAATGTTCTAAAATTTTGACATGCATTCCGGGTATGTTCCTCTGCATCTGCACACCGAGTACAGTCTGCTCGATGGCGCGATAAAAATAGAAGATCTGGTAAACAAGGCACAGGAGTATAATCTTGCGGCTGTGGCCATGACCGACCACGGGAACCTTTTCGGCGCGATAGAATTTTATAAAAAGGTTTCAAAGGCGGGTTTAAAGCCCATAATCGGCTGCGAGGTTTACATTGCGCCCAAGAGCCGTTTTGAAAAAAAGGGCGCGTCAACCGACACCACCGAATCGTCTTTCCACCTCATACTTTTGTGCAAGGACATCAGCGGGTACCAGAACCTTTCGCGGCTCGTCAGCCATGCGTATCTCGAAGGCTTTTATTACAAGCCGAGGATAGACAAGGACCTGCTCTCGCAGTACAGCGGCGGGCTCATCGGTCTTTCATCATGTCTGAAGGGCGAGATACCGCGCAATCTTCTGGCAGGCAATATAGACAGGGCGCGCGAGGCGGCCCTTGAATACAGAAACATCCTCGGCGCGGAGAATTTTTATCTTGAGATCCAGTCCAACGGCCTGCCCGAACAGGAGACCGTCAACAAGCTGCTCATCGAATTGAGCAAAGACCTGCATATCCCTCTTGTCGCGACCAATGATTGCCATTATTTAAACAGGGAAGACGCCAAGGCGCATGAAGTGCTCCTGTGCATTCAGACTGGAAAGACGCTGAATGATACTGACAGGATGAGGCTTTCCTCGGACACTTTCTACTTTCAAAGCCCGCAGGAAATGAAAGATGCCTTCAAGGACGTCCCCGATGCTATCAATAACACAAAGTGGATCGCGGAAAAGTGCAATCTCGACTTCACCTTCAACAAATTCAGGCTGCCGAAATACGAGGTCCCAGACGGCGAGCAGGTGACAACATATATCAGAAACCTTGCCGAGGAAGGCCTGAAGAAGAAATTGGGCGGCAGCATCCCGGACAACTACATGGAGAGGTTCACCCGCGAGCTTGCAATGATCGAGAAGATGGGGTTCTCCTCTTACTTTTTAATTGTGTGGGACTTCATACATTACGCAAAAAGCAGGGACATCCCTGTCGGCCCGGGCAGAGGCTCTGCCGCGGGCAGCATTGTCGCATACGGACTTGATATAACGGACATTGACCCGATCAAATACGGTTTGCTGTTTGAGAGATTTCTCAATCCTGAAAGGGTCAGTATGCCTGATATCGACGTGGACTTCTGCATGGACAGGCGTGGAGAAGTCATTGATTACGTGACAAACCTCTACGGGAAAGACCACGTCGCCCAGATAATAACCTTCGGGACCATGCAGGCGCGCGCTGCGATCAGGGACGTTGGAAGGGCCATGAACATTCCTTATTCGGAAGTGGACAAGGTGGCAAAGCTCGTGCCGATGGTTGCGAAGATAAGTTTGAAATCCGCCCTCAGCATGGAACCCAAGCTCAAGGAAATATACGATACAAGGCCTGAGATAAAGGAAATGCTTGACATAGCGCAGACGCTTGAGGGCCTTTCACGCCATGCGTCAACTCATGCGGCAGGCATAGTCATTTCTCCGGAGCCGCTTACCGACTTTCTGCCCCTGCACAAGCTCCCTAACGAAGATGCGATAACAACGCAGTTCGACATGAACGCGATAAACGACCTCGGCCTGCTGAAGTTCGACTTCCTCGGTCTTAAGACACTTACAATAATCGACAAGGCGGAGAAAATAATAAACAGTACACATACCCCTACCCCCCTTTCACTTCCCCCCTTAGTAAGGGGGGACACAGAGGGGTCAATGGGGGACTTAAGGGGGGTCAGCCCTCTGCCTTTTTCTGTGAGGACTATCCCGCTCGACGACAAGGCGACATATGAGCTTCTGTGCGCGGCAAAGACAGGCGGCATATTCCAGCTTGAAAGTTCAGGCATGAGAGACCTGCTCACAAGACTGAAGCCCGACGTGTTTGAAGACCTGATCGCCCTTGTCGCCCTTTACAGGCCCGGCCCATTGGGCAGCGGACTGGTTGAGGAATTTATCGATGGGAAAAAGGCGGGCGGGAAAAAGCAGACCGGCTCCCTGTCAAAACTCGGTTTGCCGAAATTAAATGAGATCGTTAAAGAGACGCACGGCATAATCCTCTACCAGGAGCAGGTCATGGAGGTCGCCCACAAGATGGCTGATTTCTCTCTCGCGCAGGCTGATATTTTAAGAAAGGCCATGGGCAAAAAGAACCCGGATGAAATGGAGAAGATGCGGACCATATTTATCGGAGGGTTGAAGGCGAACAAGGTTTCCGACGAAAAGGCGGAGAAGCTCTACGGTTTAATACTTCAGTTTGCTGAATACGGTTTCAACAAATCACATTCAGCCGCGTACGCGCTCATTGCATATCAGACCGCTTATCTCAAGGCGCATTACCCGGTTGAGTTCATGGCCGCTTCATTAAGCACTGACATGGACAACACTGAAAAGGTCGTTTCGTTCATAAATGAATGCAGGGACATGGGCATCGAGATACTCCCGCCTGACATCAACGAAAGCACGAGGGAGTTCAAGGTCATCGGCAATTCGATCCGCTTCGGGCTTGAGGCTGTCAAAGGCGTGGGCAGCGCCGCGATTGACGCGGTCATCGAGACCAGGGGCGACAGTAAATTTGACTCCTTCTTTGATTTCTGCATAAAGGCGGATTCCAGGCGCGTGAACAAGAAGGTCATTGAAAGCCTCATCAAGGCAGGCGCGATGGATTCATTAGGCAAGCGCGCGCAGTTGATGCATAATCTCCCCAATGTAATGGATGCGGCGATGCGTTCCCTGAAGGAGAAAAATTCGGGACAGGCAAGCATGTTCTTTGACGAGCAGCAGCCTATTGCTCCGCGCATGACCGAGGTTGATGAATGGGACGAATCAAAGCGCCTGATGATGGAGAAAGAGGCCCTCGGCTTTTATATCACCGGGCATCCCTTAAACAAGTACAAGGAGAAATTCGCGGAGCTTTCCATAACGCCTACGCATGAGCTTCAGGAGACCGAAGACAGGCGGGACATTAATATCGGCGGACTTGTAAGGGAGATAAAACAGATACAGACCAGGAACAAGGACCTGATGGCTTACGTGACGATTGAAGACCTGTTCGGGACGCTTGAGGTTGTGGTCTTCCCTGATGTTTACCAGGATGCTCAGGTTGTAATGACCCAGGACGCGCCGGTAATTATCTCAGGGTACACTGACAAGACGGACAAGGGTTTAAAGGTCATCGCAAAGAAGATCGTCTCCATAGAAAACCCCGATGTTGCCGGAGAGCTGAAAAACGTCAGCGATTCCAGAAGCGGGAACCCCAGGAACGGAAATTACCGCCAGAAGAAAAGCCCTCCCGCGCCAGCTCCAAAGCTGACGACCGCGCAGTATAAAGCGCTTGTGCTGACGATGCAAAGCACTGTTCAGCCGGAGACACTCCCGAAACTGAATGAGGTATTTTCAAGATACACCGGAGACTGCCCCGTATACCTGAAGATAATCTCGCCGCAAAACTGGGAGACTGTCTTACTTACCGGCAGACAGGTCATGCCTTCAAAAGAATTGATCGCCGAGACGGAAAACCTTCTTGGTGAAGGGACGGCAGTATTAAACTGAGAGTTTAAAGTTAGGAGTTAAGAGTTAAAAGTGATTTTGCTGTAAGTTTGTCATTCCGACTTGTTCGGAATCTATCTTAATACGGATTGCGGACAAGCCGCAATGACAATAGCTGAATTTAATTTAAAAACTGCTATAAATACAAGCTGGAGAGGACATGCATCATTATCTTGATTTTGAACGTCCGGTTGCGGAACTGGAAAATAAAATAGAAGAACTCAAGCGCCTTGCGGACGGCAAGGACATGAACATAACTTCCGAGATAAAAAAGCTCGAGAAAAAGGCAAAAGACCTCCGGGCGGACATATTCGCGAAAATAACCCCCTGGCAGAAGACCCTCATCGCGCGTCATCCCGAAAGGCCTTACACGCTCGATTATACAAAGCTCATAATGGAAGATTTTATCGAGCTGCACGGCGACAGGCGGTTCGCTGACGATACGTCAATTGTCGCCGGGTTCGCGAAATTCCAGGGCGTCCCGGTCGCTGTTATCGGACATCAAAAGGGACGCACCACAAAAGAGAGGATCGAAAGGAATTTCGGACAGCCCCACCCTGAAGGTTACAGGAAGGCGCTCAGGATAATGAAGCTCGCCGAGAGATTCGGCAGGCCGATATTTACTTTCATCGACACACCCGGCGCGTATCCCGGCATCGGCGCTGAGGAAAGGGGACAGGCAGAGGCCATAGCAAAGAACCTCCTTGACATGTTTATGATAAAGACACCGATCATCGCAACCGTGATCGGCGAAGGCGGCAGCGGAGGCGCGCTTGCCCTTGCGGTAGGAGATGCAGTGCTCATGCTTGAGCATTCCGTTTATTCGGTGATATCTCCTGAAGGCTGCGCCGCGATCCTGTGGAAAAAGAACGGCACAGAGCTTGCCCAGGGAGAATATGAAAAGGCCTCGGAGTCGCTGAAGATGACCGCGCAGGACCTGTACAGCTTCGGAGTGATCGATGAGATCATCCCTGAGCCGGTCGGCGGCGCACACAGGGACTACCCGGAGACAATGGAAGCGGTAAAAAAAGTGCTGAAGAACCATCTCGCCGAATTGATGAAAAAGCCCGTTGACCTGCTGCTTGAAGAACGCTATGAAAAATTCAGATCAATGGGCGCGGTGGAGGAAAGTCTGTAATTCTTCCTAATGGGTCCCTTGTCTGCGGTTATTTATTTTCTCATTTTTTCTGTCCATCTCCTGCACTGCATGCTCATCTCCCGCAAGATATCGCAATTGAATGAAAAAATTTGCGTCAGTGTCGCATATTTCTGCCAAACAAATTCAGCAGACACTGTCTGTCAAATGATATAATCAGTCAGGAGGTTTGCATGAAGGTAATCATTGAGATCGAAAAAGATGAGGAACTCAAAAAAATCAGGAAGGCTTTTGAGGGGGCAACAATCACGGTCGTCAGGGCCAAAAAGGACAAAAACAGAATACTGGAAGCAATCTTCAAGAAGTACAGCGTAAGGCTTCCCAGAAATTATACATTCGACAGAGAAGCTGTACATGCCAGATAGAATCTTTGTCGATACAAATGTCCTTGTTTATTTCATCAGTGATGATAAAAAGAAAAAACTGAAGGCCCGCGATATTATCTTCACCAGCGAGGAAGTCTTCGTCAGTTCCCAGGTGATCAGCGAGTTTGTGAGTGTATGTTTTTCCAAGAAGCTGCTGAGTTCTGACAAAACAACATCGGTTGCAAGTCATTTTATGGAAGCGCTTAATTTCTCCACGGTCGGAGAAGCCACCATAATAAGTGCGTTACAGATAAAGAAGAAAGCTCATTGCTCATTCTGGGACAGCCTGATAGTTGCCGCTGCTCTGGAAAATAATTGCTCAATACTTTATACGGAAGATATGCATGACGGGCAGGTTATTGATGGTAAGCTTACTGTCAGGAACCCGTTTAAGTCATAATTAAGGAAGAGATCGAATTTGGAGGGGAGAAAATGGCGGTTCTATTTCCCGACAGGTATCCCGACACTCACCGTCATGCCGGGTTTTAAAACTTGCCCGTTGTCCTCAACCCGTATTTCCACATGAAAGGTCTTGATGTCCTGCACCCCGTGGCGGACGTCTCTTTGGGTTGCAAACTCCGCGTACCTGCCGATCTTATAGACCTTGCCGCTGATCGATTTCTTTTCCATCCCGTCAACAGTGACGCGGGCCTCACTGCCTGCCCTGATATGCCCGATCAGGTTTTCCTCAACATCGATCCTCACCCATAGATTTTGCATGTCAACTATCGTAAGGACCGTTATTCCGGGTGAGACAAATTCTCCGGCCTCCATCGCCTTGAATACCACCGTCCCTGAAATAGGCGTCTTTATTGCCGTGTCATCAAGTCTCGCCTTCTGAATGGAAAGCGCGGCCTCCGCCTCTTTGAGCCTTGCCTTTGCGGATGAAAGCAGGGTCTGCGAGTAATTTATTTGCGACAATGACTGTTCAACTCGGGAGAGCGAGGCCTCGTGTCCCGCCCTGGATGATTCATACGCTGCCCTTGAGGACCCATATGCCGTCACGACCCTGTCCTCATCAGCCTGTGACGCCAGGTCCTCTTTAAAGAGCGAGGTCATGCGCTCCATCTGCTTTTTTGCGTCATCCATCTGGACCTTCGACTTCTCAACATCAGCCTCCCTGTTCTTCACGTCGGCTTTTGCCGCATTCAGGTCCGCCCGTGCGCTTTCAATCATAGCGGCTGCGCTTCTTTCATCTGCCTTTGCCCTTTCCAATGACGCAATTGCCTGCTCAACTGCCGCCTTCAGGTCATCACTGACAAGGCTGATAACAACTGCGTCCTTCTGAACGGCATCGCCTTCCCTGCAGCATATCTCTGAGATCCTGCCGGATATTATTGAAGCAAGATTGACCTCAGTGCCTTCCACGGTCCCGGTGGTCACAATCTTCTCCAATTGTTTTTCCTTCAGAAGGGAATAAGCAACCAGCGCCGCAATAATTAGCAGTACGATTATTGATATGATTGCTATTCTTTTTTTCATTTAAAATCCTTCCCCCATAATTTTTCGCCTTTAGCATTGGCAAAAGGGGCATGTGTTAACTATGTTAGGAATTTACCAAAACTGATTTTGTCTGCAAAATCATTTCAAGGTCATTAGGATCAAATGAAACCGCCCAACTCCACTTCCCAAAGCTGCCATGCTGATTCACTGCCTTGCACCATTCATCTAAAAATGCCCGTTTGGTTTTGTCCTGTTCGGTATCCTGCCCTTTGGTTTCAAGAATGAGATGCACGCTGTTCTTTAATTTGATGATGAAATCAGGGAAGTATCTTCTGATCACTCCTTGATGGTTGTATAGGATAGTAAACCCTAAATGGTCATTTTTGACGAATGATTCAACTGCCGAGCTATCGCTGATAGTCTTTGCTTCAAGGTATTCCCAATTGCTATCAACAACAGTAAAGTTGATATGTGATTTTCTAAAGTCCTCACAAGGCTTGCTGGTCCACCATGTTCTAACATCGCTGGTTGAGCGAATAGGGTGCTCCTTGTCAAATACCGGGGTGAGTTGCGTAGTATTGTCTGCGCGGATCTCATTCCAGATGTGCTGAATGACTTTGTTCATGTTGAGCATAATGAGTATACGCTTGCGGACTTCATCCTGATTGAACAATGGATTCTTTATGTGGATTTTATCAGAATAAATGAACTGCTCAATGATGCCGATTAATTGAATAAGGAACGTTTCTTTGCTGCCTTTCCAGTCCGGCTTCTTTTCCGAATTGTAAATCGCTGATGCAATTCTGAACACTATTGATTGCAAGCGGAATTTCTCTCCTATTTCTTTCAAATCAATCTCAGTCAATGCAGCAGGGTTTGGTTTCCCTGCAATAATCGCAGCCAATTCCGCTTCAGTAATGGATTGATAAGGGTCAAGTTCAAGGGGTTTGACCTTCTCCATATTCAAAGTAAGCGTTGGTTTGTAAATATGGTCAATCCGTAATATGTTCGGGAAAGTTATTTCATACTCAGCCTTTTCTTTAACTGGTTCAATCTTTGTCTTAGGCGGGGGCGGCGGCGGGGGTGGTCCATCCGATCCGCCTTCGTGGGGAAGGAATGTGAACGGGACGCCGAAGATATTTACATGTTCCGGTTCAAATAAGCCATCCATTCCCACGTCATAAGACGTTCTTCGCAGTCCTCTGCCTACTACCTGTTCACATAATAACTGACTGCTGAATGCACGCAAGCCCATGATATGGGTAACGGTCTTTGCGTCCCAGCCTTCGCTCAACATGCCGACTGAAATCACATTCTGAATCTGCTCGCCGGGTGCCCCAACTTTTCCAACAGTATTTACTTTTTCTCGCAATTCAAGAGCGAATTCTTTTTTCGTTTTCTTCTTTTCTTTCGGTTCGTCATTTTCAGATTCATCAATTGTTTCATCATCGTCTTTTTCTAACTCTTTTTCATCTCCAGTTATTTCTCCAAATTCACCTTTCTCAACTTTATTCAAAACTCCATAATCAATCTGCAAGGTCCTCTCTGGCATACACAAATCGCCCAATCCGGCTACAGAAAGCAGAAATATATCCTTATCAAAAGAATATTTTATGCGTCCCGATGTATAAGTGGTATTTGCCACTGTTATCATTACCGGCGGGATTTTATAACCGGCTTTTTCCCAATCATCTTTTGTGGCCTTCCAGTCTTTACCCAAAAGCAGGTAAGCATTCTTTATCAAGTCCGGCAGAGGGACATTGTTTTCAGCCTTTTGGTTAATATCATCTTTCACTGTCTCATCCATGTATATGTGATACAGGCGTGACCGCAAATTTTTTGATGCAGGACTGCCGTCATCACGGATAACAACACGGGGGGTTTTCACCAGGCCGGACTCAATCGCGTCATTCAGGCCAAAATCGCTTACTATCCACGGGAACAATGCCTCTTCGGTTGCCTTCTTGCCTGACGGCGCAAAGGGCGTTGCCGATAAATCAAAGCAGCGGATAACCCCCCTTGCCCTGTTTATCCTGTCCAGTCCACCAACCCAGACCGTGCTTTCCTCAATATCTTCCTTCTTTACGCCCTTGATCTTACTCTCAGCCGGAATCCGCCATGCATGGTGGGCTTCATCGTTTATAACAATAAGGTTAGTTGACGATGCCAAGTCGCCAAGGACCTCGCGCACATACGCTTCGTCACTTTTTGCACCGCGCTTGTCAACGGTTTTCTTTTTCTTTAGTCTTTCTTCGGTGTCCCATGACAGCGTATGCCAGTTAATGATCTTTACTTTGCCCTGCCTCAAGGTCTCCATCAACCCTGACGGAACGATGTTGAATTCTTCATAGTAATTATCTTTGTCGAAAGGATTGAGAACCGACAAACGGCTGCGGACAGTCAAGCCTGGAGCAACCACCAATACGTTTTTTGAAAACCGGGTATCTTTACCGTTGGTAACTTTATTCAAGACCTGCCACGCGATAAGCATGCTCATCACAATGGTTTTGCCTGAACCTGTTGCCATCTTGCTGCACCAGCGGCTGAAGGCCCCGCCGTCTCCGGGAATTGCAATGCCCGTCCTGTCAGCTTCGGGAGCTTCGGTAAGCCATATTAATGTTTCAATAGCTTCCAGCTGGCAAAAGAAGAAGCGTTTGTCTTTTCTTTCTTCCGGGTCCTGCCAGTGCTGCAATAATCTTTTGGTGATGCCAGTTACCCCCGGATATCCCTGTTCTCTCCACTTCTTGATACGTGGGCGGATGGTATTGACCAATTCTATTTCAATGAAAATACCGGGGTCGTCAAAAGCCCTTGAACTCTCGGAGGCTACCACATAGCCCGCAGGTCTGCGCCCGCTTTGTAAAACAAATTCCCTTGTGTCACGGAGATATTCCCAATACTGCTGAGGTTCTTCGTAAGGGGAATTGATGATGAGCTTGTCTATCTTCTTCATTAGTTATGGATAGCACTGAAAGTTGAAAGGTGATGTATTGCCCTCTTTAAGCTGTCTGAACGCTTTGCTGCACGATTAATACTCCAATACTTATTGACGAACTCCATTAATCGTTCGTTATAATTAGGGCCTACTTTAGCGTATTGGTCTTTAGGTAAAATATCTTCTTTTATATGACGCTTTCTGCAGCGCCTGATTAACCTCATTAGTTCAGCTTTAGGGTCTTGAATTTCTTCCGGTGCAGTTGAAAAGTTTACCTTTGAAATCCCGGTATATTTGGAAAAACCTTCAATATCTGCAAGAAGCCATGCTTCTACTTCTCTGACTGCCACTCTGAAAATAAGATTCTGGTGCAAAGGTTCTCTAATCCAATCTCTAATCAATGTAGGCGCACAATCAGTATTATCAAGGTCCGTTAAAATAAAAAAGGGACATCCTTTCGCAGCATTATTAAAACCCCGAATGTTGTTTCTAATGTATCCAAACCCACCTTCGGAATAGGAGTTCGATACGTGGAATTGGCCTGCCTTATCAGTTAGTTTCATCATTACAAGCTCACTGATCTCGTCCTCAAAAACAAGATTTACAGGAATAAGAACCATAATTAAAATTCCATAGTGAGCTGGTTAATATTTTTAGGCTTGATCCTTGGGAGTATTGCAGAAGCTGGAGACATTCCCTCATTCAGCATCATCTTAACTTCTTTGATACCCGAAGCAACTACAACTTTAGTCCCTTCCGAAGCGGGCTCCAATACAATTATTTCATTTAAAGAAATGCCCTTATCGTTAAGCAATTCAGCGCTGTGAGACGTGAGTATTACCTGCCTCTTCCTCGGCTTTTGCAATTTATGGATCAGAGGAGCAAGTTTTGAAACAATCGCTCCATTCAATGACAATTCCGGTTCTTCAAGAAGTAATAGAGAATCTCCTTCTTGCAAGGACCAAAGCAACCCAATCATGCGCAGGGTGCCATCGCTGAATTGATCTTCTTTTTGTTTGCCTGCTCCCGGACGCCAATGTTCATAAAGAGCTTCTAAATGCGGATAGCCTAAATCAGTGGTGTATTTCAATTCTGTAAGTTGAGGGACTGCTAATTTCAATGCGTGCTGAATTCTTTTCAACCATGCATCACGGGTCTTTTCATTTACCTTTGCAACTCTCTCTAAAAACCCCTTGCCGAAAGGATCACCCGGCAAATCAGGGCCGGTAAAAGCCTGCGGGTATTTTAATAATTGCGGCACCAAGTGCAGATAAAGCGTGGTTTCAAAAAATCGCGCAATTTCTCTAAACTCTTTGTTTGTATTAATTTGTTCAAGATAAGTCTGGGTTCTTCTTGCAGTATCATTTTTATCTTCCTCTGTTGGTCTGCAAAGAATTTCTTTTTCTCCTTTTGATACTTTCTCGTATGAAATAAACGGCAGGCGAAACCCGCGTGCCTCCTGCTTAATGCCAATAGCATATTTCCACAATATTTCCCGGGAACTGAATTCCGACAAATGCACTTCAATTTCAACATCGGGATATTTACGCGCGGCAAGAGACCGGATTTTAGAAATACCGCCTCTGTCAGTAACAGCTTTCTGTAACCCGCCGCCCGGCTTTGCGATATCTCTCAGGAAGCGAAAAGCATCCAGAAGATTTGACTTCCCTGACGCATTAGCGCCTACAATAAAAGCTCTGTCCTGAAGTTCGACATCAAGTTCCTTGAAGTTTTTCCAGTTTTTTAAAATCAATCTTGAAATAATCATAGTCGTTTCCTTCTATATCCTTATTATCTTTAAGCTCTCAATCCCTCGCGCATCAATTATCTTCACCGCCACTGCCTTGCCCGGCGTAAACGGCAGTGATGTTGTATCGCTGAATGCCTGTATCTTCTCCTCGTCAATCTCTGCTTTCAGGTTCTTCGCTAATGTTACCCAACCTTCCTTTGCCCCTGCCATCGGGAAGAATACCTGTGAAGGGAATAAACTTCTTCCGTCATAATCATGGTCCAGCATCCACATGGCAATGTCGCCTTTGCCGCCGCTTTCAACGGTTCCTGTCTTGGGATTATAGTAATCAAAGCCGAGGATTTCTACTTGATATAAATCGCCATGCATAACGCCCCCGCCTTTGGCACCCCCTCTTAGCTTAAGAGGGGGAAGGGGGGAGTTACTATTTGAAATGGGGATTTTCTTCATAACCACATCCGGCTGACCGATAAGCCAGAAGCTTTAGTTGCTGCTCCGTTTCTTTTTCAGGTCATCGGTAAGGAGGTCGGCGTTCATTTGTGCTTTAAGAAAGACCGTTTTTATAATCTCAGGATTCATCTCGTCAATATCTTTTGCGGCCTCTTCGTCAAACTGCAAGGCGCAGAAGAGGAGAATATCGGGCTTGTAAGGCTTCACTTCCTCCCATGCCAACTCAACCGTTCTTTGCTCTAACGGTGCGTGTTCCGGGCCAAATACAACATATACTTTTTTAGGCTTCGCATCTTTTGTTTCAGCCTCTGCCTGAACATATCTTAATCCTCTCGCTGTTTCCACCCGTGTGAACTCAATCAGCTTGCCCCCTTTAGCCCTCACGCCTGCGCGGAGCAGTTCATCTTTCCATTCACTCTGCCGCAAGGTTTCACCGCTCCGTGCAACGGACGTATCGGCTGTTATCTTCCCCTCTTGAGAGGGGTCAGGGGTGTGTTCTTCTAATGATCGTGCTACCGGCGCCGGAACAGCCTCAACAGTGAAAGGCCCGGTTACTCTTTGTCTTTTGTTATCAAGAAGCGGCTGGTCATACAAAGTCTCCTGCGGCGCAGACTCATTATTGGCAATAGATTTCAGCGTGATATGAGGAACGGTTTTGTATTTAAACCCGCTGCCAACGCCTTCATTCGGATATGCCAGTTCAAAGTAATCAAAGTTCCCTGTCATCAATCGTTGCTTGGCTAATGCAGTGGCTACTCTTGATGTATCGCAGGTAATCCAACGCCTTCCCCAGTTCTCGGCAACATAAGCAGTTGTCCCGCTTCCGCAAGTGATGTCCAGAACAAGATCGCCGGGGTCTGTGGCCGAAACTAAACATCTTTCTAATGGCTTATCCGCTGTTTGAACAACATAAATTTTCTCATTAGCACCTGTTGTATCTCCCCAAATATTTGTAAGTTTTTTATAAGAAAAATCTGTATGGAATTGGATATAACTTAAGTTAGTTCCTTCAGGGAAAAATCTTTTCTCCTTTGCTAACTTATCCATAGCATCTTTATTTGTTACCCAACACCCCGGAGCTTTATAAATCGTTCCTTCATATTCAAAATCAAAAACATTATTTGGTGCAAATGATGGAGCACGTTGACTAACCAAACGAAATACTCTACTTCCTTGTGGAAGCAACTTATGATTTAAGTATTCATCGTTAGTCAATTTTCTTCTTTCTCCATTTTTTAATTCTACCATCGTCCACCTTGAAGCACCTTCAACAGAATAATCTTCATACAACTGACGATACTTAATCTTTGATTTGTCCTTTGAATACCAAAGAATAAAGTCGTTCATCGTCTCCAATGTTTTTGATCCTAAAGTCATGCCTTTTTTTCTGAAAATAATTTCAGAGATAAAATTGTTACTTCCGTAAACTTCATCTAAAATCATTCTCACACGATGCACATTCTCATCACTGATCTGCACAAACACGGAACCGCTTTCATGCAGAAGCTCTTTCGCCAAAAGCAACCGGTCACGCAAATAAGTAAGGTAAGAATGAATGCCAAGTTCCCATGTATCCCGAAATGCCTTTATCATCTCCGGCTCCGCCGTCAGGTCCTCATCCTTCCCGTCCTTCACATCCCGCTTATTCACAAACGGCTGAAAGTTGCTGCCGTACTTAATCCCATAAGGCGGGTCAAAATAAACCATCTGCACCTTGCCGCCCATACCTTCTTTCTCAAGCAGGGAATTCATGACCAACAAGCTGTCACCGGCGATAAGGCGGTTGGACCAGTTCTCTTTGTGCTTGTAAAACTCAATGGCTTCACGAAGGGGTTTTTTATCAGCTTCAAACAAGGATTGCTGGCTGTCAGCTTCCTTTTCCTTCCTGACGGTTTCAATGATCCTGCGCGGGTCTATGCGCTCATGCACATGCAGGCTCACAGTAGGCACTTCAAAGCTGGTATGCTCGGCCTTGCCCGCCCATTGCAGTTGAGGGTCAAGATGCGGATCGTAAGCATATTGCTTCTTCTTTGCTCCGCCATTGTCGGTGTGAGCATCCACCAAACCCACGGGCGGATTGTTGAGCCGCTGTTTGTCCTTGTGCTCGTATTGCTCGATGGGTTTTTGAGAAGTTTTGCCTGCGGATTTTCTTGTTGGTTTTTTAGCCATTACCGACTCGCCTTACCTTGATACAAATGTTTTTACCTCTGCTCTTTTGAAGAAAAAGAATTGCACTGTCAATATACTAAACAGCACCCCGATTTCTGTCAAGAATTATCTATTGCAGTGTGCCGGAAACTTAATCATTCACCCCTTAACCACCTCTATAATAGTCAATTCAGGCGGAGAAAGGAAACGCACCGGCGGCCCTGCTGTGCCCGCACCCCGGCTTACATACAGGGCTGAGCCTTTTGACAAAGAAATAAAACCTGTGTGATGCTCGAATATGAAAGGCGCGAGGAGATTGATTGGAAATATCTGCCCTTTGTGAGTATGCCCGGAAAGCTGAAGGTCGAAAAGCCCGGGGCTGCCGCTGTCTATCTCAGGACGGTGTTTTAACAGTAAGGTAAAAATATTATCCGGAAGTTTAGACAGAATTTCTTTTTCCGGTCCATGGTGATTTCCATTCTTGTCCCCGTTAAGATCATCCACGCCTGCGATGTTGATAACACCTTCCACTGTAATTCCGCGCCCCCTGAGAATGGTAAACCCGGAGGCCTCAATGAATTTTATCGAATGTTTCAACCCGCCGTAGAACTCATGATTGCCGATGACGGCGAACTTACCGAGTCTCGCGTGCAGCTTTTCCAGGTTATACGAAAGATGATCAACATGGCTTACTACTCCGTCAAGGAGGTCTCCTGTGGAAACTATTAGATCAGGCTTTGCGCCTTCAATTAATCTGATAACTTTATTCAGGGCCTTGTCACGGATGACCATTCCGAGATGCAGGTCTGAGATCTGCGCTATTGTGATCTTGCCGAGTCCTTCAGGAAGTTTTGAGGTTTTAACTGTGAGCTTCTCGACCTCCAGGTTTTTCGCCTCATAAAAACCGTAAATGTTTACGACTGCCGAGATGCAAAGCGGAGCAAAAAATGTATAAAAAGGTGAAACCGCGATTGAACTCAAATCCCTCCCGAAGAAAATATCGCCGCGCAGCATTATGAAATTGTAAAATTCAAGCAGCAGCGCAAGCGGAAAGAAGATTATGAGGAGCGATACCCACATGAAGCCTGTGTAGGCGAAGGCCCTTGCCGTCTTTTCATTCCCCCTCGTGCTGTATAAATGGATCAGCACCGGGGACAATGCCATAAACAATATGCACATGCCTGTTGCGATGTCTGCGGTTGTGCCGGCTTTTAATAAATATGACAGCTTGAAAAATGTATACAGGTTCGCCAGTCCGTACGCCGAGACAAAAAACAAAAATAATCTCATTTTCCTATATCATCTCCGCAGGTCTTTTCTCATTAATGTTCCCCGTGGACAGACTCCCGCGTATGTGGTCGAGGAGACATTGACGACATACGTGTCGATGATCTCTATAAGCGTGGGAAGCATTCCTGTCAAAGCAACAAGCCATTTGTTCATATGGATCGTTAAATTTTATCATTTTCAACTGCAAAAGCGGCAATCCCCTTCCTCATAGTGAGTTGAGAAATCCTTGACATGGTAAACGAATTAGTGAATAATGGACCATACTGAATTTTAATACGGGGACATCGGCGTATTGCCTTTTCACTTGCAACAAAAAGAGACAATCAAACGACATTCTTGAAGCACTTTTCTTTATTGATTTAAAGTAACTTATATGTTACCATTATGAGTAACGGAAAACTAACAGTAGTCGAATATCTGCGCGAAGGGAAATCTCTTTTCGAGAGATGGTTTGACTCACTGGATGCAAATGCGGCTGCAAAGACAACAACTGCTCTCTACAGGCTGGAGCATGGCAATTTCTCCAATGTTAAATCTGTAGGGAAGGGAGTTATGGAGTACAAAATTGATTTTGGACCGGGTTACAGAATTTACTTCGGCAGGGAAGGCAGTGAATTGATTATCCTGCTTGGAGGAGGAAGCAAAAAGACCCAGAGCGAAGACATCAAAAGGGCCCAGGCGATATGGCTTCAATATAAAACTGATAAAAAATTAAAAAGATGGTGACCTCATGGCAATAACAAGAAATTTCCGGGATACAATTTTAAAACGGGCTGAAAAAGATGCTGCTTTTCGAAGGCAGATGTTGATTGAAGCAGTAGATGAGTTGTTGGCCGGAGATCTTAACGCCGGGAAGGCAATTCTCCGTGATTATATCAACGCTACCATTACCTTTGAGGTATTGGCCAAGAAAGTCGGGAAGTCAGCGAAAAGCCTTCACCGCATGCTTGGCCCCCAAGGCAATCCGCGCGCTGATAACATCCTTGATATCATTAAAGCGCTCCAGGTTCACGAGCACATAACGCTCTGCGTAAAAGCAAACCGTAATGCGGCATGAAGTTGCTTCCCCGCTTCAGCGTTTTCGAGCTTTTGCACTTTTGACTATTGCACTTTTTCTTGCTCCCCTAAAAACGCCTTCTTTATCACACTGACATCATCTTTAAGATTATTGGCAGTTTCTTCCAGTACGACCTTTCCTAACCGGAGGGCATAGACCCTATCGGCAATCTAAAGGACCTCTTTCACTTTCTTTTCAACAATAAGTATCGTGATATTAAATTTATCACGTATTATTTTTATCGCTTCAAAGGCTTTCTTAATGGACTTGCAAGGCCGAGTGATGGTTCATCAAGCAAAAGGAGGCGGGATTGAGCACCAATGCCCTGCCCCTCAGAGATTAGATCAATAGGGGGCACGGCACGCCGTGCCCCAACAAAAGGGCGCATCGCGATACGCCACTACAATCATTTGCAAGGGCGGGTTTTAAACCCGCCCCTACTCATATCTCAATGCCTCGATCGGGTTAAGCAGCGAGGCTTTGTAAGCGGGATAGAACCCGAAGAATATTCCCACGAGTCCGGAGAAGCTGAACGCGAGGAGCACTGACAGCGGTGAGACTATCGTGGGCCATTCCGCTAACGATGAAATTATTTGCGAGCTCGTCAGGCCGATGATGATCCCAACGGCGCCTCCCGTCAATGATAATGCCAGAGCCTCGATTATAAACTGGAGCCTTATGTCCCAGGTCTTCGCGCCCACTGCCATGCGTATCCCTATTTCCCTTGTCCTTTCAGTGACCGATACGAGCATGATGTTCATGATGCCGATCCCGCCGACGAGCAGGGAAACGGACGCTATCGCGCCAAGCAGCATCGTCATGACACTCGCGGACTGCTCGGCCGCCTGCATCATCTGCGTGAGGTTCCGGACGGTAAAATCATTGTCCTGCCTCTGCCCGATGCGGTGTCTCTGCCTGAGCAGTTCATTGATCTGCCTCTCCGCTGAATCAAGGTCCTCCGTGCTCTTTGCCTTTACCATCATCATTCTTATCATGCCGGGGAATGTGGTCCCGAAGAGTTTTTTCTGCGCTGTTGTCACAGGGACATAAATCGCGTCATCCTGGTCCTGTCCTCTGGGGTCCTGGCCTTTGGCCTCAAGGACGCCGATGACTGTAAAAGGGATCTTTTTTATCCTGACTATTTGTCCCACGGGGTCCAATCCTCCAAAGAGCATGTCCACAACCGTCTGTCCAAGCAGGCAGACCTTTGTGGAGCTTTTTACATCCTGCTCTGTAAAAGCCCTGCCGGCAGACAGCTTCCAGTCGCGCACGTTTAACATTCCCGGGGTAGTCCCTGTTACGCCTGTCGACCAGTTCTGATTGCCGTAAACGATCTGCGCGACACCGCTGAGCACCGGGGCCACATCAGATACCGCGGGGCATTCCTTCAATACGGCATCGGCATCTCCCACCGTCAGTGTTGACTGGGTCCCCGCGCCCATCCTGACGCCGCCTGAGGAAGTGGCCCCCGGAACTACCATCAGGAGGTTGCTGCCCAGGCTTGAGATCTGCTGCTGTATCTGGCTGCTTGCACCAGTGCCAACTGCGAGCATCGCGATGACCGCGCCGACCCCGATGATGATCCCGAGCATAGTGAGGGCGGAGCGCATCTTGTTCACCCTCAGCGCCCTGAGCGAGATCCTTAATGTAGCAGGTATATTGATCATAATGTTACCTTCATTTCATGGGAACCACAGAGGCACGGAGGCACAGAGAAAATAAATAAGTTCCTATTTTGATCTCATCCCAGCTTTTCCTCAGTGTCTCTGTGCCTCTGTGGTAAATTCCCTTTTTTCTCATCGCTGACAATCCGTCCGTCAAGGAATTTTATTACCCGTTTGCTGTATTCGGATATATCAGTCTCATGTGTCACGAGTATTATTGTGATATTTGATTCCGTGTTCAGTTTTACAAAAAGCTCCATTATCCCGGCACTGGTCTTTGTATCGAGGTTGCCTGTGGGTTCATCGGCAAGTATGATCGGGGCGTTATTCACAAGCGCCCTCGCTATGGCCACCCTCTGCTGCTGGCCGCCTGAAAGCTGGTTGGGATGATGTCCTTCCCTTCCCTCAAGTCCCACGCTCTTCAGCGCGTACATTGCCTTCAGCTTTCTCTCTTTGGAGGACAGGCCGTCATAGAACATCGGCAGTTCAACATTTTCGAGCGCGGAGGCCCTTGAAAGCAGATTGAATCCCTGGAAGACAAAGCCTATTTTTTTGTTTCTTATAGATGCAAGCTCGTCCCTGTCGAGACCTCCTGTGTCAATGCCTTCCAGAATATATTTGCCGCCCGTAGGTTTATCCAGGCATCCGAGGATGTTCATGAAGGTTGATTTCCCCGAACCCGACTGTCCCATGATCGCCACAAATTCACCCTTATCTATAGCCAGGGAAACATCGCATAACGCGCAGAGATCTATGTCACCCGTCCTGTAAACTTTCTGGATCCCGTTTGCTTCGATTAATGGCATATCAGTCTTTTGTCCTCTTCATGATTAATATTCAATGTCATTCCCGCAAGCAAAGCGCGTCGGGAATCTTTCTTTAAGCAGGATTCCCGACAAGCCGGAATGACAACATATGGAAAAGAGTCCACTATGAATTGCCATATCAGAACATCCTTGGACGCGGAGCGCTGCTGTTATTTTTCTGTTTCGCAAGAGACTCAACTATTAACTCCTGTCCATCATTTATGCCGTCTGAGAGGACTTCAGTATAATTGCCGTCGCTGATCCCTGTTTTTACAGGCACGCGCTTGGCCTTACTGTCCTCAAGCACCCAGACGCCGGGCCCCTTTTCT
Organism: Nitrospirota bacterium; assembly: GCA_016213945.1. Lineage (GTDB taxonomy): Bacteria > Nitrospirota > Thermodesulfovibrionia > UBA6902 > UBA6902 > SURF-23. The sequence goes on along the minus strand of JACQZF010000039.1, from coordinate 98,159 downwards.
CTTTGCTGCCCCTGTGGCCTGCCTTTGTCTCTTGCGACGGGGCTGAAGCGTAATGCGGCATTTGGTATCTTGAGAATGTCCTTCTTACTTTGCAGGACTATTGAGACATTCGCGGTCATGCCGGGTTTAAGCAGGGGCGAATGGCCATTCGCACTTACCGGATTGTCCACTCCGATGACCACGTCATATGTGACCACGTTCTGCACTATGATGGGAGAGTTCCGCACCTGCGACACCAGACCTTTAAAGGTAACATCGGGATAGGCGTCAACGGTAAATTCAACATCCTGTCCGACTTTTATATTTCCAATGTCAGCTTCATCCACGTTCGTGTCGATCTGCATCTTCGTCAGGTCCTGGGCAATAGTGAAAAGTGTGGGTGTCTGAAAGCTCGCGGCAACGGTCTGCCCGATATCCACATTTCTCGATATCACAACGCCGTCAACCGGAGAAAGTATCTTCGTGTATCCAAGGTTTGTCTCCGTGATCTTAAGCGCGGCATCCGTCTGCGCGACCTGTGCCTTTGAAACACCCACCTGCGCCTTCGAGGTCTCATAATTCGTCTCCGCAGTATCAAGTTCGTTTTTGGCTATGAGGTCCTTTGAAAGTAACCACCTGTTCCTTTCCATCGTCCGCTTCGCGTCGGCAAACGCGGCCTCCGACTTCTCCAGGTTTGCCTTTGCAGAAAGAAGATTGGCCCTTGCCTGCGCCACCTGCGCCTCGAAGGTTGCCGGGTCTATCAGGGCGATCACCTGGCCTTTATTAACAGGGGAATTAAAATCAACGTAGATGTTTTTTATTGTGCCGGAGACCTGTGTTCCCACAAGAACGGTTGTCACGGCATTGACCGTGCCTGTTGCCGTTACGGTCGCAACGATGTCTCCTCTGACAGCCTTTTCAGTCCTGTAGTTGACCTCTTTCTCTTTGTCCCCGGCTGAGAAGAACGCCGCTGCACCCAGGGCTGCCGCGATCAAAATGCCGATTATTATTTTTTTCATTTTACCCCCATCGCCTTCTCAAGGCTTGACCGGGCGATCTTGTAATCATAGAGCGCCTGGTTGTAAGCCGTCTTCGCGTTAATCAGAGACACCTCTGCATCCGTGACCTCAATGGGACTCCCCACACCGGCGGCATACCTGCCGTTTGCTATCTCGAAATTCTCTTCAGCCTGTTTCACATTGAGTCCGGCAGTATTGATCCTCTCCTCTGCCTGCTGCAGGTCCAGATACGCCTGCTGTATATCAAGGATAACTCCCTGCCTTAATGTCTCTTCATTCGCTTTAATGACGTTCAGGTTTGCCCTTGATTCTTCCACCTGGTATTTGGTCAGGAACCCGCTGAACAGGGGAAACGATAAGGTCACCCCCGCCTCCCATCCGTGATCAAGGGGGAACTTCTCCCCGGACCAGTTATACGCCGCATTGCCTGAGAGTGAGGGATAATAACTCCTAATTGCAAGATCAATTGAGCTTTCCGTCGCCTGTCTTCTGAAAATCAGGGACTTGAGGTCGGGTCTGTTCGCGTACGCCGTCTCAAGGGCTTTGTCAAAGGTAATTTCATATTTTGAGAAATCAAGGTTGTCCTCGATTCCGTACTCAGGCGCATCAGGCACGCCCATTGCGTTGTTCAATACAACTCTCGATATTTTTAATGCATTCCCGGCAGTGATCAGGTTCAGCTTTGCGTTGCCGAGGTCTACTTCCGCCTTCGTCACATCGAACCTGGGTTTGGCGCCGGCTTCATAAAACCCCCTGGCCTGTTCAAGATGCAGTTGGAATTGTTTTACGGAATCCACAGCAACTACCACGTTCCTCTGTGCTGCCAGAACTCCGTAATACGCCTGCTTGACGTTAAAAACAGTCTGCTCAAATACGTTTTCCAAATCTGAGCGGGAGGAATCAAGATTAAAGTTCTGTATCTTCACCTGTGTCAATGTCTTGCCGAAGTCATAGATGTTCTGGCTTAGCGAGACACTGCTCGAGTATTGATCAAAAGAGCTTAAGGAGCCTGAAACATTGGTTTTGCTGGAGCTGACTGGGGATATCCTGCTGTAACCGGATGTCAGGTTTATCTGGGGATAATAATTTGCCTGTGACTGGCCCACCCTGCTCAGGCTTGCGTCAACGGCACTTGTTGCAGCGTGGATATTCGGCTGGCGCAGCAAACTGATATCAATGCACCGCTGCAGGCTGAGCGTCTCTCCCTTCTTTATGATTTCCTCTGCCTCTGCATTGGAGATGGATACAAAAATTAATAATAGAACGAGGGCCGCTACCCTTTGCATAATAAACCTCCCGGTATAAGTTACGAGTGATCAGTAACAAGTGACGAGTTGGGTTTGCATCCTATTCCCGTCACTCGTTACCCGTCACTTATCACTATTAAGTTTTTGAAACATGTCCTTCTTTGCCCCTGTCCCTGCGCGACCTGAGACTTTGACCGGCCTTCTCCTGGAATCTGTCCATGTAGTAATAAACCACCGGGGTTATGTACAAGGTCAGAAGCTGGGAGACAACGAGCCCGCCGACAACAGCGAGTCCAAGCGAGCGGCGGGATTCCGCGCCCGCGCCGAAACCTATCGCAATGGGCAATGTCCCCATCAGCGCAGCCATTGTAGTCATCATGATCGGGCGGAAACGTACGATGGCCCCCTGGTATATCGCATCAAGCGGCGCTTTGCCTTCCTTCCTCTGTGTCTCAAGCGCAAAGTCGATCATCATGATCGCGTTCTTCTTTACAATGCCGACCAGCATGATAATACCGACAAAGGAATAAAGGTTTAAGTCCTTCCCGAAAATAAGCAGGGTTATGAGCGCCCCGAAACCCGCGGCCGGCAGCCCTGAGAGTATGGTCAGGGGATGAATGTAACTCTCGTACAGAATGCCTAACACGATATAGATCACAACAATTGCGAGTATCAGCAGCATTGCAAGCCCCTTGGTGGAAGCCTGGTAAACCTGGGCCGTGCCCTGAAATCCTGTAGTTATTGAGGCCGGCAGCGCCTTTGCCTCTTTCTCGATAGCGGTCACAGCATCGCCCAGCGGAGTGCCGGGTTTGAGATTGAATGAGATTGTGACGGCGGTGATCTGCCCGAGGTGATTTACGGACAAAGGGCCGAGCCCTTTACTTAAGACGGCAAGTGAAGACAGCGGAGTCAGGGAGCCCGCGTCTGAACGGACGTAGAGCATACCGAGCGCTGACGGATCAGTTTGATACTGAGGTTCAAGCTCCATGAGGACCTTGTACTGGTTCGCCGGAGAGTAGATAGTGGAGACCTGTCTTGCTCCATAAGCGGAATAAAGAGATTCCTCTATCTGCTGCGCGGTGATGCCGAGGGCCGCAGCCCGGTCCCTGTCAATGTCCAGGTTCACCTGGGGGTTCTTGATCTGCAGATCGCCTGATACGTCCTGCAGCATGGGCAGGCCGCGCAGTTTCATCTCAAAGGCCGCAGCATTTTTATAGAGGTCGTCAGTGTCAGGACTCTGCAAGACAAACTGATACTGCGCCTTTTGGATAGTCGCCTCAAGACGGATAGGCGGCGGGTTCTGCATGAACATAAAGACCCCGGGAATCCCCATCAACTTGGGCCGTAGATTTTGTATGATCTGGTCAGCGTTGAGCTTGCGCTCGTGCCGGGGCTTGAGCTTTAAAAACATGAAGCCGCTGTTAGAACTTACCCTGAGCCCGCTTGCGCCTACAGAAGACATGAAGGCTTCGATATTAGGGTCCTGCATGATTATGTCCACAAGCTTTTGCTGGTTCCGTTTCATTTCCTCGAAAGAGACCCCCTGTGCGCCTTCTGTGATGCCGAAGAGACCGCCGATGTCATCAGGCGGCAGCAGCCCGGTCGGCATTTTCATGAACAGCCAGACAGTCGCTATTGTCATGATAAAAGTTGCTGCGATTGTGGCCCTCCTGTAGCCGAGGACCTTCTTGAGGGTCCGCTCGTAGAAATTGCGCATCCCGTCGAAAAACCGTTCCATAATGTTATACATCCGCCCATGCTTAACACCGGCATGAGGTTTGAGAAAGCGGCTGCTGAGCATCGGTGTCAGCGTCAGGGAGACCGCGCCTGAGATGAGTATCGCAAACGTAATGGTCACGGCAAATTCATGGAGCATTCTTCCAAGCATCCCGGCCATAAAGAGGACGGGGATAAAGACCGCCACCAAAGAGAGCGTCATTGAGATTATGGTGAAGCCTATCTCCCTTGAGCCTGCGAATGCGGCCTCCATCGGCTTCTCGCCTTTTTCCATGTGGCGGACTATGTTTTCGAGCATGACGATGGCGTCGTCCACTACGAAGCCCACTGAAAGGGTAAGCGCCATGAGCGTTATATTATTTACGGAGAAGCCAAGCGCGTACATTGCGGCAAAGGTGCCGATTATGGAAAGCGGCAGCGCGAGGCTCGGGATAATGGTTGCGGAGAGGTTACGCAAAAATAAAAAGATGACCAGAATAACAAGGGCAATAGTCAGCAGGAGCGTAAACTTAACGTCGGCGACCGACTCCCTGATCGATACGGAACGGTCAAACAGGGTGTTGAGCTCAACAGAACCCGGAAGCTGGCTCCTGAAAAAGGGGAGTTGTTCCTTGATCCTGTTTACGACCTCGATAGTGTTGGTGCCCGGCTGGCGCTGGATCGCAAGCACAATGGCGCGCGTTGATTTCCCCTGCGAATTGTACCAGGCCGCGATCTTGTCGTTCTCCACGCTGTCCGTGACCTTTGCTATGTCCTGCAGGCGGACCGGGGAGCCGCCGCGGTAAGCCACTATCATGGGCTGAAACGCCGCTGCATTATAAAGCTGGCCCGTTGCCTGTATGGTGAAGGCCTGTTTGTCGCCCTGAAGACCGCCTGTGGGCAGGTTGACATTCCACCGTGCCAGGGCTGATGAAACCTCGTCTATGCCGATCTGCCGGGCCGCCAGCGCGCGCGGGTCAAGCTGCACCCGGACCGCGTACTTTTGAGAGCCGAATACCAGGACCTGCGCCACGCCGCTGATCATGGAGATGCGCGGAGAGATGATGGTCTCGGCGTACTCGTTTACCACCGACAAAGGCAGTGTCGGAGAACTGAGCGCTATGTATAGGACCGGCTGGTCCGCGGGATTGACTTTCTGGTATGACGGCGGGCTCGGCATGTCCTGCGGCAGTTGGCGGGCCGCCTTTGATATGGACGCCTGCACGTCTTGCGCCGCGGCGTCGATGTTCCGCTCAAGCGCAAACTTGAGGGTAATGACCGAGATCCCCTGTCCGTTTGTTGAAGTCATGGAATCCAGTCCGGCTATTGTAGAGAACTGCCGCTCCAGCGGAGTTGCCACGGCGCTCGCCATGGTTTCCGGGCTTGCGCCGGGCAGGCTTGAGGAGACCTGGATCGTCGGGAAATCGATATTCGGGAGGTCATTCACCGGAAGTATCCGGTAAGCGAATATCCCGAAGATCATCACAGCGATCATGACCAGGCTGGTCATGATCGGACGTTTTATGAAAAGCTCGGATATGTTCATAATCTAAATCAAAACCACAGAGGCACAGAGGCACAGAGAAATAAATGGGATATAAGAAACAGGAACTAAAGATTGCATCTTTGATTTTTCACCCATTATTTTCATTTTCCTCCGTGCCTCTGTGTCTCTGTGGTCAAACCACTCCCTTTGATCTCCACTTTTGCGCCCGGCATAAGGCGTATCTGTCCGTCTGTGACTACCTGCTCACCGGGGGCCAGTCCTTTTTCGATCACTGTCATATCATCGTGTATAATGCCGGTTTCAACCGGACGAAGCTCAGCCGCGCCTTCCTTAACAATAAAGACAAACTGTCCCTGCTGCCCTGTCTGCACCGCCTGTGAAGGAACAACTATCGCGTTAGGCAGCGTGGTAAGTACCATGGTAATGTTTACAAACAGTCCCGGCCAAAGCCGCTTTTCCCTGTTGTCAAAGGTTGCCTTGAGCTTTATGGTCCCAGTCGCGGTATCCACTGTGTTGTCCACAAAAGTGACCACTCCCTCTACAGGGTTGGCAGCGTCATTGTTGATGACAGCCTGGACCTTGATTTTATCCATCGCCATATATTTTTTTATCTCAGCAAGGTCATGTTCGGGGACTGAAAAAGTAACATATATGGGTTGGACCTGGTTGATCACCACCATGGAGGTGTCCGCATTGGCCTTGATCAGATTGCCTTCGTAAGAGATGAGGCCTCCTGTGCGGCCCGTGACCGGAGAATAGATATAGCAATATTTAAGCAGCAACTGCGCATTTTCAACAGCGGCCTTGTCCGCGTTGACCGTTGCTTCAAGGGCCGCGAAGTTGGTGCGGATCTGGTCATACTGCTCCTGGGCCACATATCCCTTTTTCACAAGGTCCTCATAGCGGCGCACTTCTACCCGCGCATGTTCCAGCTGCGCGCTGTCCCTTGCAAGGTTTGCCTCGGACTGTTTCAGCATCGCCTCGTAGAAGCGGGGATCGATTGTAAAAAGGAGGTCCCCTTTGTTCACGTCCTGGCCTTCTTTGAAATGCACGCGCATAAGCGTCCCTCCGACCTGGGCCTTAATTCCAACAGTTGAATAGGCCTCCACATTTCCGATGGCGCGAAGCTGCACCGGGACGGGCTTCTGGATTACCGTGCCGACAGTTACCGGCACCGGGGGCATTTTCAAAGGCTGCTTTGCTTTATCGTTTGAACATGCAGACAGGAGAAGCAAAGAGCATAGGGCAAAGAGCATGGAGCAATGTAAAATTTTCTTCTTCATGATTCAACAACTCCTTAATAAAGATTAAGCAGGTAGTTAGTAGTTAGGGGGAGACAAGATATTTCGCTTCCCGTTTTCTGACTACTGACTACTAACTACCGACTACTTGCCTACTGGCTACTGACTACCGTCTTCAACAATGTTCCTGTTGCGCGTTTCAATTGCAGGACCGCAAACTGATAATCATATTTTGCGTTGGCAAGTTGTCTTTCCGATGTGACAAGCAGGGTGTTTGCGTCCATGACATCCAGGCTGTTGGCCAGTCCGAATTCAAATTGCTTTGACACGGCGTTGTAATTATCTGCGGCATATGCCGCCTCAGCCAGCAGTTTTTCAAGGACCCCTGACACCGTTAAACAATTCAAATAAGCATTTTCAACTTCAATATTTATCGATTTATGCAAATCCGCCAATCTGTAATCTGCCTGCCTGGACCGCGCCTCAGCCTCCCTTACCTCGGCACTTCTTAAGCCTCCCTCAAAAAAAGGAAAATTAAGTTTTATATCTCCGTAGATACTTTCATTATTCGTAAAAGCCGCAGAGGGATGGTCTTCGCTTCTGACGTAAACGCCTTCCACTGACACATCGGGCCAATATGAGCCTTTTGTATATTTAATCTGTTCACCGGCAATTTTTTTCTGAAGCTCGACCGATCTTATTTCGCTTCTTTGTGAAAAGGCCGTCTGTCTGAGATCATCGAGTGTCGTTGTTAATATTGCTGACTGCTGACTGCTGACTGCTGATGGCTGATCTTCTCTTAAATCATAATCTCCACTAATGCCGGCTGTCCTGGCCAAAACGGTCTTTGCAAGCTTGAGATTGTTTTCAGCCCTTATCAGGTCCGACTGGGCGCCTGACAGTTCAGCCTCCGCCCTCAAAAGCACTGTCTTCGTTATCTCTCCCACTCTCAGTCTCGTCTGTGCCGCGTTCCTGTATTTTGTCAGCCTTTCCTCGTTCGCCTTTGATATGTCCAACGCCTTCTTTGCCTTTAATACATCGTAATACGAGGAGGCGACATTCAGGAGATACCCTTCTTTCACACTGTCGAGATCAACCCTGCTTTTTACAATGGACTCTTTTGCGATTCCCAGCGCCGTCAGTTCCTTGCCGCTCGTGGACAAAGACTGGTCCAGTCTCAGGCCCCAGGACGTGCTGTTGTTCGGCTGTATTACAAGCTGTTCTGCCGTCTTTTGACTGCTGTAGTCCCTGTACCTTCCAAAGGCAGAGAGCTTCGGGAAGAGCACAGCCATGGCCCTGTCTTTTTCACGTTCCGATATATACGTATCTTCTTCCGCTATCTTGATTGTCTCGCTTCTGTCAAGGGCTATTTTATAGAGATCGTCGAGGGAATATTCTTCCGCGCAAGAAGAGTAAGGAATGAAAAAAAACATGAATAAGATTGCTGACAATAGTCTTCGTTTCATATCGGGTCCTTTCTTATGCCGTCGGTGATCAGCGCGAACAGGGATTTGCTCATTTTGCTTACATCACCGATCCCGAATATTAATTTCAATAATACAGCGCCCCTGATGCTCGCAAAAATCACAGCCGCGGTGTCCTTGACGTTCATATGCCTGAAAATTCCTCTTTTAATCCCTGCTACAAGCATATCAGCTATTATCCTGTGCTGTGCCCTGAAATAATTTCTCCTCAGCGGTTGAAGAAATGGCAGACTGTATTCCTTAAAGAATAAGGATATCAACTGCCTCTTCTGAAATGAATACTCAAGATTCAAGGCGATATACTTCCTCAGTGCCTCAACGGGGTCTTCAGCCGGTAACTTTCCCGTCCGTTCAACAAAATCCCTCGTCTGGTCTTTAATAAGCTCCAGGAACAGTTCTTCCTTGTTCTTGAATCTGAGGTAAAGGGCGCCTACGCTCAACCCCGCCCCTCCGGCTATCTCGGTCATCTTTGTTTCCGCATAGCCCTTGGAAGAAAAAAGGTCAAGGGCGACCTGCAGTACTTTAGATTTCGGTGATTTATTTAATGAACGATGATTCATATGAACGATGATTCATTTTAGTATCGCAGGAATTGATTGTCAAGAGAAGCGTCATAAATTAATGTATAATTACTGCTGTATGATTACGCTTAAAATTAAACGGCAGAGGAGCGGGCCTGTAATAAACCGTCATCCGTGGGTCTTTTCACAGGCGCTGGAAAATGTCCCCGACAATCTGAAGCCCGGTACGCCTGTTAAATTGGTAACAGAGAGCGGCGGTTTCCTGGCAACCGGGTATTTCAATTCATACTCCCAGATAGCAGTGCGGATATGGAGTTATGATGAAAACGAGACAGTTGATAAGGATTTTTTTGCAAAGAGGATACGGAACGCCCACGCGATAAGAAGACAATATGTCGAGAGCGCAGATACGGACTCATACCGGCTGATAAACGGCGAGAACGATTTCCTGCCCGGCCTGATCGTTGATAAATACAATGACTATCTGGTCCTCCAGTGCCATACGCGCGGCATTGAGCAGTGGAAGGAAAGTGTGACCGCGGCCCTCATTGAGACCGTACACCCGGCGGGAATTTACGAGAGGTCTGACATCCCGTCGCGAAAGATCGAAGGCATGGAAAATCAATCAGGCTTATTGTACGGCAATGTCCCTGAGCTGGTAACGATAAAGGAAAACGGCTTTAAGTTTTTAGTTGACATGAAGCGCGGGCAGAAAACGGGATTTTTCCTTGACCAGCGTGACAAACGGCGCGCGCTGTTAAAATATGTAAAAGACAAATCTGTCCTGAACTGTTTTTCTTATACAGGCGGGTTTTCCGTTTACGCCCTGGCAGGCGGGGCCCGGTCAGTCACCAGCGTAGATACGTCTGCTGCCGCGCTCGACTTACTGAAAGAAAATATAAAACTGAACAATCTTGACGCCGGGACCTGCGCATTCATTTGCGACGATGTGAAAAAATATCTGAAAAATGCTGCTCATGAAAAATTCGACCTGATTATTCTTGATCCGCCGGCTTTCATCAAGGACAGGCGGAAAAAGAATGAAGGTCTGGCAGGCTACAGGAGCATCAATGAAATGGCGCTAAGGGTTTTGCCTGAGAACGGGACCTTTGTGACCTGTTCCTGCTCCGCGCACTTGTCCCTGCAGGATTTCCGGTACCTGCTTGTTGAAGCAGCCGGTAAAGCGAAAAAGTCCCTGCGGTTTCTTGAAACGTATACACACGGGATCGACCACGCCGAATCAGCGCCTTTTACAGAGGGAGAGTATCTGAAGTGCTTTTTTGCAATAACCTGAGATTGCCCTTAATGTAATCACGCAGGTTGTTTATCATTTTTCAGTAAACGCAAATTTGTTAAATATGTTCCGACCGCCCTGCATGAATCCAGCAAGCCTTCTTCAGACATGACCTTATAACGGAACTCGCATTGAAAGCAGAACGACTTCTTTTGGAAATTCAGCAGCTTAATTTTATTCTCATTATTTTTTTGCCCGTCACAACCCTCAGCGATCACCCAGCAAATCCTTCCGCCGTTGACGCCGCCGTTTAGCCCATTTGCCAAAGTTTCGGTTGCGATTGGACAAACATCGTCATTATCTGATTTGTCTCCGGATGGCGCTTTCCCGCAAGACATAAATTCCCAGCAATTAAGTTTACCCATGACAGCTTTCCTTCAAAGTTTTAGGTCAGTCAATAATTACTATTTACAAACTATCACTTTACCGTTGTCTTGTCAATCGGCCTTTTAAATGCTTCATTAGGGTCATCCCCTGATCCCATGGGCTATTTTAACTGATTTTTTTTAATAGTACAGGGGACGCAGTCCGTTGTGCTACCAGGGCAACTCATTGAACTGTAAGACAGCTTGCTATATGTTTGAGATAAGATTTACTATAAAAAAGATGTTGTCCCCATATCAAAAATCAACAGGAGGAACAAACAATGGCAAATGAAATCACCTGGATGAAAACCCTCAACGAGGCGCTTGAGTCCGCAAAAAAAGAAGGCAAATTGGTCCTGCTTGATTTTTATTCTCCAACCTGAGACGCCTGCCAGAGGATGGAAACAGGTACGTTTCCAAACAATGATGTGCAGAAGCATATCGCAGAGCATTTTGTCCCTGTTAAATATGAATCAGGCAAAAATTCGGAACAGTTCAGTAAGTACGCCATATTCGCAACACCGACATTCTTTATCCTCGATGTAAGCGGTGATGAACTTTACCGGATGGTAGGCTTTTACACTCCTGAAGACTTCATAGGACATCTTATTACCGCCCTGCAGATCATAGGGAAATTGTAAAACTTTTTACTAAGGGCAGTAATTATTATAAGGGTACTTTGCCCTTACAATAATTACTGCGACTGCCTCACATCGCGCTAAAACTTTACCTTCGGGGCCGCTTTCTCTGCCTCCGGGACCTCATAATATTCGGCGCTCGACACACCGGCCAGCCCAGCGAAGACCCTGCCGAAGACGGTCCGTATGTACGTATTCAACAGTTGCACCGCCTCGTTGTATCTTTTCCTTTCGACTGCTATCCTGTTCTCCGTGCCTTCGAGACTGTCCTGTAGTTTCAGGAACGATTCATTCGCCTTTAACTGGGGATAATTCTCCTGCAACAGAAGCAGGCGGGACAATGCTCCTTCAAGTTGAGTGGAAGCCTGAATCTTATCTTTTACTGTATTAGCCTGAAAGTATTTTGTCCTTGCGTCCGCGATATGCTCAAATACCTCTTTCTCATGAGCTGCGTACCCTTTCACCGTCTCAACAAGATTTGGTATCAGGTCATATCTTCTTTTCAACTGGTTCTCGACCTGTGCCCACTGCGCCTTTACCTGCTCGTCCATCACAATCACACTGTTGTATCCGCCGATTATCCACTTGGCGAAAACAAATCCTGTAATCAGTATGATGCCTACAATTATCAGGGTAATCTTCAAACCTTTTGACATGAAGCCCTCCTTTGGAAATAAACTGCTGTATAACTACACCAGACAGATTATCATAACTAAAAAATCCTATCAAGGATAGTTACAGGTTCAATTATCGGTTAATCAGATAGGCCCGTTCTCATTAATAATAATGTCATAAGGCTATTCAATTAAGGTTCCCGGCTTTATTACCGATAAGAATGACAGCAGGCTTACACTGTTTTGTGCTGAATAACATTAAATGGCAAGCGTGCCCAGAATATCTGGCCGGAAGCCAACTTATATATGCGGAGGTAGCACCATGACAATCAAGAAAAAACTCATTATGACAGCCGTAGTGTTAATGATAATGTTTCTGATAATCGTTTCAACCGCGTGGTACGGGTTTCATTCCATAAACGCTGAGAATGCGGTAACCACGTCTTTTGAGAGGGAAACGATGTATCTGCAAGGATTACTTAGAGGCATGAATGAGTTTATCATTGACGAGGGGGAGCCCCTTTCAGTCAAGCTGGCAAACGACAACCTGTCAGGCTTTGACGGGATACATAAGTCCTTGATGACAGATGTCAAATCTCCTGAATTGCAGCAGGTTCTTATCCAGACAATTGATCCCAAATGGCAGAACCTTAAAGGGCAGTTTGCCGCTTTTCTAAAGATTAAACCTATCAGCGTCAATAATGATGAAGCAATGATGAGATACGGCAAGCTGACAGCGGAAGCCAAATCGCTCCTTAGCGATGAGCAGGCCCTTGCCGGGAAGTCTCAGGAGATCGCCAATACAACAGCTCGCAAAACACAATACACAATAATCGCCGTTGTTGTAATAACCCTGACAGGAATAATTTTTCTGTTAAAGCATCTTTATCATTTCATCGTTACTCCTTTAAGGGAACTTAACACGATAGCCGAGGGTTTCAGCAGAGGAGACTTAAGCCTCAGGATGGATGATTCGAGGGAAGGCGAGATTGGCAAGCTGGCCTATAATTTAAACAATGCGATTGAAAAACTCGGCGGCCTTATCTCAAATTTATCATCCAATATTCATGTGCTGACCTCGGACGCGGAAAAATCATTTGCAGCCACAATGCAAATAGCTGAACATTCAAAAGAGCAGTCTTCCCAGACCACTAACGCCGCCACAGCTATGGAGGAGCTAAGCGCCACTTTCATAGACGTGGCTAAAAATACAAACATCGCCGCCCAGTCCGCAAAAGAAGCCGTAGAGCTTGCCAATAATGGCCGCCTTGTGGTCAATGAGACTATAAACGGCATGAGCCGTATAGCCAAATCTGTTAATAAATCCGCTGACACTATTGAAGCATTAGGCAAAGCGTCCGAACAAATCGGCGAGATCATCAACGTAATTAATGATATTGCAAGCCAGACCAATCTCCTGGCATTGAACGCTGCGATTGAAGCGGCCAGGGCAGGAGAACAAGGAAGGGGCTTTGCAGTAGTAGCGGATGAGGTGAGAAAGCTCGCGGAAAGGACCACCTCTGCAACAAAGGAAATAGGCGATATGATTAAAAGCATTCAGAACGATACCAAGAACGCCGTAGAATCTATGCAGTCAGGGACTAAAGAGGTGGACACCGAGGTAGAATTAGCCAACCAGGCAGGCCAATCGCTTAGTCAAATACTCGAAGCGATAAAAAACGTTACCGATATGGTGCAGCAGATTGCCGCCGCCGTTGAAGAGCAGTCAAGCGCGGGCGAAGAGATATCATCCAATCTTGAGGGAGTGGCTAACATCACTCGTAAGGCAGTGGAAAATGCGCAGACATCTTCCCAGCTTAATGAGCATCTCAGCTCTGTCGCACTGGAAGTCAACAGTTTGGTCGGCGAATTCAAGGTAACACAAAACAGCGATACTGCCGGCAGTTAAGAAGAATGCCGCGAGTGATTTAATTTTATCTGAATCGCAAACATGCTTAAACCTATCAGCGCACATAGACTCAAGACCGGCATGTACGTTGTTCTGCCTGCCTCATGGATTAAGCATCCCTTCCTGAAAAATAATTTTTTCATTAAAACGCCTGAGCAAATCAACGAAATCATTGAAAGCGGTTTTGATGAAGTGTCTATCGACACCTCGAAAAGTTTTGTCATTGAAGACATGCAGGTAGAGGCGATAGGCCATGGCGACAAGCCTCAGGCACTGTCCGAAAAATGGGAGCCTGAAAAACTTATCTCTGAAGCCCTGAGAGAAGCTGTCAGCGATAAAAGTATGCCTTCTGCGCAGAAGGCAAAAATTATTTACAACTCCTCTGTGAACCTCATGAACAGGCTTATTGACAGCCCGACAGCCCAAAATATCGGCGAGGCCAAGAAAGGAATCTCCGCGATAGTGGACCTTATACTCTCCGATGACGAAACCACTTTTTACCTGTTGAGCATCACCTCCCATGATTTTTACACCTATACTCATTCTGTCAACGTCGGCATCCTTTCAATCGCACTTTCAAAGGCAGTGTTCAAGGGAGACGGCAATCATAATATGCATGAACTGGGAGCGGGTTATTTTCTCCACGATATAGGCAAAAACAGCATCGCGCCCGCCATCATCAATAAGAAAGGGAAACTGACGGAAGAAGAGATGAATCAGATGCGGAGCCACCCCTATCAGGGTTATAAAATCTTATCCGGGACCAACCATCTGACAGAAGAATGCAAGGTCATTGTAATGCAGCATCATGAGCGTGAAGACGGGACAGGATATCCCCAGAGGCTCAAGGGAGATGAGATTCATGCATACGGCCGTATCTGCTCTATTGCTGATGTGTATGACGCATTGACCTCTCAGCGCTCTTACAAACCAAGCCTCGCTCCCTTTGAAGCATTAAAAGTGATGAAGAATGAGATGCTGAATCATTTCCATAAAGACATCTTTGAGAAATTTGTGTTGTTATTCTGTCCTAATTGCATTTAATACCAGCTACCAGCTTCCGGAAGAACCTCCGCCGCCAAAGCCGCCACCCCCTCCGCCGCCGAAACTGCCGCTGCTGAAACCGCCTCCGCCCCCCCAGCCGCTTCTCCTTCCGCCGCCAAGCATATTCATCGCGAGGAACAAAAGCAGAAGGCGTGGATGGCGTATGAACATATAGATCAGGCCTATAAAAAAGAGCGCGGCAAAAACCATATTCAACAGGGAAGGTTTTCCCCGCCCCCTTGACGCCGAACGGTTTCTCATCTTCGGCATTCCCGCGATCTCAACGCTTGCGTCGGCAGCAATTGTATGTATAACAGCCAGCGTCGCCGTATATATTCCGGTGGAATAATCGCCCTGCCTGAAATACGGCACGAGATACTGCCTGCCGATGGTGCCGGTGAGGCTGTCCGGCAGGACACCTTCAAGTCCGTAGCCGATCTCAAACCTGTACTTCCTGTCCTGAAGCGACACGAGGAGCAGGACGCCGTTGTCTTTGCCTTTCTGCCCCAGCTTCCATTTGTTATGGGCTATACTGATCGAGAGATCTTCGAGAGACCCGCCTTCAAGGGAACCGATTGTCAGCACCACCATCTGTGCCGTGGTCTTCTGCTCCAGTTCAAGGAGATACCCGTTAAGCGCGCCCTCTACGTCGTCGCTGATTATGCCGGCAAGATCGACAACATGGTTGTATGGTTTGTCGGGGATGGTCACTTCCGCAAACACGGAGGCCGCGCTCAGGCAAAGACAGAGTAAAAACATTACCGGGAATTTATATATTGATCGCATCTATTATCTTTCCCAGTTTGTCGGTGGCCGAATAGTAATCTTCAAAGGTTGTATTGAGTTCCTGCATTGAGAGTTTTACTTTCTCTTTTTTAACTCTGAGGATTTTTGAAAAGACATCTGTGTTTATATCAGCAGCTTCAGAGAGGGCCCGGACCACATCTCCCTGATTGACCGGGGGCTGCTTGCCTAACAGGACGATTATCCCTCTGAAAAGCGGCACGTAACCGGTAATCGATTTTGCGAGTCCTTCGGTGAGTATTTTCCTGTCTCCAAGTGATGAAATATAGCCCTGCCTTAACGCGATGAGTTTGACCTTTAATTCCCTCTCGCATTGATGCCTTAGGTCCGGCTTTCCGATCTCCAGGCCTTCAAAAATGTCCTCGCCGAATGCAGTCGCGTGAATGAGCTTGAAGTTCAGAAATTCGACCGGGAACACATCAAGAGAAGTTTTTATATATTCAGGGGTCATGACAAGCGGGGCCGCGACCCTGTGCTTGCTGTATTTTTTGCCGAGAAGGGAGAGGAGTTCGAT
Organism: Nitrospirota bacterium; assembly: GCA_016213945.1. Taxonomy (GTDB): domain Bacteria; phylum Nitrospirota; class Thermodesulfovibrionia; order UBA6902; family UBA6902; genus SURF-23. The sequence continues at coordinate 82,263 of JACQZF010000039.1, read as the reverse complement.
AAACTTCAGGTCCATCTCCTTCAGGACAATGACGGAATTCACATCGGATGTCTTCTCATTAAAATCGTCCGTGATCGAGGTGCCTGTAACGTAAATGGAATGAATTTTTCCCTGATATCTGCTTAACACCTCTTCGAAAAAAGGCTTTATCTCTTTTGCGGCGACAGGCCTGAGTTTTCCAAGGGAAAGATCGGTCATTTTACTTCTCCACGACCTTGACCTTCATCTCGACCCTTTCATTTGGATTGTCACGGCTGTCCCTCGGCTGGCCGACTATCTTGTCTGCTGCGTCCATGCCTGAGACGACTTCACCGAAGACCGTATACTTTCCGTCAAGAAAATGGGAATCAGCCACGCAGATAAAGAACTGCGAGCCCGCGCTGTCGGGATGGCCTGACCTTGCCATTGAGAGCGTGCCCCTCTTGTGAGGCTTGTCGTTGAACTCAGCCTTCACAGTATGTCCTGGACTGCCCATGCCGTGTTTTGATTTGTCGGGACTTTTTGAGTTGGGGTCTCCGCCCTGTATCATGAATCCGGGAATAACGCGGTGAAAAGCCGTGCCGTCATAAAACCCTTTTTTGGCAAGCTCAATAAAATTGTTTACGTGATTGGGTGCAGCGTCGGGGAAAAATTTCAACTCAATATTTCCGAATTTCGTCTCGATGATCGCCTTTGTCTCAGCCATTTTCTTGATCTCCTCTTTTGTAAATTTTTTGTTCCTCGGTTCCTCCGCATAAGCAGAAAAAGCGAACAGTAACGTTAAAATAAAAACCATGCATGTCTTCAAACTTTTCATACATCCTCCTTATTTTTGTGTTAAAAAGTTTACCATACAGAACACAGAGAAAATAAGTCATCCACAGATTACCCGGATTTACAAAGACTTTGATGGAAGTTTTTATTTAATCTGTGGAATCCGCGAAAATCTGTGGCCAAAAACCATTTCCTTCTGTGTACTCTGCTGCTATTCTAAAACAAACTGAACTTAAAATATTTCCCGGGGTGTTCTTTAACATCTTTTATCAGGGCGTTCAGTTCCCTGAGAGTGCTTTTGAGCTCTTTTGAAAGGTCTTCATCTTTCATAAGACTGCCTACAACCCCTTCGCCCTTATCTACGCTCTCAAGAAGGGCCCCAAGTTTTATCGAAACTGAATTGATATTATCATAAAGGCTTTCATCTTCGATCAATTTATTGACCGTGCCCTTTGACTTTACAAGCTTTCGAGTAAATGAATCAAGGTTCTCGGAGGCCTCCTGAAACCTGTTATAAAGCGCCGGGTCTGCGATTAACTTATTGAGTGTCCCGTCGGATTCCCTGAGAGACTTTGCAAAGAGTTTTATGTCCTTCACAGATGACGAGAGATCACTGTAAACATCGCCTTCATTAACCAGCCTGCTTATTGTGCCTTCGCCGCTCTCCATCTTCCTGAGAAGCCCCGACAGCTCCTTCGTCGTCTCTTTAAGATTGTCATGCACGGAAGGATCACTCAGGAGTTTTGACACGGTGCCGTTGCTTTTCTCCATTTTCTCGATCATTCCTTCAAGCGTATTGATGAAGTCGGCTATTTTCGCGATGGACGCCTGACTCGTCTCAACAACGTCCTGTATCTCTGTAGTTGTCTGCCCCATGATTGTGTCCCCCCCCTTCAAACTCGCTGCTTCACTTGAACCGGGGATCAGCTCTACATATTTGTCGCCTAAAAGACCGAGGGTGAGGATATTGGCCCTTGAGTCCTTTTTGAGAAGTTTCAGGGTATCGGAGGCTATCAACATTTCCACCTGGATCTTTTTCTGGATGGTGAAATGCATGGATTTGACCGAACCTATCTCAACGCCTGAAAACCATACCGGCGATCCCTCCCTGAGTCCTTTTATATCATTGAACAAGGTGTAGATTTTTACTTTTGGAGAAAAGAATTTCTCAATATTGCCGGCAAACATAACAGCAAAAAAGACGGTCACGACGGCAAGAGTGATGACCAGGCCGACCCTTAGTTTTGCCCATCTGTGCTGTTTTACGTAATCGTACATTTTATGTTTTGTCTATAGAATAGTGCCGAGAAAGAAGAAAGATTTCGGACAAGCCGAAATGACAGAACTGCGTCATTCCCGTGCCTAAAGCACCTACTGTTGGCTTGTCGGGAATCTTTCTTTTTTATCCTCCTACGAACATTGCTCAGCAACATACAGTTCATTGATAAAATTCCGCAATTCCGCGTCATTCGTCTTCTTCAGCTCCGTAATGTTTCCGTCAAAAATTATACTACCATTTCTTATATATAAAAACCGTTCAGCCACTTTCGCCGCGTCGGTCACCTTATGAGTCACTATGATAAAACCCATCCTGTCAGGCGGCCCCCCCTTTGAAAGTTCTTTTATCAGCTTGCAGATATTTTCTGCTGTGAGGGGGTCCAGGCCTGAAGTCGGTTCATCGTAAAGCATCATATTGGGCTTACATCCTGCGAGGGAACGCGCAATGGCAACCCTTCTCTGCATCCCCCCGCTCAGTTCTTCGGGCATTAGGTAAACAGCATTCTCTATTCCTAATGTGCGGAGGAGTTCTCTCACGCGTTCTTCTATTTGATCTTCGGAATAATTAGCGTATTCCCTGAAACAAAAGGCTACATTCTCTTTCACATTCATGGAATCAAATAAGGCCCCTTCCTGAAAGACTATGCTGAATTTCATCCGAATGTCCTTAAGTTCAGATTCTGAAAGTTCAGTAATGTCCCGGCCGCCTATCAAAATCTTTCCCTCGTCAGGACGCACAAGCCCGAGCATGAGTCTCAGGATGGTTGTCTTGCCTTCTCCGCTGCCGCCGAGGATGGCGATCCTCTCGTGAAATTGAGCTTTAAAACTCACCCTGGTGAGCACCCCGTTATTTCCGTATGAAAGCGTGACGTTCTGAAACTCTATCATACCGACTCTCCAAGAAGGAGCAGCAAGGCCCTTGTCATCATGAAGTCAGCTACAATAATCACAATCGTTGAAAACACAACCGCCGTAGTCGTGGCCTTTCTCAACCCCCTTGCCCCGCCCCTTGTCGCAAGCCCCATATAGCAGCTTATACAGGATATGAAATAGCCGAATATAAAAGGCTTCGCGATCCCGGAAAAGATGTTTTTAAAATCCATAATGTCCCTTATCTGGCTCCAGTAGAAAGAACCGCTCTGATGACTTACAAAGACCGCGATATAATATCCGCCGAACAGAGACACTGCATCGCCTATTACTGTAAGTATGGGAAGCATCAGGATTGCGCTTACAACACGCGGCGTGACCAGCTTCTTTAAAGGGTTGACGCCATGCACCCTCAGGATGTCCACCTGATGTCCGAGCACCATCGAGCCGATCTCGGACGCCATGCCGGAGCCTACCCTGCCTGCGAAACTGAGAGCAATTGAGACAGGGCCTATCTCCCTGATTATGGATACACCGACTAATTTTCCGGTATACATCTTCAGTCCCAGGGTCGAAAGTTCCGCGGATATTTGAAGGGACAAGGCCATTCCTATAAAAAGAGAGACGAGGACAATAATGAAAAGCGAGCCGGTGCCCATGTAATCCATCTGCTCTATCATTTCTCTGAAATAAAAAGGTCTGCGAAAAATACCGGCGGGGGCTTTGATGGACAGGAGGTAAAAATCCTGAAGCCTGGCTATGTTTTCTCTGAAGTTCATAACAATAAATTATAGTTATCGTAATTATACCCTTATTCTATGGTATCTGTCTTTCATGTCTGCAAAAAAACATTGACCAATACAGGATTTATATGCTATTTTAGCAGGCAAAATTACTTCTCAGGAGGGACTGAATGGAAGAGACTCTACCAGGTATAACTTTTGGATTTATTGCATCCGGGCTGTTGCTCGGGTTGGCTATCGGGTTTGTGCTGCAGCGCGGGCGCTTCTGCATGAACACGGCCTTCAGGGACACTATCTTCATCAAAGACCTGACCCTGTTGCGCGGATATTTAATCGCTTTACTGGTCACAATTCTCGGGGCAAACCTGCTGAATGACTTTGAAGTTATCAGCCTTGCAGTGCAGCCGTTCTTTCCGCTGGCCAATATTATCGGAGGCTACATATTCGGGCTCGGAATAGTTTTAGCAGGGGGCTGCGGAAGCGGCGTATGGTACAAGATCGGTGAGGGACAGTTCAATGCGATAGTGGCCGTTGTCGGTTTTTTCACAAGCATTCAGGCAACAGCTACCGGCGTACTGAACCCGCTTTATAAACTTTTAAGAAGCGTCAGGGTCCCTGTCGGCGAAATTAACAATCCGACCCTGTATCATTTGATCGGCGACAGTCCTTCCGTGAAATGGGGAGTGATCGCAGCAGTTGTTATCGCGATCGGGATATTTGTTTTAATGGGCAAGCCCTTCTCCGTCAAAAAACAAAAAGGTTTTACCTGGCCGCTGACAGGCTTGATGTTAGGTTTGTTAGCGGTAGCGGCTTTCTGGGCGGCTTCGGTCTGGGAAGGCTTCCCAAGAGGTCTTTCCTTCACAACACCTACGGGAGAGTTATTCTACACATTACTGACAGGCGGCGCCATGCCGGAGAACCACCCGCTCGCGCAGGTATTCCCGATGTATGCCTTTGGGTCTTTCACTGTAACATGGGCATCTTTTTTTATTATCGGCGTGCCGCTCGGCGCCTTTCTCAGCGCAAAGATATTAAAGGAATTCAAATGGAAAGTCCCGCCTGTTGACGAACTGCTGACCGTGCTCGGCGGAAGCATGATGATGGGCTTTGGCGCCATGGTCGCCGGGGGATGTAATATCGGACAGGGGATCACAGGGTCCTCCACCCTCTCCATCGGAAGCATTGTAGCAACAATCTCTATCATCCTCGGCAACTGGACCATGGTTTATTTCAAGTTCATCAAGCCGATGGAGGACATGTAAATCTCTGTTTTCGGGGCGCTGAAGAATTACGGTTCTTCAGCGCTTTTATTTTTGACGCCATGAACATCGATGCCCGCTCCATGACATCCCAGGAACTTTTTAAAAAGCTGAAGGAGCTGTTCGCCTTACAGTGCGGCGCGGCGCTTTTTATTGAGGTCCAGGTCAACACGCTTGAAGATTCCAAAAGAATAAAATCCTTTGCCTCAATGTCAGGCTGCAAAACAGAGATTGAAAATAAGGGCGATCATTTCATTGCCCGTGTAAGCGGCATCCCCTGCTGCGCATGATCTGAGGCGGCCTGCTTCTGTAAATTTTCCGTAATTAATTTGTATAATCAAGTCATGGATTTCTCCCGGAACGATTCTACCATCATCCTCGGCGGCGGGCTTGCAGGACTTTCCGCCGGCTTCAGTCTTGTGAAGGCAGGGCATCCGGTAGCAGTGCTTGAAAGCGGCCCGGAAGTCGGGGGGCTTTCAAGGACCATCCGGCACGGTGATTTCAGGTTTGATCTGGGCGGCCACAGGTTTCTCACAAATAATATCCGGACGGAACAATTTGTAAAAGACCTGCTGCGGGGCCAGTACCTGACCGTGCCGCGCAAGAGCAAGATCTACATGAACGGCAAATTCTTTGACTATCCGCTCAAGCCGTCCAATGCGCTTTTCGGCCTCGGCATTCCAACTACTGTGAAGGCCGTCTCTGATTACGGCAAGGAAAAGATAAAGAAGCTCTTTGCCTCTCCCGAACATATATCCCTTGAAGACTGGGTGGTCGCGCATTTCGGCAGGACCATGTTCACGCTTTATTTCAAGGAATACAGTGAAAAAGTGTGGGGCCTTGAGTGCGGGAACATCAGTGAGGAATGGGTGTCAAAGAGGATAGACGGCCTCTCTCTTGGTGTGGCTATAAAGAACGCGTTCTTTAAATTCAGCGGGCGCAGGGTCAGCACGCTTGTGGACAAGTTCATTTATCCTACGCTGGGGATCGGACAAATATCCGAAAGGCTGAAGGAAGAAATTGAAAAGAAAGATGCCGTCCTGACCAATACAAGGGTCTCCCGTATAAATCATCGCGGCCCTGTCATCACGAATATAATTGCGGACAATTGCGAGCGTCAATATGATGTCAAAGGCAGTGAGTTTATTTCCAGCATCCCTTTGACGAACCTCTTAAAGATGCTTGATCCGTCACCGCCCGGGGACATACTTGACGCGGCCTCAAAGCTGAGATACAGGGACATGGTGATAGTAACTGTCATGATAGACAAGCCGAGGGTCTCCGACCTCACCTGGCTTTATCTGCCGGAGAAAAAGATGCCCCTCGGCAGGGTCCACGAGCCAAAGAACTGGAGTCTTCATATGGCGCCTGAAGGAAAAACGCACGTGGTCTCCGAGTACTTCTGCTTTAAGGGAGACAGTATCTGGAGCTCAACCGATGAAGAACTAACTTCCATGACAGTGCAACAGTTGGCCAAACTCGGGCTTATCGAAATGGACCAGGTCATCGGCAACTGCGTTATAAGGGTGCCCCATGCGTATCCTCTTTTTGAAGTTGGATACAACCAGTATTACTCAAAAGTCGTGGAGTATCTTCGCGGTTTTAAAAACCTCCACATCATCGGCAGAAGCGGAATGTTTAAATATTACAACATGGACAGCGCTATTGAGACCGGCAGGGACGTGGCGGAAATAATAATTCAAAATTCAAGATTCATAATTCAAGGCTGATTATGAAGTGTGCTCTTGTCATACCCTCATGGGTGCCGGAAGACATCTTTTCCTCAAAGACCGCAGCCTCGCAGATAAACTACTGGCAGCCGCTTGGGACTCTTTATGTAGCGTCCTCATTGATGAAAGCGGGGCACGATGTTCGGTTCCTCAACGGGGCCTTCATGCAGCATGATGAGATCATGGGCGGGATATCAAAATTCAAACCTGAATTCATCGGCATTTACTCGACTTCCTTCGGATGGAAGAAGGCAATGTTTACGGCAGCGGAGATTCGTAGGGGCGGGTTTCAAACCCGCCCTTACATTGCTGTCGGCGGGCCCTACCCTATTGCGATGCAGGAGAAGTGCCTCGCTGACCCGGCGGACATTGATGCTGTTGTCACAGGGGAGGGAGAGATTACGGTTGTCGAAATGCTGGGGAGGCTGTCACAGGGAAAAAGCCTTGAAGGGGTCGAAGGGGTTGTCTTCAGAGACGGTGATAGAATCATAAAGAACCCTCCGCGTCCCCTCATCACAGATGTTGACGCCCTGCCCTTCCCTGCGCGCGATCTCCTGGGCGACACAAATAATTACATCCCCCCTCCGGCAACGTACAAGAGAAAACCGGTTGCAGTGATCATGACTGCGCGCGGCTGCAACAGGAGGTGCATCTTCTGCTTTCAGATCGATAAAGAAAGAAAGAGCGGCGTCCGTTTTCGCAGCGTGGAAAACGTCATGCAGGAGATTGAGCTTTGCCTTAAGCAGGGATACCGTGAGATAAAATTCATTGATGACACGCTCGCCGCTGATTACGACAGGGCCATGAAGATAGCGCAGGAAATAAAAAGGCGCGGGTTCGACTTCACGTGGTTTGCCTCCGCGTGTGTGAACCAGGTGGATTATCCTTTGCTGAAGGCATTCAAAGACGCAGGCTGCTGGGCAGTATTGCTTGGCGCGGAAAGCGGGGTGCAGAGAAATTTAAATACAGTCAGAAAAGGGATAACGCTTGACCAGACACGCAAGGCGGTCAGAGCGGCAAAGAAAGCCGGGCTGACTGTTTACACGCCGTTCCTCTTCGGCCTCCCTGGACAGACATTTGAGGACGGACTTGAGAGTATCAAGTTCGCCTGCGAAATCAACCCCGACATTGCGAACTTCCACGCGTTAACACCTTTTCCCGGCACAGAGCTTTACGACAACTTAGAGCAGTACGGCACAATGTCTGACGACCTCACGGATTTTACCTATCAGGGAGCAGCGTTTATCCCGTATACAATGACGAGAGAAGAGATCGCGCAGCTCAGGCAGATCGCGTTCAAGAAGTTTTATTCAAGACCGCAATTTATTATCAGGCGTATCTTAAATCTGAGAAGCATCCACGATGTGAAAGCCGCTGCAAAGGGCTTCAAAAGCCTGTTCTGGCTGTGGGTTAAAAGCGATGTCTTTCACCGCAGAGAAATTATGTAGAGGGCTGAAATATGTGCCTTGACACAGTCCTGTGCCTCCCAATTATGTGCCATGCTACATAAATTGTGGCCGCTCAGTAATTCAATCAAGCTTTAACGTCCCGCAAGATAACAGAAAAAATATTTTAAGTAACAATAATTATCTGGCATAATTTTTGTATATAAGAATATACCTTAAGTCTCCCAATAAAGGATTGGACTGGCGGCGGCAATCCCGTCAGCATAAATTTTACAGGTGAGGAATATTATGCCGGCCACAATAGTGTGTTTGACTTTTTTTGCTTTTCTGTTTTCTGCATTCTCTGTGGCCTCAGCAGTTTCTGTAGTTCCGAACAAGGCAGTTCTTATAGGCACAGTCAGGGAATACAGCGTTGGTTCATCCTCTCTTTATGGCATGGGCCCGGAGCAGACCATATACAAGCTGACCATCATGGTCGAGGCTTCTGAGAACATAGAAGATGTTACGAATTTTCTGAAAGGGAAAGAAGGTCAAACCCTGACATTCTTTACAAAGATAAATCCATCCGTTGAAGTTTACGGAAAAAGGATAAAGGCACATGTATTTTATTCGGGTGATGAAAGAGGCGGAAGCTTCTGGATAAAGAATAATATAGAAGTCCTAAAATAGGAGGGGTTATGTCTATCAAGAGCAAGATAATTTTTTTGTTGTTAGTTACGGTTTCAATTTTCTTTACCACAAATGAGTCGTTTGCGGTTCCGGCGTCTCCAATTCTCCACACAATGAATCAGCCGGACGGCACAGCTTTCAAGGCAAGGCAGTGGGGGGATGAGAACAGGCATGGATGGGAGACAGAGGAAGGCTACTCTATCCTGTTTGATAATGCTATCAACAAATGGACATACTCAGTACGCGGCGCAGATGGAAGCCTTGTAAGTTCCGGAGCAGTAGTCGGCATAGACAGCCCGCCTGATGTCCCGAGAGGAATAAGGCCGACTGGTCAGATCATACAGAATAAAATGCTTACAAGGGAAACACGGGCAATACGGACAATGGATCTCAGACGGCCTTCCCCACCGGGACTTATAGAACCTCAGGTAGTTCCCCATGTAGGGACAACAGGCAACATTCCCGTGATACTTATTAATTTCAATAATACACCTACTACTTACTCGACTGCTGATTTCACCAACCTCCTTTTCGGCACCGGGAATGAAAGCATGAAGGACTATTATGAAGAGGTATCTTACGCACAGTTCACTATCTCTGCAGGGCCGGGCGGAGTCGTCGGCTGGTACACTGCTGCAAATTCCCATGATTACTATGGACAAAATGTCCCATGTGCGTCTAACCCGACCGGGTGTGATAAGAGTCCGGAGGAATTGGTATATGAGGCAGTAGTAGATGCTGATATCGCGGGATTCAATTTTGCGCCCTATGACCAGGATGGGGACTGCTATGTTGATGTAGTGGATATAATTCATCAGGGCACAGGAGCGGAAGATAGTGGTAATACAACGGACATATGGTCACACAGGTGGAACCTTAAAGACGCGGGGATAGGGGAATATACAACAGATGACCCATGTCCTAAGGGCGGCTTTATCAAGATAAATGACTATGTGATAGAACCGGAGGGATATGGAGGGGCTATCTCTACTATTGGCGTGTTTGCCCATGAGTATGGTCATGCGCTCGGCCTTCCTGACCTCTATGATACAGATCAAAGTTCTTTTGGAATCGGATACTGGAGCCTGATGGCATCCGGCAGTTGGAACAAGGTTACGCGTGCAGGCGATAGCCCCGCGCACCTGGATGCATGGTCTAAATATTTTCTCCGATGGGTCAGGCCGACTCCGGTTACAGGGACACTCATCTCAGAGCCTATAGAGCAGGCCGCTTACAATGCAGATGTATATCAGTTCAGGACAGGCTCCCCTCTTTCTGGTGAATACTTCCTTGTGGAAAACAGGCAAAAGGCCGGATTTGATGCGGGGTTGCCGGGGGAAGGGCTTCTTATCTGGCATATCGACGGCAATACCATTGCGAGAAAGATGAACTTAAATACAGTAAACAATGATGAATGTCCTGTCGGTTCCTCATGCCAGATATTACATTACGGCGTCAGTCTTGTGCAGGCAGATAACCAGAAGGACCTCGAAATGAAGAATAACAGAGGAGAAGGCGGAGACCCTTATCCCGGCTCAACAACTAACACCTCATTTACTTCTGCTTCAACTCCAAGCAGCAACCTGTATCATGGAACTCCCTGCGTAGCAAAGATTACCAACATAAGCGCGTCAGGCGCCACGATGACTGCCAATCTTTCAGTTTCAAATGACTGCACGCAGGTTTCTGCCGGATTGACTCACTCCGTCGCCCTTAAATCAGACGGGTCAATATGGGCATGGGGGGACAATTATCTTGGCCAGATTGGGGACGGGACAACAACCCAAAGAAATGCCCCTGTCCGGATAGGAACTGGCACAAACTGGGTCTCTGTCTCTGCCGGAAATCGCCACACCACAGCCATTAAAGCAGACGGGACCTTATGGGCATGGGGTGATAATAGTTATGGCCAGCTTGGGATCGGAAGCAGTACGGGTCCGCAAATATGTTATTTAGGAACGGTTGCCTGCTCAACAATTCCCCGTCAGGTAGGGACTGGCACTGACTGGGTCTCTGTTTCCGGCGGTTCGATGATCACCACAGCCATTAAAGCAGACGGCACCTTGTGGGCATGGGGGATAAATACTGCTGGTGGGCTTGCAACAGGAAGCAGTACAGGCCCGCAAACATGTTCAGGTGCTGCTTGCTCAACAATTCCCGTCAAGATAGGGACTGCTAAAGACTGGGTCTCAGTTTCCGGTACTACAGCCATAAGATCAGACGGGACCTTGTGGTCATGGGGATATAATCTTAGTGGTCAGCTTGGTATCGGCAGCAGTACCGGTCCGGAAATGTGCGGGCTTCACCCTTGTTCAACTACTCTTCGTCAGGTAGCCGGCACTGACTGGGTCTCTGTTTTTGCCAGCACTCTTAATCAGTTCGTCACAGCCATAAAATCAGACGGCACCTTATGGGCATGGGGAGAGAATTTTATTGGTGAGCTTGGAATAGGTAACAACACTGGCCCGGAAATATGCGGGGCGGATACGCCTTGCTCCACAAGTCCTGTTCAGATAGGGGCTGATAATGACTGGGGCTCTGTTTCCGCCGGCTGGCATAATACTAAGGCCATTAAATTGGACGGGTCATTATGGTCCTGGGGAGATAATAGTGATGGCGAGGTTGGAGACGGGACGGTGACGCTAAGATTGTCCCCTGTCAGGATAGGAACTGATAATAGCTGGGTGTCTGTTGCTGCCGGAGGGAGCCATGCCGCAGGCGCTAAGTCAGATGGGACATGGGCATGGGGATCAAATTATTATGGTACGCTTGGAATAGGGAGCACCACCGGTCCGGAAATATGCAGGGGACAAGGTTGTTCCACAATCCCCGTTCTGGTTTTCCCTAATTATGCGACCCTCTCTGTAAGCAGGAGCGGCAGCGGCGCCGGCGCTGTAACAAGCCTCCCTGCCGGCATTGACTGCGGCGCTGACTGCACAGAGCCTTATGAATACTATACATTTGTGACTCTCTCTGCTGCTGCCATCCCGGGCTCAACATTTACAGGGTGGAGCGGCGGCGGCTGCACCGGAACAGGCACATGTACGGTAACAATGGATGAGGAAAAGTCTGTTGAAGCTATCTTTGACTGCGCACCAGGAGGGCCGTCACCGGAGATCTGTGACGGCATAGACAATAATTGTGACGGCCTCATTGATGAAGACCTTACACGTCCGACAACATGCGGCCAGGGCGCGTGCGCCGGTAATACAGGTATTGAGACCTGCACAGCAGGCGTATGGGGCGGTGACACCTGCGATCCGCTTGCAGGCGCAACTACTGAGATCTGCGACAGCATAGACAATGACTGCAATGGCATGACCGATGAGGCAACGCCAACAAACTGCGGATTCGGTGTTTGTGCTTCATCCGGTTCATTGATCTGTATGGGTGGTATACGGGTTAATACGTGCCCCATCATCAGCCCACCCGAAACCCAGGAAACGTCATGTACTGACGGATTGGATAATGATTGTGACGGGGCGATTGATTCGGCAGACCCTCATTGCGGCAATACCGTCGGGACGACATTCGAGTTTCTGGGTTACTCCGGGCCGCTTGGAAAGGATTACTACGATTCCTACTTCAAACTTGGGGCAAGCATTCTCGATGAAACATTTACCACAATAATAATACCCCCGAGTGTTCCCATTCGATATGGATACGGGACCGGCGCCGGCAGTTTTACTCCGAATGCAGTCGCATATCCTGGCCTGCAATCAACCGGCGCTCCGAAGCGGGCCAGCGTTGAATTCTGGAACCGCCATAACACGGTGCATATTGATGACGAGCACAATGTGCTTGCGGCAACGACAGTAATCGGTCAGCCTGTTGTTTCAGGTGATGAATTCAGGATAGCTACGTTGACTTACACAAACGGCACGTGGTTCGGCAGCTTCGGCGGAACAAACCCCTTCCCTGATAGCAGGTTTGATTTCTCGGTTACAACCAGCTCTGGTGATGCGGCGCTGGATGGTCAAACATGGAGCGATACGCTGGTACTTGTTGTAACAATGAATATATTCAATACCCCTGAGGAGAATGCTGACTATATTTACTTCGCAAACAGCCCCCAGCTCGGACAATTCAGGATATACGAAGGGCAGTCCGGTTCTGTGGACATCGTTGCGAGGATCGGCTCTCTAATCCCCGTAAGACTGGAAAATCCCACTGGCGGCGCTTTCATCTGCATTCCGGGCGATGATCTTGACGGCGACGGATATGACACTGTTTGTGCAGGCGACTGTAATGATAATGATGCGTCAATACATCCGGGTGTAACTGAAATATGCGATGGCCTGGACAACAACTGCGACGGCAACATTGATGAAGGGTTTGGTTTAGTTGATGTTGACAGCGACGGTTACACTACCTGCGCAGGCGACTGCGATGACAATGATCCGGCAGTCAATCCCGGTGCATGGGAAATCTGCGACGGCAAAGATAACAATTGCGACGGAAACGTTGATGAAGGTTTTGACGCTGACGGTGATACTTACGCTACCTGCGCAGGCGACTGCGATGACAATAACCCGGATATTCATCCCGGCGCTCTTGAATTCTGTGACGGTATTGACAACAACTGCGACGGCAATGTTGATGAAGATTTTGACGGCGACGGTTATTCGTCATGTGATGGTGATTGTGATGACAATGATCCCTCCGTTAATGCATTTGCATCTGAGATACCGCTCAACGGCAAAGACGATGACTGTAATTCTGGTACATATGATCAACCTGCGCAGTGGATGGACAATGGACATTATTATTTGAGAGTAGATGTCCAGGCCGGCATAAACTGGAACAGCGCTAAAACCGCTGCGGAAGGTCTGACATTCATGGGCATGCAGGGCCATCTTGTGACAGTGTCGTCAGATACGGAAAATCTTTTCCTCACAAACAGCCCTGAACTTGGCAACGGTGATAATTGGGCGGACCTGTTGCATGACCACTGGTTAGGCGGATATCAGCTTCCCGGTTCACTCGAACCTGACGGCGGATGGAAATGGGTGACAAATGAGGAATTCGTTTATACAAACTGGGGCATCGGAGAACCCAACAACTGGGGCGATGAGAACAGCATACACTTTGCACATGACATTAGCGCCGGCGGCAAGGAATGGAATGACGCGACAGGTGAGGAATTATTGCCGGGTTATGTAGTGGAGTTTGAACCGGCGTGTGTACGCGGCGATGATTTGGACGGAGACGGCCATGATGTTCTTTGCGACGCTGACTGTGACGATTCAAACCCTGCGGTTTATCTGAATGCGCCTGAGCTGTGTGACGGCCTTGATAACAATTGTAATGGCGTGGTTGATGAAGAGATCGACCATGACGGCGACGGCTGGTACTCAGCCTGCGGAGGCGATTGCGATGACAACAATAGCGCAGTTTACCCCTGGGCTGAAGAAGTATGTGACGGCGCAGACAACAACTGCGACGGACAGGTTGATGAGAATGCCGTTGATAACGACGGTGACGGTTACAACAGTTGCATTGATTGTAATGATTGGGATTACAATATTAATCCGGGCGACAATGACGGCGATGGTTATACCGGCTGCAACGGAGACTGTAATGATTGGGACTACTATGTCAATCCGGGTGCAGTGGAAGTATGCGACTGGATAGACAACAACTGCAATGGACAGATTGATGAAAGCTTTGAAGACGCTGACCTTGACGGTTATCCATTCTGCACGGATTGTGATGAAGGCAACCCTTCAATCAACCCCGGAGCAATTGAAATACTGAATAACGGCATAGACGATGATTGCAATATATTTACAGGAGACACGGATGCGGACAACGATGGCTATGCTTCAAACATTGATTGTGACGACAATGATCCGGCTGTACATCCCGGAGCCGAGGAAACTGCATACAACAACATAGACGACGACTGTGACGCCACAACAAGAGATAATGACTTGGACGGCGACGGTTATTATGCTGGCGTAAATCATATGACAGTAGATGCGAAGTCGAATATCTTTGCCGCAGGCCGTGCCGCTGCATTTGACGGGTTGATGCCTCCGTTTATCAGATTCCCGGAAGGAAGCGTGAATACCATCACGATTGCCAATGTGTCCGGACAGATATCATGCTGCTGGATTGGCACTGAATTTAACGGCGCTGACGGTGGGCCCCATGCAAGCGGTACAACTGATATCCTTTCGTATCAGGGGATATCAGGCATTATCTACGGTCACGGCGATGTGTCCTTCCCTGAGCTTGAGTTTGTTGCAGGCAAGACCATGTTCCTTGTCGGAGTATTTCTGAATGATTCAGAACCTGCCGACCCTGCGCCTTCGCGTCTGGACTTCACGCAGGCCCCTGATGGAATGGGTGACAGCTTCTTTGATGTTTTCCCGGAGTTGAATCAGACCTTTTTCATAGGAGACGGATTGACTGGAACAGGCACTGGTGTTACACAGAACTTCCACGTGCCTGCGGGAGCGACCAGACTGTATCTCGGTTTTGCCGATGCCGTGCAATTCGGTTATCCGAGCAGCGGTCCCGGATATTACTGGGACAATTACGGATTGCTGAATGTGACAATAGACGGACTAACCGCATTTGACTGCGATGACAGTGATGCCTCGGTACATCCGGGCGCCGTTGAAATACCTGGAAACGGGATTGACGAAGATTGTGATGGCGCTGACTTGATCGACAGCGATTTGGATGGCATAACTGACGCTGCCGATAATTGCCCGTACAATGCAAATCCGGCCCAGGAAGATGCGGACTCCGACGGAACAGGCGACGCGTGTGACAATTGTAAAAATGTATTCAACCCCGACCAGCGTGACAGCAACTCTGCAGAGGATGACAACTCTGCCGTAGCAGGCGTCCAGCATTACGGAGACCTGTGCGATCCTGATTTCGACAACAATGGGTCTGTAAATATTGCTGATTTCAATGAGTGGCGCAGATGGGCGCGCAGCCCGGTACCGCCAGCTCCGGCATACGTAGACCTGGACGGGAACGGGATTGTATGGATACAGGACTTCAATATCTGGCGTAAGTTTTACGGCATAGCGCCAGGTCCCGGGATTGGAGATTAATAATGCAAACAATTAAAATTTTAAACTATAGAGGAGGCATGAACATGAAAAACGCATGGAAGAAATCCATTAGATGGCAGGCATGCTTGTTGTTTGCCATAGGCACCATAATTCATTCAATAGCTTTTGCAGCTCCGTCAATCAGGATTGATATGGATGCAAACACTGCAGGATATCAGGACAGCATACTTGTAAATCCCAACGGCAGTTTCACGACGAATGTGGAAGTAGTACTAAACAGCGCCGGTGATTCACTGAGTTCATTTGGTTTCTCCCTGTGGTGGGACGCGAATGAGTTAAGCGCGCCTGCGGTAAGCGACATAACAACTTATGCGCTGACAGGCGATTGGACAGATCTGAGTTACTTTAGCATACAGTCTCCATACATATACAATTTCGAGCAGCTAAACCAGTTCAGTCATTCACAGGGACCCTTAAGCGCTATAGTAGCAAGCATCACCTGGACCGCTCCGAATGTTTTAACCGACGGCTCGATCGATGTCACGCCGGGCGCCTATTCACAACTTGATGTGTCATACGATAAAGATTTGAATCCTGTAACCCCCACCTTTACAGGGGGGCGTGTAAATATTGCACCGGAACCTGTAAGCGCGGTCCTCTTGTTGGCTGGGGGCGCTACAATAGCAGTAAGGCGGTATTTAAGAAAAAGAGAAACTTAGTTCTTGATTGTTTTTGAATTAGCTGAAAAAGGGCTTGGAATAACAAGCCCTTTTTTTATTGAAATATATTTTTGTGGTTAACCTTTAAAAAACAAAATCCCTAATGGCGGGAGATTGAGAGAAAGCGAAAATTCCCTTCCCTGCGCCGGTATTGCCTCAGCGTGAGCGCCGCCTGCGTTGCCCTTGCCGCTTCCGCCGTATATTTCAGCGTCGCTGTTTAAAAGCTCTCTCCAGTATCCTCCGTGCGGGACACCTATTCTGTAGTTCTCCCTTACCACAGGCGTGAAGTTGCAGACAACAAGAATGACCTCGCCTGTGCTTTGGCCTTTTCTGATATAACTTATGCTGCTGTCCTCCCAGTCGCGGCAGTCTATCCATTCAAAACCGTCATTGGAAAAATCCAGTTCATGCAGGGCAGGTTCGTTCCTGTAGAGATGGTTCAGGTCCCTGACCCACTTGTTTATCCCCTGCTGAAACGAATAGTCAAGCGAGTGCCATTCCATGCTTTCATCATGGCTCCATTCCTTCCACTGGCTGATCTCTCCGCCCATGAACAGGAGTTTCTTGCCGGGATGCCCGTACATGTATCCGAAAAGCAGCCGCAGGTTCGCGGAGCGTTGCCACTCGTCTCCGGGCATTTTCCCTATAAGCGCCCCCTTGCCGTGGACTACTTCGTCGTGTGAAAGCGGGAGTATAAAGTTCTCAGAGAACGCATACCATATGCTGAATGTAAGCTGGTCGTGATAGTACTTTCTGAATATCGGGTCTTTTGAAAAATATTTCAGTGTGTCATGCATCCACCCCATGTTCCATTTCATACCGAAACCTAATCCTCCGACATGTGTAGGCCTTGACACCATAGGCCACGCGGTCGATTCTTCTGCAAAGGTCTGGACGTCAGGATGATTTCCGTAAACAGCCTCGTTGAACCTCTTTAAAAAGCTTATGGCATCGAGGTCTTCCCTGCCGCCGTATATATTCGGTATCCACTCTCCTTCTTTCCTTGCATAGTCAAGATAAAGCATGGACGCCACAGCGTCGACCCTGATGCCGTCTATGTGATATTTCTCAAGCCAGAAAAGGGCGCTGCTTATGAGGAAGTTCCTCACCTCGTTCCTGCCGTAGTTGAATATGTAGCTGTTCCATTCAGGATGAAACCCCTTTTTCGGGTCCTGATGTTCATAGAGATTTGTGCCGTCAAAGTATGAGAGCCCGTATGCATCAGAAGGGAAGTGCGAAGGCACCCAGTCAATAATAACGCCGATACCGTTTTGATGCATGTAGTCGATCATGTACATGAAATCCTGCGGCGTTCCGTACCTGCTTGTGGGCGCGAAATATCCCAGCGTCTGATAACCCCATGAACCGTAAAACGGGTGCTCCATTATCGGCAGCAGCTCAACGTGGGTAAATCCCATGTGCTTCACATAATCGGTGAGATAATGGGCCATCTCACGGTAATTGAGGAACCTGTCCCCTTCCTCCGGCACCCGTCTCCATGAGCCGAGATGTACTTCGTATATGGCAAAAGGGGCGTTTAATGCATTGGCTTTACTTCTGTTCGTCATCCATTCGTGATCGTTCCATGTATTATCCAGGTCCCATATTATGGAAGCTGTTCTTGAAGGCAGTTCCCAGTGGAGCGCGTATGGATCGCCTTTGTCAACGCTGTAGCCGTTGTAGTTCGATATAATGTGATATTTATAAATGTCGCCTTTTTTCAGGCCGGGGATGAATCCTTCCCAAATGCCGGAGCCGTCCCACCTCGACGTGATTTGATGAGATCCCTTGTTCCAGCCGTTGAAGTCCCCCATGACCGTGATCTGCTTTGCATTGGGCGCCCACACAGCGAAATAAGCGCCTTCCTGCCCGTTGACTGTCATCAGGTGAGAGCCGAGTTTTTCGTAAAGTTTAAAATGGTTTCCCTCTTTAAAAAGGTAAATATCGTGATCGGTAAAGAGGCTTACATCGTGTCTTACCATCTGTTCTCCTTCAGTTAGAAATTATCTATGTTTCCACTTGCTGAAAAATGAACTAAGGCAATTCCAGGCAATTATAAGATTATACAAAAAAACCACTTAAAGCAATAAACCTAAAAACGGCAGTTCATTTACCACTGAGGCACGGAGCCACTGAGAAAATAAAAGCAATCCGGAAAAACTTTTGTCACCACCACAGTGAAGGATGCGTCTTGGTTCTTTCTCTTATTTTTCAACTCGGTGCCTCTGTGTCTCTGTGGTTAACTGCTTTTTTTAGGACAAATCCTCCTGGAACAGGTTGTGAGTTGAAATGATAAAATTGTAGAATAGATTCGAAATTCAATACTAATAATTTAAATTTACTGTCTTGAGTTTTTTCATGGAGGATGTGTGGAACTTTACAGCCTGAATATTCAGGAGGCCCGGACAGCTATCGATAAAGGCGAGATAACTCCCGCGGAATTGACTGAGGCGATATTCAAAAGGATAGAGACTGTTGAAGATATAATTCAATCCTTCGTCACTATCAACAAAGAAAACGCGCTGCTTCAGGCAAAGGCGGCGGGAAACAACAGGCATCCGCTTTCTGGAATTCCTCTTGCGATAAAAGACAACATGTGCACAAAGGGCGTAAGGACCACCTGTTCGTCAAAGATACTTGAAAACTTTGTCCCGCCTTATGAAGGCACAGCCACGAGTAAGCTAAAAGAGCAGGGCTATATTTTAATAGGAAAAACCAATCTCGATGAATTCGCTATGGGTTCATCAACGGAGAATTCGGCATTCGTAACAACAAGAAATCCGTGGGACATTACACGCGTGCCCGGCGGGTCAAGCGGGGGCTCAGCCGCGGCGGTTGCCGCTGATATGTGTTTAGCTGCGCTCGGCTCTGATACCGGTGGCTCGATACGCCAGCCTGCCTCATTCTGCGGAGTTGTCGGATTAAAGCCGACTTATGGACGTGTCTCGCGTTACGGGCTTGTGGCCTTTGCATCATCACTCGATCAAATAGGCCCGATCACAAAGACCGTGAAGGATTCCGCAATCCTGCTCAACGTCATCAGCGGACATGACGCCTGTGATTCAACGTCAGCCGATCTGCCAGTCCCTGATTTTACATCCGTCCTCGGTCAAGACATAAAAGGGATGAGGCTTGGTGTGCCGAAAGAATATTTCATCGCTGGAATGGACAAGGAAGTTGAGGAATCGGTGAAACAGGCGATCAGTAAACTCGAATCTCTCGGCGCCATCCCTGTTGAAATATCCCTCCCGCATACTGAATACGCGGTTGCAGCGTATTACATCCTCGCCACTTCCGAGGCCTCGTCAAACCTTGCGCGCTATGACGGAGTGAAGTACGGCCTGCGTGTCGAGGGGAAAGACCTTATCGACATGTACATGAATACGAGAGAAGCGGGATTCGGAGCTGAGGTGAAGAGGAGGATAATCCTCGGAACATACGCCCTGTCATCGGGATATTATGACGCTTATTACAAAAAGGCCCAGCAGGTCAGAACATTAATAATGAATGACTTCGGGAAGGCGTTTGAAAAAGTCGACGCGATAGTAACGCCGACAGCCCCAAACCCCGCATTTAAAGTTGGGGAGAAGGCAGACGACCCGCTTCAGATGTACCTTGCCGATATTTTCACCATCTCGGTAAACCTTGCGGGGGCACCGGGCATTTCAATCCCCTGCGGTTTCACCTCCCAAAACCTGCCGATGGGTTTGCAGATTATCGGGAAGCACTTCGATGAAGAAACGATATTGAAGATTTCATACGCTTATGAACAATCAACCGATTGGCACAAGAGGAAGCCGAAGTTGTAAAGGAAGATGAACATGCAATACGAAACGGTCATAGGGCTTGAGATACACGCGCAGTTGTTGACGGAGTCGAAGATGTTCTGCGGGTGTTCCGTAAAATTCGGCTCTGAGCCGAACTCGCAGACATGTCCGGTCTGTATCGGGATGCCGGGCGTCCTGCCTGTTGCAAACAGGAAGGCCATTGAGTACGTGATAAAGACCGGGCTTGCCGTAAATTGCAAGATCGCCCCTTACAGCAGGTTTGCCAGGAAGAATTATTTCTATCCCGACCTTCCCAAAGGATACCAGATAAGCCAGTACGAGCTTCCCATATGCGAGCACGGTTCTGTGGAGATCACTGTCAATGGCGGCACAAGAAAAATCGGCCTCACAAGGATACATCTTGAGGAAGATGCGGGAAAGAACATTCATGAAGGGGCCGGTAATTACAGTTATGTTGATTTGAACCGGGCGGGCACGCCTCTGATGGAGATTGTCTCGGAGCCTGACATCCGCACTCCGCAGGAAGCCGCTGAGTTCGTGAAAAAGTTAAGGGCGATCGTCCGTTACCTTGGCGTGTGCGACGGGAATATGGAACAGGGTTCTCTGAGATGCGACGCGAATGTTTCCGTCAGGCCGGAGGGCCAGAATGAATTCGGGACAAAGACGGAGATCAAGAATATGAACTCCTTCAAGTACATTGAGAAGGCGCTTGATTATGAGATAAAGAGGCAGATAAAGGTTTTGAATGACGGAGGCCGGATCATCCAGGAAACACGCCTCTGGAACACGGCAAAGGGGATAACTGAATCCATGCGTTCAAAGGAAGAGGCGCATGACTACCGCTACTTCCCCGACCCAGACCTCGTGCCTGTTGAGGTTGACGGTAAATGGATCGAGCAGATAAAGTCACAGCTTGTCGAACTGCCTGATTCAAGACAGCAGAGATTTATCAGTCAACACGGCCTTCCCGAACAAGATGCTGACCTGCTTACATCTGAAAGGCCAATCTCTGAGTGGTTTGAGCAGGCCGTAAAACTCGGCGGCGAACCGAAGGCCGTAAGCAACTGGATGATGGGCGAGCTGATGAAACTGCTCAATGAAGAAGGCAAACAGATCGAGGAATCCGCGCTTAAGCCCGGACAGCTTGTCGGCCTTTTGAAGCTAATTGATAAAAATATAATCAGCGGCAAGATCGCGAAGACCGTCTTTGAGGAAATATATAAAACCGGCAGGGATGCGGAAGTTATAGTGAAGGAAAAGGGCCTTGTTCAGGTAAGCGACGAATCCGAGATTGAGAAAGTAATAGATGAGGTCATCGCAAACAATCCTAAAGAGGTTGAACGTTTCAAGGCAGGCGAAGAAAAACTCCTCGGTTTCTTCGCGGGACAGATAATGAAGGCAACAAAAGGCAAGGCCAATCCGAAGATCGTAAATGAGCTATTGAGGAAAAAGCTTGAAAATTAACCACAGAGGACACTTGTCATTCCGGCTTGTCCGGAATCCTTTTCCCTACAAATCAGGGAAAGATCCCCGACAAACGGGAATGACAACAGAAGACCTGTTTATTATTAGTAATTGCCTCTGTGACCTCTGTGGTTTCAGAGGTTATTAAATATGGAAAAAATTCTCATCGTCGAAGACAAAGAGTCCATGGCCCGGATGCTCAGGGAGACCCTTGAGCTTTTCGCGTATGAGGTTGTCACTGCAAAAGACGGGGCCGAGGGGATAAAGATCATCAGGGAGAATAAGGTAGACCTTGTCCTTACCGATCTGAAATTACCGAGGAAAGACGGCATCGAGGTCTTGAAGGCATCGAAGGATGAAAACCCTTTGGTCCCCGTGATTGTCATGACCGCGTTCGGCTCTGTTGAGACCGCCGTCAACGCCATGAAGCTCGGCGCGTATGATTTCATCACAAAGCCTCTTGATACCGACCACCTGCATCTGCTCATAGAGAGGTCCCTTAAAAACCGGAGGCTCGCAACTGAAAACCTGCTTTTAAAAGACGCCTTGTCACAGCACATAGGGATGCCGGACATCATCGGCAAAAGCCCGAAGATGCTCGCTGTGGCGGAGAACATTCAGAAGGTGTCCCCGACAAAGTCCACTGTCTTACTGCTTGGAGAATCAGGCACGGGGAAGGAGCTTTTCGCAAGGGCGATCCACGAACTGAGCCCGAGAAAAGAACTCCCTTTTGTGCCGATAAACTGCGCTGCCATTCCAGGGGAGCTGCTTGAGTCCGAACTCTTCGGCTATGAAAAGGGCGCTTTCACAGGGGCCGGCGAGAAAAAGCTTGGCAAGTTTGAGCTTGCAAACAAGGGCACTATATTTCTTGATGAGATCGGCGAGATGGATATCACTCTGCAAACAAAGGTGCTGCGTGCCTTGCAGGAAGGCGAGATCGACAGGGTCGGCGGCACAAATTCCATCAAGATCGATATCAGGATAATTGCCGCAAGCAATAAAGACCTTGAGGCGGCTGTGGCGGGAAATTCATTCAGGCAGGACCTTTACTACAGGCTGAGTGTCTTCCCGATCACTATTCCTCCCCTTAGAGAGAGAAAAGAAGATGTCCCCGCGCTGGCCGAACACTTTATTGCAAAATTATCTGCCGAGATGAACATACCGCATAAAAATATAAGCCGGGAAGCGATGGATGTTCTGAAAGACTATTCGTGGAAAGGCAATGTGCGTGAACTTGAAAACGTCATAGAAAGGGCAATGATACTTTGCGATGGAGATCTAATAACTCAAAAGGAGCTCAGGCTTACTCCGCTGGATGCTCCCGGAGGGAAACTTGAAGATATATCTCTCGACGGCACGCTTGATGAAGTTGCTAAGACCGCCCTCAGGATTGCCGAATCTCGGAGGATCAGGAAGGCCCTTGAAGACACGCACGGCAATAAAACCAGGGCAGCGGAGACGCTGAAGGTGAGTTACAAAACACTGCTGACTAAAATTAAGGACTACAATCTCGAAAAATAAAAGTGGGAAGTAAGAAGTGAGAACTAAGAAGTGAAGATAAACAACCACAGACAGGGACTTCCAACTTCTTATTTCTTACTTCCTACTTAGATGTCATGTGGATCATCTATTCCCTCTTAACAGCAATCCTGCTTGCCACAAGCGATGCCTTAACAAAGCGTGCCCTTGCGTCGCGGGACGAATACTTTGTCGCGTGGGCAAGGCTGCTGTTCTCCCTCCCGGTGTTTCTGGCCTGTCTGCTGTTCATCGAGATACCACCCCTGAATAAAACTTTCTGGCTTGCAACTGCAGCCGCCCTGCCGTTTGAGATAATCGCCATGATCTTGTACACAAAGGCCTTAAAGGTTTCACCCATCAGCCTTACTGCTCCTTTTCTCTCCCTGACCCCGCTGTTGTTGATCCTTATGTCTTATTTCATTCTTGGTGAAAAGGTTTCTCTGACCGGCGGCATCGGGATCCTCTTCATTGCGTCAGGCAGCTACACGCTTCATATCCATAAGGTGCGACACTCTCTGATGGAACCTGTAAAAGCAGTCTTCAGGGAAAAAGGCTCTGTCATGATGATAATTGTCGCCTGCATATTCAGCATTACATCTTCTCTCGGCAAGATGGCGATTACGAATTCGTCCCCTGTCTTCTTCGGCAGTTTTTACTTTATACTTCTGACCATACTGTTTACTCCAATAGCCTTGAGTAAAAGCAGGGACAAGATCGCCATAACAGGAAAAGACATTCTGCCTCTTGCGGCGATCGGCATTACTTATGCCCTGATGATAGTATTTCACATGACTGCAATGGGCCTTACAAAGGTCGCGTATATGATCTCGGTAAAACGCATGAGCCTGCTCTTCAGCATCCTTTACGGACATCTATTATTCAAAGAAGCAAAGATCGCTGAAAGGGCCATCGGCGGAGTAATGATGTTCATCGGTTTTCTGCTGATCGTTTTGAGCAGATAATGTCCCGACCGGATTTGATGCCGTGGCTTTGGTTGCGCTTGACACCATTTCTTTGATAGCAGTATACTTTAAATACCCTAGGGGAGGCATTACAGCCTGAGAGTTTCCGCAGTGCCGGGAAGACCCTCTGAACCTGAACCGGGTAATACCAGCGAAGGAAAGGGACGAGCAGAACGTGATGCCGTATTCCCTTAGATATGCAGCCATAGGGAATGCGGTTTTTTGATTTATGGTAGGGGCGGGTTTTAAACCCGCCCTTACAAAGGCATTAATTATGAAACACATAAACACAGACCCCTCACGAATCAAAGAGGTCCTCGCCAAGTCTCTTGAGATGCAGGTCTTAAATCTCACTGAAGTGTCTGCGCTTTTGGCGCTTGAGGACAAAGACCTCTGGATGGAAACGCTTGATACGTCACGCAGGGTAAAGGAAAAAGTTTATGGTAAAAGGATCGTCCTCTTTGCGCCACTTTATCTTTCCAACGAATGCACGAATGACTGCCTCTACTGCGGTTTCAGGACAGGCAACAGGGATGCGCGAAGAAAGACATTGAGTGTGGATGAAGCAGTGCAGGAAGCAAAACTTTTGTCCGGCAGGGGATATAAAAGACTCCTTCTTGTCGCAAGCGAACACACAAAACTTGCAGGCATTGATTATATTGAAAAGGTTGTCCGCGCGATCTATGAGAACACGGACATCCGCATTTTACATGCAAACGCTGCGCCGATGAGCGTGGAGGATTTTAAGAGATTAAAGGGTTCCGGTATCGGCGTGTATCAGTGTTTTCAGGAAACCTATCACATCCCGACGTACAGGCATATGCATCCCACAGGACCGAAATCAGATTATGCCTGGAGGCTCAATGCAATGGACAGGGCGATTGAGGCGGGGTTTGAAGATGTCGGGATGGGCGTGCTGCTTGGCCTTTATGACTGGCGCTGGGAAGTCGGGGCCTTGATCGCGCACAGCAAAAGACTGATAAGCAAATACGGTTTCGGGCCTCATACCCTCTCTGTCCCACGGCTTCAGCCCGCGCAGGGTTCGCAGATAACTAATTCACGTTACATGGTTTCGGACGATGATTTCAAAAAGATAGTCGCCATTTACAGGCTTGCACTTCCTTATGTCGGAGTTGTCATCTCCACACGGGAGCCTGCCGGTTTGAGGGACGAATTGCTGTCCATCGGCGCATCCCAGATATCAGCGGGATCAAAGACCAGCCCTTCGGGATATCTGCATGACGGCGATACCGAGCAATTTGAGATAGGAGACACAAGAGGGCTTGAAGAAATTATCGGCAGGATCGTAAGTCTCGGTCTTATGCCGAGCCTCTGCACGGCTTGCTACAGGGAGGGAAGAAGCGGTGAGACTTTCAGGCATCTTGCAGAGGGGGAAACAATTAAAAACTTCTGCCATGAGAATGCTGTCCTCTCGCTCAAAGAATATATGGAAGACTGCGCTTCAGATGAAGTGAAGGAACAATTGCGAAAGCTGCTGGACGCAGAGTTTACAAAAAGCGCAAACGGCCTCGCTGAGAGATTTAAATTAATAGAAAAAGGGAAGAGAGATATTCATATTTAGCTGATAGCTTACAGCTATTGGCTGACAGCTAAGAATGAAAATAAAATTAAACGGAAACGAAACTGATTTAAATGACAATCTCACAGTCGCTGGACTTCTTGAGACTCTGCGGATTGAACCGGCAAGGGTCGCTGTTGAGGTCAACCTGCAGATCGTAAAGAAATGCGATTTTCAAAATTATGTACTTAAAGACGGCGATGCCGTAGAGGTTGTAAACTTTGTCGGAGGCGGGTAAGGTCGTAGGGGCGGGTTTGAAACCCGCCCTACAGGAGGAACGTATGGACGATAAATTGATCATCAAAGGCATTGAATTCAAATCCCGTCTCTGGGTCGGGACAGGAAAGTATAAAGACTTTGAAGAGACGAGAAAGGCCATTGAGGCGTCAGGCGCTGACGTTGTTACGGTAGCAGTGAGAAGGGTGAATATCTTCGACAGGAAGTCGGAAAACCTTTTTGACTACATTGATCCGAAGAAATACAGGATCCTGCCGAACACCGCAGGCTGCTACACGATGGAAGACGCGTTGAGATACGCGCGGCTTGCGAGGGAGGCAGGGGTTTCAGACCTCATCAAGCTTGAGGTCATCGGCGATGAAAAAACCCTCTTCCCCGACAACTGCGCCACACTGAAGGCGACGGAGATATTAGCGAAAGAGGGCTTCATTGTTCTGCCCTACATAAACGACGATCCTGTTATGGCGTTGAGGCTCGTGGACGCCGGTGCTGCCGCTGTAATGCCGCTTGCCGCGCCGATCGGCTCCGGGCTTGGGATAAGAAATCCTTACAACATAAAAATAATACTTGAACAGGCAAAGGTCCCGATCATAGTTGACGCCGGGGTGGGAACTGCCTCAGATGCCGCGCTTGCAATGGAACTCGGATGCGATGCCGTATTGTTGAATACCGCCATAGCCGGGGCAAAAGACCCGATCGCGATGGCAGAGGCCATGAAGCACGGAGTGATCGCAGGACGCCTCGCGTACAAGGCAGGCAGGATGCCGAGGAAACTATATGCCACGGCAAGCAGCCCGATAGAGGGAATGCTGTGAAGCAAGTGAGAAGTCAGAAGTCAGAAGTCAGAAGTAAAAAAACAAAACACAGACTCCCGGCTTTGGGCTTTAGACTTTATCTGATTACTGATAGAAAACAGCTCAGAGAAACTTCTAACTTCTCACTTCCCACTTCTCACTTATTGACCGCCGTCAGGCAGTCATTAAAAAGCGGGGTGAAGGCGATACAATTGAGAGAGAAAGATTTGGAGACACGCGAATTATTAAAAATGGCATACAAGATGAGAGAACTGACTGAAAAATATAATGCAAAGCTTTTCATTAACGACAGGTTCGATATTGCGCTGGCCGTTGGCGCTGACGGGGTCCACCTTACGCAAAACAGCATTCCCGCGGACGCGGTGAGAAAGGCCGTTTACTCGTCACTCGTCACTCGTCACTCGTCACATTTTTTGATCGGCGTCTCAACACATTCTTTGAAAGAGGCAAAAGAGGCTGAGAGGGCCGGGGCCGACTTTATAACATTGGGACCTGTTTATAAAACGCCGTCGAAATTAAAATACGGACAACCTCTGGGGCTTGACACCCTGAAAGAAGTCAGCAGAAAGATAAAGGTCCCTGTATTCGCAATAGGAGGGATAAAAAGTCACAGGGTGAAGGAAGCTGAAAACGCAGGGGCTTACGGAGTAGCGATGATATCAGAGATTTTGGGAGCGGATGATATTCGGAGAAAAGCAAAAGAGATAATTGAAAGAGTAAAAGATAAATAAAAAATCTCCCCTCGCCCCTGCTTAAGGCACCTACTGTTGGTCTTTGCCAAAGAGGGGTATCAAATCCCCCTTTGAAAAAGGGGGAACAAGGGGGATTTTTCAAAATCAGAATAGGAGAAAATCATGACTAAAGCATTACAGTATACGAGAATCGAGCTTGCAAAGAAGGGCATCATCACCGATGAGGTGAAACAGGTTGCCATTGATGAAGGTGTCGAGCCTGAAAGACTTTCTCAGGACATCGCGTCAGGCGTCAGTGTTATATCGAGAAACGCATTCCACGATATAAAGCCTCTCGGCATTGGCAGGGGTTTGAGGACAAAGGTAAATGCCAATATCGGGACATCAAAGGACAAGATCTCGCTTGATGAGGAGATGGAGAAGCTTGATGTCCTGGTGAAATACGGAGCTGACGCCGTCATGGACCTTTCAACAGGCGGCCCGATAAAGGACATCAGAAAACTGCTCCTCAGAAAATCACCCGTTGCAGTCGGCACAGTCCCAATTTATGAAGCTGTCGCAAAGGCTGCCGGGGACAAAGGCTCGATCTCAAGGATGAGCGCTGATGACCTTTTCAACATCATTGAGGAGCACGCTGAACAGGGCGTTGATTTCGTGACCGTCCACTGCGGGCTGACAAGAAAAACCATTCAAACACTGAGAGAAGATGGGAGGATACTCGACATCGTAAGCCGGGGCGGCGCGTTCCTCGTTGAATGGATGATCTACAATGACAGGGAAAATCCGCTTTATGAAAAATATGACCGCCTTCTCGATATAGCGCGAAAGTATGATCTTACATTGAGCCTCGGCGATGCCGCCCGTCCCGGGTGTCTTGCCGACGCAACTGACAGGACACAGATGGATGAGCTTCTGACCCTTGGCGCATTAAGAGACAGGGCGCTTGAAGCCGGTGTGCAGGTCATCATTGAAGGCCCCGGCCATGTGCCGCTAAACCAGGTTGAGCTTAATATCAAGATACAGAAAGAGATCTGCAAGGGCGCCCCATTTTATGTCCTCGGCCCCCTTGTGACAGACATCGCGATGGGCTATGACCATATTGCCGCTGCTATCGGCGGGGCCATCGCAGGAGCGGCAGGCGCTGATTTCCTCTGCTATGTTACGCCTGCCGAGCACATCAGGCTGCCGAATATTGAAGACGTAAAAGAAGGCGTTATCGCATTAAGGATCGCGGCGCACGCCGCTGATATAGCAAAGGGCGTAAAGGGCGCGATTGACCTCGACATTGAAATAGCAAAGAGGAGAAAGGCGCTTGACTGGAACGGCCAGATAGCTTTGTCATTAAATCCCGACAAGGTCAGGCAGTGGCGCGCTGAAGTCCCGCCGACAGAGTCGCACGTGTGCAGCATGTGCGGAGATTTCTGCGCCATTAAAACCGTTGAAGAGGCATTAAGGAAACGCTGAGTCTATGAAAGAAAAATTGGATAACAATTGCCGGCTTATTCTTCAGAACATCGGGGAAGGGATTGTTGTTATAGGCCTCGATGGCAAGATCATGTTTATTAACGATACGGCAAAGAATTTTATAGGGCTGCCGGACAAAGTCCCCGAAGGGCTTTCCTGCAAAGAAGTAATGAATACCGATCTCTGCCTGACCAGTTGCCCTCTCCACACAATCGTCAGCAACAGTTGCGCTTCCCACTTTATCAATATTAATCTGCATAAGCACAACAGCCTTCCAATCCCCCTGTGCCTGAATGTCTCGCCGCTGAAGGACGCTAACGGAAAAACCATCGGCGTCATTGAGAATTTCAGGCCGATGAGGGACATTGTTGAGATAATAGACTCGCTGGAAAAAAACAACGTCCTTCTTTCACAGGAAAAAAGCCGGATAGACTCCATCATCAACAGTCTCGCTGACGGCGTCTTCACAACAGACGCGGAGATGAGGATCACGAGCTTTAATGAGGGGCTTGAACAGCTTACGGGCTTAAAGGCGAAGGAAGCCATCGGACGTAAATGCAGCGAGGTGTTGATGGCTGACAATTGCGACAGGGAATGCCCCCTTTCATTTGCCGTGAGAAATGGATACGGATTGGCTAATTGTAAGGAAAGGATAGTCGGAAAATACGGGGCCACGATCCCGGTTTATCTCTCGACCGCAATTTTGAAGGACCACGCCGGAAGGAACGTCGGGCTTGTAGCCACAATAAAAGACGCTACAGAGACCGAAAGGCTGAAGAGGGAGTTGAATGAGAGATACAGGTTCTCCAACATCATTGGCAGCAGCAGGGAGATGCAGGAGATATTTGACTCGATAGAGGCCATGAGTGATACAGACTGCGTGGTCCTGATCCAGGGAGAAAGCGGCACGGGCAAGGAGCTTATCGCAAGGGCCGTTCATCATCACAGCCCAAGGAGAGACAAGCCTTTTATAAAGGTCAACTGCGCTGCGATAGTTGAGGGTCTCTTTGAAAGCGAATTGTTCGGCCACGTTAAAGGGGCCTTTACAGGCGCCATCAGGGACAAGATAGGGAAATTTGAACTGGCGGACGGGGGCACGATATTCCTTGACGAGATAGGAGACATGCCGATTTCGTCACAGCCGAAACTCCTGCGCGTGCTGCAGGACGGGGAATTTGAAAGGGTCGGCGATGTAAAAACAAAGAAAGTGGATGTAAGGGTCATTGCCGCCACAAATATTGATTTAAGAGAAGCAATAAAGACCAAAAAATTCCGGGAGGACCTCTTTTACAGGTTATGCGTTGTCCCGGTAAAAGTGCCTCATCTCAGAGAGAGAAAGGAAGACATTCCCCTGCTTGTCAATCATTTCCTCGAAAAATGCGCCCTGAAATTCCCTCACAGAAAAAAGATCACGGATGTCTCGCAGGAGGCCATGCTGGCTTTCATGGAGTATGAATGGCCCGGCAATGTGAGAGAGCTTGAGAACATTATAGAACATGCCTATATTCGCGCCCTGGGTAATGTGATCGACCTCAATTCCCTTCCCCGGCATATAGCCGCAATTTGTAAACAGGGCCGGCCGGAAAATGAAACTGACGACAAACCCGGAGGGGTAGCTGAGATGGAAAAGCTGGTTATCCAAAACGGGCTGCTAAAGAATAAAGGCAACCTGTCAAAGACCGCAAAAGGCCTCGGCATCAGCCGGACCACCCTCTGGAGAAAGATCAAAAAATATAACCTGCCTGTAACAAGCTGAAACAAACGTTTCAGCAATAATGTTTCACCTCTAAACATCAGGGGATTTCATCCCGCAACAGTCTCACCTGATTTATTTCATATTATCCATATGTTCAGTAATTCCTAAAACGTTCCACTCCATTAGCACGAATGTTGCGTTTTATTTTTTGTAATAAACGAGACTCTTGCAAAAGTTTTTGTTCGTCATTCCCGAGGTCTTTTATCGGGAATCCAGTATTCTTTAAGACCAAAGACTTCTGGATACCCGCCTTCGCGGGTATGACGTCAAAACCGGTTTTCTTGATACTTTTGCAAAAGTTTCAAAATTTCTAAAACTTAGGAGGAGGAAAAAAATGAGGAAAGCATTATTGGTTTTTGCAGTGCTGACCCTGTTGCTTCCGGCTGCATCTTTTGCAGCTTCTGACGAGGAGTTGAAGATCAGGCTTGACTCCCTCACCCAGGAATTGCAGCAACTGAAGCAGCAGATGCAGGACACACAATCCGCAAAGGTAGAGGACACGGACAGCAAAGCAGTATGGCCGTCATGGCTGAGGATTGAAGGGGATTACAGGTTCAGGTTTGATTCGTTAAGAGGTGATATTCATGATCATTATCTGCTCATTCCGGGTTCAGCTTTTGGAAGGACATCATTAAGCACATACGGAACCTCGCTGCCTGTCTTTGTGGGCGGAACAGCCAGCAATATTATAGGCGGGCAGAAAGTGAAAAACGAATCACTGCTACTTAACCGCTTCGGGCTGAACGTGATAGCCAATCCAGTGGAAGATGTCTGGGTCAGGGCGCGGCTGGCAATGTATAAAGTATGGGGGCATGAAAGCATGGGGCCTGTCCAGGGCTCGTATTTTGCAGACAGAGCCAATGGCCCCTTCGACGGTTCGGTAACCCATGTCCCGCAGGACAACACATTGAGGGTTGATTATGCCTATGCCACATGGTCCAATATCGGCGATGTACCGGCATGGCTCTCTATCGGCAGAAGGCCTTCAACAGGCGGCCCTCCAACCTACATAAGGCAGAATTCCGAAAGACTCAGCACAACGGCAGGAGTTCAGGGACTTCTGGTGGATTATGCATTTGACGGCTTGACAATCGGCTATGCGCCTGACATTGCTCCACTGCCCGGGGCCTTTACAAAGTTCTGTTACGGCAAAGGATTTGACAGCGGTTATAAGACAGACACCGCGACTCTGAAGGATGTTAATTTTGCAGGCCTCGCCGTGGTCCCTTACAGCACGGATGATCTTCACCTCGAACTTCAGGCAAACAAGGGATACGACATCTTTGATAACATGCCTGATTCAGGCGTAAGGGCGAATCTCGGCGACATCACATGGTTTGGCGCGCTGGCGATGGGCAAACTGGATAAATTAGGGCCGGGCACTCTCAATCTCTTTGCCTCGGCAGCCCTGAGCAGAACTGATGCCGGGAAAGATATGTTCACCTTTGCCGTTGACGGCAACGGAGACGGAGATATCACTGACGTAGGCACCTTTGATAATCCTGGAACAGGAGCAGGGCTGCTTTATGATGACAATCCGATGACAGCAGGCAGTGACGCGGAAAACCACACCGGCTCTGCCGTTTATGTAGGCGCAAGATATGACATCGAATCCACAGGTACAAAGATCGGCGCTGAATATAACTACGGCTCAAAATACTGGATCGGAATGGTCCCGGCAGGAGACGACATGTGGACGAGCAAGCTCGGCACAAGGGGCGACGTCTATGAGGTCTATATCATTCAGGAGCTGAATAAAAAGCCTGTCGCTAAAAGAGGAAAGGTGTTTTTCAGGCTTGGTTACCAGTACTACAAATTTGATTACACAGGGAGCAACTCATGGGTCGGAGAGCCCAAGAGCATTTCTGACCTGAAGGCATCAGCAAGTGATTTCGCAGCAGGAAATGCCCAGATGTTCATGCCGCTCGAAAAGGCACAGGACATCTACGCAACAATAGACGTGCAGTTCTAACCTCCCCTCCTTTTATGGTTAGACGGGAGGGACGCTTGTCCCTCCCGGTTCTCCTTATGGTTATAAATAGAGTTTTCTCATCTGTTTTTGTATCATATCAACTGTAAGTCTTTTACAGTTGCGAGGTGATATCATGGAAGAGTTCTACACAGGGAAGGTTGTTTATCATAAAGCTTTCGGGACCGGCAAGGTAGTGCATGTTGAAAAAGAGCGCCTTGTGATCAACTTTATTGCCGCCGGGGTAAAGTATTTTACTGAGGCTGAAGCGGAGACGGAATTGTCCGACCCGCCAACCCCGCAAGAGCAGGGCGTACAGGAGCAGACTATGGATTTCAATGCGCTGAAAGAAACTATTCGGGACATTTTATTTGAAGAAGGTCTCGTTGGAATAACCCCGCTTGCTGAAAAATGGAACGGCGGGGAGATGATCATGAAACCCGGCAAACCGGGGATGCAGGAAAAGAGCGTCCCGATAGAAGTCTTCTTCCACAAGATAGTAATGGTCCGCAATCAACTGCGCGTGCTTGAGCAGAATATCAACGCCTCTGAAAAATTCACCGAAGGTGAAAAGGTAAATCTTCAGCAGTATATCACCAGGTGTTACGGCTCGCTTACGACATTCAATGTGTTATTCAGCGACAAGAAGGACTGGTTCATAGGATCAAAAAAGGAATAGCGGAACTTATTGACAGGCTGTCACCCGCTCCAGGTCATCACCGTCCATCTTTAAACCTGTTATCTTCCAGTCTTTAAAAACCACATTAACCTGGTGCGTCTTTGAATCATCAAGTTTTTTGGGCAGCACAAATACCTCTCTTGAAGTCGCGGG
Source organism: Nitrospirota bacterium (assembly GCA_016213945.1). GTDB lineage: Bacteria > Nitrospirota > Thermodesulfovibrionia > UBA6902 > UBA6902 > SURF-23. The sequence continues at coordinate 48,726 of JACQZF010000039.1, read as the reverse complement.
ACTTTTGTCCGCCTTGCCAAGCAGAACGGTGATCTCATGCTCTGCCGCGTTTATACTGACAAGCAGCTGAAATACGGGTTCATTACTTATAGAGCTCAAGAGCGGGTTGATCTTTGCCAATGCCTTGGGCTCAAGAACAGTTGTGAAAATACCGTTTCCGAGATTGTCTTCATCGGGTATCCGGATCTCTGAATATTCTATCCCCGGTAGGGGCTTGTCCTCACGGCTTTTTATTTCAGCCATCATGCCTCCTGATATAAAAAAGATTATACAGATTTTATCTGCATGGAAATTTTTTTTCAATTACTCTATCGCTTATCCAGGCTAAAGTAAAAATGTCAGGTTTCATCTTTGAGTTAATAAAGAGCTTATCTTTCAAGATAAAGAGCGCTTTAAAACCCCCGCTATCTTCTTGTTCATGCCTTTCACAGACGCTATTTCGTCAACAGTGCCCTTTCTGATCGCGTCAATGCTGCCGAAATGCTTCAGCAGCGCAAGCCTTCTTGTTTTGGCAATGCCCTGGATCTTTTCAAGAGGGGATTCGAACGTCCTCTTAGCGCGGAGTTTTTTGTGATAGCTGACGGCAAAGCGGTGGACCTCGTCGCGTATCTTCTGAAGCAGGTGCGTTGAGGCCTCAAGCGGCCCAAGATAAACCGGCTGCCGCCTGCCGGGGAGATAGACCCTTTCAAACTCTGTGCGGACACCCGACAGCTTTTGTTCTCTGCCGTCATATTTCGCCTTTGCCATCGCGGCTGCTTCAACCGGCAGATCGAAAGGTTTCATCGCTTTCAGCGCTGATTCGAGCTGCCCCCTGCCCCCGTCGATTATTATCAACTGAGGCAGCCTGCCCTCATCGCCTGAAACATTCTTCAGATACCTGCCCGCCACTTCGCCTATCATTGCGAAATCATCAATGCCCTCAACTGTTTTAATTTTAAAAAGCCTGTAGCCGTCCTTCACAAACTTCCCGTCTTCGTAGACGATCAATGCGCCGACAGCCTCCGATCCTGAAATATTCGATACGTCAATAGCGCCGATACGCCTTGGCACGACCTTCAGATTGAGCAGCTCTTTTATTTTCAAAAGCGTTTCGTCCACCTTTGTTTCCTTATGGACGTTAAATGAATAAAGCGCGTTATCATCAGCCATCTTAAGCACCTTTTCTTCAGGCCCATTCACTGCGTAAGAAAGCCTGACGGGCTTCTCTCTCTTTTCGCTCAGCCATCTCTGCTGTGTCGCTAATTGCAATTTCAAAGGAATAATTATCCGTGGAGGCAGCAGCATCTCTTTTGAATAAAACTGTTCGACAAAACTCGCGACAAGCTCCTCATTTTCAATACCGCCGGTTTTTTTCAGGAAGAAATCTTTCTGCCCGATGACCATGTCGTTTCTTATAAAGAGCAAAAACATGGAAGCTTCCTCCCCTTCCCTATACAGTCCGATGACGTCGATATCACCAAGCTCCGGCGCAACAGCGCTCTGCGCTTCCCATGCCTTCTCAATCGAGTTAAGCCTGTCCCTGATCTTCGCCGCCTCTTCAAACTCAAGCGCATCCGAAAGCCTTTGCATCCTGCGATACATCTTCCCATTTGATATTGAACACAGGGGCGGAACGGCTTTTCAAGGTTGTACCTGCAAATCCTTATGGGGAAATTGCGCCGTATGAATTTCAGCATCTCCCACATGGCCCCTGCAGGGACATAGGGTCCGAAGTAGAGCGCGCCGTCCTTTTCAATCCTGCGCAACACTTCGAGCCTCGGCCACTCTTCGTTGATAGTCAGCTTCAGGTACGGGTAGTTTTTGTCGTCTCTGAGAATTATGTTGTATGGAGGTTTCACCCTCTTTATAAAATTCGCCTCAAGCACAAGCGCCTCAAGTTCATTGTTCGCCACGATATAATCAAAGTCCCTGACATCCTGCATCATCTTTGTCTTGCGGTCATCAAGCGCGGCGGAATTCTGGAAATACGACCTCACCCTGTTACGAAGGTTCTTCGCCTTGCCTATGTAAAGGGTCTTCTCCTTAGCGCCCTTCATGATATAAATTCCGGGCGAGATGGGGACCTGCTCCAATTTCTTTTTAATATCCATAGTGAAATTATAACTTAAATGAATAATGAGGAATGAGTATGGAGAATGATTGAATTGACCCCTGCATAACAAATGTCCCCAGAGCTGTCATTCCCGATTGTCGGGTGTCCTTCCGTAAGAAAGATTCCGGACAAGACGGAATGACAAGACCATAGTCTGCATAGGACATTAGACTTACAACTTTCAATAACAGGGGGAAAATATCTTAAACAACAATCAGGAAGTTTATTATTTCTTCTGCGCCCTCACTTCATCCTTGATCCGTTTGACATGGCCTCTTCCCAGACCTTTTACCTCGCAGCCTAATTCAAAATACCTGCGTATTTTATCGTCGTCAAGGATGCCGAAACAGTCTATGATCGCTGCGGGACCGCCGATCATTTTTACTACTTTGTCGGGATCAAGGTCCAGGTACTGTTTGTGACGGACCGCAAAGATCACCGCGTCCGCGCCTTTTAAGGCGTCCTTCATATCTTTTTCCATTTTCATGTTCTTGAGTTTTTCCTGGTTGCGGAAAAACCTTGCGAGGCTGTGTCCTTTCCCGGGATAGGTGTCCTGGCTTTCAAATTCCCACCAGTGAGACAGATACGGATCATGGACCTTCAGTTCAGCGCCCATCTCCGTCAACCTTCTTACCATAAGTTCAGAGCCGCTGTATCTGGTATCGCCGACGTCTTCTCTATATGATGCACCAAGCACGAGTATGTCCGCAGCCGCGATGGGCCTGCTCATGTTCCTCAAAGCGTCTCTTGTAAGCTGTGCTACATGGAGAGAACGCGTATCGTTGATATTGATGGCAATGGGGGTTATTTTAAAAATATCGTCTTCAAATCCGTGTATATGTTTGTAGGCCCAGACCCCGAGGCCTCCGTCCTTCGGCAGACAGTAACCGCCTATCCCCGGCCCCGGAAATATAATATTGTTGTGCGTTGGCCGGACCTTTATTGCTTTGATGACTTTCACGAGATCTACTCCGTTGCGCTCAGCAAAAAGGCTCCACTCATCCAGAAATGCGAGGATCGTTGCGCGGTAGCTGTTTTCAATTATCTTTGCCGTCTCTGATTCAATGGGCTTATCGAGAACGGTGAGAGGATAATCTTTGGTATTAAGTATCTCATTAAGAAATTTTACGACCTTCTCCCTCGCCGGTTTATTTATGCCGCTGCACACGCGCCAGAAATCGCGGATGCTCGATACATAATTCCTTCCCGGCATTACCCTTTCAAAGCTGTGGGCAAGCAATGGGTCTTTTTTTATCCCGCGCTTCTGAAAAACCTTCTTCATTATCGGATATGCGATCTGCTCCGTTGTGCCTGGCGCTACAGTGGTTTCAATGATGACAAGGGCTTCAGGGGAAATGTGCTCAGCCACGATTGCGAGAGACTCTTCAAGAGGCGACATGTCGGCGCGGCCTTCGCGGACGTTTCCGACGGCGTCTTTAATATAGTCGCATTGTATATCAAGCACAACTACATCAGCCAAAGAGAGCACATCGTACACAAATGTGGCGGTAAGGGTTTTTTTGTCCAGGATGCATCTCCTGATCATCGGCTCAAGCTCCTGGTCCTCTGATACTACCGGAGAGGTCCCTTTATTAAGCACCGGGATTTTCCAGTAGCTTCTCGGGCTCGGCCTCTGCATCCCGATGACAAACTTGCCGGGCTGGCCTTTTTTATTTACGGTATCTGCGATAACAGCGGCCATTGCGACTCCTACAAAGCCGACCCCCATAACCACGACAATCTCCCGGTCCAGCTTTTTCTGCTTTTCCACTTCCTTTTTCAGGCGATTAAATTCTTTTTTGTATTCGTCCTGCGAAGGTAACGGGAACTTCTCGCCGTCAGGGCTTACTGAATATACAATGCTCATGGATCTTCTCTCCTTTGATGATTTCTTGTTTAAAGTATTATAACGGTTCTTTTACATTTTTCTTGAACAACCTCTCGGCTTCTTAACTTCCCATCTTCTTTCTTAACATTTATCACTTAACTTTATATCCGGCATTCACAATGGCTTTTGCGATCTCGTCTTTATTTGTTTTTATCTCATCGTATACAATTTTCGCAGCGCCGACAGATACATCAGCCGAGGTTACCCCTTTGATGCCGCTAACAGCCTTTTTCACTGCCATAACGCAATGCTGACAACTCATCCCTTCTATCTTTAACTCAATCACAGCCATCACTGACCTCCTGTTATAAAAATGATTTAATAAGGGCGCATTGCCATCCGCCCTGCAACATCTACCTTGATTTCCAAAATTTTTAGTTGTTAAATATTACCACAATCACCAGCTTTAATAACCACTACTTTACAGTTTCCGCCCGCCCTTTTTTATGCAAACTATTTTCCCCGTCTCTCATCCCTCATATTTTGTCCCGCGCGTCCCTTTTGTATCTCCAATGATTTATGTTATATTTTTAGGGCAATGGACAAGAAGCTTATTGATGAATCAAAGAAATATTTAATGAACACTTATAACCGCGCCCCTATCGTCCTGAGAAAAGGCAGGGGCATGAAGGTGTGGGACTCTACGGGAAAGGAATACATCGACTTTGTCGGAGGTGTCGCGGTCAACTGTCTCGGGCACTGCCATCCAAAGGTTGTAATCGCGATACAAAAACAGGCGCAGAGGCTCATTCACGTTTCAAACCTGTACCACATTGAACCGCAGATCAGGCTTGCCAAATTATTAGTTGACAACTCGTTTGCCGATAAAGTCTTCTTCTGCAATTCAGGAGCGGAGGCGATTGAAGGCGCGATCAAGCTTGCAAGAAAATATTCAAAAGACCCTGTTGCAGGCAGTAAATATGAAATCATAGCCGCGCTCGGTTCATTTCACGGGCGGACGCTCGCGGCGCTTAGCGCGACCGGGCAGGAAAAATTCCAGAAGGGATTTGAACCTTTACTGCCGGGCTTTAAGCATGTGCCGTTCAATGATGTTGACGCCCTGAAAAATGCGATATCGGCAAACACGTGCGCCGTTCTCCTCGAACCGGTGCAGGGCGAAGGCGGCGTAAGATTCCCTTCGGAAGATTATTTAAAAGAGGTCCGGCAGATATGCGATGAAAACAGGTTGCTGCTGGTCCTCGATGAAATTCAAACCGGGATGGGAAGGACAGGGAAACTCTTCGCGTACGAGCACTATGGCATACAACCTGATATTATGACGCTTGCAAAAGGGCTCGGCGGAGGAGTCGCTATAGGCGCCATCCTTGCAAAAGAAAATGTCGCCGCTGCGTTTCAGCCGGGCACTCATGCCTCGACCTTCGGCGGAAATCCTCTGGCCTGCGCGGCAGCCGTGGTCACAATGGAAACTCTGCTTGAGGACGGTTTTATGTTCGACCACTGCAGGCGGATCGGGAAATATTTCAAGGACAGCCTCGAAAGATTAAAAAAAGACTTCCCTTCATACATAGCTGAAATCAGGGGGTTGGGACTTTTGATCGGAATGGAAATGACAAGGGCCGGAGGGCCTATTGTCGACACCTGCATGGGAAGAGGATTGCTCATAAACTGCACAAGCGGCAATGTCCTGCGTTTTACACCTCCGCTCATTGTCAATGAAAAGGAAATCGACCACCTGATTGATACCCTTGAAGATATCTTTGCAAGACAATAATTAATTAAGGGAGCATGGAACATGAAAAAAGACCTTCTTACATTACTGGATTTGACGCCGGAAGATTTACAGTCTCTATTGAAAAGGGCCGTTGAATTTAAATCGGGGAAAGACATTTCATCCTGTCCCCTCACAGGCAAGAGCATCGGGCTTCTGTTTAATAAAACCTCAACCCGCACACGGATATCATTTCAGACGGGTATATACCAGCTTGGCGCTCAGGCAATCTACATAAACACAAATGACCTGCAGCTTGGCAGGGGAGAGACAATCGAGGACACCGCAAAGGTCCTTTCGAGATATTTGCACGGGATCGTGATCAGGACCTATGAGCACGACACTATTGAAACCCTTGCAAAGAATTCCACGATCCCCATAATCAACGGCCTGACCGACCTGCACCATCCCTGTCAGGCCCTTGCTGACGCGCTGACCATTCAGGAAAAAAAGGGACGATTAAAAGATGTGCGCATGGTGTACGTCGGGGACGGCAACAACGTTGCAAATTCATTGATAGAAGCCGCCTTGCTGACGGGGATAGACCTTGTGATCGCGTGCCCGCACGGTTATGAGCCTGATAGGGCGATTACTGAAAATGCGCGCTCTAAAGGCGCAAAGGTAACAATCCTGGCAAATCCCGGGGAAGCCGCAAAGGGCGCTGACGTGCTTTACACGGATGTATGGATAAGCATGGGGCAGGAGAAGGAAGTCGAGAGGAAGAAAAAGAAGTTCGAGGGTTATCAGATAAACAGAAAGTTATTGTCTCTTGCAAAACCGGACGCGATCGTAATGCACTGCCTGCCCGCTCACAGGGGCGAGGAGATAACAGATGAGGTCATTGATTCTCCGCAGAGCGTTGTCATTGACCAGGCGGAAAACAGGCTGCATACTCAAAAGGCGCTTCTTGAGATGCTGGTGAAGTAAATGGAACCGGTCATGCTCATTGTCCTTGACGGCTGGGGGCTCGGGAACAATCCCGAATTCGATGCCACTGAAAAGTCTAACATCCCTTTTTATAAAAGCATCATAAAAGAATATCCGCATACCGCCCTTGAGTGCTCAGGCGAGGCCGTCGGCCTGCCTGAAGGACAGATGGGAAATTCCGAAGTTGGGCATCTGAACCTGGGCGCGGGAAGAATTGTATATCAGGATTACGCGAAGATAAATAAAGCCATCCGCGACGGCGACTTTCAAAAGAACCCTGCCCTGATTGACGCAATGAATGCCGCTGTCACAAATAACAGCGCGGTCCATTTACCCGGACTTTTATCGGACGGCGGGGTGCACAGCCACATCAGGCATCTCTACGCGTTGATTGATATGGCGTTGCTCCAGGGAGTGAAAAAGGTATTCATCCACGCGTTTATGGACGGAAGGGACACGCCACCCGCCTCAGGCATTAATTACATCAGGGAACTTGAGGCATACATAAAGGACAAGCCTTCAGTAAAAATCGCCACCGTGACCGGCAGATACTGGGCCATGGACAGGGACAAACGATGGGACAGGGTGGAACAGGCGTACAATGCCCTTGTGCTCGGCAAGGGGAAAAAGGTCCGTTCAGCGGAAGAAGCCGTTGAACAAAGTTACAAGCTCCATGAGAATGACGAATTTATAAAGCCCTCTTTAATGTGTAACGGTTCTGAGCCGGTCGGGAAGATACATGACGGAGACTCTGTCATATTTTTTAATTTCAGGGCGGACAGGGCGCGTGAGCTGACAAGGGCCTTGACCGATAAAGAGTTCCCCTTTTTTGAAAGAGGCAATCCCCCTGCGCTGAGTTCATACATGACAATGACGCTTTATGATGAGACCTTTTCATTCCCGGTCGCGTTCCCGCCTACGCAATTGAACAATATATTAGCCGAGGTGTTAAGCGGACACAATCTGAAACAGTTGCGGATCGCCGAGACGGAAAAATACGCGCATGTAACTTATTTCTTTAACGGCGGGGAAGAGAAATCTTTTGACGGCGAAGACCGGAGCCTTGTCCCGTCGCCCCGCGATGTGGCGACTTATGATCTAAAACCAGAAATGAGCGCGTATCTCGTCACCGACGAGGTCGTGAAAAAAATCCAGCAGCAGCGTTATGATTTCATCCTGCTGAACTTTGCCAATCCCGATATGGTAGGCCACACCGGGATAATGGAGGCCGCAGTCAAGGCTTGCGAAGCCATTGATAAATGCCTGAAGAGAATTTCAGAAGAGATTGATAAAGCCGGAGGCCTCCTGCTCATCACCGCGGACCACGGCAACTGCGAATTGATGTTTGAAGACAACAGCCCCTTCACAGCCCACACAACAAATCTTGTCCCCTTTATTCTTCTGAAAAAAGGCGTCAAACTGCGTGACAGGGGAATCCTTGCAGATGTCGCGCCCACCCTCCTCGAACTGATGGGGATCAAACAACCGGAAGAAATGACGGGGAAGAGTTTGATAGAGAATTGATCATCTTCTGAGATTGCGATTGTGGAGGGGAAGAAACGAATGTTAGAATAGAAATCATGAGGAGGTGCAAAAAATGATAGAAGTAAAAGTCCCCATATCATCTGATGAAATCATTGAAGCCGTTAAAAAGATGAAAAAGCATGAAAGAGAATCTTTTATCGAAGACTTACTTGCTATGACTTCTCCTGATTATCTCAAAAGCGTCAAGGAAGCACGGGCCGAGTATAAAGCAGGCAGGACAAAGTCGCATAAAGAGATTTTCGGAGAATGAGTTACAAACTTGTCTATACCCGCAGGGCGGAAAAAGACATCAAGAAACTTGGTCCTTCCATAAAACACCAGATAGGCAAAGCCCTCCTGAAATTGCAGAACAATCCTTTTGAACACTCCGAAAAACTGACAGATCCTAAAATTGGGGCCTACCGTTTTCGCATCGGTGATTACAGAGTAATTATTGATATTGAAGGCAAAGATATTGTTATATTGAGAGTCGGTCACCGCAAGGAAATTTACAAGCGGCTCTAAATTGCCGCAAATCCTCACGCCGTAAGAGATGGCCTTCCACACTTTTCAGTCCCACCTTTATAACGATTATGTATAATAGTACATCACAAAAAACTGAGGGTTGATATGGATATCCCAAAGACATTAGAAGACCGCACTCGTTTGTTGAATTTAAGACAACGAATTCCCGGCTTTCACAGAGCCTAAACCACAACACAAAGAAAAAAGAAGAAACGGAAGTAAGATGAAAGATATAACCGGCATTGCGATTGCAGAGGGGAAGGGATGAAATTGCCCTGTTTGAAAATTATATGGTAAAGTTAAGCAAGACAAACTCACAGAGAAAATCAGATGAAAAGAAAAAAGCCTCAAAAAAACATCGTGGACCACTGGCGGACAGAGTTGACACCAGAGGAGCGAAAGAAACTGTATCTGAAAAGCATTCCCGAACAGGTAAGCGCCTCCATGGCGTTCGAGGGCGAGCCGGTAAGCCTCAAGATGCTGAAAGAGTATCTGAAGAGTCTGAAGAATACTCTTCAGCCACACGTTACATAGAATCCAGCCTCGGCATTAAATCATACAAAGAGCTTGCTCCATATCTTGCAAAGGGTGTGGAACGGGTGATGGCCTCATTGCTGAATTACAACCCTGCTGATATAAAGACGACTTCCGAGTTTATCTGCAAACTCCATAAAGATGCATTTGGAGAACTCTTTCCCGATTGGGCAGGACGCTACCGTGACAGGAATGTTACTGTTGGAAAACATAAGCCGCCGCCTTCTTTTAAAGTTCCAGTCCTGATGCGACAGTATTGTGAAGACGTTGAGTCACGCTTGTCCTTTATTGGCCCGAATCCTGCTATAACTGATGTTCTTTTAGAAGCCCTTGCTTTTGCAGAGGGGAGATTATTAAGCATACATCCATTTCTTGACCTTAACGGTCGTATAGCAAGAATGCTCCTCTTTGCATTACTTTACAGATTGAATCTTCCACCTGTCTCATTAGTCCCTGAAGATAAAGACAAAGCAGAATATCTGAAAGCGCTTTCCGAAGCTGATATGTTTAATTGGCATCCACTTATTGAAATTTGGAGAAATAGATTCAGGCAAGGGCAATAAAAACTAACTTATAAAATCGAATATTGCGAACATAGATATAGAGGAGATGAAGCAAGCGATATGCTTAATGGCTTTCTAAATACCCTTTTCCCGGAGACCTGCCCGGTCTGTAAGAATCGGGCAAGAGACCATGAAACAGCGCCTATATGTTCTGCTTGCTGGCAGGAAGTGTCTCCGTACAAAGGCCCGCTTTGCAGGAGATGCGGGAAGCCGCTTGTCTCCGAAGAATCGGCTACCTGCGGAGAATGTATTCAGGATGAACCGGCGTTTGTTTATGCGAGGAGTTTCGGGCTTTACGAAGGCGCTTTGAAGAAGGCGATCAACTTCCTGAAATTCTACGGCATAAAAAGACTTTCAAAACCTCTATCTGATATAATAACGCAAATTAAATTGCCGCAAGTTGACGCGGTGGTCCCGGTCCCGCTTCATGAAAAACGCCTGAGGCAGAGGGAGTTCAATCAGTCCGCCCTCCTTGCAAAATATCTGGCAGAAAGTTTGGGAACAGATGTGGTAGTCAACTGCCTTGTCAAGATAAGGGACACGAGGCCTCAAGTGGGACTCAGTTCGCAGGAAAGAAGAAAGAACCTGAGAAAGGCTTTTGACATAAAACAGAGAGAACTCATCAACGGGAAAAATATCATGCTCGTGGATGACGTGGTCACAACAGGCGCCACCGTGCGTGAGTGTTCGAAGGTTTTAAAGAAAGCAGGCGCGAAAAATATTTATGCCATCACGCTCGCGCACGGAGTGATGGATTAAGGCAGACAACCACAGAGAACACGGAGACACGGAATAAAAAGTTAAAACCATCCACAGATTTCACTGATTACGCAGAGTTTATAGAAATCATTTTCTTTCTCTGTGTCTCTGTGCCCTCTGTGGTTAAAAAATGAAATGATCTATGTTTGAAATATTGCAAAAGAAGAAAATTGCCCCGCTGGTCGACGAGCTGACGATCAGCGCGCCGTACATTGCCGGACACGCGAAGGCCGGGAATTTTGTCGTGCTGAGGATCCATGAAAAGGGCGAACGGATCCCCCTGACCATTGCCGACGCTGACAGGCAGCAGGGCACCATTACCCTTCTTTTCCAGAAGATCGGAAAGACAACAGTGGAGCTGGGAATGCTTAAACCCGGGGACCCCATCAAAGATATCGCCGGGCCATTGGGACATGCGACACCGGTCACTAAATACGGCCATTGTGTTCTTGTCGGCGGAGGAATAGGATCAGCCACTCTGTATCCTATTTTGAAAGCGTTGAAAGATGCGGAGAATAAAACTACCGTGATCCTCGGTGCCCGCACAAAAGAACTACTTGTGTGGGAAGATAAATTCAGAGAGCACTCCAATGAGATGCTGCCTACTACCGATGACGGGAGTTCAGGCAGGAAAGGCCTGGTCACTGAAGTGTTGAAAGAAGTAATTGAGAGAGAACAGGTTGACCTTGTAATTGCGGTCGGGCCTATAAGGATGATGAAAGCGGTCTCGGAACTGACGAGGCCTTATAAGATAAAAACCATCGTAAGTCTTAATCCCGTAATGGTTGAAGGCACGGGCATGTGCGGAGCGTGCAGGGTGAACATTGCCGGTAAAACAAGGTTTGCATGCGCTGACGGGCCTGAGTTTGACGGGCATGAAGTGGATTTTCACGAGCTTGAAAACCGTCTGAATTTTTATAAAGATGAAGAAGGACAGGCGCTGCATCTGTTTATTAGAAAGACAAAACGCAAAGGGATGAAATTAGCATGAGATTCAGAAATCCTGACAAAAGAAAAAATGATTTTAAGGAAGTCGCCCTCGGCCTGACTGAAAGACAGGCGGTAGCCGAGGCAAACAGGTGCCTTCAGTGCAAAAAGCCCCACTGCGTTGCAGGATGTCCTGTTGAGATTGATATTCCTAAATTTATTTCATTTGTCAAAGAAAAAGATTATCTTGGCGGACTCAGGAAGATAAGGGAATTCAATATGCTGCCTGCCATATGCGGAAGGGTCTGCCCGCAGGAACACCAGTGCCAGGGCAGTTGCATTCTCGGAAAAAAGAAACGCTCGGTTTCAATCGGAGCGCTGGAGCGTTTTGTTGCCGATTATGAGTTATCGTCGGAACAGATGGAACTGCCGGAAATAAATCCGCTCAACGGGCACAGGGTCGCGGTGGTCGGCTCAGGGCCTGCGGGCCTGACAGTGGCGGCAGACCTGGCGAAATCAGGCTACGACATCACTGTCTTTGAAGCGCTTCACGAACCCGGGGGAGTGCTCACTTACGGCATTCCCGAATTCAGGCTTCCAAAGAAGATCATTCAGCGGGAGATCGAGTTTGTAAAAAGCCTCGGCGTAAAGATCATACTCAACTGGGTTGTCGGAAGGACGCAGACCGTTAATGAGCTTTTTGAAGACGGGTTCAAGGCGATATTCATAGGCGTGGGTGCCGGCTCCCCGAAATATCTCGGCATCCCCGGTGAAAATCTGAATAACGTGTATTTCGCATCGGAATTCCTGACAAGGGTCAACCTTATGAAGGCATATAAATTCCCGGCGTACGATACGCCGGTAAAAAGGGCCCGCCGCGTAGCAGTTGTAGGCGGCGGCAACGTTGCAATGGATTCGGCAAGGACCGCGTTACGTCTCGGCGCGGAGAAGGTATCTATCGTTTACAGAAGGACCGAGCATGAAATGCCGTGCAGGCATGAAGAGGTTGAAAACGCAACTGAAGAAGGCATAGAGTTTTTCTATTTGTCCAACCCCAAAGAGATACTCGGTGACGAAAGAGGTTATGTTAAGGCCATCAGGTGCGACAGGATGGTATTATGCGAACCTGATGCCTCAGGCAGGAGAAGGCCTGAATGTTCCGGTGAGGAATTCATTCTCGATGTTGATCAGGTAATTATGGCGATCGGGCAGACATCAAACCCCATACTCATCCGCTCGATTGACGGTCTGGATCTATGGGGGGAAGGTTACATTAAAGCCGACCACGACGGCAGGACGAATATACCGGGAATTTTCGCCGGAGGCGATATCACAACAGGAGCCGCAACTGTCATCAGCGCAATGGGCGCGGGCAAAAGGGCCGCGCGTTCAATAGACAACTTCATCATGGGACGTTCTAAAACCCAGTCACAACCCACCGAACCGGTCCTGACCCAATAATCCATCAATCCGTAAAGCTGGAGAACGCTTTCTGACTTTTTGAGAATCACAACAAAGATTCTGGACAAGCCAGAATGACAGAATGAGAATTCCAGGTTCAAGAAATCCGCGTCAGTCTGCGCAGATCAGTGGCTGCCTTATCAAGATCAAAAAGTCAGTCCGATGTTCACTCCGTATATATCGCCCTTTGATTCCGGTTGATACCAGAGTTGATGCCCGCCTCTGACTACCTCGGATTTTGAAAATCTCAGGCCTTCATAAAATACCGCTGTCCTGAGCATCTTCCATTTAACTCCGGCCTCAGCAAAGAAAGACTCTTTCTTGCCGGGCTCAAGCGTAACTGTCCCGCTGCCGAGCACGCTCAGGTCCGCCTCGTTTTCATTATGCACCGGAAATTTTATGCCGCCCTCAACAAAGACTTTCCCGAGGCCGTAAAAAGCTATATCGCTGTGTATCCCGGCTTGAACGTACACACTGCTCCATTTCTCAAGATACCCTGTTGCCAAAGACGTGCTCTTGATGTCCCTCTCCCAGTAGCGATAACCGGGGCCGGCAAAAGGTTCAACTGAAAATCTTTCGGTTAAGTTAAATTTATAACCTATATTCCCTTCTATCTTGACGCCTAAATAATCCACATCGGTTTGAACAGGAGTTCCTTCCTGTGTCTGCCCGTCATAATCAATTCTCCCTCCAAACAGTTCTCCCCTTATCTTCAAAGTCAATGATTTAATATCCAGCTTGGCCAGACCGCCAACGCCATAGATCGGGCCTGATTCTTTTAAAAGCTGGTCCCCGCCGTTATCAAATTCCTTCCATGTAAAACTTTCACCCTTTAAATAAACATCATATTCATTCTCTGCAGAGGCTGCAGGTGGAAGCAAAACGCTATGATATGCTGCTGCTAAAATCAAAAAAACGATAACTGCGGCGGCCCGTTTCATACAATGTTTCTCCTTTTTAGAAATTAAATAAATTTTCATTTCCTTGCCTCGTATCCAATTGTCTTCTCTGTCCATGAAGAAGGAACGATTCCAGAAAGTTCTTTCATCAGATCGGTGATCATGGGCTCCTGAATATTCGCGGAGAGAAAATCGACTTTTTCCTTTGACGCTATTATTAATAAAGCCTTCATATTCTTGTTTCTTATCCAGTCTCCCCTTTTGTCCTAAAGAAACTCTCGTGTCATGTTCAGATTCTTTGAGAGTATTGTATCACCTTTTTCCTCAAGTTTCACTCAAACGGATGCAAGAGGGTATCTTCTTCATTGCCGGGTAGTTACAGCCACCCTGTCTTCAAAAAATTCCGCCGCTGAAACCCCATCCCCACCGGACATTGTCTTCAATTTGACCCCTCTTGTCTTAGTTCCTATCTCATATGGCTTTGTCTTTATCAGGTAAAAAGCTCCGCGTGCTGTAACGTCAATCTCACCAAGCGGAAACGTGCTCGCGTACACGATTATATTTTCTTCGCCTAACGGAGGTGTTATCTCAATCTGGTAACTGTCACTGCCGGAGGGTATTTCATATACCACGGCGCCGCTGAAATAATTGTTTTCCCTGAATGGATTGGTCAGTAATTGCACCAATCCGCCTTTGACGTCTCTATAATGAATCCGCGCGTAAAAAGGTTTATTGCCTTTGAAGAACACCTTAATCTTCTCACCGCTTTTATAATCATGTTTGTCTGTCCAGGCCTCAACTTGAAGGGGCGCCGAAGGGTCTTCCGCAAATAGCCTGTCTCTGCCGATATTCATCATTGCCCTCATGTCGGGAATTACTTCGGCCTTCATCAAAACCTTAAAGCACTTGCCAGACCGCCCTTCCTTATACCAGCCGATTTCTTTTGAGCCCAAAACATTTACATCAGAGTGTGAGAAAGCCCCGGTGATATCTTTTTTATAATCCAGATATTTTATCTTTAACCCCTCGCTGATATATGAAGCCGCCTGCTCCACAGCCTTCTTCTTCGCGTCCGCAAGCGCCTCCCTTTTGGTCAGCTTCGAGGACTTCTTCCTGCCCATGCAGGCATTACCCTCAACTTCAATGATGACGGACTGGGCGGCGTAGAGGCTGGAAAATAAAAACAGGCTTATCAGTAATGAAGCAAAAATTCTCATCATAACTCTTCCTATCTGAAATGCAAGGTATAAAGACCGACTGACTATGAACATTGTCATTCCGGCTTGTCCGGAATCTTTCTGAAGAAGGATTGCCGGCAAGCGGCAATGACAACAAAAAAACAACAAACTGTTTAAACCCCGAAGAAAGCTGCGGGGGATTTCGATTAGAGTATCGGCAGGTACCGCTCTAATTCGTAAGGATGGATCCTTGTGCGGTAGTCGTCCCACTCTATTTTTTTGCTCTCAATGAAATTATTGAATATATGATCGCCGAGGGCCTTGCGCACCACCTCGCTCTTTTCAACTATCTCAATCGCCTCGATCAAACTTCCCGGCAGCGAGTTGATTCCCAATTCAAGTTTTTCCTCCACGCTTAAATGATAAATATCTTTTTCAACCGGCTCCGGAAGTTCATAGCCTTTCTCAATCCCTTCAAGGCCGGAGGCAAGCATTACCGAGAAGGCGAGATACGGATTGCACGCTGGGTCCGGCGAGCGAAGCTCTATCCTTGTCGCCTTTTCCTTGCCGGGTTTATACAGGGGCACTCTAACAAGCGATGAACGGTTTCTCCTGGCCCACGCGATATAAACAGGCGCTTCATATCCGGGGACGAGCCTCTTGTACGAATTGACCCACTGGTTGGCAACCGCCGTGATCTCAGGCGCGTGTTTTAACAGTCCAGCAATATATTTTTTGGCAATGTCGGAGAGGTAATACTTGTCCTTGGCGTCAAAGAACGCGTTCTTGTCTCCTTTAAAAAGAGACTGGTGCGTGTGCATCCCGCTGCCGTTCTGCCCGAAGATCGGCTTGGGCATGAATGAAGCGTAGCAGCCGTATTTCGACGCCACTTCCTTTACCACTACCCGGTAGGTCATCACATTGTCCGCCATTGTCAGGGCGTCCGTGTATTTAAGGTCGATCTCATGCTGGGAAGGGGCCACCTCATGATGAGAGTACTCGACCTTTATCCCCATTGCCTCAAGTGTGAGGACCGTCTCTCTCCTCAGATCGCTTCCCGCGTCAAGTGTTGTAAGGTCGAAATACCCGCCGTTGTCCAGCACCTCCGTGCCTTTATCATTTTTAAAATAGAAGAACTCAAGCTCCGGCCCGAGGTAAAGCGTGTAACCGTTTTCATTCAATCTTTCAAGGTTTCTCTTTAACGCGTACCGCGGATCTCCGTCATATGGAGTTCCATCTGGATTGAGGATATCGCAGAACATCCTTGCCACAGCCTGTTCCTTCGGCCTCCACGGGACGATCTGAAAAGTGGAAGGGTCCGGCTTTGCGATCATATCGCTTTCGTCGATCCTTGCATAACCCTTGATTGATGAGCCGTCAAAACCCATCCCCTCATCAAACGCCCCTTCCAGCTCCTCGCTGGTGATGGCAAAACTCTTCAGTTGTCCGAGAATGTCCGTAAACCACAGCCTGATAAATTTGACATCATTCTTCTCCACCAGATCCAGCACATCTTTTTTGTCCCTGGGCTTGTCCATGTTTGGCTCCTTTGGTTGATTAATAAAATTAGATGTTATGCATTCCCTGTAGTTGGTAATTATACATCATAAGACATGATGCCTCAATAAGTTTTACATGCGGGTTTGTGATGAGCTGTAATAAAAAACAGCTCAACCAACTCAAACGTTCACAGTATCCGTTTGATCCTGGCGAAGGCCTTTTCTATGATCTCCGGTTCGGGCAGGAACGTGGTCCTGAAGTATACTCCATCCTCCTGCCTGCCGAAGCCTGAACCGGGGACGAAGACGACTCCTTCCTTAAGCGCGGCGCGCACGAAATCTATGTCTTTCTTCCATTTCTTCGTTTCTATTTTTATGAACGCGTAGAACGCGCCTTTTGGAACAGGGAATGAGAGCGGCAGTTTCCCTGCCATCTTCACGAACGTGTCTCTTCTTTCATGGAGTTTCTTCTTTATGTCAGCAATATACTGAGGGTATGAGGGGTCCACTATTGCAGCGGCAGCAGCCTTCTGATATTCCCAATTCACGGAGAGGCGCTGGTTGCACAACAGGAAAAAAGCATTTTTGACCTCTGACCACTTATCGCCGTGAAATGCTACCCATCCTATTCTTGCTCCGGTATAGCTGAAGTCCTTGGAGAGCGAGCTTCCGTATATAAACGGTATCTTGTCCCTCGCTATATTCCTGAAGTCTATCTGTTTGCCCTCCAAAATGAGCTGGTCGTAGGAGCCGTCATAAAATATCGGGACGTCGTACTCTGCGCAAAGCTTCACAACCTCCGCAAGGTTCTTCTCGGAATAGACAGATCCCAGCGGATTATTCGGGTTGATAATCACCATGGCCTTTGCGCCCTCGATCTTCTTTGCGAGGTTTCCCACATCTATCTGGCCGTCCGCGTCGTGCCTGTAGAAGACGCTGTCGCCCTCGAACTGTTTTGCCTTGCTTAAGTAGAGCGGGTATACAGGGTTTGGCAGGAGCACCTTCTCCCCAAACCCTATGAACGAATGGAAAAAGAAGTCAATGCCCTCGGTGAGGCCTGCTACAGCAAACACATCCTCCGGCCTGCATTTCTCAATCTTAGCCACTGTCTTTCTGAACTGCTCGTCGCCTTCAGAAGGCGCGTAGCCTTTCCAGTCTTCGTCTAACGCGCTTTTCACACGGTCAGCTATCACTTTGAACGGCTGGAAGCCGTACTGAGGAGGATCTCCGATGTTGAGGTAAATCATCTTCTTGCCCTTTGCCTCCTCGCGCTTGGCCTCCATAACTATGTCTCTTATGGGGTAGCTTACTACATTCATTCTTTCCGTGGGCCTGTAAGGCAGTTGTCGTCTTAGGTGTAACATATCATCATCCTTTTTATATCAAAATTTAAAATATAATACGTCACGGTAAAGCAAAAGGGCAACCTCTAAAGAGCATCAGTCTCTATCTGTGATTTTGATAGCGCTCACGCAAGGACCTGAATCTGAACACAAGCCCTGAACAGACTGTAAATGCCGCCACACCCCCGAGAATGAGCGCGAGTCGCATCCACGGCACGCCCTCTGCCTGACGCATCTTTACGAAAGCGATAAGGGTCCTGACCCACTCGATGCCACCGAGGGCAAGCGCTGTCTGTACCAATTTCGGGACCCATGAGCGGCGTATAAGCAAAATCAAAAGAAGCGCCAGGACGAGCAAAATCAGAATGATGATCTGCGCCCTGAAGAAGTGTGCTCCAAGGAGAAGCAAGCTTAATATCACTGGTAAAAGCCGGACAAAGTTCATCGTGTCACTCCTTTATATTTATTTTACACTGTCATTCGTTAGAAACGATTCATGAATTGTTAACTACAACAACACTTCCAAAACATTTCTTCTTATCGCCTTCAGATGTTTCAAAAACTCTTCCTTATTTTTATGTCCCATGAAAATTCCAGCCAACTCTGTGAAATCCGAATCTTCAACGATCACGTGTTCTTCATTCAATCGCATAAGGGTCTCAAGCGTCCTCAGGTATTCATAGGCATTTAAAAGGGTCTTCCCGTTTTCAGGACGAAGGATTCCCTTCTTCATGAGACGCCGTATTGCGGATGCCGTGTCCTGCACAAGTATCTCAGGGGACGCGTTTGCGTGGTGTAACTGAAGCCACTGGACGAAAAATTCTATCTCCTCTATTCCGCCCGGCCCGAGTTTTACATCCACTCCCTGCGGCTCGTGAGACAGCTCTTTCATTATCCTCTCGCGCATCGCCTTTATATCTTCTCTCTTCAGTTCCCTGCCTCTTTTTAAAATAACTTCCCTCGCCATTTCAGCAAACGACCTTGCAAGGTCCATGTCTCCGGCTATCGGCCTCACTTTCAGAAGCGCCTGGATCTCCCACGGGTGCGCGCTCTTGAGATAGTAGTTCCTGTAACCTTCCAGGTTGTTTATAAGCGCGCCTTTGATGCCGTCCGGCCTCAGCCTCATGTCCACGTTGTAGATTATGCCCTTGTCCGTGTACGCGGTTAATGTCTTCAATATCTTTTCTGCAGTTTTTAATTCATCGGGGCTTTCAGCGAGGAAAATGATATCGAGGTCGGAACCGAACGTCATCTCCCTGCTGCCGAGCTTTCCCATGCCGAGCACTGCGAAACCTACCCCCCTTTTGTCCCCCCTTGGCAAGGGGGGAATAAGGGGGGTAGCTGTCCGCGAACTGTCCCTACAATTCTCCATAATCATCCCGATTACCGCCTCCGCAAGATGCGAGAGGCATCTTATTAGATGATTTACCTTTATGACGTGCATGAGAAAAAAACTTCCGAGGCGGATCTCTTCGACATTTTTATATTCGGCAATTCCTGTCTCGAAATTCTCGCCGGGTATGCTTCGTTTCAGTTCCTCCCTTGTCCTGCTGAGCGTCTTTCTTATGATGTTCCCCTCAAGGAGCAGATCAAGGTAGCGGGTGTTGCTTAGAAAAATTCGCGTGAGGTTCGTGCTCAGGGAAAATATTTCAATGATGCCGTCCTGCAATTCCTTTCTCTCGGTAAAGCCTGTAAGATATGTTTCTTTGACGCCCATTACAGTAAAAAAGCTCACAAGCCCTTTCAGCGCCCTGTCCGGACTTTCCGCATTCAGCGCCTTTTCAATGAGCATGGGAATTACCTTTCTCATCACCGTGCGTTCACGCTGTGTCTTAAAGAATTCAAACTGCTCCCGCATTCCCTTGAGATTCATTAAACCTGCCGGAGGGTTTTTCATGCCTCTGAAAGAGAGATATTCCGAAAGCTCATCATCGCTGAGTTCGCCTTCAAGCAATGTAAGCGCCTCGGCATGAACGTCTTCCTCCGTGCCAAGCAGGGAGTTGTACATGTTTCTTATCTTCATTCTCCTCAGGCGCAAGTCAGAAAGAAATTTGTCAGTGGACGGGAAACCTGATTTTACCGCAAGGGATTTTAAATCGTCTTCTGATGACGGAAGGGAATGCGTTTGCAGGTCGTCTTTCATCTGAAGGAGATGCTCAACGCGCCTGAGGTGCAGATAGTTTTCCCGGAGCGTGACAAGTTCGTCTTCAGGCACCATCCCAAGCCATCTCAGTGATTGTATCGCGTTTAAGAACCTGTGCGTCCTGAGGCCGCTGTGTTCAGGGCCGTATATAAGCTGAAAGGTCTGAATAAAAAATTCCGCCTCTCTTATCCCCCCGTATCCCCGCTTTATGTCATCCTTTGAAAAGGAGGAATCTATCTTTTTCTTAAGCGCCTTTATCTCTTCTATCCCGGAATAATCCATAGTCTTCTCCCAGACAAAAGGTCCGATTGTTTCCATGAACGCCTTGCCGAGCCGCATATTTCCTGCCACGGGACGCGCCCTTATAAGCGCCATGCGCTCCCACGTGCGCCCCCATGTTTCATAATATGCTTTGTATGAACTGAGAGGGAGCGCCACCTCGCCCTTTTCCCCCTGGGGCCTCAGCCTCAGATCAACCCTGTAAACGATCCCGTCCCCGGTATTCCTTGAGAGCATCTTATTGAAAAGTTCCATGACCTTAAAATAAAATTCGCTGCTGCCTATCCTGTTCATCAGAACGCCTGAAGGACTCACTGTCCCTGAAGTCTGCCCTTCTTCTCCGTCATAGACAGCGATAAGATCAACGTCGGAGCTGTAATTAAGCTCCTCGCCTCCAAGCTTGCCGAGGGCAATAAGCGTAAGCCCCTCGCCTGAAGGCTCTCCGAAATGCCGGGAATTAATTTTCATAGAACAGTCAAGCGCGAAATCAATTACAAACTCGGCAAGGCAGGTAAGCTCATCCATAGAGGAAAGCGTATCCGTCTCGCCTGTGATATCTCTCAGGGTGATTCTAAGGAGATGACTTTTCTTAAACAGCCTGAGCCTCTTCAATATATCGCTTAAATCCTGCCCTTCAGCAAATGCGAGTCCGGTCTTGGCCTTTACGCTGAGAAACTTTTTTGTGACAGGCGTCTTCAGCTCTTTTAACGCGGTAAAAAGTTCATCAGGGTTTGATATGCAGTAATTCGAAAGGAACTGGCTTGCGGCAAAGAGTTTCGCCACATCTTTCAGATAAGGCAGAAAGCGTTCCTTCCCGGATGGATCTTCCATAAACCTGTGCAGGTTTGTCTCGGCCCTTTTGGGATAGGAGGAAGAGCGGGAAGTCTCCGCTATATGTTGAAATATTTCCTTATTGGAAGGCATCATATAGAATATACAACGAGGTTAACCAATAATAAAAGGACTTTCTGATTGTCATTCCCGCTTGTCGGGAATCTTTCTTAAAAGAAGGATTGCGGACAAGCCGCAATGACAGAAGCGGAGTTAAGGTTGCTGTCTTAATTAATTTTAACTGGAGGGACAATTCATGAAGATGATAGCTGCTGTTATCAAGCCATTTAAACTCGATGACGTAAAAAAAGCCCTTGCAGACGCTGGGATTCACGGGATGACCGTAACAGAGGTCAAAGGCTTCGGACGCCAGAAAGGTCACGTGGAACTCTACAGGGGAACGACTTATGAGGTAAATTTTCTGCCGAAGATAAAGATTGAGGTCGCAGTCTCCGACGAAAAGGCGGACGAAATAATA
Organism: Nitrospirota bacterium; assembly: GCA_016213945.1. GTDB lineage: Bacteria > Nitrospirota > Thermodesulfovibrionia > UBA6902 > UBA6902 > SURF-23. Next base: position 27,147 of record JACQZF010000039.1, on the reverse strand, counting down.
AAAATAATTTCCGAAAGCGCAAGGACAGGAGAAATCGGCGACGGCAAGATATTTATTTACAATCTCGGTAATGTGCTCAGGATAAGGACCGGAGAGAGCGGCGACGGGGCCATATAATATTTCCTGACTATTTTGCAGGTTAATCCATACACCTTTGTCTGCTTTTAAATGCAGTAATCAGCATCCCCCTTATTAACAAGCATTCAATTTCAAAGAGTTATTAAGATTGCCTTCGTTGGCATATTAGTTGCAATTCAGTAGAGCAGTGCATTTACTCACAATAAATTCCCTTGAAGAAACTACACGGGATGTCTGAGAGGAGGATCTACTGCAATGGCAAGCGCAAAGATTTTAATAGTTGAAGACGATTTTTTTACTGCTTTGGTATTTCGGCAATTACTGGAACTCTGGGGTTATGAAATCTGCGAACAGGTAACCTCAGGAGAGGAAGCGATTGCAAAAGCTGAAAAAGAAAAACCGGATATTGTATTAATAGACATAAATCTGGACGGGGAGATAGACGGCATCGAGGCGGCCACCAAGATAAGAGTGCGTTTTGGCATTCCAATAATTTTCACGACTGCGTATTCAGACAATGAAACAAGAGAAGCCGCAAGACTGGCTAATCCTGTCGGTTATTTTGTTAAGCCGTTGAACTTCAATGAATTACGGACAATGCTTAACTCCATTGCCTGCAATTAACATGAAAGTCCGGGCGGAAAAAATCAGGAATTTTTCCCCGTGATATGCAGGAAAGCACATACACCTTTGTCAGTTTTTATATAAAGCAATTGCACTGTCAGTTCATTGATTGTTCAATTTCAAAGGGTTATGAGGCGCGCTGTCATTGGCATAATAGTTGCCCTTTTATAAACATTATTTCTGATATTCCGGGTGCCCCCGGACCTTCAGGCAATCTTAACAGGAGAATCGGCTATGAACTTGGAAGAACTCAAAGAAGAAATCAAAAAAATATGCGTCAAATGCATAGAATGCGACCCTTGCTGCACGGGAAATATCCTGAAAAAATGTATTGAGAATAACAGATTCACTCCTTTGACCGATGATCAGGTAGTGATCGGGACCCTTACCCAATAAAAAAAGGGGGGCAGCGCCCCCCTTCTGATTCTTAAATATCATAGTACAGGAAAAACTCGTACGGATGCGGCCTTAACCTCAGCGCGTCAACCTCATTTGTCCTCTTGTAGCTTATCCATTTTTCAATGGCGTCCTTTGTGAAGACATTGCCCTTCAACAGGTACTCATGGTCCTTTTCCAGATGATCAAGGGCTTCATCGAGGCTACCGGGCATTGTCGGCACATTTGCCAGTTCCTCAGGTCCGAGATCGTAAATGTCCTTATCAAGAGGCTCTCCCGGATGGATCTTATTTTCAATGCCGTCCAGTCCGGCCATCAACATAGCAGAGAATGCGAGATAGGTATTGCATGAAGGATCAGGGAATCTCACCTCAACCCTCTTCGCCTTCGGACTTGCCGAATAAGTCGGTATCCTTACGGATGCGGAGCGGTTTCTCGCTGAGTATGCGAGATTAACAGGGGCCTCAAATCCCGGAGTCAACCTCTTGTAGGAGTTTGTAGTCGGATTGGTAAGAGCTGCAAGCGACTTCGCATGTTTCAGCACTCCGCCGATGTAGTAGAGGGCCATCTCGCTCAAACCTGCATAGCCGTTGCCTGCGAACAGGGGCTTGCCGCCTTTCCATATGCTCTGGTGAACGTGCATACCTGAACCGTTGTCGCCGAATAGAGGCTTCGGCATAAATGTCGCTGTCTTGTTGTGCCGCCTCGCAACATTCTTGATTATATATTTGAAGAGCATGTTTTTATCAGCCATGCTGACCAGGGAATCAAACCTCATGTCAATCTCGGCCTGCCCCGCAGTTGCAACCTCGTGATGTTCTCTCTCAACGTAAATGCCGCACTTCAGCATCTCCATTACCATTTCTGTCCTGAGATTCACCTGGCTGTCTGTCGGCGGCACAGGGAAATATCCCTCTTTGTGCCTCGGCTTGTAGCCAAGGTTGGGGTTTTCCTCCCTGCCTGAATTCCAGATGCCTTCAATGGAGTCAATGAAATAATATCCGCTGTGGGAATTCTGGTCGAATCTGACCCCGTCAAAGATAAAGAATTCAGCCTCCGGCCCGAAATACGCGGTGTCGCCAACGCCTGTTGATTTGAGATACGCCTCAGCCTTCTGCGCTATGTAGCGGGGGTCTCTTGAGTAAAATTCCTTTGTGATAGGGTCAACGATATTACATATTAAGCTGATCGTCGGATACTCCATAAACGGGTCCATAAAGGCTGTCTTAGGATCGGGGATTATCAGCATGTCCGATGTGTTTATCGCCTGCCATCCCCTGATGGAAGAGCCGTCAAACCCGAGGCCTTCCTCAAATATCTCCTCTTTTAATTCTGCTACAGGCACTGCAAAGTGCTGCCAGATGCCGGGGAAATCAAGGAACTTGAAGTTGGCCATCACTGCCTTGTTTTCCTGCGCCATCTTGATTACTTCTTTTGGTGTCATGTTTCCTCCTTTTAATGATTATCAATATCAACCACAGAGACACGGAGCCACAGAGAAATAAATTAAAAACAAGAAGTCAAAATTTCCAATCTTTTGTTTTTGATATCCTGTGTTTCATTTTTCTCCGCGTCTCTGTGCCTCTGTGGTTTACCTTATTGGTTCTTTGTCCGTGAAAAAGCCTTTATAAAAGTTCATGGCCCTGCCGCTGTATTCGGCGTAGAGCCTTTCCGTCTCTTCTTTAAGTTTATCGAAATCTATTGGTCCGCTGCTGAGCCAATCATATATCATTTCTTTTCTGACTTCAATATGGAACTGAAACGCATACGCTTTGCTCCCGTATCTGAACGCCTGGTTCGGATAAAGCGCTGAAGACGCCAGCCTTACCGCTCCTTCAGGGACGTCGAATGTCTCGCCGTGCCAGTGAAAGACCCTGAACTTCCTCCAGAAGTCCTTCACAAAGGGATGCACGGCAAGGCTCCTCATAAGAGGGTCCATCAAACCGTCTCCCGTCAACTCGATGCCGTACCATCCGATCTCTTTTTGCGTCCCGGCATAGACCCTGGCCCCCAGAGCCTTTGCCATTATCTGAGCGCCGAGACATACGCCAAAGACCTTTTTACCCCTTGAAATAAAATCCCTGACGAGCTGTTCCTCTTCCCGTATGTAAGGAATATCATCGTTCACACTCATCGGCCCGCCCATCATTATAAGCGTGTTGAAATCTTCAGTTCCGGGGATGCCCTCCCCTTTTGACAGATCAACTGTCGTATACGGGATTTTTTTGTCAATCAAAAAATCCTCAATTGTCCCCGGCCCTTCGCTTTCGACGTTTTTACAAATTAAAACTGACATGGTTAGTTCCTTAAAATCCCCCTTCATCCCCCTTTTACAAAGGGGGAAATACATTCCCCTCTTTGGCAAAGAGGGGTTAGGGGAGATTTTCAAACAGCTTAAACCGCCGCCTCTCCGTTTTCGCCTGTCCTTATCCTTATGATGTTCTCGATTGGATACACAAAAATTTTACCGTCTCCGATCTCGCCTGTTCTTGCCTTTTCCTGAATTACGGCAATCGCTTTCTCCGCCATATCAGCAGTCAGCACTATCTCTATTTTCAGCTTTGGAACGAAGTTTATATCATACTCTACGCCGCGATAAAATTCTAAGTGTCCCTTTTGTCTTCCAAAACCCTTGACCTCTGTTACTGTCATGCCCTGCACGCCCAAATCATTCAGGGCCTTTTTTATCTCGTCAAGCTTGAACGGCTTTATTATCGCTTCTATTTTCTTCATGTTGCCTCCATTATTTTTATACGGACCATCAATAAGTCGTCATGCCCGAAGTTTTTAATCGGGCATCCAGTTCTTTATCTATCTGGATTCCCGCTTACTGACTGCGGGAATGACAATCAATGTGTCTTTTATTGCGTATACGCGCTTTCTCCATGCAGAGCCTGGTCCAGGCCGATAAACTCTTCTCCGTCTTTTACCCTTAATCCAACTATCCAGTCAACGAGCTTAAGGATAATAAATGTTGCGACAAAGACAAATACAAAAGATACTATCACGGAAATACCCTGCGTTACAAACAGGGAAGAATTGCCGTGGAACAATCCGTCTTTGCCCGCGGGATTTATAGCGGCTGATGCAAAAAGTCCTACTGCCAGAGTTCCCCACGTGCCGCTGACGCCGTGAATTCCGATCACATCGAGGGAGTCGTCGTATCCGAATTTCGATTTCATATTAACGCCTACATAGCATAACAACCCTGCTATTATTCCAATTACTATTGACGACAACGGGCTGACAAAACCGGCAGCGGGCGTGATCCCGGCAAGTCCTGCGACTGCACCGCTCATTGCCCCGAGAGCGGTAGGTTTTCCTCTCTGCAGCCATTCAATAAACATCCAGCTCATTGCCGCAGCGCCTGCGGAGGTATTTGTTGTTACAAAAGCGACAGAGGCCAGCCCGCCTGATGTCAATGCGCTGCCCGCATTAAAACCAAACCAGCCAAACCACAAAAGCGCCAGGCCTAAAACCGTCATCGGAAGGTCATGCGGCAGCATCGGCTCCCTGCCATATCCCCTGCGCTTTCCGATCATCATTATCGCCACTAAAGCGGCCACAGCCGAGCTTATATGAACAACGACACCGCCGGCAAAATCCAGCGTGCCAAGGGTCTTCGCCATCCATCCTCCGCCCCACACCCAGTGACATAACGGCGAATAGACAAATGTTACCCAGAGTATTGTGAAAAATATTAAAGCGGAGAATTTCATCCTTTCGGCAAATGCGCCTGTGATCAAGGCAGGGGTTATCACTGCAAAAGTCCCCTGAAACATCATGAACAGCAGATGAGGGACTGTTGGCGCAAAAGGCGAGCTCTCCTGTCCGACCCCACTCAGACCGAACCACTCAGGCCCGCCGATAATGCCTCCTTTATCAGGACCGAACGCAAGCGTGTATCCCCACAACACCCAGATCACGCTCACCATAAAAAGCATTATAAAACTGTGCATGATAGTTCCAAGTACATTTTTTCTCCTGACCATCCCGCCGTAAAAGAGCGCAAGCCCCGGCGTCATCAGCGTTACAAGCGCGGTTGAGATGAGCATCCACGCGGTATCACCGCTGTTTATTCCGTTTGGGTCTCCCGCGTAACTTAGACACGGCAGCAATAAAAGCATTGCCGTAATCATAATGAATTTAAATTTCATACTCCCTCCATTGAAGATATTTTGCAGGGAGTTTTGCAAAAGCTGTGCCTCGCCTAACTTGCTAATTTAATGGGAATCTAAATCACCGCTTTCCTACAAAAATGTAGGACTTTACAGCTTTCCTCCTGATTTTATTTGAAAATACAATGAGATGCAGATAAAGCCTACAAAATTGTAGGAGCGACATTTTTGTATGGGACACGGCGTGCCGCGGCCCTGTAGTCTAAACCGCTGCATCACCCTTTTCCCCGGTCCTTATCCTGATTATCTCTTCAACATTTGAGATAAATATCTTCCCGTCGCCTATCTCGCCTGTCTTCGCCTTGTCCTGGATTATAGATACCGCCTGCTCTAACAGTTGGTCCTGTATGACAATTTCTATCTTCAGCTTTGGAACAAAGTTTATGTCATATTCTGCGCCCCGGTAGAATTCAAGGTGGCCCTTTTGCCTGCCGAAGCCTTTCACCTCCGTGACCGTCATTCCATTAACGCCTAATTCATGCAGGGCCTTTTTGATGTCGTCCAGTTTAAATGGTTTTATTATCGCCTCTATTTTTTTCATTTATCCTCCGTAACGCAGGGGCGGGTTTGAAACCCGCCCCTACAGATTTATTTAAAGTGAATACCCGCTTTCACCATGCTGCGCGTGGTCCAGTCCTACGAACTCTGCCTGATCGTCAACTCTAAGTCCCATTACCGCATCAAGCACTTTCAAGATGATGATCGTGATTACGAATGAATAAACCCATGCCGCGCCCACGCTTATCAACTGGTTCACCAGGAGAGACGGGTTGCCGAAGAACAGGCCGTCATTTCCTGCTGAATTAATCGCCTTTGACGCAAAGAGGCCTGTTGCAATCGCGCCCCATGTTCCGCCTACGCCGTGAACGCCAACTACGTCGAGGGAGTCATCGTAGCCGAATTTCGATTTGAGATTAATTGCCAGGTAGCAGATCACACCTGCTGCAAGCCCGATAATGACTGATGACATGGGCCCGACAAAACCTGATGCAGGGGTAATTGCCACAAGCCCTGCAACCGCGCCTGATGCAGCGCCGAGAGCAGTCGGTTTCCCCCTGTGCTTCCATTCCGCGAACATCCAGGACAACGCCGCTGCTGCCGTTGCGATATGCGTAACAACAAAGGCCGATGTTGCAAGAGCGCCTGATGCGACCGCGCTGCCTCCGTTAAACCCGAACCAGCCGAACCACAGCAATGCCGCGCCTATTAAAGTCATGGTAATGTTATGCGGCATCATCGGTTCCCTGCCGTATCCCTTTCTTTTGCCGACAACAAGTACAGCGGCAAGGGCTGAAACACCTGAGCTGATATGCACTACAAGGCCGCCCGCGAAATCAAGCGCTCCAAGGTTTCTTATCCAGCCTCCGACGCCCCATACCCAGTGCGCGAGAGGGAAATAAACAAACGTGGCCCATAACACAAGGAACACGAGATACGTGCTGAATTTAAACCGTTCGGCAATCGCCCCTGTTATGAGCGCCGGGGTGATAACGGCGAACATCATCTGGAATATCATGAACGCCTGGTGCGGGACCGTTGCCGCGTAGTCTGTATTCGGTTCAAGACCCACACCCTTTAATCCTGCCCAGTCGAGATTGCCGATGATGTGCCCCACGTCCGGCCCGAATGACAGGCTGTACCCGTAAAGCACCCAGAGAATAGTCATGACTCCGAGCGCTATGAAACTCTGCATTATGGTCCCAAGGACATTTTTGCGCCTGACCATTCCACCGTAAAAGAGCGCGAGCCCCGGGGTCATCAGCATGACAAGCGCGGTGGAGATCAAAACCCACGCGGTGTCTCCCGTATCAACTTTTGGAGCAGGCGCAGTCTGTTCAACCGCTGCCGGAGCTAAAGTATCAACCTGTGCCTCCTCTGCAAAGCTGGGCACTGCAAGACCCAGCAAACAAATCATCATCAAAATACTTAATAACCTTTTCATGTTTCCTCCTGATTTCATTTTTAAATTACCAGGTATACATCACCGCAACCGCAATTGTATCCTGCTTCTTTGCCTTACCCGAATCAAACACCTCTTTATCAGACCAGTCATGCCTGTACTCAGGCCTTACGATGACCGCCTGCGCCACCCTGAATTCAGGGGTGATGGTTATCTCTTTCAGGGCCTGCTCCGTTCCGGTCCTTACTCCATCTTTGTCCCTGAAGTATTCGGCCCTTGCCGACATGCTGACAAGATCGTTGAAGTCATATTTTGCTATTCCGGCAACGCCGTACCATTTTGCGGTATCACCGTCCGGAGCGGATTTCTCTTCAGTGGCATAATCCGCATTGAGGATGATGGATAAATTCTTTGCCGGTTTTACAATCCCGACCCAGTCAAAGAGGAACCTGTTGTCGGCAGTGTTATTGTCCTTCTCAGGCCCGTACATAAGATTAAAGAACATCGAGAGCTGCTCGACAGGTACAACGCCCGCGCTCAGTCCGATTGTCTTGCTCTTGTTGTTGTCGTCCGTATTGTCCCAGCCGTTGACTATGTGAATTCCTGCATTAAAAGTCTCCGTGAACGGGTAGCTGACCTTCAGCCCTGTATGGGTAAAAGGTATCGCATAATTAAAGAGGAACGAACGTGAGTAATTGGGATTGTCCTTTGCCTCAATTACCTCAGCCCCGTGATAAGTTGCAAACTTACCGAAATCGAATTTCAGCCCCTTGCCCAAAGGCGCAAGATATCCAACATACGCCTCGGTAATGTCAATGGAATCATCGCTTGCGCCGAGGCCCCTTGAATGTATCCACTTTGCGGTCTCGCCTGCCGAGAGTTTGAATTTAAAACCCACGCCGTCAACCGGCGCGTCCTTGACGAATACCAACTGGGTAAGGTCTAACATAAAGCTGTTTGCCTTGTGGTCAAAAACCCTTAACTCATTTTCCTGAGAATTGCTGTTCTTGAAGTTATAAGTGTAGCCGCCCTGCAGATAAATGCTCATGCCAAGGGCCTTCCTGAATTCATCCAAAGTCATACTTCCCATTTTCGTTTCTTCGGCTTTCAAGTTACCTGCAAAGCCGCTCAACATTAATACTATCACCCAAAAAGCTGCCTTTAAACCCTTCACCGTACACCTCCAAATCTTTGTTCCGCAGACCAACGCCCGCGATTATTTCTTAATGGGCGCATTGAAATACGCCCCTGCGTCACTAACTCTTATCTCGTAACTCTATTCCCGCCCTCCTTATCCCGTATTTTTTTATCTTGTATCCTATCATCCTCTCTGTAATGCCGAGCTGTCTTGCGGCCTTTGCCATTACCCAGTCGCATTCTTTCAGCGCCCTGATTATTTCTTCCTTTTCCATTTCCCTGATCTGTTCCTTCAATGAATTCATCATTGCGTCCTTTGTTCTTGCGTATTGCCAGAATTATGCCAGGGCGAAACCTCTTGAATCTTTTGAGTTCCAAAGTGAGGTGATGCTACAATTATGTTACTTAGGGACAATATTGTAGGAACAATTTTGTAGGCTTTAATTTTTACCGGCGCAAACTTTGCAATTTTGCTCTCTGCGTATATTCAGTTTTCTGAAATCCATATTCATGGCATTGAATACCAGCATTTTAGAAAGCAATGGCTCCCCGTATCCTGTCAGCAGCTTTACCGCCTCAATGCTCATCATGCAGCCGAGAATCCCCGATACTGCGCCAAGCACAGGGAACCCCATCTCCTCCCATTCAGGATTGTCTTCGGGATACAGGCAATTAAGGCAGGGGGTTACATGAGGGACGACATTGAAAAGGTAGCCCTCCATGCCGTTCATGGCAGCTTCAACCATCGGAATATTTCTACTGATACAGGCTGCGTTCAGCAACCTTCTTTCATTAAAATTGGGGCGGGCGGAAAGTGCGATCTGCACGCCATCCAGTAAATTTCCTATGTTGTCTGCTGATATCCTTTCATCGAATACCTCAACCTCCACATCGGGATTTATCTCTTCAATTGTCTTCCTGGCCTGCACAACCCTGCTCCTGCCTATCCAGTCATGCTTCATCAATATCTGTCTGTTCATATTCGACAGGGTCAGATTTCCACTGTGGGCAAAGACCATTTTCCCTATTCCTGCAACAGCAAGATAAATTGCCGCAGTCCCTCCGAGGCCGCCAATGCCCGCGATCAGCGCGGTTGACTCTTTCAGCCTCCACTGATGTTCCCCGGTGAATCCCTGAAGCATCAATTGCCTGCGGTAACGCTCCATTTCCGTTTCAGAAAGCTGACCGTTTTTTTCAGTTAACAGTTTCACAATATTCTTCTCCGATCCTCGAATTCAGCACCTCAAGTTCCATGTCCTTGTCCTCTCCAAGTTCGCCGCAGGCGTCCGCCCTGCATTGCCTGCAATGGGTCATCTGGGGAATGTGCTTTTTGCATTTGCTTCGCATTGTGTTTAAAGCGTCATGAGACGGCCTGTGTAAATATTCAAATTCAGCCTTCGGTATCAACGGCATGATATTCATCAGGTCCGCTTTCCTGTGCGCGGCAAACCATGCGGCAAAGGGGACCTCGTCGTCATTAATTCCCGGAATGAAAACAGTGTTGACCTTTACAAGGAGCCCTGCCTCAACAGCCGCTCCGAGTCCTTCCCACTGATTGTGCAATAAACATTCGGCAGCTTCCCTTCCTTTGTAAAGCCTGCCTTTGTACGACACCCATGAATATATCTTTTCAGCCATCACGGGGGTCACTGCGTTTATAGTGACGGTCAGACTGCTTACGCCTGCATCGAGAAGATCATCAAGCCTGTCCTTAAGCAGAAGCCCGTTTGTTGAGACACAGAGAGTCAGTTCGGGATATTCCATATGGACCGCGCTGAATGTCTCAAATGTCGCCTCATTTGTTAGAGGATCTCCAGGCCCTGCTATACCTATGACAGTCAGCCGTTCATTCCTTTCAACAAGTGACCGGACCCTTTCCAGCGCTTCATAAGGAGTCAACACCCTGCTCGTAATACCGGGCCTTGATTCATTGGCGCAGTCATATTTCCTGACGCAGTATTTGCACTGAATGTTGCAGGCAGGCGCAACAGGCAGATGTATCCTGCCGAACCTGTTGTGCGCCTCATGAGAGAAACACGGGTGAGTGTTTATGATATGGCTTTTGTCTCTGTGCTTAAGAATTGTTTTCATTGCGGACCTCACTTTCATTAAAGTCTTTTCAATTATTGAGCAATAGACATGCCAATCCGTTAACTTGTTGATAATGTTTGTTTGGGGAAATTAATAAGGCGTGAAACTATTACAATTATGTTTCTGATGGTTCAATCTTGTAGTTTCATTTTAGCGGGGAAGCTTGTGCGGAAAGATTCCGGACAAGCCGGAATGACGGAACTCAAATATTTGCATGGCGAGTTATTTGATCACAACTCCACATGCACATGGCATCTCTTTGTGCAGATCTTTGAGCACGCCTCGCAGCCGATGCAGTTTTCAGGATGGGCAATGGACATTACCTTATTGCCCATATCATCTCCGTATTCGTCTTCACCTTCAAAGGGTTTCTCAATCAGCTCAAGCACCTCCCTGCTGCAAACTTTGTAACACCGCCCGCAGCCGATGCACTTGTTCACATCGATTGATTCAATAAATCTCGGCGTCCATGTCTGTCCGCCGCGCGTGTATCCGATAATTGACATAATTCCTCCCAGATAAAAGATTGACCACAGAGAACACTTAGGAAAAAATCATCCACAGATTTCACAAATTACACAGACTAATAAATTAACTCTAAATGAAATCTGTTGAATCTGCGTAATCTGCGGATTAGATCGGTTTTTATTTTTCGTGCCTCTGTGTCCTCTGTGGTCCATTTCTTCACGAAATTGCTTCTCCATCCATCTCACCCGTCCTTACCCTCACTGCTCCTTCGACAGGTGAGACAAATATCTTCCCGTCTCCGCGCTTTCCTGACTGGTTGACCTTGACAATTGATTTCACAAGCTTGCTCACAACATCATCCGGGACAATCAGCGTGAGCATCCTCTTCGGCACATAAAGGGCGACCTTCGGCAAAGTATGCTCAAGCGCGTAAGCGGACGGCGTAGGTTTTAATTTGACTGTCGTGCAGAAACTCCCAGGCATTTCAGAATCCATCTCCGCGCACATCGCGCCCTTTTGTTTGCCTCTTCCGTCCACACTCTGGATCGTCAGCGAGGAATATCCCAGTTCATCAAGGGCCTTCTTGGTTTCAGGCAGCTTGTCTCTCCTTATGATCGCAGTAATTTCTTTCATAAAACCGCCTCCCCCGTCCTTACTGTATAAGCAGCATCGACAGGGCTGACGAATATTTTCCCGTCACCGATGAAACCTGTCTTTGCCTTGTCATGAATTATGCTGACTACCTTTTCAACATCCTCAGTATCAACAACCGTCATGATGAGTGTCTTTGGAAGCTCATCATAATGCACAGGGCCCACCTGAAGACCCTTTTGTTTTCCTCTTCCGAATACCGGCATCTTTGTGAGCGACGGAAACCCGGCCCCCTCCAACGCCAAAACTACCTCCTGCTCTTTTTCCGGCCTTATAAATGCCCTGATCATTTTCATGTGTGTTCCTCCTTTTTAGCTATCAGCATTCAGCTAATAGCTTTCAGTAAAAATATGATTTGAAGTGTCTCTTGCTGAACGCTGATCGCTGACAGCTAATTGCTATTCATCGCCTTTCTCAGCCACGGCGGCGGAGATTTCTTTATTGTCTCAAGAAGCACGTTCATTGATTCCTCTATGGATGCTGTCTCTTTTATCTTTATTGGCATTATCCCTTTTTTCACAAGTCTTGCTGCTGAAGGCCCGCCGATTTCCGTAAGGTAGATAATCTTGCAATCCGCAAGCTTGTCCACTTTGGCCTGCACCCTGTCGTCATGGACCTGTCCCATATCTTTTGTTCCTTCAATCTCCGCATCCCTGCCGTCAGCGAACTTCCTTGTCTCTAAAAATTTATAGCCGTCCTTCATTAACTCGTAGATTACAAACTTCCCGGCCCTGCCGAAATGTTCATCCACATTTGTTCCATCTGTTGTTGCAAATGCTACCTTCATGATTCCACCTCCTTTTAAAGTATTTTCAACATACCGGGTAGTCCGAGCACTCTTTAAAAAGCCCGGCGGTATAATGAATTCCGATGCCTGCAAGAAAACCGATAGTCAGGTTATTGGTAATCAAACTGATCACAGCAATAGATGCCGCAATAAAAACGTCGGCTTTATCATTTATTATGTCCCGTATAAACATCGCATGCTGTATCCCGACATAGCAAAGCAAAACACCTAATATTCCGCCGGGGAATGCGGATATTACGGCAAGCCCTGATTTGCCAAGCACAAGCGCAAGGGTTATCAGTAAGCCGCCGACAATGTATCCTGACATCGCCCTCGTAGCGCCGAATTTGGCGTGCGCGGTCATGCCTCCTGAGCCGTGGCACATTGGAACACCGCCTATGATGCCGGACAGTATGTTTGCCATACCCATGCTCATGGGGATACTCTTAAGAGTTAGCCTGTCGGCTTTTTTACCGTAGAGCATTTTTCCTGTTGCCTCGGCAGCCACAATCGCGTTGCCGATTGATAACGCTATTTGCGGAAGGACCAGCGCCGTGAACGCAACCCAAAGGTTGTCCATCCCCGGCAACACCGGGCTCAATGCAACCGGGCCGATTGATAAGCCATGTACCCTGCTTATGGATATAACAATCCCGAATAACATAAGCAGGATAAGAGGCGGTACGATTCTTATGAAGTAAATGCCTCCCATGAGGACAGCGCCGGAGACTGCTGCCGTGACAGGATCTGCCGATAGAAGAGTAATTGAGGCCTTCACCAGCATGACTCCCAGGCCGAGCTGAATGCCCCTTATTACTGAAACAGGAAATAATTTTCCGATCTTCACACTGAGCCCGGTAAATGTCAGCGCAAGAAAAATAAACCCGATGATCACGCCCGCTGTATTTATAACATCAGGACCAAGCCCGGCGGTGATCGCTATGGCAGACATCGCCTTCAGCGGTTGAACAGGCATGGTGATCCTGAAGTAGTAGGCGGACAGGATATAGAACAATCCAGCGGCAAGAAACAACGCGGTCGGGTTAAACCCGTTCTTGCCGATCAATACAATGGCTATCGGGAGCAGGACACCTATGTCGCCGAATGCCCCTGACGTGTCCCACATCAACTGTTTCAGATTCTCTTTATAATTTTTCATCTCGTTACTCTCCTTTTTTTGTCCCCACTTTGTAAAAGGGGGGTGAAGGGGGATTTTGAAACAGATACATGTTTTTCAAGTAAAAGCAGATTAGCCGCTTCATTTATCATCGCAAGTGTCCCTCTGTATCCAATAGTGATCTTTGAACTGTTCCCTATGATCTTATAAACAGGAAACCCCATCTGATAAAGCGGAATACCCAGTCTCTTTGCCGTGTCTTCCGCATGAGAGTTTGAAATGAGCAGGTCAAACTCACCATCTATCGAGAACAGGTCGGAGACAACCACTTCTTTTGCAAGAATATTCCCTGCGCTCTCTGCGTTCTGAGGAATGACCGCAAGCGTTATCTCCGCGCCCATCTCACTGATCCATCTTGAAGTCTGGACCGCCATATCAGGCTCAATGGCAAGACAAATCTTTTTGCTTCCGAAATAAAAATGCGCATCCCTCATCCCGTCAATCAGGATTCTCCTCTGCCGTTCATATCTGGCAGGGACCGGAGCGCCGCTAAGAAATGAAAGTGTCTGTATAAAGGTGTCCGTATCATTCAACCCCGACAAGCTTTCAATTACCGAATATTCAATGCCGAACTTTTCATGCAAAAGCTTTGCAGAAGACCCCATGCTTGCGCCAATGGCAAAGGTGAATGCAGACTGTGACATCCACCTTATATCGTCTACTTTTGTGCCGCCGATTGCAAGCGCGGAAAGCCCCTGCCTGCTGCCGTCAAGCGCGGAGAGGTCGGGAAGTATCACCGGCCTGAGCCCGAATGCTTCAATAATTTCCCTTAGCTCGGTAAAATCAGCAGGTGTAAGATGTGAGCCGGCAAGGACGTTGATAAGGCGATTAGTGCGGACATATGAACATTTCTGTTCTGTCATCCCGGCTTGTCCGGGATCATTCTTAAAAGAAGATTCCCGACAAGCGGGAATGATAAATTTTGTGGCTTCCCTATTAGAAATTATTGACTCAATGACTGCCTCCACTGCATTCGCATACCCGGTCTCAAGTCCGCCTTCATAATCAGGAGTTGAGACATGGACCATGAAACATTCTTTGTTTTGATCGCTGACTGCTGATCGCTGACTGCTGACAGCTTTCTTCACGTCATCTCCCTTTACCTCCGAAAGTCCTGAAGTCAGAACTCCGATAACATCGGAGTTGTTTTTCTCTATAATTCCCTCTATGGTCTTAGCAAGATTTTCATCACTGCCCATCACCACGTCTTCAGTAAACAGCTTTGTGCTTTGCAGCGCAATCGGTTCCCTGAAATGTTTTGTCAAAAGCACTTTTCCCAAAAACGTGCAGCCCTGCGCCCCATGAATGACCGGGATTGAATTATTGATCCCCTGAAACGCAATCGCAGCGCCGATGGCCTGGGAATGTTTGAGGGGGTTAATAACCACACTCTTTTCCGGGCGTTGTGCGGCATAAGTCTTATAAGACACATATGACTCATGCTCTTCATAAAACCGGACGCTGTTGCTTATCTGCTCCGCTAAATTAACCAGCCCTTCATAGCCAGCATACGCTGTATGCCTTTCCTGATTTATGTCTATAAACGGGAAACCTTCCTTTATAGCGAGATACTGATTTCTTCCGCCTGCCACAAGAATGTCGGCATTCTTCTCCTTCATCAGCTTCAACAGATTTTTCGGCGTCACATCTTCAACAAGCAGCGCATCCTCGCCAAGGATATCTTTCATCTTCTCCTCATCTTCAAACGTGCTCTTCTTTGTTCCGACAGCAACTATCTCAATCCCCAAGTCAAGAAGCGCGGAGATAAATGACCAGCTCTTCACCCCACCGGTGTAGAGCACCGCCTTTTTACCTTTCAGGTGAGAATATGCTTTAAGCTTTTTAGCAAGCTGTTTTTCTTCTCTTATAATAATAGCCTCAACGCTGTCTTGCAGGCTGAAGCCTGGGGCTGCTTCCGACTTCTGACTTCTGACTTCTGACTTCTGCACTTTTTGGGCTATTCGCCTCAACGCCTTTGACATCTCCGTCTTTCCGAAAAACGAAACTTCAATATAAGGAATGCCGTATCGCTTCTCCATTTCTTTTGCGACATTGATCAGCGCACGGCTGCAAACAACTACATTCAGCTTTGCCCGGTGTGCGTATGTTATTTCTTCAAAAGTCGAATCGCCTGTGATCCTTGAGAGGATCCGTATCCCGGCAGCCTTCAAGACCGGTTCGACAAGCCACAGGTCGCCGGCAATATTGTATTCACCAATTAAATTTATAAATCCCCCTTCATCCCCCTTTTTCAAAGGGGAAATGTGAGAGGTCCCCCCTTTAACAAAGGGGGGTACGGGGGGATTTTTAGGCATTTCCCCCGCCCCTATCACATGATCAAGCAATACCTCGCCTGCTATTCTGTTTCCAAGATTCTTCGGTCCGACAAAGCCGGGCGCGTTCACCGGAATGACGCGGACGCCCAATTCACTCTCAGCCTTTTTACATACGGATTCAATGTCCTCGCCGATCAATCCGCTTACGCATGTTGCATAGACAAATATCGCTTTCGGCCTTACCTTTTCATAAGTCTGAACGATGGCCTTGTGCAGCTTTTTCTCAGAGCCATAGACAATGTCCATTTCGTTTATGTCTGTTGTAAAACCCATTCTGTGCAAATTGCCGGTCGAGGACAACGTTCCCCGTCCTTCCCATGAATTCCCGCAGCATGCAATCGGGCCGTGAACGATGTGCGCCGCATCCGCAATGGGCTGGAGCACGATCATCGCGCCGTCAAAGGCGCAGGACTCTCCTCCGCGCAAGCGGCAGACCTTGTCCTTCTGCTCCCGCTCACATCCACTATGTGTTAATTTGTCTATGTTGGTCAACATCACACAACCTCTAATTTTTCTTTTTCCGCAGATTTCGCAGATGACACAGATTTAAAATAGATTTACTGGGTACACTGCATGGCGTCATTCCCGACCTGATCGGGAATACAGTCCTTAAACTTCTGGATACCCGCCTTCGCGGGTATGACAAATAAATCTGCTCAATCTGTGTAATCTGCAGATAATTTCCTCTTACCGTATCACATCAAAGCTCGTTGTGTTCATCGTCTTTCTGTCCATTTCATCAAGCACCGTATTGACAATCAGGCCCACCAGATTCAGCGCTCCCTGATAGCCGATGATCGGATATCTGTGGAGGTGGTGCCTGTCAAACAGCGGGAACCCAAGCCTGATAAGAGGGATCCCGGTATCACGCCAGAGAAACTTCGCATATGAATTGCCGATGAGAAAATCCACAGGCTCCGTAAACATCAATGACCGCAGATGCCACATATCTTTGCCGGTATAAACTTTGCCTTCCCGACCAAACGGGCTTTCACTCAGGATGGCTTCGGCGTCTTCCAGGAATTTTTTATCACCGTTTGTGCAGACGACATGAACAGGTATCCCGCCCATCTCCAATAAGAAACTTATCAAGCCAAGAAGCAGGTCAGGGTCGCCTACAAGGGCAAATCTCTTCCCGTGAACGTATGGATGCGAGTCTATCATCGCATCCACTGCGCGTCCCCTTTCGTTCTCAATTTCCTGCGGGACCGGCTTGCCTGTAATTTTGCTTAACTCTTCAAAAAACCTGTCCGTATTCTTTATGCCTATTGGTGGAAGCGCTACTGCACTCTGACTCCACTCTTTACCGATGTAGTCCATGGTCTTTGAAGTCGAATATTTCTGGAGCGCAATGGTTGCCAAAGCATTGATCGAATCCGCCGCATCCGCAAGCGGCGTGCCGCCCGGATACAATTTATATTCCCCGGAATTGGGAGAATCGTAAATATCGCTCACGTCTGCAAGTATCGTATGCTTAACTTCCATTATGTCGAGAAGCCTTTTCATTTCCCGGTAGTTTCCCGTATATGTATCAAAGCCGGGGATGATATTTATCTTTCCGTTCGGCTCGCCTTTCCTGCCTGCTGTAACAGCAGTGAGTATGCCCTTCATCATATTGTCGTATCCCGTGATATTCGAGCCGACAAAACTCGGAGTGTGCGCAAAGGGGACCGGCAATTCCTGAGGGATAACCCCTTTTTCCCGCGCCGTCCGTATGTATGCATTCAGGTCATCGCCGATCACCTCTGCCATACATGTGGTGCAGACCGCAAGCATCTTCGGATGATAAAGAGTGTAGGCGTTTTCTAATCCTTCGAGCATGTTGTTCAATCCTCCGAATACCGCGGCGTCTTCAGTCATGGAAGTGGATACGGCTGTCATCGGCTCTTTAAAGTGCCTGCTCAGATGGCTCCTGAAATAAGCTACACACCCCTGCGCTCCCTGCACAAAGGGCAGTGTCCCTTCAAAACCCGAGGCGCAGAATACCGCGCCCAGAGGCTGACATGCCTTTGCAGGATTGATCTTTATGTTCTGCCTTTTGAAATTTAATTCCCTGTACTCCGCTGTCCTGGTCCATTCCGCAATGCGCTGCACTTCCTCAGCCGTGGGACAGTTTTCAAACTCCTTCTTCCTCTCAAACTGGTCGATATATTCCTGCTCCTGAAATAGTTCATTGTGATCTTTTATCTTCATTTCTTCCTCCGTATTAACCCCCACGTGGGGCTGTTTACCGTCATGTCCATGTCTCTTGCAAAAACAGGAAAACCGTCAAAACCGTGATACGGGCCCGAATAATCCCACGAGTGCATCTGCCTGAAAGGCACGCCAAGCTTGTGATAGGAGTATTTCTCCTTTATCCCTGAGCCGACCATATCAGGGCTGAGCCTTCTGGTGAACTCTTCAAGCTCGTAAAGCGTGGCGTCGTCCATGATCACAGCGCCTTCTTTCATCTCAGGATAGGTCCTTTTATAATCGTCGCTGTGGCCGAATTCATATCCTGAAGCAACGACCTCCATACCGAGGTCTTCATATGCTCCGATAGTATGCCTTGGCCTCAAGCCTCCCACATAAAGCATTACCCTCTTGCCTTCAAGTCCCGGTTTAAACTCTTCGATGACCGCGTCCATCGCCGGCTTGTATTTTTCAATCATCTTCTCAGCCTTCTCTTTGATACTGTCATCAAAGTACGAGGCGATCTTTCTGAGGCTCTGGTATATCTTTGTCGGGCCGAAGAAGTTAAACTCCGTCCACGGGATGCCGTACTGCTCTTCCATGTGCCTGCATATGTAGTTCATTGAGCGGTAGCAGTGAACAAGGTTCACCTTTGCCTTGTGAGCAATGCCCATCTCATTTATCGAGGCGTCACCGGTCCATTGTGCAATGACCCTGAGACCGAGTTCCTCAAGCATCTTTCTCGAAGCCCATGCGTCTCCGCCGATGTTGTAATCTCCGATGAGCGCGACGTCATAGGGAGTAGATTTTTCAAGCAGCCCCTTGCCGAGGATGTGGTCCCTTATGGTATCGTTGGCGATGTGATGACCGAGCGACTGGCTCACACCCCTGAATCCCTCGCACCTCACCGGCACGATGGGCATGGCAAATTCCTTTTCAGCTTTTTTAGACACCGCTTCAATGTCGTCTCCTATAAGACCGACCGGGCATTCCGAGAGTATGCCCATGCTTTTTGCAAGCGGAAACAGTCCTTTTAATTCGTGCAGCGCCGCATCAAGATTCTTGTCGCCGCCGTAAACAATATCTTTCTCCTGAAAGTCCGTTGTAATGTGCATTGTTCCAAATGTATCGATACCCGTCTGGCCGTTGTAATAATTCCGGCGCGACCACCAGCTATACTGGCCGCAGCCTACAGGGCCGTGACTGATAGTGATCTGGTCCTTGACCGGCCCCCAGACAACACCCTTTGCTCCTGCGTACGCGCATCCCCTGACCGTCATTACACCGGGACGGGATTTTATATTGGACTTAACCTGGCAGGTGCTGCACTGCCCCGTCGGGTCATTGGCTGCTAAATGTTTGGCCCTGTCCTTCTTCGCCTTCTCAGGATACGCATCCAGAACTTCCTCTATCATCTTCTGAGTCTCTTTAATCGCTGTGCTCATTTCATTCCTCCTTTATAGCTATCAGCCGTCAGCTATCAGCTAAGAGCAGTTTATTCCTTTGCTGAAAGCTGAATGCTGACCGCTGAACGCTTCTTATTTATACTGCCGCCTCTTCGCTCTCCATAATTCCGTAATCCATCAGAAGCCGTTCCAGCTCGTCCATGGTGATTGGTGTGGGGATAACGAAGTTCTTATTGTCTGCGATCTTCCTGGCAAGCTCGCGGTACTCGTCGGCCTGCGGATGATTCGGGGCATAATCGATCACGGTCTTTCTCCTGAGTTCGGCCCGCTGGACCTCGTTGTCTCTCGGCACAAAGTGGATCATCTGAGTGCCGAGTTTTGCGGCCAGCTCCGAGATGAGTTCGAACTCCTTGTCCGTCTTCCTGCTGTTGCAGATCAGGCCGCCAAGCCGCACACCGCCGCTCTGCGCGTACTTAAGAACACCACGTGAGATATTGTTTGCAGCATACATCGCCATCATCTCGCCGGAGGTTACGATGTATATCTCCTTGGCCTTGCCTTCCCGGATCGGCATGGCGAATCCGCCGCAGACGACGTCTCCGAGCACGTCGTAAAAAACAAATTCCGTGTCCTCACCGTATGCGCCGTTCTCTTCGAGAAAGTTGATGGCCGTGATAACCCCGCGGCCTGCACAACCCACGCCCGGCTCAGGCCCGCCCGACTCGGCGCATTTGATGCCTTTGAACCCGTGCAACAGGACTTCCTCAAGTTCAAGGTCCTCAACGGTGCCTTTTTCACGCGCCATATCCATGACCGTGTTCTGGGCCTTGCGGTTAAGAATAAGCCGCGTAGAGTCCGCCTTTGGGTCACAGCCTATGATCATGCACTTGCGGCCGGCCTCGGCAAGCGCCGCGACCAGGTTCTGTGTTGTTGTTGATTTACCGATACCGCCTTTTCCGTAAATTGCTATCTGTCTCATTCAATATCTCCTTTCAGGGTTTGTTTTATTGTTTGGTGGAGTATTGCCAAAATCGTGCCAGGACATAACTTCCTGATTTAACATGAGACAGATTTATAGTTCCATTTCATTATTGTTGCGCCTGTTACAATTATGTTCTGTTTTTCGCACTATCCTCAACCACAGAACCGGAGAGATTTAATTTTCGGCTGCCTTCTGATAAACTTTCAGGAGTTAATTTTTCTCTGTCTCAATTATGGAAAATATCTCTTTGATCGCATCTGTTATAAGTGCATTGACGGCAGTGACAACCTCTTTACGCGCACTCGGCAAGTCGCGTGAATATGCGAGAGACAAATCAAAGCCGGATATTCAGGACAGCTGCCGTGCAACCGGTTGCGGCAAACAGGAAACAAAAAGTGATGGTCTCTGGCAGCACATACTTGTGACCGCTATCTGGTTTGTCCTGTCAGTTGTTTTAGCATTACCTTCAATAATGCAGAGATGGCAAACCCAAAAAGGCAGCGCCCTTCTTTTATGGGTCCTGCCGTTTTTGTTGTTGGTTGTTTTACTGTGGTATATCTGGCGGAAGGTCTTTAAAGTAATTGAACCACAGAGATCACAGAGAAAAATCTGAAAGCCGGGACATTAAGACATAAAGTCATTTCACCTATTGGGTGAAATGCAAATAATGTGAGTAAGCTTCTGAATATGAATTCTTTTATCTCTGAGCACTCTGTGGTTAAAATGCTGTTTTCAGGTCAATACGAAAAATCTTTTGAGTTAGAGGTTTCTTACAATTCCCCGACGAAAAAATTCTCTTCCTTCTCTCTCCCAACTGTCGTCTCCGGGCCATGACCTGAAAGGATAACAGTGTCATCGGGAAGACTGATTATTCTTTTGAATGATTCCTTAAGCTGCATCATGTCGCCGCCGTAGAAGTCGGTCCTCCCTACCGAACCTTGAAATATTGTGTCGCCTGAGAACACTACGCCTTCTCCATAAAGACATATTCCGCCGGGACTGTGCCCCGGGGTATGAAGGACCTGAAAAAGCATGTCCCCGACCCGCACTTCGTCGCCTTCATTAAGAAACCCGTCCGGCTCAGGCAAGTCTTCGACATCATAGCCCCAGAAGGACGCCTGGTCCCTGACGCCCTTATACAATTCCATATCGCCCTCATGCACTAAGATTTTCGCGCCCGTGGCCTTTTTAATATCACCTGCAGCGCCGATATGGTCGAAGTGCGCGTGAGTCAATATTACCGAGCTGACGTGCAGGCCGCTGTCTTTTATCAGTTCAATGACCCTGTCCGGCTCATCTCCGGGGTCAATGACAATTGACTGGTCCGACATTTCGTCTGCTACTATATAACAATTCTCCTGAAGCGGCCCGATAACGAGTTTTTTGATGACCATTAGTTTCCTCCTTTATTCAATACCGGCGTTTACTTTTTTCGCCTTCCGTTCCTTATACATCTTCACGAGATACTTCATCTCATCGCTTCCCAAAAAATGCATGATCGCAAGGTACACTAAAACAAAGAGCGCGATTACTCCCGCCAGGACGCCTGCTTTTTGAATTGTCCTTCCGCTTTGCATCCACATGTCTCCCCTGACAATGGACCAGCTCATGAGCCCTGTCACGGCGGAAGCGGTTGTAACTTTAACAAAGGACGCTGCTATCTTTTTGCCGTCGATCCTGCCGAGTTTCTTCCTCAGCATAATAAAGAGAATGATGAAATTCACTGACGAGGCAATGGCATTGGCAAGCGCGAGCCCGTTGTGTTTCATCGGCTTAAGGAGCAGAAGGCTCAGCACCACGTTTGTAAGCATTGCAATGGCCGCGATCTTCACGGGGGTTTTTGTATTCTGCATGGAATAAAAGCCCGCCGCCGCGATCCTCATGCCGACTATCGCCCATATCCCCAGAGAATAAAAAAGCAGCGCCTGCGCCGTGCCGGTTGTAGCGGCATAATCAAACATCCCTCTCTGAAAAAGAATATTCACTATCGGCTCTCTCAGGAAAATCAACCCCGCCATTGCAGGTACTGTTATGAAAAACAGCAGCCTCAAAGCAAATGAAAAATCACTCCTCAGATTTTCAAACTCACCTTTTGCCGCGTGCGCTGAAAGGGTCGGAAGAATGGCCATCCCCATTGCAACGCCGAATATGCCTATGGGAAATTGTATCAGCCTCATCGAGTAAAAAAGATATGTAATGCTCCCGGCGGGGAGATACGAAGCGAGGATATTGCTCACAACAATATTTACCTGATTTACTGATAAGGCAAATGTGGCGGGTATCAGCAGGACGAACATCCTTTTAAGACCGGGGTGTCTGAAGGTCGTATCAAAACCGAGCGTGTATTTGTTTTTGAAGAAAGAGGGGAGTTGAAATGCAAACTGAACAAAGCCCCCTACCATTATACCTATTGCCGCGGCCATTATAGGCTGACTGGCCCTTGATTCAAAAAACACTATGCTGGCAATAAGGGTTATGTTCAGCATCGCGGGGGCAAGCGCGGGGATGAAAAAAATCTTTTTGGTGTTCAGCGCCCCCATCACCAGCGCGGCAAGGCTTATGAACAAAAGGAACGGGAACATGATCCTTGTCAAACGCACTGTCAATGAAAATTTTTCCGGTGAACTCAGAAACCCCGGCGCAATGACTGTAACGATAGCAGAGGAGAAGATAATGCCCGCAATGCATATTAATCCGACAACAATGATGATAAAGGTGAAGGCTATTCTTATAAGCCGGTTCGCTTCCTCCTCGCCATGTTTCTGCCGGTATTCCGTCAATACGGGAATGAACGCGGCTGACATTGAGCCTTCGGCAAAAAATTCCCTCAGCAGATTCGGGATCCTGAACGCCGCGAAAAAGGTGTCTGAAAGCCCTGTTGCGCCGAAGAACAACGCAAAGATCATGTCCCTTATAAACCCGAGTATCCGGCTTATAAAAGTCGCCGCCGACATCAGTCCGGCCGCCCTGGTTATATTTTTCTTTTCATCCATCAGCCTTGACTTTCATGCTAATTTTCTAATATCTTAGTTACTCAACTATTTTTCGACCCAATTACTATAAACAAGGAGGGCAATCAATTGCCAGCAAAAGCAGCACCTAAAAGAAGCAAGTCCGTGCTCAAGAGGGCCCGGCAGACAGAAGTAAAGACGCTGAAAAATAAATCAGTGAAGAACCTGCTGAGAACACTTTCCAAAAATGTCAGGGAAGCAGTCGACAATAAAAACGCTGACGGCGCAAAGGTCATATTAAAGAAGGCGATTTCCGCCATTGACAACGCGGCCAGAAAAAGGATCATCCATGAAAATACCGCTGCCCGGAAAGTCTCCCAGCTCACAAGGCTCGTCAATTCCCTTTCCCCTTCTGCAGCAGCCTGACAAGCAGGACTTCAAGCACAAGCTCCGGTCTTCCTGATGATTTAATTCCCAGATCAGCTTCATGAAGGTCCTGGAAAATGCCTAAAAAATCTTCTTCCTTAAAATGGGGAAGATATTTTGAAAGCGTCCGGTAAGTGCCTTCTCTCATTTTTGCGGGTCTCCTGCCCTTGTTTAACCACAGGGAGTAAAACTGTTTGTAGTGCCAGTTCAAGGTCCCCAGGATAACGGGCAGTTCGCCGCTCCTGCCTGAAAACAGGGTCTTTAAAATCCTGAAGGCCTTTGTGCTTTGCCTTGCTATCAACGAATCGACCAGATCGAAGGTCGTGTATTCCCTCATCATGCTGGTTGAGTCGATGATGTCCTTACCGCTGATGGTCTTGTTCCCAAGGGATGTTAGCTTTTCGATTTCCATCAATAAAAGCCCTGCGTCAAATCCCACATACTCTATCAGATAATCAACCGCGTCGTCAGACAGCTTCAGGCCTTTCTGCGCTGCCGCGTGCTTCAGCCACGCGGGCATGTCCCTTTCCTGGATATTCAGGGAATAAACCTTCCAGCCGACATCCAAAGAGGCGGCAGGGGCTTTTTGTGAAAAGACCACCATGCAGGTTGTATCAGCAGGCCCTTTCAGATACGGCGTTAAAGCTTTAACAGCCGAGGCAGGGAACAGGTGAAAGTCTTTTATGACCACCAGCCTCCTTGACGCCATAAATGGAAGGGTCAGTGCGGCATTTAAAATTTCGGGGGGCGCTGCGGAAGGATAAAAGGCGCTGTAATTAAAGTCTACAGGGGCGGAGGCAATAACTACCTCGATGATCTTTGAAAGGGCCTCCTCAAGGAAACAGCCCTCTTCGCTCCAGATAAAATACAGGGGTCCTGGAAGGCCGTTCTCAACTTCTTTTTGGAGCGTCTTATTTAGCATACGTCATGACGATCCTGCCTACTATCTCTTTTGCTATCTCGCTGCAGGCCTTGTCCGTGGACCTTTCCTTTTCCGCGACACTGTCACTGACTGTCCCGGTGGTCTGGAAGGTGATCTTTATCTGCGACTCCATTGTCTTGAATTCGGTGATCTTTCCCCTGTCGTTGAGCTTGATGTTGACCCGCATTGTTATGACCTGTTCCTTAATTTTGTCATCGACTGCCGCGATAGCGCCAAGCTCGAAAGTCGTCACAGTCGCCTCAAGCACAGCATCTCCTCCCGCACCTTTGACCTCGATGCCTTCATTGATAAACTCCTTTGAAAGGGCGTTGTGAAGCCTTTCCTCCAGCCTCGGCTCGTAGGTTTTATTCTGAACGGGTTTGATCGTTATGGAGTTAAACGGCAGAAGCTTAGAGCCGATCATGTGGTAACCGCAGGATGAAAGTGAGAAGTAAGAAGTGAGAAGTAAGAAGTAAAAAGCAATAGACAAGAGGCCTCTATGATTTATTTTTATTTTTCTCATTATCTAACTTCCCATTTCCTACTTCTAACTTCTTACTTTTTTAAACTACTATATTGACGAGCTTGCCTTTGACGACCACAACTTTCTTCAGGGTCTTGCCCTTAATATGTTCCTGGACCTTCGGATCTGAAAAGGCCTTTTCCTTAACAGCGTCGTCGTCAAGACCAGCAGGTATCAGGATCTTGCCCCTCACCTTCCCGTTTACCTGTATCACAAGCTCGACCTCTTCTTCTTTCACGATCTCTTCATCCCACACAGGCCAGGGTTCTTTCTGGATGCTTTTCTTGCCGCCGGCCTGCTCCCAAAGCTCTTCTGTAATATGCGGGGCAAAAGGAGAAAGAAGCAGGACCATCTGCTCAATACTGAACTTCACAACCCCATGGTCCTCTTTGCTTACCGGACTAAATGCAGTGATCTCATTAATAAGCTCCATAAGCGCAGCGATAGCAGTATTAAAATGATAATCGCGTTCAATGCTGTTTGTAACCCTCTTAATGGTCTGATGGGTCTTTCGAAGCAGTGCAGAAGCACCCCTCCCATCCTCCCCTTGGCAAGGGGAGGAGCAAGGTGGGGTTTCTTTTGCACTTTTGCTCTCTTGCACTTCTGCACTATTTTTATAAACAATCCCCCATATCCTGTTCAAAAATCTTGACGCCCCATCCACTCCCTGGTCCGACCATTCGAGGTCCCTCTCAGGCGGGGCCGCGAACATGCAGAAGACCCTCACGGTGTCAGCGCCGTATTTGTTGATCAGGAAATCCGGGTCCACGACATTGCCCTTTGATTTAGACATCTTTGCGCCGTCCTTGATCACCATCCCCTGCGTCAGGAGGCGGGTAAAGGGTTCATTAACTTTTATAAGGCCGATATCTCTTATTACCTTTGTGAAAAAGCGTGAATAAAGCAGATGAAGGACCGCGTGTTCAATCCCTCCGATATACTGATCAACCGGCATCCAGTAGCTGAGGGCTGATTGCTGACTGCTGACCGCTAAATTCAAATCGATCTTCTCGTTACCTCCAAGACAGTATGCGATAAAATACCACGATGAATCCACGAAGGTGTCCATCGTGTCCGTCTCTCTCCTTGCGTCTTTACCGCACCGGGGGCATTTTGTGTTTTTAAAATCCTTCGACTCAGACAGCGGAGACGCGCCCTTGCCTTTAAACACAACATCCTGTGGAAGCACCACCGGCAATTCGCTTTCAGGCACCGGCACAGCGCCGCAGGTATCGCAATAGATTACCGGTATTGGGGTCCCCCAATACCTCTGACGGGAAATGCCCCAGTCTCTCAGCTTATAATTGACAACCTTCTTGCCCAAACCCTTTTGTTCGATATGATCGGCAATCTTCTCCCTTGCCTCTTTGGAGGGAAGACCGGAGAATTGTGCGGAGTTAATAAGGACGCCATCGTCTTCAAAGGCACTTCCTTCCGCACTTTTGCTCTTTTGCTCTTCTGAACTGTTGTCCTTTACAATTACCTCTTTTACTGGCAAATCATATTTCTTCGCAAAATCAAAATCCCGCTGGTCATGCGCGGGCACTGCCATGACTGCGCCTGTGCCGTATTCCATTAAAACAAAATTGGCAGCCCAGATCGGTATCCTATCTCCGGTCAGCGGATTCTCAGCGTAATGACCGGTGAAGACGCCCTCTTTCTTCTCAGGGTCGTCTGAGAGCGACGCTATCGCCTTCAGCGTCTCTTCATCTTTCACCAGCCCGGCTACCAGCGGATGTTTCTTTGCAATGCTCATGAACGTAGCGCCATAAAGCGTATCCTGCCTCGTGGTGAATATCCTGATCTTCCTTTCCATGCCCGCGATCTTAAAATCAACCTCAACGCCTTCGCTTCGCCCGATCCAGTTGCGCTGCATGGTTACGACCTTCTCAGGCCAGCCAGTGAGTTTGTCCGCGTCTTTCAGGAGCTCCTCGGCATAATT
>JACQZF010000080.1 GCA_016213945.1 Nitrospirota bacterium | reverse complement strand
TCAATGAAATGTTCTCGTAATAATAGTAGTAACCACTCACATATCTGACCTTTGCAACAAGTCCTGCCTGCCCCGGCGTTGCCTGTACCGTAATCGTTGTTGCATTCGTTCCTGTGGGGGTAAACGGATTTGGGGACGCAGGAAGTAATCCTTGAACATTAATAGTACTTGATGCCCCAATATAAGTCGTGGTTGCAAGGTTAAATACCCTAACTTTATAACTACCTGCCAATACAATTGCATTATTATTGTCTCTGCCATTCCATATTGTTGTATATACTCCTGATGAAATTTCTGTGAGATTCAATCCGCTGCGGATAACTGTTGACTCATCAGAAGAGAGCGCCCTGATCTCCAAATCAGTCACGCCGGATGTAGCCTCAACTGTTATTGTAGTCGTCTCTCCGTTGATGTTATTGAACGGATTCGGCGAGGCAGTAATAGAAGATACTTCCGTATACGCCATCGCTGTTACCGCCATAAACATCATGACCAAAAATGAACTAATCAGGACAACCTTTTTACTATTATTCATTGCTTCCCCCTATGAATTATGTATTTTATATTCCGGATTCCGTTTGCATGGAAATGACAATCTTGATACAACAAAAAGGACGTTCCGAAAAACCGGAACGCCCTTTTTGTTTATATTATTTTTCTGATAAGAGACTAAATCTGTCTGTCTGTCTGTCTGTCTGTCTGTCTGTGCAATTTTAATTCCACAAGCACTCCCCTTCAAAAGACAATACAGCTTTATTAATTATGAGGAAAAAAAGAATCCCCTCTTTCGTTACACCCTGATGGATTACGCTCAATCCCCTAAACTTTGAAATATTATGCAAATCATCTGCCAGGTTTGCAACCATTTAATATTAAATAATAGTGATTTTTACGGGTCTCTTTAAAATGTAAGGATGTCCGACAGAAAGTAAGATATTCCGACCGCACAGTTACACAATAGGATCATCCAGCCTTGAACTTCGGGCACTGGCTGAGGAAGGCTTTCGGGTTTTCGTAAAATACTTTCTGGATTAACGCTTCAGGATGTCCGCGCCTGCGCATTTCATTTGCGCACTTCACTGTAGCAAGGGGGTCGCTGACGCTCCAGTCTGCGGATGAGTTGATGCAGATATTATCAGAGCCGTATGCCTCCACCGCGTCCACGGCCCTTTCAGGACTGCCTTTTGAATTCGGGTAAAGGGTAAGGCCGAACCAGAAGCCCTTCTCCTTTATTTCCCCGATAGTGTGCTCTTCCGCATGATCGATCAGCACCCGTGAAGGTTTGATCCTCTTTTCATTGAGGACCATGTCCATGATGATGCGCGTGCCTTTGAGCTTGTCTTCAAGATGAGGAGTGTGAATAAGGACCAGCTCATTTCTTTTAGCGGCTATTTCCAACTGCATTTCAAGTACATTGATTTCGTTACGGCTGTTTTTGTTGAGCCCGATTTCTCCAAGACCCAGCACGGTAGGCCTGTCAAGGTATTCAGGAATAATGCGCAATACTTCCCCGGCCAGTTTCTGGTTCTCCGCTTCTTTGGAATTTAAACCGATCCAGCAGTAATGCTTTATATTGAATCTTGCGGCCCTCGCCGGTTCTGTCACTGTGAGGTGGTGAAAATAATCATGAAAGCCGTCAACGCCCCTCCTGTCAAATCCCGCCCAGAACGCGGGTTCCGTTATCGTGTGGATCCCGTTGATCGCAAGCGCCAGGTAATCGTCTGTGGTCCTTGAGACCATGTGGATGTGGGGGTCAATTACCTTCACTGAAGGTCCCCTCCCAGGCGCCGAATGCCTTCAGCCCGGCTGCGCTCTCTATGGGTTCCGCGGTCAGATCGCTGAAGAGCAGTTGGACATTTATGGTGCGGTCTTTCTCCGTGCCGATGATGAGCTTCAATGCCTTCATAAAAGACTTGTAGCGGAAATCGTCTTTTGCTGCAGCGGAGTCTTTGTACCTGTCTATGCGGTCGAGGAATGAAGCGATCTCAAGGAGCCTTGCGCGGTTGTCAAGGAAGTATAGTTCTAAGGCCTGTTTCGCCGGCATCGGTGAATTTTCCATAGTCTTTTTTACTCTCCTTCTCCCTGCTTCTTTCAGCAAGGATATTAACACATTTTTTCAGCAGAACGGTATCTATCTCGTGCACCTCGATCTTGCCTCCGATGCCTTTCAGCATGGGGATGGTAAGCTCACCGCCGAGATGCTCCTGGAATTCTTTTAGTGCGCTGTTTATGTCTATCCAGCTGAGGGACCAGTGATAAAGGTCAAAGCCTATATCTTCCAGTGCTGAAAATATTTTGTGCAGTTCAATCTCGCTGATGAGTCCGGTGTGGTGAGAGTAAAGAGAATCAAGCGCAATGCCTATTGCCACTGCCTCGCCGTGCTGTATCTTGCCTCCGGTCAGCTCTTCGAGCTTGTGGGCGGACCAGTGACCGAAATCAAGTGGGCGGGATGAGCCGCATTCAAACGGGTCGCCGCTCATTCCGATATGTTCGATATGAAGCTCAGCGCACCTGATGATCATTTTTTCCATACTGTCTGGCGCAAAGAGGGCAAGTTTCTGCCGTTCATTATAGAGAAGGTCAAAGAAGGCCCTGTCCCTGATGAGGGCGACTTTTACAGCTTCAGCAATGCCCGACCTCAATTCCCTTTCAGGCAAGGTGGTCAGAAAATCAAAGTCGTTTATAATTGCGTACGGTGGCGCAAAGGTCCCGAGAAAGTTCTTTCTGCAGAAGGCGTTAATGCCATTCTTTACGCCCACGCCTGCGTCATTTTGCGCAAGCGTTGTGGTCGGCATCCTTATAAGACGGATGCCTCTGTGGGCGGTAGCAGCAGCGTATCCTGCAGCGTCAAGCACGGCCCCGCCTCCGATTACAAGCACAAAAGAATGCCTGCACAGGTGGTGCTTATCTATCAAAGCGTGCAGCCTGTCGACTTCCGCCGAATCATTTTTGCACGCCTCTCCTCCCCTGATAATAAAAGGGGATGAAACAAATTCCATGATGCCGTCGTTGTGTTTTGAATATTTTTCTATCTTCTCTATCAGACCCGGCATTGCCTCAGATACATTGGAGTCAATGACGATCAGTATCCTGTTCTTCTTTTCCCCGGGGGCCTTAAGGACATCACTCAACGCGGTATTGTTAATATTGAAAACATCACGGGTGAAGATAACGGGGAACCTGTAATTGACTGTGAATTGCTGCTCGATTTTTTTCATGTCTTAATGTTCATTTGGCGCATTGACGTCATTCCCGCGCAGGCGGGAATCCAGAAAGAAACTGGATGCCCGCTTACGACCTGCGGGCATGACGAACGTGTATTCATACTGAAAACCCCGTTACATCCCTCTCCACACCATCTCTAATGCAAGGATAGAATAAGAAGTCACCAATATAGGGTCTTTCTCCATCCAGCGTCCGCTCTTTTCGTTTACCCAGAAACCCTCGCTCTTTTGCAGGTCGAGGAGACGTTTTGCAAGCGCCTCACGCCAGTTGACTGTTTTGCCGTCCGCTAATTTCAGGGTGTCAACACCGTAGAGGGTCAGCCCTTTTGCCATAGTGTGAAAATAATAATAGAGGCCGTCCTGCCCGTCATTGCCCGCGCCGGGATTAGCGTCAAGGGAGTAATTCCTGGACAGCCATTCATATACAGCATTGATCCGGGAGTCATTCTTGTCCATTTGCGCGTAGATGTAACTCAGCAGCCCGGCATAGCTCATGCTCCCGTAAGCCTTGGGGACAATCTTGCCGTCAGGAAGGGTCATATCACCGGCCCTGCTGTTTCCTGGGAAGTATGCGAATCCGCCTTTGTTGTAAGAGTCGTTGCTTGCCCATTCCTGATCGTTAATGCCTGGCAGATGCTGGGTCCGCGTTATAAACTTTTTTGCCGCCTCCCAGTTAAGGTCCGGGTCCTTTTCACCCTTCAGATAACGGCTGTAATACAGTGATTCCAGCGCGAGGACCGTGTTGGAAAGGTCGGGGTTTTTGTCGGTGCGGCCGTAACCGATGCCTCCGTCATAGGGAGAATCGCCCATTCCCTGCTCGCCTTCGTCATGCTGGCTCTTGATCAGGTAATTGCGCGCGTTTTTAATGAACGGCTCAAATTCGGGACGATTGGCCACCACAAACGCGGTGTTGCAAACAGCGGTGTTGTAATTAACGTACACGTCTTTGACAAATATTGAACCGTCAGGCTTCGCTGCCTGTTTGAGATAATCGTAGCCTTTATTAATCGGACCTGCGTATTTCTTCTTATAATAACCGGAGGGGTCTCCCTGAAAAGACATCAACGCAAGCGCCGTCAATGCGGGGAATTCCTGCTGAGACCACCATCCCTCGGGTTTCTGCTGGGCTGCAAGCCATGTGAGACCCTTTCCAATGGCGCTTTCAACTTCATTTTTTAAAGAAACATCCGTCTTCGAGGAACTGACCACATTGCCTGCACTTGAGATCATTGGAAGCAAAATCAGAGATGCTGCAAGCAAGAAAACCTTTACAACGTTACCCATCCATCCTCCTCTATTTCATACACAATTATTTTTTTGTTTTTGCTTTTATATTTATTGTGACCGGCGTCCCTACAGGCGGCACCGCTCCTTCCTTTACGAACCAGACTTCATCGCTCTCTCCGCCGGGAGAAGCATTATCAATCATGGCGGACGGGTCATGGAATATCGCTGCAATAGAGCCTGACATCTGGGCCATGAACTGCCCGTCTGCGACCATAGAACCCGTGAAGACCCAATCCATCGCGCTGACTCCCCTATGTTTGTCGTCAACCGTTTTTATCAGCCATTCCTCAGGCATGACAGTGACTGAGGTGCCGTCTGCCTTTTTATATGTAATTGTCAGTTCAACTGGCTCTCCCTCCGGCTTTGCAGGATCGCCCTGTGAACCAAGAGGCGTATCAGTTCCTTCAAATCCAAGCAGCAGCAGCGCGACCTGCAGATCATACGGCTGCACCTTTGTCCTGAAGAGGCTCTCGTGCGTCTTCCCGGCCCCCTGGACCAATAAATATTCAAGCAGCCCCTTGTCCATGTTTACAGTTGCGGGGAACGAGACGCTCTTTTTACTCTTGATAATCTGAATATCGCCGATAAGGAAGGTCCCCGGAGAAATTTTTTCAACGGCGGAAAGCGTTCTCGCAGTAGGGTCAACCGGGGGCGGAGGGATCAAGGGAGGATTGACCTGCTGCGCATTAACATTACCGCACATCCATAAAGACAGGCCTGCAGCAATAAAATAAAAAAACTTTTTCTTCATCGCATTCATTCGGTTATACCGCCTTTCATTTGTTAAATTGTTCAAAGTAAATTTTACAATATGCAAGGCGGTTATACAATCCTGAAATCCCTTTTCTTCCTGTATTTGTTAGAATAACTTTCATGCGTCACCGGGTTATATTTGCTCCTGCGTTAACAGGCATGCTTTTGGGATTGCTTTCAGGCTGCGCCACCGTTGAATCCACTGCAAATTTAAGCAAGCCTGCCGAAACTTCCACCGCACTATTGAACACGCAGTTTCCGTCATTTGTTGAACTGGTAAAGGCTTCTCTGCCGTCAGTGGTCAACATTTCCTCCAAAAAGAACCAGCCCGGTTCAGCCATTGTCAGTCTCGGTTCCGGCTTCATAGTTTCCGGAGACGGCGCAATCGTAACAGCAAATCATGTTATCGCCAATGCAGAGGCTGTCATTGTCCGTCTTTCGGATCGTGAATCATACAGGGCAAATATTATTGCCGCAGATAAGGATGCCGATATTGCTGTTTTGAAAATTGAGCCCCAAAAACCTCTGCCCGCTGTCAGGCTCGGCAATTCATCCGCAGTTGAAACAGGTGAATGGGTTATCGCTATCGGAAACCCATTCGGACTCGAGAAAACCGTCACTGCAGGAATCATCAGCGCAAAAGGCAGGGTGATAGGCTCAGGTAAATACGATGAGCTTTTGCAAACCGACGCTTCGATCAATCCCGGCAATTCCGGAGGCCCGCTCCTGAATATGCGCGGAGAAGTTATAGGCATCAACACTGCAATTATTGGAAGCTCCACAAGCCACTCCGGGATCGGATTTGCAATTCCCATAGATACGGTCCGCAGTATTATTGATCATCTGTAATTCAAAAAACGACAGTTGTATCCTTTTGACCTCAGACAAAAAAACGGCGGAGAGCTATCCCTCCGCCGCCGGGTAATGTTATTACGGGAAAATCGATACTTCTACCCCATTTGAGGTGCCGCCGGGTGTTATGACCCTGACCACCCCGATTCCCCATAGTCCGAACGGATGATCAGACATGCCGGACGGCAGCGTACCATTCAGTATATCCCAGCCTCCTACATCAAGCATCAACGCATACGGAGCAACGTCGAAATCACCGAGATATGTTGAGACACGAATCGTATTACTTCCCAGAACCGGGGCAAAGTTACCACCCCACACCTCGATGTCTCCGCCTTCAAAGATCACACTTGCTCCGGGGCCGAATACAAAGTCAAGTCCCGGCGGATTCAATCCAAACGGGCCCAGGTTCTGATTGCGCAGGAACCAGAGGTTCTTCATAATGAACGAAATAATCGGCTTGTAAACTTTCTTAATGTACTGTGAACGAAGTCCGTTCGCTATTGACTCGGACATCATGAAGCTGACAAGGAGGAATACCGGTTTTGTCTCACTGTAAAATGCCAACGGCTCCCGTCCGTCAGTTTTCAGTCCGGCATAAAGCGTCAATGGCAATTCATGGTTCAACTTTACTATTCCTGGAATTGTTCCAAGCACATCGATCTCCATCTGCGCAGCTGTCGCGGTCTGATTCGGCATCACATTGCTCACCAGGTTGTTCAATTCAGTGTTAACCGCAAGGATGGCGGTATGGGAAGGGGCCATGCCTTCAAGCGCAGCAGCAAGCGCATCGCCGGCTGTTGTAAGGGCGTTCATGTTGTCAATATCAGCCTGTGTAATTGTTGCAGGAGTCAGCCCGCTTACAAGATTCTGATAGTCAATAAAGTTCTGCTCTAACGCCATGATGGCAGCCTTGAAAGGATCATCCACTATCGGATTCGGTACATCACCTGCCGCGAGAAGCTCGGCGTCTGTCGGAACATCGGCGCCTGTCGGCATGGGCGGATTTGACGCCATGCCGGCAAGGTCCATGCTCAGCATCTCTGTCATGATAGTGTTTTTGGCTGACTGCACAGCAGGCAGACTGTTTGCTGCATCGCCTTCGTTACCCGCATCAATGGCAGCGGCGATATTCGAAAGGTTGTTGTTAAAGCTGCTGAACAACGGATTTACAGAATCGTCAAGTACCACTACTGTAGCAGTGCCTATCGTTCCATTCACAGACTCCTGACACTTAATGGTAAACTCTCCCGGTTCAGGCAGAGTGAAACGCGAACCGTTTTCTAACGCAGTTTCCG
This sequence comes from Nitrospirota bacterium, assembly GCA_016213945.1. Lineage (GTDB taxonomy): Bacteria > Nitrospirota > Thermodesulfovibrionia > UBA6902 > UBA6902 > SURF-23. The sequence goes on along the minus strand of JACQZF010000080.1, from coordinate 52,241 downwards.
TCGCTCCGGAGACCTCCACAAAAATATCAAAGAACGAATCTGCAATTGGAACATTATTAGCGTCGACAACGATACATTCAGCATCTACGCTGCCCCCGGCCCCTGCCGTCCTGATAACATCATTGGATAAATGGAGCGTAACTGATGAGGGATTGCCAACATTGATGCCGTCGCAGTTGTCATCTATTTCATTTCCAGGGATCTCTACTGCATTTGGATTAATATTTGCATCGGTATCATCACAATCACCCGCATTCTCTGTGAAGCCGTCTCCGTCATCGTCTGTTGTTAGCGGATTAATACCATCTGTTCCATCACAATTCTCATCTATCCCGTTTCCAGCGATATCCACTGCATTCGGATGGATACTGGAATCACCATCGTTACAGTCAGTGTGGTCTAAAATATAACCGGCAGGCGCAGTGCAGGCATTGAAGCCGATTTCAGGAGCAGAACTGCCGTAGCCATCACCGTCACTGTCAGGATAGAAAGTTATTGTTACACCTTCGTCAATCTGGCCGTTGCAGTTGTCGTCTATGCTATTGCACACTTCAACGGCTCCAGGATGGACATTTGTATTAGTATCATCACAGTCTGTACTGTCAGATACATAGCCGGCAGGAGCCGTACATGCTAAAGCAGTAATGAAAATATTGCCGTAGCCGTCGCTGTCTGCGTCCTGGTAGTAAGTGGTCTTGACACCTTCATCTATCAGGTCGTTGCAGTTGTCATCTGCGCCGTTACATACTTCCGGCGCTCCGGGATTTATACTGTTGTTTGTGTCGTCGCAGTCTGTATGGTCAGATGCATATCCTCCCGGCGCAACACATGCCTGAGTAGTAATCGCAATATTTCCATATCCGTCAAGGTCAGCGTCCTGATAGTAAGTGTTTGCAGCGCCTTCGTCTACCTGGCCATTACAGTTGTCGTCAACGGTGTTGCAATCCTCCACTGCTCCAGGGTGTATGCTTGTATATAAATCGTCACAGTCTGTGTTGTCCGACACATAACCGGGAGGAGTTGAACATGCCTGCGTAGCAACAGCAGGGTTGCCGTATCCGTCGCTATCAAAATCCTGATAGTACGTGTTGGTAGCACCCTCATCTATCTGGCCGTTGCAATTATCATCTATGCCGTTACATGCCTCCGCTACACCCGGACGTCTCTCAGGGTTTGCGTCGTCACAATCTGAATTGTTTGGTACATAACCGGGAGGCGCAGTGCATGCCTCGGCGGCTATCCCGGGGTTACCATATCCATCACTATCTGAATCCAGATAGTAGACAGTTTTCACGCCTTCGTCAATCAGGTCGTTACAGTTATCGTCTATGCCGTTGCATACCTCCGCTGCTTCCGGATTGACGGCAGGATCTCCGTCATTGCAATCTCCCTGACTTTCAGAATAACCGTCTCCGTCATTGTCTTCATTCAGCGGGCTCGTTGCGTCAGCGCCGTCACAATTCTCATCAATGCCGTTGTCAAGGATGTCCCATGCTGAAGGATTTATATTCGGATTAGCGTCGTCGCAATCACCCTGATTCTCTGTAAAACCGTCTTTATCATTATCAATATCCCGGAGATCAATCGGCCCTCTTGTCTTTGGGGTGGCCTGCACCCAGTTGGAACCGCAGCCGTCGCTGGTTACAACCCTGTAATAATACGTTGCGCCGTTGACTACATTTGCATCCAGATAGGTTGCATAAGTTGTAACGTGATCGGCTTTAAGAAGCGCAAATCCTTTATTGGGCCCAACAGTGCTTCTGTAAATGTCATAGCTCGCTGCGCCGGTGTGTGTCCATGTAAGCTGGACCTTTCCGCTCTTTATGCGGGAAACAAGGTTACAAATGCACCCGCTTGTCACATCAACCGTTGCAAAGTCAGTATCAGTGAGATTGGACTGACCGCTGCCGGGATATGCATTTGCGGTATTGTCTGTCACCCTTAGAGCCACAGCGTTGCCGCCTACGTCAAAGAATGACGCAATGTCGGCTGCATTAAGTATCACTGTCTTTCCATTTTTGTTGATAGTATCGAATGTGAGAGGATCGTTAGTGTCCCATTCATAATTAGTAATCGTGTCATTCGGACATGTATCGCATCCAGCCTCTTTTTGCCCTTCATTCGGATCATATGAGCCGGACCCGTCCAGCGTGAGTGAATCAGCAGCGCACATGGATGTCATGTACGGACCGGCTGCCTCGGCAACCGGCGGATGAGGCGGGTTGGAAATAATGACGTTTAATACAGCAGCCGCTGTCCTTGCAGGATCGCTGTCGTCAGTGACTCTCAGCTTGACCGGATAGGTACACGGCAGACTTGCGCATGGGAATGAATGAGTGACCGTATCAGGGTCAGGAGTCGCCTGATCATATGTGCCGTCATTGTTCCAGTCCCATTCAAATGTTGTAAGGTTGTTAATATCTTTACCTGATTCCGAATGTCCTGAGCATGTAGGATTAAAGGAAGCCATCTGGTTAGGGTAATTTGGATTCGGAGAAATATTAAAACACGCGATAGGTGATGCCTCAAAAAGCGTAGGTTTTAGAGTAATGATCATCCATGCAGTAGTAAGGGGTGGATTAGTAAGGTTGCCGCTTTGCCAGGAGCCGTTGTTTGCTCCTGTTGTTGTTTGGGTCTCAAGAATGCGCTGCGCGAGGCCTTTCTCACAATTACCCTCTGTGGTGCAGGCAGCATTACCGGGATTGCCGTAATACCAGTCGAATGTGGCCCCGGAAGTTTTCAGGAGATGTGTTGTTGAATCGGGCAAGGAAAGCCGCATGGCTTTTGCGAAGGAATACCAGCCGTAGGTCCTGTAGCCGCCCCAGGTCGAACCGTCATGTAAGAAACTTCTCCAATAGTCGGCAATGAACTTCTGGGCCTTCCCCCATTTGGGGTCAGCCGTGGTTTGTCCATCGAAGATCATCTGGACCATTCCGGAAGTCGTTGTCTGCTGGCATAAATCACCGGCACACCCGCCTACGCCGTTATAACTGAATGCATAGTGATTAGGGTTGCCACCATAATTAAATTTGCTGTACTCAAGCCAATTGGCGTTATAAGCCTTTACCCAGTACGGCACTATTACGTTCCAGGGCGCCTGCTGAGCCGGGAGCATACCGATGGCACCCCACTGACTGGCCGAGTTGTCGCCCGGCGAGCCATAATTCCAGTAATACCACCAGGAACCGCAGATGCCGCCATTACAAGTTCCATAGTCATTTTGCCCCCAGGCATGCATGTCAGCCATGTCCTGCAGGACTTCGCCATAGGTCCATATATGACTCTTGGGAGTGCCGGGAGCAAAGTCGCGGCCTGTTAAGTCGGTCGGCGAAGCGCCTGAGGCGATTATGGCGTCCATTATCTGGCCCCCCTGATACGGAGAGCGGTTACCACTCGGCCAATCAAACACTTCTATCCCGTAGCCATTGGGTGAAGCTTGCCCCGCCTCAGGGTCATCAAACACCCCGCCACCACGATTGACCGGGGCAATAATAAGAGCCCTGAGCGCAGGTTGACCAGTACCGCTGAAATACCCTTTCATCAGATAGTTCATGCCACCCTGCACGGCCTCGACATAGGGGTCCTGATCAGGATTGCCTTTGATCTTGTGGCCGTTGACGCCAAAGGCATGCACCGCCGAGGCGGTCGGTGCGGCAAGAGTGGCTATGTGAGATGTTTGCACCCATGTCATATGCGGTGAACCGTCATAGGTATGGGCATAGGTATAAGAGTAGTAATTAGTGCCGCCGTCGCGATACAGCCACCATAAGCCCTTGTCAATTGCTATGTTAATACGGGTGTCAAGAGTGTCGTCCTCAATCTTCAATAAATAAGGGTCCGTAACCGGGTTTGCGAGGGCATTGTTTTCATCCACAACCAACTGCGCGGTAAAAGGCGTACCGGTGGCTGCAGTATAAGTATGGGTTGTCTCGATATTGTATTTAGTTGCACCACTTAGCGGGGCGATAGCTGAGTCAGGAGTTCCGTCACCAAATACCCATTTGTAATAGATAGTGGTTGTGTCCGTTGTCTTTACCACACATTTAAGTTGTGCGTCAACCCCGTTTAAAGCAGTGTGCTGTTTGCTCACGTCCCCCTGCCACGGCACGCATATAACCTTGTCAACCGCAGCAACAGCAAAAGATGCCGTCATAAGAAGGCATATCAACAGAATAAGACCTCCAAGTAGCTTCCCTTTCTTTCTCATAATTACTTTCCTTTCTTTTTTACTGACTATTTTATTTAGTGAATGACTTTTTGTTATTTGACAAAAAATATAACGCTGTGAAGACAAATTCCTGATAAAGGATAAGCCCTCTTCTGCCAATGAAGAGGGCCCTGTTTGTTTCTTGTTACTTATTCATTCATTATTATTTATTTAATAATCTCTTTTTGCCAAAGAATAATAGTCCTGCCATTCCGCTTCCTAACAGAATGAGTGTACCCGGCTCCGGTACCGGCGTAGGCCCGCCTCCCCGTATATCAAGATTGCTTGAGAAATATATTGCAGCCTGGCTATTAGGGTCTATATGAGCAAGGTAAAATCCTGATAACGGGGCGGTATCGCTCAATATAAATTCTATTGCAGCGGTCTCTCCTGAAAGCAGACTGAAGTCCCAGCCTAATGCCATAGATACATCATCGGGTAAAGATGAAGGTACGCCATTAAAGTTGTCAAGTGAGCCGGCTAACACATTATTATAAATGTCCCCAAAGACATAACCCGGCTCATCAATTTCCCACGACTGTCCGGCAGCAGGTGTTCCGGTTGTGTCGCCATATTCATTATAAAACGTATTGAGCTCTTCATCTATTTCATGATCGAAAAAAGCAATAATACTATGACTTGCAGCCGTACTTGTGGACCATGTTAACGTTCCCAACCCGCCAACCAATACGCCACTGGTCGGCATCGAATCACCGTTAGCTGCTTCATACGTAGCGCCATCTACATTAAACGCCCAATCAAAGAGATTAATTGTTGCCGCCATGGCGCCAGATGCACTAAACGCAATCACCACCAGAGCTATTAGCATAACCAGATACTTCTTCATCATTATCCCTCCTGAATTTAATATTTTTCTTGTTGCGTACAAATATTTTCCCACACTCTACTATGATTATTGTTATCAGTTAATACTAACTACCTAACATTTTTGAGATGCAAATTCATTGCCATGATTAGAACTTACTGATTTAGTTAAATATTCTAATTTTGTTATGTGCTTATACACTGGGGAAGATGTAAAGATACCCGACATGCTTCCGAAATGTTTTACAATTTACTTAAAACTTGGTGATAAATAAATAAGTTATGATAAGATTTCACTTGAGTAAAAAAATCCGACACTTTCTGATAATTCCGACACTTTTTACTATTGCAGCTAATTCCATTAAGTGTTTAAGTTGTCATTCCTGCAAGCGGAGCGCGTCGGGAATCCTTCTGAAAACAAAGAAAGATTCCGGACAAGCCAACAGTAGGTCGGACGGAGCCGCCGGAATGACAAAGGTGTCATCTTGATTGCAAAGTAGAATAAGAATTATTTTTCAGCTTAATGCTGCAATAAGCCTAATTTGTTTGTCTCTGTTGTAAAAAAATAAAGCATTATGTTACCCTTTGGAAATTATAAATCCTCTCTAATGGTTATATAGATGCAAAGGAGAAACCCCCGATGGTAAAGAATGACCGCTGGATAAAATCAATGGCAAAAAAAGGCATGATAACCCCATTTTCGGACAAACAGGTGAGAAAGGGCGTTATCTCATATGGAGTGAGCTCATACGGTTATGATATGAGGATAACCGATGAGTTCAAGATATTTACAAACATAAACACAACGGTGATCGACCCCAAAAAATTCGATCCTCAGAGCTTTATTGATTTTAAAGGGGACGTCTGCATAATTCCGCCGAACTCTTTTGCCCTTGCCACGTCTGTGGAGTATTTTAAAATACCAAGGGAAACGATCATCATCTGTCTCGGAAAATCAACGTATGCGAGATGCGGGATAATCGTCAACGTCACTCCTCTTGAACCGGAATGGGAGGGCCATGTGACAATAGAAATTTCCAACACGACGCCGTTGCCCGTGAAGGTATATGCTAATGAAGGGATCGCACAGCTTTTATTCTTAGGCGCGGATGAGGTATGCGAAAGGTCCTACGCCGACAAGTCGGGTAAATATCAGGCCCAAAGAGGAATAACCCTGGCAAAGATTTAATCATGGAACCAAAAGACCGCATAATCCTTGCCCTCGACGTAGCTGATTACAGCGGGGCGATCAGGACTGTTAAAAAATTTAAAGACCACATTGAACTGTTCAAGGTAGGCTCTGAACTCTTTACTGCCGCCGGCCCCAGGATCGTGGAAAAGATCAATTCAATGGGCAAGAAGGTCTTTCTTGATCTGAAATTTCACGACATCCCGACCACTGTCGCGAAGTCTGCCGCTGTCGCGGCGAAACTCGGCGTGTTCATGTTTAACATACACACATCGGGCGGGCTTGAAATGATGAAGCAGGCGGCGCATGCGATCAGGAAGATATCGCTCAAAGAGAATATCGAAAGGCCAAAGCTCATTGGCGTGACCATATTGACCAGCATTGACCAGGCTGCCCTGCAGGACGAACTCGGGATCGGACTTCGCATGAGCGCTCAGGTTAAAAACCTCGCGGGACTCGCCCATAAAGCCGGTCTTGACGGAGTTGTCGCCTCCCCGGAGGATGCGGAGATGATACGTTCAAAATTCGGGAAGAAATTCCTGATCGTTACACCCGGTATCAGGCCGTCATGGGCTGCGGCAGACGATCAAAAAAGAATGCTGACTCCAAGGCAGGCGCTGATAAAAGGGGCCGATTACCTTGTCATCGGAAGGGCCGTCACATCACAGCCTGATCCGGTCAGGGCGTTAAAACGTATCGAAGAGGAAATAGGGACCGTTTAAAATCAGGAGTTGAAAGTCCTATCGGACTTCTTCACTCTTCACCTGCTATGGTTATCTTGCCATCAAAATCAAGCTTCTTGGAAAACGCAATGACAGGTAAAATCTCCCCCGTCTATGCAGAGCTGCCTTTTATTTCTCCGCAGCAGATTTTCGAATGCATAAACTCCCCGTTCAGTTTTTTACTTGAAAGTATAAAAGGGCCTGAAAAGATCGCCAGATATTCATTTATAGGCGCGGGACCTTTTCTCATTTTTAAGGTAAAGAACGGCGTTGTTGAAGTAGACGACAGAAGGGAAGTTGTAGGGGCGGGTTTTAAACCCGCACTAAAGGACAACATCTCGCCTCTAAGGAAATTAAAAGAAATCCTCTCGGCATACAAAATTAATTCACCTGCCAACCTCCCCCCTTTTATCGGCGGCGCTGTCGGGACCATAAGTTATGACTTCGTGCATTATTTTGAAAACCTGCCGAAGACCGCACTTGATGATCTTAAAATACCAGACGCACACTTCATGCTCGTTGATACAGCAATAGCAATGGACCATAAATTGAAAAAGACGTTTATCATTTCCTGCCCGCTGCTAAGTCCAGAAAATGTAGGGGCGGGTTTCAAACCCGCCCTCGGTGAATGGGAAACTGCTTATGACAGGGCCTGTGAGAAAATAAACGCACTTTGTGAAAAGCTAAATCCGGCCCCCTCCCTTGAGGGTTTTAACCCCTCCCATGCCAAGGTCCGCATTCACCACGAGATGGGCAAAGAGGCCTATATGAATATAGTGAAAAGGGCGAAAGAATACATACGCGCAGGGGATATATTTCAGGCAAATCTTTCGCAGAGGGTATCTGCATATATCGGTCACATCAAGCCGTGGCAGGTTTACAAAACCCTGAGCAGGATCAATCCCTCGCCTTTTGCTGCGTATCTTGACCTGGGTGATTACCACATCGCCAGCTCATCGCCGGAGAGGCTGGTTAGGGTTTCGGGTAATACAGTAGAAACACGGCCTATCGCGGGCACGCGGCCGAGAGGTAAAGATGCTGAAAGCGACCATCAGATGAGGACAGACCTTTTGCTGAATGAAAAAGAGCGCGCGGAACATCTCATGCTGATCGATCTTGAAAGAAACGATCTTGGAAAGATCTCCGATTACAGCACAGTGGAAGTTGATGAGTTCATGATCACCGAGGACTACTCCCACGTCATTCATATCGTGTCAAACGTGAAGGGGACGCTTGCAAAAGGCAGGGACTGTTTCGACGCGATAAGGGCCGCCTTCCCCGGAGGGACGATAACGGGGGTGCCGAAAGTGCGCTGCATGGAGATCATTGACGAACTCGAGCCGGTCACGCGCGGTCCGTATACAGGTTCGATCGGCTACATAAGTTTTACCGGCGACATGGACTTGAACATTATCATTAGAACGTTTGTTATTAAAGATAAGACCGCGTACGTCCAGGCAGGCGCTGGTATCGTCGCCGATTCAGACCCGGAGAGGGAATATTACGAGAGCCTCAAAAAGGCCGAGGCCCTGATACGGACTCTGGAGACGTTGTAAAAAGTTAGTGACATCTCAGACCAAAAAATTCTAAAATAAAATACTTCATTTTTTTTCAAAGGGAGAAGGAAATGGACATCGAGCCAATAAAAAGAGCAAGGATTGCTGAAGAAATCCTGTCTGCCGCAGACACGGATGAATTAGGTCCTGTTGTTGAAACTCAGTTTCTTGTAAACAGAGAGACTGCAAGTTTTTTAGAATGGCACATGCTTCAGGACAGGATTACCATCTCCCCTGAGGCGCGCAGGAGATATAAAAAACTGCTTGCCAGTGACGACAGGGGAAGAAACGAAAGCAGGAAGTAAAGGCCCTTATTCTTTCTCAAAGAAGGCACCGTCTAAAAATTGCATCATATTGTCATATTCCTTCTTTGTCTTCTCATACATGGTAGCGTTTTCAATCGCTATGCCGCACTGCTCCGCAAGTGAAGCCGCAAAGTCAATCTCCTGCTGAGAGAATTCTCTCGGTTCGCCAGTGAGAAGCCTCAATATGCCAAGCACCTTTCCCCTTGCGACAACCGGCAGGGTCAGCATGCTCTTTATACCTTCTTCCTCAGCCTCTTTTTTGTACCGTATGCGGTTATCTGTGGCAACATCATAAATCGCCACGGGATTTTCTTCCAGTGCCTCAGTGACATTTTTTTCAGCGTCCACAGGTCCCTTGTTTAAATATTTTTCACTGAGACCAAACGATGCGACCAGTTTAAGGTTCTTGCCGGTAGAGTCAAGGAGCCTGACCGTAGCGGCCTTCAAATTCATAACTTCAGGAATTTTCCTGACTATCATGTTCAGCACTTCATTCGCCCTGAGGGATGAGCTTACAGCTTTTGTCACCTCCTGGAACACCTTCAGGTATTCTTTTTCTTTCGACAACTCGCTTTCAAAATGCTTGGCGTTGACGATTGCTATCGCTGTTTGTTCGGCAATTGTCTCCATGAATTTCAGGTCCGTCTCGTTATATTGGACCGGCTTGCTGGTATAAACCCTGAGCACCCCTATCACTTCATTCTGAAAACGCATCGGGATGGACAAAATGGTCTTGATGCCTTCTTCAATGGCCTCCCTGTAATATTTTGAATCCTTATGCTCTGCTATTTCGTATACTGACACAGCCTTGCCTGCCAGCGCATCGGCAATGCTTGCATCATAAGCCACGGGGCCTTTGTTGGCGTACTTTGCGCTCAAACCGTAATATGCGGCAAGTTCCAATTGCTCGTTCTCCTTGTTTATGAGACGCAGCGAACTTCCTTTCTGTCCCATTACCTGCGGGATTTTTTTCACTATCAGATTCATCACTTCATCCACATTCAGGGTTGAGCTAACGGCCTTTGTAATTTCTTCAAAGACCCTGAGATATTCTTTCTCTCTTGACACGGCCCTCTCAAAACGCTTTGCGTTTACTATAGCCGTGGCCCCCTGTTCCGCAATGGCGGTTATAAATTTCAGGTCATCTTCGGTATACTTTACAGGCTCGGCCGTATACATCCTGAGCACCCCTATTATCTCCTTCTCAAAGCGCAGCGGTATGGAAAGGATGCTCCTTATGCCTTCTGCCAGGGCCTCTTCATAATATTTTGAATCCTTATGCTCTGCCATGTCGTACACCGACACGGACTGGCCGGCTAATGCATCGTCAATGCTCGCGTCATAAGCTACCGGGCCTTTGTTGACGTATTTATCGCTTAATCCGTAATGCGCGGCTATTTCCAACTGCTTGGTCTCTTTGTTGAGCAGGCGGAGCAGACTCGCCTTCACGTTCATGACCTTAACGGCATTGGTCACGATGAGCTGCAATACCTCATCAAGTGAAATGCTGGAGCTTATCGCCTTGCATATCTTCTGATAGCTCTCAAGGTACACCTTCTTCTCAAAGATCTTCTCCGCGCATGAAGGGCACATGCCGTGCGTAAAAACGCCGAAGCCTTCCTTTGTAAGATATGTCTCCAACTGCTCCCAGTAATTCTCGTCACTCCTGATCTTTTTGCACCAGCCGCATATCGGGATAAGCCTTTCCTTTTTCTCGGTCCTCAGGCGAAGCTCCACAGCTTCAATACAATGAGTGATGTCCTTGATGACGGAAATCACGCTTGTTATCTTTCCCCTGTGATAAAGCGGCGATGCGCTCTCTTCAAGCGGAATTCTTCCGTTGTCTTTAGTTTGAATGAAGAAATTCTTGCTCACGACCCTCTTCTCCTGAAAACAGAGGGCCACCGGGTATTCAAAATTCTGTAGCAGCTTGCCCTTTTCATCTTCATACCTGATACCGGCTTCGTTGAAAGTCTTTCCAATTACTTCACCGGCGGAAAGGCCCGTCAGGGATTCGGCGGTCCTGTTCCAGTACTGTATCTTCTGATCAAGGTCCACAAGATACACGCCGTCCGTCATGTTATCAAGAATTTTGCGATAGGTGTTCCACATCCAGTTGAACATAGTGGTGTTTACTCCGGTTATAAAAATGATGATTATAAATTTTACTATATTGCGAGAGGAAAAATCAGATAGGGGTAAGTGTATATTAAGACAATACTTCTTTTTGTATCGGTAAATCGTTACTCGGCTTTACTGTAAAAAAGCAAACCTAAAGAAGCAGCTTACTTTTTCTTTTCGTCAAAAAGTGCAGAGAGATTCATAGGCGGAAGGAGAAGCGGAGGAATTCCCGCCTTCATTGTAGTGGTGCCAACAATCTCCCGAATGAACGGCATTAAATGTGCCGGGGCATGAACTTTGGAAAATTTTTCAAGGTCGTCAATATTATTTCCTATAAAGATACCTTCTACTGAAGCTTTCATCACAAAAGGCGGAATCTTAGTTTTAATAAATAAAACTACACTTAACGTTGTAATGAGCTTCTTCTTATTGAGATCAAATGAATTTTTTGATTTAACCCCTATATCCACAGGGACACCGTCTTTAGGAAGCTTAAATTTCTTGTTCAGTTTGAAATCAAGCTCCGTCAAGGAGACACTGATAAAATTTATGCCCGTATCAGTCCCCAATTAAGTCCCCCTTTTTAACTTTAAATATCTTTGCAAGCTTTTCAAGAGTTATAATGGGCACGTTATATCCAGGTCTTTCAATTCTGCATATATTAGGCTGAGCAGTCCTTAGTTTCCTGGCAAGTGCAGCCTGGTCCATTCCATTTAGAAGCCTGTAATATTTTATCCTGCTGATTTTCCCTGCCGCTGCAGACTTTTTCCGATTCTTCTGCCCGTTCGTCCCATGCCGCCTGCCATGCTGCCTTGCCTTCAGGAGTTGAGGTAAATTCTTTGATTATCTTTTTTATAGGAATAGCTTTTTCGCTTAAAGCTGTTTTTAATTCTAATGAGTGTATCTCTGCCTTTAAAAACTCTACAAGTTTCTTAAGTTTCTTGTTTTCATTTTTCAACCCTTCAATTTCTTTATCCTTTATTGAATCGCATATTTCACATATGTCATCCTTAGAAAGAGTCGAGCGAACTTGGGAAGGCATGCGCCACTGAAATTGGGGTCCAGGGGTTTATGGACCAGCATCTTTGTTTCGCCAGAACTGTATTTGTCTATTAATGTGTTGATGCAGTCCAACTGATAATAGCGCTCCTTGCCTACATCAGGGTCATAGCCTCCGGCAATGGTAGTGTCAATGCTTACTTTTTTAAATTAAATCAGGGGGCAAGCCCTTTCCCGGCAGACCTTCCTCTTGCGGCGACCAGCGGAGCGTTAGTATCTCCGAATCTTCAGACATCTTCCAAGTATGTTCGACATCCTCGCGCCAGATTACATAATCGCCCTGGTTTTTCAGCCGGACTTCTTTGTCTTTGCCGGGTCCATTTACTTCACGGAAGAAGAAAGTAAAATCTCCTTTAATAAGTATGCTCATTGCAATCTTCTCAGAACATGATGCCCAAGCAGTTCTAATATCGTCCTTTTTATAAATACCCCATTTTATTTCTATATCTCCGGTATTTCGCAGGCCATATTTGCTTTCATCGAACGGGATATTATTGTTCCTGCACCACTGACTGACCTGCCCCACAAACCAGAAGCGGAACTCCTCGCCGTCGGTCTTTGCATTGCCTGTTGTTATGTCAGAAAGCATTTTTTATCACCTCTAAAACCGCCTCCTGACAATTTTCTGATGCGAGTTTAAGGTCCCATTTCCTCTTGTCCCTCTCGGCGACCATATTGCTTATGCCTCTGATCTCAAGAAAAGGGATTTTGTAAATCGCGCAAACCTGCGCAATGGCCGCGCCTTCCATGTTCTCGCAGACGGCCTTGAAACGTTTCTCAAGCTCAGCAGCCCTCTTGCGCGTGCCGGTTGTTGAAGAGACGGTGACGAAGATGCCTGATTTAGTAACGAGTGACAAGTGGCGAGTAACGAGTTTAAAAACCTTTTTAGCAAATGCGTTGTTCAGGGGGAATTCATTGAAGTATTTTTTCTTTCCGATATGAACAACGGGGATACCGATTTCCGTCATGTCCTTCCACCCGCCGGAAGTTATAACTCCCTCATCGCCGAAGATCTCCTTTGACGCGATTGCGAGGTCTCCAGTGTTCAGCCCTGAGCCGGGATAAGCCCCGCCGACACCTATATTGATAATCTGACTCACGGGAAAATTTTCAATGACGCATGTTGCGGAATGCGCGGCATTTACCTTTCCAATCCCAGTGTTAAGCAGGAGAATGTCACGCCCTGACAGCCTGCCCCGGAAGACTTTTTTGCCCGCGACCTTGATTGACCGGACGTTCTTCAGAGAAGCAAGGAGCCTGTCTGATTCAAACGGCACTGATGATAGGACTGCTAAAGATTTCATGATTTGTGATGTATTATAGTATACGTTAATTGTTTGTCGCTAATAGAAAGGATTGAACGATGTCCGATGAACAGGAAAAGTTAATCAAAACCACAATCTACCTCGAAGAGGAAGTCATTGAAGCGCTGGCGGAACTTGCTGAGCAATATGCAAAAGAGACCGGGCAGAAGTGGTCAAAGGGCGCTGTCATAAGAGTGGCCCTGAGCGAGTTCTTCAGTAAACGGGGCAGGATACTTTAACCGCTGTGATATAATCTCCCTAAGAAGGAGGGGCGCGGTGGTTAATAAAATTATTGCGCTTGTTTTTTGTTCGTTCCTATCAGTCGCAATTATATGTTCTGCTCCTGCCGGAGCGGAGGAGGTTGGCAAGATGACAGAGAACATTCACTGGTTTGGGCATGATACCTTTAAAATCACCGGCGAGAAGGTCATTTTTACAGACCCGTTTAAACTCAAAAAAAGAGATACCGCCGACATAATATTAATCACCCACGAACACTACGACCATTGCTCTTCCGATGACATAAAGAAGATCCAGGGTACTGCTACTGTTATTGTCGCCCCTTCCGACTGCGCTTCAAAACTTTCGGGGAATGTAAAGAAAGTAAAGCCCGGGGACAAGCTTACAGTCAACGGAATAGATATAGAAGTTGTGCCCGCTTACAATACAAACAAACAGTTTCACACAAAAGACAGGAATTGGGTCGGTTACATTTTCACAGTCAATGGCCAGAGGATTTACATTGCCGGCGACACGGACCATATACCTGAAATGAAGACCCTGGGCAAGATAGATATCGCGCTTCTGCCGGTGTCAGGGACTTATGTAATGACCGCGGAAGAGGCAGTTCAGGCGGCGCTGGACATTAACCCGAAGGTCGCAATACCCATGCATTACAATTCAATCGTCGGGACGGAAAAGGACGCGAGCAGATTTGCCGAAGGTTTAAAAGGCAAGGTGGAAGTAAAGATCTTGCAAGAAGAGTAGCAGGAGATAATAACTTTAAAATTTATTGACATAGTTCACAACAATGGTGCTTTTGAACTATTGAACTTCTGAACTTTTGCACTGTTTATAAATGGCTTACGCAAAAAAAATAGCTAAACTATTATTAAAAAAATATCCCGATCCGAAAATTGCCCTTAATTTTTCCAATCCACTGGAACTCCTCGTTGCAACGATACTTTCTGCTCAGTGTACAGACGTGAAAGTAAATGAAGTCACGAAGTCCCTTTTTAAGAAATATAAAACAGCAGCGGATTACGCCGGGGCGGATATGAAAACATTTGAAAGCGAAATAAGACCCACAGGTTTTTACAGAAACAAGGCAAAGTCGGTAACCGGGTGCTGCAAAAAACTTGTTGAGAGTTTCAACGGAAAAGTGCCCGGTACCCTTGAGGAGCTTACAACGCTTCCGGGGGTCGGTAGAAAGACGGCAAACGTTGTGCTTGGCAGCGCATTCGGTAAACAGGCGATAGCGGTTGATACCCATGTCCTGAGGGTCTCAAACAGGCTCGGTATTGCCCATTCGACAGATCCTGATAAGGTTGAACAAGAGCTTGTGCGGCAGCTTCCATCTGATATTCTGACAAAGTTCAATCTCGCCCTTATTCTTCACGGCAGGGGAATATGCACAGCAATCAAACCGAAGTGCCCGGTATGCGTTCTTTATGAAGAATGTGAATGGCCTGAGAAGCTGAGCGCCTGATAACATCCCCATATGTTCACAAAAGAAAAAATACAATCGGTGTATCAGGGTGAGATCATCGGGAAAGAGGTCATCTTTCTTGAATCAACAACGTCCACAAACGATACCGCTATCGAGACCGGGAGGCAGAGGGAAAACCCAGAAGGTGTTGTAGTTGTCGCTGATACTCAGACTCACGGCAAGGGGAGAATGGGCAGGGAGTGGATATCTCCTCCGGGAGTGAACCTTTATTTCACAGTGCTTTTGAAACCGCCTTTCCTTCCGCAGAATGCGTCAATCCTTACATTAGTTGCTGCAGTGGCTGTTGTTTCCGCGATCAGGAAGCATACAAAACTGCCCGCCGAAATAAAATGGCCCAATGATATTATGATAAACGGCAAAAAGGCAGGCGGCATTCTCCTTGAAATGAAATCCGGCAAAGACAAAATAAATCTCATTGCCGTCGGGGTCGGATTGAATGTCAACATGTCTTTAAATGAATTCACGGATGAAATAAGGCAGTTGGCAACCTCAATTAAAATAGAAACCGGCAGCCCCGTTGACAGGGTGGGGCTTCTTGCAAAAATCCTTGAGGAACTTGAAAGCTGTTATAAAATCATCTTACAAGGTGATAAGAGGTCTTTAATTAATGAATGGATTCGTTTAAACTGCACTATCGGACGAAAGGTCAAAGTCCAGAACCAGGACAGAATCATGACCGGAGTTGCGGAAAATATTAACGAAAACGGAGAGTTGGTCCTCCGGCTTTCAAGCGGCGGGACTGAAACACTGAGCGCAGGGGATGTGACGATCTTAAAAGCTGTTAGCTGACAGCTATCAGCTAATAGCAAATTGTTAAACATGCTATTACTTATTGACATTGGCAATACAAGCACGAAACTCGGTTTTAGTGAAAAGAACGGCATTAAGGTCTTCAGCCTTAAAACAGCGAGGCAGCGGGACACGGAAGAATATTGCTATGTTATCGAAGGCCTTATCAAAAAGCATAACATAAAGAAACCCAAAGGCGCGGCAATATGCTCTGTTGTGCCGGAGGTTACGCCTTCCGTGATTAAAGCCATCAAAAAAAGTTTTGATATTAAGACGATAAATGTTACTCAAAGGACAAAAACAGGCATTAAATTCCCTGAAGAAACAGGGGCTGACAGGATTGCCGGTGTCGTTGCTGCCCGTAAACTTTATCAGGGGCATTTGATTGTTGTGGCCTTTGGCACGGCAACTACTTTCAATGTAATTACCGAAGACGGGAAATACCTGGGCGGGGCTATAATGCCGGGGCTGGGACTGTCGGTTAATGTCCTCTCCGAGAAAACTGCGAAGCTGCCCCTGATTGAATTAAAAAAACCTGATAAAATATTAAGTAAGGACACAGAAGGCAATATACTTTCAGGCGTTATACTTGGACACGCGGGGGCTGTTGAAAGGATTATCGGGGAGATCGAAAAAGAAAGCGGCAAAAATTTTACAGTGGTTGCTACGGGTGGGTTTGCGCATTTAGTAAAGCCTCATTCAGCGGCGATTGATTTTGTAAATCCCTTTTTAGCACTTGAGGGATTGCGCTTAATATATCAACTTAATTCGTAAAATTATAAAATATGTCTCCGTAGAGGGGCAATAAACGAGGAGGATAATATATGATAGTAGAACGCATTCTTTTTGCAACGGATTTTTCAGAAGGGGCTTCACTGGCGCTGCCGTTTGCTGTGGATTTAACAAAACAATATAACGCCAAACTCCATATTATGCATGTTGTATATGATTTTACAAAAGCCACGGGAATACATGTGCCGCACATATCCCACGATGAACTCTATAAAGAATTGAACCAATGGGCCACAAAAGAGATGGACACCTGTTGCATAGAACATGTCAGGGGACTAAAGGATGTTGAAAAGGTTGTGGTAAAAGGCATACCATATGAGGAAATAATAAAATACGCTTCAAGTCAGAAAATCGATATAATAGTAATTGGAACTTATGGGAGATCCGGCTTTGAGAGATTTTTATTCGGCAGTACTGCGGAAAGGGTTGTCAGGAGGGCGCCGTGCGCAGTAATGACAGTCCGGGTACCGGAACACAGAAAGTAATAACAAAAAGGATGAAGCCCATGAAGGTTTATCTCTCGGAGAATGCCTTCATGGGTATTCTTTTAAGCAGCGCAGAGGTCTATAAAAAAGAATCGCTCGGCTATCTGTTAGGTTATCGCCTGCATGACCGTTTCATCATAGAATATGCCTTCAGCCTGCAAACAGCCCGGAGAAAGCGGCGGGGGGTCATATTCCATCACCGGGACAAGAAAAAAATAGAGCCGATCCTGTCAAAATTTGTAAAACTGCAGATCGTAGGGGACTTCCACTCTCATACGCCTTACGGAGACGCCAAAGGCATTCCAATCCCAAGCGTTGAAGATATCAAGGGGATGGAAAAAGACAATCTTTACATAATAATAGCCATAAACGAATTGAACTCACCCAAGCCCTGGAAAGAAAATAAAGACGGCAGCATATCAGGAAGCACGGGTGATTTCTTTTTCAAGATATCCGCATATTTTTATCCGGATGTTGACAGTGTCCCGCAAAGGTCCCGTATTTATTGTCCGTTTCCTCCCGGATTAAAAGTAGGATAAATTGAAGCTGAGCCGTTATATAGTTGTATCCATATTATCGCATTTGCTGTTGTTTGGTTTTATATGGATGACCCATTCCACAGTTGAAACCACGCCGCCTGTCTTTAATGTAAATATCGTTGACCCCCTTCCGGCGGAAAATCCGCCTGTCCCAAAAATTCTCAAGCCCCAAGTCAAAAAACAAGCGCCGCCTGTTGCGAAACGCCCCCGGAAGATCCCGGAAAAATTGCAGCCTGAAACTCTGTATGGCGAAAGCGCAGGAGAAACGCCCAAGCCTGCGGATAAACCTGAAAATTCAAGGGACCATAGAGCAGCAGTTCCTCGTACAGAAAAAAATAATCCCCCCTCGCGCCCCTTTAGTAAAGGGGGGATTTCAGAGAGTCCCCCTTTGGAAAAGGGGGATACAGGGGGATTTTCGGATGAGAAGGCAATACCTCCTTCAGGTAAAAACGATTCTTCCATAGTCCCGCCTTCAACACTTTTTGACAAAGGCACCATAGAAAAGTTTGCAAAAAAAGCGCCTCCTGCGGACAAAGGACTGACCTTTGATATACCGGGATTCAAGCACAGGGGATATATGAGGATGCTGAAGGAAAAGATTGAGAGTATATGGCATTATCCGAAAGAAGCGGCAAGGCTTGGACTGTCCGGCGAGCTTTATATTAAATTTACGATTAAGAAAGACGGCAAGTTAGGCAGCGTGGAACTTCTCAGGATCTCAGGCTATAAAGAACTTGATGAGGCCGCAATGAAGGCTTTAAAAGACGCCGAGCCTTACTGGCCTCTGCCCGATGACTGGGAAAAGGATGAACTCGAAATCAAGGGGCATTTTCTATATGTATACGGCAGCGGCGTTATAATGTAGGCTCATGTTTCCAGGATTAAATGAAATCCGGCAGCAAAACTGGTACAATATTGCCTGATTAATATTTGTAAGCAGATTGCTTGGTGTCATTCCGGCTTGACCGGAATCTTTCTTCTTTTAAGGGAGGATCCCTGACAAGCGGGAATGACATTCACAGTCTAAGCATTTCTTCTAACTATAACATGAAGTTGCAAAGGCATAATGACGACTAAAATATTTCATCTCATAAGATGGCAGGATATCGTTGATATACTGCTTGTGACCGTAATACTTTACAGGGCGCTTTTGATAATCAAAGGCACTAAGGCAGCGCAGATGCTGATCGGGCTCGGCGTACTTTTTCTGGCCTTTGTCTTCTCAAAGTATTTAGGGTTTTATACTACAGACTGGATCATTCAAAGCCTCTGGGCGCAGATAGTGCTTGCTATCATCATTTTATTTCAGCCTGAGATACGCAGGACTCTGGCCCAAATGGGGGAGGCCCGGTTTTTACCTTCCTTTACCACCGCTGATGAATTGCGCTCTCTTGAAGAAATAGTAAAGGCCTCCGTGGCACTTGCTAACAGAAAGATCGGCGCGCTAATCGTCATTGAGAAAGAAACCAACCTGAAAGACTTCATTGAAATGGGAACACAGCTTGACGCAAAGGTTTCGCGCGAACTGCTGTTAAGCATTTTCCATCCGACATCGCCGATTCACGACGGCGCCGTCATAATCAGGGGGAACCGGGTCGTTGCTGCGGGATGTTTCCTTCCGCTGACATTGAGCGCGGAGATTTCAAAATCCTTTGGCACGAGACACCGGGCGGGAATAGGCCTGACAGAAGAGACAGACGCTGTTGTCATAATAGTTTCTGAGGAAACGGGAAGCATAACTACTGCGACAGGAGGCGTTCTCCAGAAGAATATTGATATGGCTGCCCTTAGGAACTTTCTTACCGAGAATTTCGTAAAACCGCAGGAAGCGAATAAATGAAAAAGGAAAATATGCTTACAAGAAACATCTGGCTGAAGCTCGCTTCATTTATCCTCGCAATTGCACTGTGGTTTTTTGTAATTCTGAGCGGACGATCGGGCATTGTCATGGATATCCCGATTATGTATGTAAATGTAGCTCAAGACCTTGAGGTGGTGGATTTCCCAAAGACTGTAAGCATTAACATAGAAGGACAGGAGAGGATACTGAAAAGCCTGAGGCAGAACGAAATAAGCGCGGTTGTTGATCTGGGCGACGTAAAGGCCGGGAGGTCTTTTATCACTCTCACGCATGAAAACATTAAACTGCCCAGCACGCTTGAGGTGACCGGCATTGAGCCGCAAACGATTAGTTTGACATTAGAAAAGCAGATGAAAAAAACCGTTTCCGTGCAGCCCGCCATCGTGGGTGTCCCGGCGCGCGGTTTTGTAATCATGGAAATAAAAGTTGAGCCGGATATGATCATCATTGAAGGGCCGAGGAGTGTCATTTCCAGGATTTATAATGTCAAGACAGAGCCGATAGACATAACCGGATTAAATGCCGACCTGCAATATAAGGCAAAATTAAATCTGGCGAATTTCAATGTTAGTGCAAATGATCAGAAGGTTGACGTAAATATATTTGTTAAGAAAATCAGGTAATGTTAAGAGCTGCATAAATGAAGGAGAACATCTAATGACAAAGAGGAAGCTTTTTGGGACCGATGGTATAAGAGGGAAGGCCAACCATTATCCGATGACCGGCGAAATAGCCTTTGAGGTCGGAAGGGCGGCGGCTTACGTTCTCAAGAAAAAGCACGGCCGTAACAAGATATTGATCGGTAAAGACACGAGGCTTTCAGGTTATATGCTTGAGAGCGCCCTTACGTCGGGCATTTGTTCAATGGGGATGAGCGTTGTCCTCATAGGCCCGATGCCGACGCCCGGCATTGCCTTTGTAACGCGGAGCCTGAGGGTTGACGCTGGGATAGTTATATCCGCGTCGCACAATCCTTATGATGATAACGGGATAAAGTTCTTTTCATCGGACGGATTCAAGCTGCCTGACAGCACAGAAGAGGCCATTGAAAGGGCGATGTTCTCCAAGGCCCTTGAAAAAATCAGGCCGGAAGGCGCTGAAATAGGCAAGGCAAAAAGGATTGAGGACGCAACCGGCAGGTACATTGAATCCGTTAAGACAACATTTCCGAAGGGCATGACCCTTGAAGGGATGAAGGTAGTTGTTGATTGCAGCAATGGCTCGGCGTACAAAATTACCCCCACTGTCCTTAGTGAGCTTGGAGCCGATGTAATATCAATCAACGACAAGCCCAATGGAATAAATATTAACTTGAACTGCGGCGCCATGCATCCTGAGGTTGTACAAAAAGCCGTTCTGGAACATAATGCGGATATCGGTATCGCCCACGACGGAGACGCGGACCGGACCATTCTTTGTGATGAAAAAGGGGAAATAATAGACGGCGATAAAGTCATAGCAATATGCGCGCTTGACATGAAGAAGGACGGAAATTTGAAGTCTAACACAGTTGTCGCTACCGTTATGAGCAACATAGGGTTTGAATTATTTTTAAAAAAATCAGGGATAAAAGTTATAAGGACAAAAGTAGGCGACAGATACGTTGTTGAAGAAATGCTCAGGAGTAACTGCAACCTGGGCGGCGAACAGTCAGGGCATATAATATTTTTGGACCATAACACCACAGGCGACGGCCCGATTACAGCCCTGCAGATGTTGTCCGTAATGTGCAGAAGACAAAAGTCCCTTTCAGAACTTGCGTGTAATATACCAATTTACCCCCAGATACTCATAAATGTGCCGGTTGCCAAATCAAAGCAGATGGAAGATTTTCCTGAAATTTCAGCTATGATAAAAAAGGCAGAGAAAAAACTCGACAGCGGCAGGATCCTTGTAAGGCCCTCCGGCACTGAGCCGATAATCCGGGTGATGGTCGAGGGGGACGATATGGACAGTATTAAAACAATAGCCGAAGAGGTTGCCGAAGTCATTAGGAAAAAGATGACTTAGCCCCTGGATCGTAATGCATGATGCATAAAGCGTAATGGGAGAAAAGAATAACTCATAACGCATTACGGATTACTCACCACGGTTTCCACCAGTCATTCCGGCTTGTCCGGAATCTCTTTTATCCTATATTCTTAAAGTTGCGTCAGCTTCCCAAAACTTCCTCAATATGTTACATTAGATACGGTTCGCGGGGTGGAGCAGCCTGGTAGCTCGTCGGGCTCATAACCCGAAGGTCAGAGGTTCAAATCCTCTCCCCGCTACCAAAACAAATCAGAGACTTACGGTTTTCCGTAAGTCTTTTTTTGTTGGCTGTTAAAAGTAGTTATTAAAGACAAATTGTTTTGTTGAAACGATTAAGAGTTATTCCTTGTAGGTACCGTCCCCCTCCGGCAGTGGATAATCAAGATACTTTCATATAAGATATACCCCATGGAAAACGCGAAACTTTTGAGCATAGACTTTCTTAAAAATGACGAAGAATTTATTGAGAACATAAGGTGGGACATTACGCCGAAGAAATTTTTGCCCCGCTCCCCTTCTAAAGATCAGCCCGTGGACACTACTCACGGCTATATGCTTTACGTTGATCTTGTTGATGACAAGCCTGCCCTGATGGTCATGCAATTGAAATATACCCTGAGCAAGACACTCGGTTATGTAGAGGGAGTTCCCGAGGATTTATTGAGAGAGGCGATGCAATGCGCCGCTACGGAATGCATGGGGGGCATGTATCCGCTAACGGAAAAAATCGAGAACTGGCTTAAAACGGAATTGGGAATTTCTTAACCGCCGTTGCCGTTGATCTTATAATCTACTTTTACCTCTATGTCGTTGCGCAGGGCATTATAAACAGAGCAGTATTTGCTGTGAGAGAGGGACACTGCCCGGTCCATTTTTTTCGGCGTTAACCCGTTCCCCGAGACGTTTATTGAAAGCAAAATAGATTTATAATACTGAGGCGGGTCTGGCTTCCTGACCCCTGAAAAATTGATCCTGAAGTCCGTGATGTCAGCTTTCATTTTTTTCAGAAAGTAGAAGACGTCAATTGCCATGCATCCGGCAAGGCTTGTCAAAAGGGTCTCTGTAGGGGAGCATCCCCATTGCAGGTTTGCGTCATAATCAATTTCATATCCCATCTGGGTCCTGACTTTAAAAATGAGGTCTTTGTCCCATTCAAGGGACCCCTTGTTAATTTCCAGGATCTTTTCTTTATAACCCTGTAATGAATCTTCCAGTTTTTCTGCAAGCTGTTCTTCCATGTTTTTCTAAATCCTCCGTTGTTTAATTAGAATCTGTTTATAAATTGCTTTTCTCTGTCATTCCGGCTTGTCCGGAATCTTCTCCAAGGAGGATTCCCGACGCGCTTCGACTTGCGGGAATGACAAACGATGCAGTTTATAATTATCATTCAGGCTGTTGAGCGCCTCAACCAGTTGAGATAATCTTCAGAACCGGCTGCGATCGGCAGCGCAATAATTTCCGGCACTTCGTAGCTGTGAATTTCTTTGACCTTTGCTTTTAATCCGTCAAAAAGTTTCATCTGTGTCTTTATGATCATAAGGACCTCTTGTTCGTCTTCTACCTTCCCCTGCCAGGTATAAATAGAGCGGATGCCCTTTATAAGATTAGCACATGCGGCAAGCCTTGCTTCCACAAGCGCTTTGGCGATTGTCGCTGCCATGTCTTCATTGGGAACGGTAACAAGTACGACGATCTCCCCTGCCTCAATGTTTTTGCTCATGTGAAATATTTTCGCAAAGATAACATGAAAAAAGCAACTGGACCGGCAACTGAGCAAAGGCATTGTAAAATATATTCATATCTGTGTAATCTAATAGCAATTTATATAATCTTAATCCGGGGAGTTTTGTTTATAATTAACCGTGAACCCAAATAAGCAAATCACACTTTTATTTTTTCTTATACTCGGAGTTATTTTATTTGGGACAATCGGATATACGGCAATAGAAAGATGGCACCTCTTCGATTCGCTTTACATGACCATCATTACACTGACGACCGTGGGATACATGGAAGTCCACCCGTTGTCGACGCCCGGGAGGGCTTTCACGATCATCCTGATACTTTCCGGCGTCGGGACGATGTTATACGCGCTTGGGGTCGGGGCCAGGGTGCTGCTTGAAGGCGAGATAAGAGAACTTTTCGGGAGGAGAAAATTGAGCAAAAAAATAGAGGGATTAAAAAACCACTACATCATCTGCGGGTTTGGAAGGATGGGAAGAATAATCTGCAGGGAAATGCAGCAGCACGGCGCGCCTTTTTTGATAATTGAGAAGATACCGGAGGTCTTTGCCTCCATCGACAAGGACATCCTCTCAATGCAGGGGGACTCGACCCAGGATGCCGTGTTAAAAGAGGCAGGGATTGAAAGGGCGAGCGGCCTGATCTCCGTGCTCTCAACGGACGCGGACAACCTCTATGTCGTCCTGTCCGCGAGAGGGCTGAATCCGAAACTCAGAATAGTGGCGAGGGCCAGCGATGAGGGCGCGGAACAAAAGCTGTTCAGGGCAGGGGCTGACAGCGTTGTCTCTCCTTATTATATCGGGGGATTGAGGATCGCCCATACAATATTAAAACCAGCCGTGGTTGATTTTATCGAGTTTGCCACCAAGAGTGGGAATATTGAATTGCAAATGGAGGAGATTAAGGTCAAAGAGACTTCTAACATTATAAACAAGGCGCTGGACGAATGCGGGATTCGGAAGGAAATGGGGATAATAATCGTTGCGATAAAGAGAGAGTCCGGCGAGATGGAGTTTAATCCGAAATCAACAAGTGTAATAAAAAGAGGGGACACGCTGGTTGCCATGGGAGAGACAAAACAGTTGAAGGCGCTTGAGGAGTTGGTCGGGGTGTGAAAAGGTAAAAAGCGGGGAGCATAGTGTTGAGGGCAGAGAACTTGATCAACCGAAAAATTCAGAGATTTTCCTGTCTGTAAAGTCCTTAAATTCTTTCCTGAATCTATCTATGCCGAACCTCTCGGCATTCTTTCTTATTTCAAAGGGATCAAATTTGTCCTCAATGGAAATAAATCTCTTTACAGCGTCAATCAAAGCTGAAGATGTTTGCTCATAAAAGAAGACGCCGGTAGGGGGTCCCTCTGTGCGGGCGTATTGCAATACGCCCCTACTTCTGACTTCTCCGAAGGGGACCACCGATTCCGTAACACCGCCTTTTCCATAAGCTATTACAGGTGTGCCGCAAGCTTGAGCTTCGACGGGGACAATACCGAAATCTTCTTCAGCAGCAAATACAAAGGCCTTTGCCTTTTGCATATACTCTGCCAGCACGTTTCCTTCCTGATATCCAAGAAACTTGATGTTCTTTTTCGCCCTGCTTTTGACCTTCTCAAGATCGGGGCCGTCTCCGATGACGACAAGAGGCAGCCCTAATCCGGAGAACGCTTCAACTATCATGTCCATTTTTTTATAAGGGACCATCCGCGAGACGGCAAGAAAATAATCATCTTTTTTATCACTCACTTTAAAACTGTCAACATCCACGGGCGGATAAATAACCGTTGCGTCCCTGCCGTATGCGCGCTTTATTCTGTCCTTTATATAATTTGAATTGGCGATGAAATAATCCACCTTTTGCGCAGTTTCAAAGTCCCACTTTCTGATACGGTCCAAAATAAATTTTACTACGGCCCCCTTGAAGCCAGAGTCAAGCCCCGTCTCTTTGAGATACTGGTCCCGCAGGTCCCACGCATACCGCATCGGCGTGTGACAATAGCATATATGAAGCTGTTTTGAATTATTCCTGACGCCTTTTGCCACAGAGTGGGAATTCGATATTATCAGGTCGTACTCAGACAGATGAAACCGTTCGACAGCAAAGGGCATGAGTGGCAGGTAGCTGCGGTATTTAGTTTCAGCCTTCGGCAATTTCTGGATGAAGGACGTTTTTACTTTCTTATTCATGATAAACCATCTCTTATCCTCTTTAAGGAAATCGACCTGACAGTAAAGATCGGCGTCCGGGAAGATATGGAAAATCTGTTCCAGCACTCTTTCAGAGCCTGCGTAATTGACAAGCCATTCGTGGATGACAGCGGTTTTCAACTGCGTAAAACCTCTTCAAAAACTTTCATATGCTCCCTTGCTGATTTTTCCCAACTGAATATATTTGCCCTTTCAATCCCTTTCCGGATCAAGTCCCGTCTCAGCGGTTCGTCCGTCAGCACCCTATACATTCCCTCTGCAATACTTTCTACATCATACGGATCGATATAATAAGCCGCGTCTCCGCAGACCTCGGGAAGGCTTGTTGTATTTGACACAACAACAGGACAGCCGCAGGCCATCGCTTCAAGGGGAGAGAGGCCGAAGCCTTCGTAGAGAGAAGGGAAGACAAAAGCGGCGGCCGAGGCATACCATTGCTGCAACGGTTCATTATATATCTCTCCGGTGAAGTGAATCCTGTCCGACAGTTCACGGGCTTTTTCCATCACCTTTGTGTCGCCTGTGATAAAACCCTCTTTTTTGCCGAGTATCAACAGGTCATGTGGAATTTTCTCCCGGATTAGCTTAAAGGCTTCCAAAAGCCTGACGATATTTTTATGAGGTTTGACATTGCCGACAAAAAGCAGATACGGTTTTCCACGCGGCTTTTGTTTATGGGAAATATTGAACTGATCTTTTGTTACTCCATTATGCATTACATAAACAGGCTGATGAGGCTGCCCGACAAGACGGATAAATTCCTGCCTGCTGAATTCTGACACAAAAATAATGGCATCCGCTTTTTTCCTGACAGAATTAAACATTGTCCTCGCATAAAACTGCTTATGCATTCCTTTAGCTGTTTCGGGCAAAGCTAAATGGGCGATATCATGAACGGTTACAATTAATTTACCACGATAAAAAAGCGGGATATTGTAGTGCGGTGACCAGAAGAGGGAAGTGTTAATAGGAATTTTTCTTAGAAGCTCGAATTGCTCGGAGATTGAATAGATGGGGGAGCGGCAGTTAATAAGTATAATATTTTTGCCATGCGACCATGTGAAGCATCCTATCTCTTCGGCATCCCCCAGCAGGGTGAATTTGGAATTAGGGAAAGCAGTGATGATCTTCGGCGCAACATTGCGTATATAAGTGCCGATGCCCGAGAAATGCAGCATGCGAATGTCGAAAGCGAAATTAACTCGAAACAATATGATATGAAAAGCTAACGGCTTATAAAGAATTATCCATGCCGATCAGGGTATTAACTAATTCATTCCAGGAATAGATGTCGCTGTTATTAAAGCAGTCCCTGTTGAAACTCGACGCATTTTCTACAGCTTCTTTTATACTGTTTCGATCTCCATAGTTATAGCCGAAGAAATTTTCTCTGGTTCTGAGGATGGAATTCGGCAAGATAACCGGCAAGCGGCAAAAGCTGTATTGTAAGACCTTCAGACTGTCCGACAAGATCGCAGTATTAACTACATTGCTCATGACTTGTAAACCCGTTGTTGCGTATTTAATGTATTTGATCGTGTCCACAAAAGGCATCATGCCATAATAGATTACATTGCGCCGGAGAATATTTTTCTTAACAGCTCCTATTATATGGTAATAATGTCCCGGGAAAAGTCCGGATGCAATATCAATGAAGTCCCCATCAAGATATGAGTTCCCGACAAAGACATGATTAATCGTCCCGGGGGTGTAAGGGTTGGCCTGCTCTTTATCAAACGCAGCTTTATCAACGCCATGATGGTGAAGCTTTACGTTTTGAGGAGAAATTCTTGAGAACTTATCATACATTGTTTTACACGGAACGCTGACCAAATCAAATAGATTTATAATTTTATTTTCATGGTCTGCAACGCACGCTGGCAAGTTGAGTACTGATATATCATCAGACATTCTGTAAATAAATCTGGCGTCAGGATTTAATTTTTTGGATATATCAAAGAAAAGAAGAGCCGGAGTACTTTCAAATATGACAAAATTCGCCTTCCGGATTTCAACTTTTGCCCTATGATCTAAAGAAAACAATTTTCTTCCGAGTGTGGAATCAAAGAAATCAAATTTTCTTTTTACCGGATGCGCCCAGGAGAAGTTGATGATTGATTTGACCCCTCCAAAATATAAATAAGGCTTGAGTAAATTTTTAACGGCCCCATTTTCCCGAAGTCTGAAATCCTTCCTTAAAAAAGATAAGATACTGACCGGGGCCGTGATAAATACGACATCCAGCCCCATTTTATCTGCTGCATTTGCTAAATGATGAAATCCCGCTTTTTGTCTGGAGTTGAAAAAATGATAGCTTAGAAAAACGATCTTTTTCTTTGTAGCAATTTGCATTTTATTTTTACGGCGATACTGTTACAAGAAAGGCAAACTATATCTCGTACACCTTCTTCCAAACCCCAAGATTTATAATCCGCCAGATATTCGTTGCGTCAAATCCGGTATGGCTCTTCATTAACGTATCCCAGTCCCTCAAAATTCTTTCAGTATTTACAAACTCATCCAACTCCCGGCCGATATAATTCTTAAGATTCTCCTTATTATCATTAAGCCAAAGATATTCCGGAGTGGAGAAGCCGAGCTTGTCCGTTCTCAATCTTGTCTGATCCGGGATTATACCCTTCATGGCTTCCCGGAGAACAAACTTGCTCCAGCCGTTATGTATCTTGTAAACGGAGGGTATTTTAAAAAGGTATTCAATCAGGTTAATGTCGTCAGCAAACGGCGTCCTTGATTCAATGGAAAAGCGCATTGAATTCCGGTCCTCATACCGCAGGAGGGTCTTAAGATTAACCTTGCACATCAGATCATAAAGCATTTCATTGAGTGAGGTTGTTTTTTCCCCTGAGAAGATCAATCTGCTTTCATTCGCTTCCCAGAAATCGTTATTCAAATATTTCCTGTTATTGTTTTTCCGGCCGTAATATTTCAGTTTCAGCCATTCCTTCACTGCTGACGGCACAGCCGCAAAGCATGCATGTTTACCGAGGGAGCGCGCTATGAACTTTACATCTACCGGTGAGTGTTCAATTCCCTTCAGCTCCCTGCAAAACGCGGGGACATCGAGATGTTTTAAGATTTCAGCAAAAAATACAGAATAGTATCCCGTATAACCGGTGAACAATTCATCCCCGCCCTGTCCGTCAAGCAGCACCTTCACTCCGTTTTCATCTGCAAGCTTCATGACCCTGTATTGAGCGTAAATGCTGGTTGTGCCAAAAGGGACATCCTGCGCGTACACAAGGTCTTCCAGGTCATCCATGAGTTCCTCCGGGCCGGGAAATACCTGAAACCAAGCTGTCCTTGTCTTATCTGCTACCGTCTTCGCCCATTTACTTTCATCTATGTCGCTGCCTGCGTAACTTGCGGTAAATACCTTCTGCATCTCTCCGACCTGCGCAAGGCTTTCATTTTCGAGGAGGTTGTTAATGACGCACACAATGCTTGAGCTGTCTATCCCGCCGCTCAGGCACGAGCCAACGGGCACATCGGAACGAAGCCGCAAGTTGACGGCATCAAAGAGCAATCCCCTGATGTTTGAAACATATTCATTGCACTTGCCTTCGTCAAAGGGTCCCCATGCGTTGACATATTCAAGTGAATAGTAATTCCACTTTTTGAAATCATTTTTCTTTAAATCAACCTCAAATGCGAAAGAAGGCGGAAGCTCATATATCCCCCTGAAAAATCCCTCTTCCTCATTCTCCTGCCGACCCAGAACTAAATAATCAAAGACAGCATTTCTGTTGATTTCTTTTTTGACAAATGGCAGTGAAACCAGGGCCTTTATTTCAGAGGCAAAAGCAAAATAATTCCCGTCCCTGTAATAATAAAAAGGCTTGACCCCGAATCTGTCCCTTGCGCCAAAGAGGATATTCTTTCTCCTGTCATAAATAACAAAAGACCACATGCCGTTAAATCTGTCGAGGCAGTCTTTACCCCACTTCTCGTAGGAGGCAAGGAGGACTTCGGTATCGGAATGGGTCTTGAACTCATAGCCTGAAGATTTTAATTCCGCTTTCAACTCAAGGTAGTTATAAATCTCTCCGTTGTACACAATCCATAAAGTTTTATCCCCGTTGCACATAGGTTGATGTCCGGCGGGAGAGGGATCGATGATTGAGAGCCTTCTGTGGGAAAGGAAAAGATTGGCGGATTTTCTGAAGCTGTCGATATGAGCGTCTTCCACCTTGCTGTCATCTCCGGTAAGATGATGAACTGCTCCTGCCTTCAAATCCACCGCAAGATAACCTTCATCATCCGGCCCGCGGTGTCTGAGTGTATCGGACATTGATTTTATCAGGGAGGCGTGAAGGGGATGGGTATTCGAAAATACTCCGGATATACCGCACATGTTAGTTCAACATCTCCGATACGATCTCTGACAATTTGATAAAATTACTTTCCTGTGGAGATAATTTATGTGCGACGTTGTCTGGTTGACTCTTAATTAGCACACTGTTCGTATATGCTCATTAACTGCCTTGCGACAGCTTGCCGTGAAAATTTTATTAGAAAGTCATCCCGTATAATTTTGGAGTTATATGTTGCAATATCTTTAACCATCCGAGCTATTGCCTCAGCGATTTGCTCAACGGCTCCAACATCCACTAATATACCGTTATTTTGATTAACAATACATTCAGGGCCTCCGCACCGGGTGGCGATAACCGGCTTTCCACATGCAATTGCCTCCGCATAAACAACCCCAAATGATTCATGCCGACTGGGGAGGATAAATGCATTGCAGTCCTGAAATTCTCTTCGGGCTTCATCTCTGCTCAAGGGGCCAAGCCATTTGATATACGAATCAATTTGAAGCTTTTTTGCGAGGGCCATGTATGTATCGAGACATTCCCCTCCCCCGCCTATTCTGAAAGCAACATCATAATTCTGTTTAATGACTTTTTCAATTGCATAGAGCAAATCAGATATACCTTTTGAGGGAATCATACTCCCAAGGGTAAAAAACGTTATCTTCTCAGTGTGCTTTGCTGCCTTCGGGCTGAAAAAGTTTTCATTGACCATATTAGGAATAAAAACCGGTTCTTTCATTCCGAAGCTCTGTATTTTCTTTGCAAGTGCTGGACTGACTGCAATAACTGCTCGCGCCTTTTTCAGCGGCTGTTCAATTTTCGAAATAAGTCTCTCATTTCTGATAAAAGAAGGAAAAGGAAAAGGTCCCATATGCTCTGTGATGATAAAGGGGACCCCCGTGGCTTGGCTGAGATGCATGGCTATCCAGCCCCCCGGATATGCCGCATGAGCATGAATAATATCAACCTTCCCAAAGGTGTTAAGTGCTTTTTCAAAATTCTGTAGATTAGCTGCCAATACGCCTTTCCTGTTTCCCCCATGCAGTCTTTCGCTCCATGTAATAACAGGGGTATTATACTCATACACGTTTTCAAGCAATTTTCTTGTAGCTGCGAGGCGATTAAACAGGAAATCCCGAATAAGCTGGAAATTCTTGAGCGGTTTTTTCAGGCTAACTGTGTATTCGTTTGCTCCCCATAGGCTTATCGCCACATTTGCATCGGGATACATCTTGCCGATAGCCACAGCCTGCTCTTGGAAAAAAATCCCATTAATAGGATTCAAAACACTGGGATACCAGGAAGGAATGATAAAAATATTCATCTGATTGCTTGCTGAGCAGCCGAATTAACATAGTCATACATATTTTGCTAACTTGAGACTCCAGCGAATTGCCATTTGCAGCACATTGATAAACAATACTTGCAGGTCTGCAATATGATATCGGATGATACAGATTGTTTTATATCCAATTCTAATCACCCATGGCCATCCCAACACATCAGCGAATATCAGAAGAGCCTGTTTTCGTTTACGTCGAATAAGTATTTTCACCGTGCTTGTCCGCATTTTAATAAATTCATCAGATGCATGTTGCACCGCCCACACGGCAAGCTGTTTATCTTCAGTGATATTTTGCCGTTTTAATCTCCTCTGTCCCTGTTCGGAATGCATTCTGGACTTTAAGAGGAACTCCGGCATATGGATAAATTCATACCCGGCTTTGGCAAGGCGAAACCACATTTCATTGTCCTGGGTGGTCATTGACCTTTCGTTAAAAAGGCCGGCGTTATCAAAGCATGCCTTTGGAACGAGGATGGAGCAGCCGTGCACTACAGTTGCGAGGACGGCAAGATATATATTTGCGGCGTATTCAGGAGGCACCCTGAATACGCCTGTTTCAGCCGACTGCTCATTGATCCAGGTGAAATTACTGTAAATAATCGTCCTGCCTTCATGGGGACGCGCAAGACGTCTTACCTGCCTTTCAATCTTGTCGGGGCAGTAAACATCGTCGTGGCTGAGCCACGAAAAATACTCTCCTGTCATTTTGCCGATCCCGAAGTTCAGCGCTGAAGCGACCCCGCCGTTTTCTTTATGGAAATACCGTATGAGGTCCTTATAGGATCCGGCAATATTTGCAGTCTCTCCGTTGTCATTGGAGCCGTCATTAACGACGATCACCTCGACGTTTTTATAACTCTGCGCCAGGGCGCTGTCAATAGCTTCACGCAGATAGCGAGACCCGTTATAAACGGGGACGATAATGGAGACCTTTGGAAGTCGTTTAGCGTTTTCCTTCATTCGCGAACATCTCGCCGGTTCCGCTGCTGTATTTGTTCAATGCGATACCACTAATCGGGCAAAGGCACCAGTAGCTAATCCTGTTTTCAGAGGCAAAGATAATTTTCTTTGACATGGACAGCTTATGCCCTGCCGTTTCTGTGCTCTTCAATTACTGAGTTGAAAACATTCTCCATATCTCTTGCCACTATCGACCAGTTCAGATTCCCATGTATAAAGTGTCGTCCGTTCTGTCCAATTTTTTCCCGTAATGTCTTGTTTCTCAGCAGCAGCCGAATTTTTTCTGCAATTGTTTCCGGGGAATTACCATCGGCAAGCATTATGTCTTCTCCATCGCGCAGAATTGCTTTTCCGAGCAAATCAGCAGGCACATTTGCTACAGCGGGGATTCCCATCAGCATCGATTCAATGGTTGCAGTTCCGAGACCGACATATTTCCCGGTCAGTGAGACATAATAGATGTCGCTCTTTTCGAACTCCTTCATTACCGTATTGTGCGGCAGTTCCCCTGTAAACGTAACCCGGTGAGAAAGTTTCAGGTGATGGCAAAGTTTAACAGCTTCATCATGGTAAACATGACCGACAATCTTCAAACTCACCTTTGGAAACTGTTCTGCAACAAGGCTGAAGGCTTTTATTAACGGGACAAAGCTCCTTTGTTCTATGACGGCACCGACCCCCAGAATCTGGTTACATAATTCGTAATCGTGCTGATGTTTCATAAAGACGTCAATATCCCCATTAACGCCATAATTAATGATGTCCGTTTTCTCCGTTATCTTTTTACCGTGCACATCCTCCAGATACTGCAGGATTTGGGTATCCCAGGCGATGATACGCTGACAGGACGGAAATATAAGATGGCCGCATATTAACCGGTCCACAATATTGAGAATTTTATCCCGTCTCGGATTGCTTGACTGCAACTGCGTTCCTACTGAGCAGATCAGGGGAATACCAGCTGTTTTAGCTGCAACAATAGCAGGGAAGGCAACATCAAGGTAATGGTTGACCAGTAAAATAACATCGGTTTTCAAATTCCTGGCGATTTGACATATCGTGAAATAATTGTGTGGATAGATAGAGCTGATTCTGAGATGTTTAAAATAGTTTTTGACCGGGAAATGGATGGCGGGCAGGCGGTGAACTGGGATATTTTGACTGTCGGAATTAGATTCCTCATTTCTCAATGTAACAACAGCAACATTATGATTTCTTATTGACAATGCATCGGCCAGATTTTTTGAATAAAAGGATGTCCCCGTCCGAATAGGAGGAAACATTGCTGTAACAACGAGAATGTTCACTATGAGGCACATTCATCAGAAGGGGTGTCTTCCTCTGATTTTCTATGATAGACGAGAATGACTTTCCCTTCTGAATTTAAACGTACTTCCCCTATAATTCGAGCAGGAGAGCCGACAGCTATTGAAGAAGGAGGAATGTCAGTATTGACGAAACTGCAGGCTCCGATAATGGAATGATCCCCAATGATGACCCCCCCCCTGACTACTGACTGGGGGCCGATATAGCAGAAGGATCCGATCTTGACGGGATGATATTCAGTGGAATCTTTACCCCCTGAGACGAAATGCTTCACCGTGTCATGAGTATAAATATGAACTCCTGCGGAGATGCAGCACGACTCTCCAATTTCAAGCCCGCCTGTTCCGTCCAAAAGAGTGTAAGGACCTATCCAAGTGTCCCTTCCTACTGTTACATCACCGTATACGTAGCTGTTGTGATAGATGTTCGCCCCTTCACCGAATCCAAGGTGTTGCGCCCTCTCCCACCTGTCGAATAACAATTCCCCGAGGGGCATATCGCGGTTCCATTTATGGTTCATCTGATTCCTCAGAGACCCATATAACTTCTTTAATTCGTCATACATATCTTCCTGTGACATTGTAACTTGTTATTCTCCGATGATGCTACATATTTTCCCACAGATTATCTCTATATCATCGTTGCGCAGCTTTCCGTATAGCGGCAGAACCAAGCCGTGCTTGTATAGATTTGAAGCAACGGGACAGGAGTTTGCATTCACTCCATATTTCCTGGCATAGTACGAAAGGCAGTTAAGCGCCTGTGCCCCGATATTGGTCTGAATGCCGGCATTGAAGAGTTTTTCTATAACAAGATCACGCAAGACCGTTTCCTCCAGAACAACCATAAAACTCTGCCAGGCATGTCCATCAACTAACCGAGGCAGGCGCACAGACTTCTGATGTTTCAGGTGCTCATGGTAGAGTCCGGCAAGGTATCTGCGTCTTTCCACTTCTGGGGAGAATCTTTCAATTTGCCCTATCCCCAGTGCAGCCTGAAAATCGGTCATGCGGTAGTTGAGCCCGGCATCAATGAAGTCCATTTCGCCTTCTCTGACGATGATCCCGTGATTCCTTAGAACATTTATCCTTTCAATAATTTCTTTATCATTTGAAATCACCGCTCCGCCTTCGCCTGTTGTGATGGCCTTGCGGGGGTGGAAGGAAAAACAGGCTGCATCGCTGTAGTGGCCCACATGATATCCGCCTGAAAATGTGCCGAGTGCGCAGGCCGCATCTTCAATCAGTCTCAAGCCGTTTGACTGTGCAATTTTCTGAATAGCCCTGATATCTGCAGGATAACCGAATTCATGCACCACCATGATAGCAGTTATATGCTTGTCCCTGTTGTTTATAATTATTTCTTCAACTGCGTCGGTGGTCACTACATATGAGTCAGGATCAACATCACATAAAAGTACTTGCGCGCCTATGTTTTCCACAACATTGGCAGTTGCAGGGAAAGTAAATGCGGGAACAATAACGGTATCGCCCTGCCTGATACCAAGTGCGAGCAATGCCAGATGAAGAGCTGCGGTCCCTGAGGAGACAACAGCACAGTGTTCAATACCTGTAAAAGAACCGAGCGCCTCTTCGAATGCTGCCACGTTTTCCCCTTGCACAAGCTGTCCGCTCTGAAGAACAGCGACGGCTCTCCCGATATCCTCACTCCTTATATCCGGAGAGGCGAGCTTAATCAATACTGTTCTCCCTGTACCACTGAGCCGTAGCCAGAATGCCTTCCTCAAGGTCAATATTTGCCTTGAACCCCAAGACATTATAAGCCTTCTTCGTTTCCGGAATTCGCAGTTCTATGTCTGAAGACAGGGGCTCCTTAAAGATTATTCTTGAGCTGGAATTTAATACGCGACAAACGGTTTCCGCAAGGCCAAAGATTGTCGTTACAGCACGTGAATTCCCGATATTGAAGGATTGCCCTACGGCATTAGGACGTTCTATTGCACGCAGCAGCCCGTCAACCATGTCCTCGATATAGCACCATGCCCGGATCTGTGTACCGTCTCCATAAATATATATATCTTCATTAGTGAGGGCACGCCTTATAAAAATCTGAATAGCGCCTTCACCAGTTTGACCGGGCCCGTAAATGTTGAAAGGCCTGATTGTCACAACTGGCAGTCCGTACTGTTTAAAATACGCATGAGTGAGATGCTCCCCGGCGAGCTTGCTTACTGCATATACCCAGCGCGCCTCACCTGCCGAGCCTGAGACTGCATTCATGTCTTCGGTCACACGGTACGCCATAGAGCCAAAGACTTCAGAAGTGGAAAAATCCAGAAAACGGTCTTGTACTTTGTTCTCTTTTGCAGCCCTAAGGACATTTGCCGTTCCGATCATGTTAACTTCCATGGTGGTGACAGGATTTTTTATGACGGTATCGATTCCGGCTATAGCTGCGGCATGGACTACGATATCGGCGCCCGCCATTGCATCTCTGACCGCCTGGTAATCCAAAACATCGCCCTGTATTAGTGTTATGGATTCATTACCTTGAAGGGATGTATGCTTTAGCGTATTTCTCACAAGATTGTCAAACAACACGATCTTGTTGTCCTTGCAAAGGCGGGAAGCTAATGTCGAGCCTATGAAGCCCGCGCCTCCTGTAATGAAAATGTTCTTGTTGCGTATCATAGCATTACCTTTCGTTGTAATATTTGTCAGTTTTTAAATTTTACTACTTCCCATGCCGGGGTATTCCCTTGTCTGCAAGTATACATGGGCAATCTACTATTATTTCGAAGAGTCATCTTATATAAGATGTAGCCGGGTTCGTCATATATCCGGATGATGTCCAACCCATCCGGAATTGTAGCATCGCTAAGATACGGCAGTATCCATGCATGCGAAGCTTTCTGCACTAAGACGTAAATAAACCCTCTTTGGTACATGCGTTCCCAATAGTTATCCTTAAGAGTCATATCATACAGGCTCGCATCTTCATTCCCGTTCATACACTGCAGCAAATCCGGCCTGAGACATTGCGCATAGTATCCTGCAAGAAACACCCGGTCTCCCGGCACAGTTTTTTCATTCACCAATGATAACATACCGCAATAACCGGATTCTTTCCAGTGGTCAATGTTACCGGAGAGTGAATCGCTAAATTTTCTTATTAAGAAATTACTCTGAAAGATAGAGCAGACAAGCACGAACAATAATCCCCCATAAGTTACACCCTTAAGTAACCTGTAACGGCTTGTGTACAGAAACAACCGCTCAATACCAGTCGCTGCCATTGGAATAAAAAGAAGAAGGGTTGCCAAAATATATCTCGGAGATATGACAGCAGGACGAACGATAATCCAGGTCACAACGCCTGTAAAAGCAGCTATGGTTATCCTGAAGATCCGACGATATTCCGGCAACGGAAGATTACGGCCCAAGAACATCCCGATAGGAAGAAAAGCCAAAACCAGAGCTGAAATATTCCCCCCCTGCATAGGATATTGGCCGAAAACAAGGGCAAAGGGATACGTTTTCAGTATATACTTTGCAGTCTCCGGCGAGAACCAGACTTGATCTGTCCAATGATTACCGACTCCCTTCAAAAACAGAAACGGTGCAAACGGCTCTCCGTATAACAAATAATTTTTAATAAAATGAGGTAGCATTGACAGGAATGCACAGAATCCAAACAACATAAGTGCGGCCATAAGTTTTCGATAGGGATGTTGGTCCCATGTTTTTGAAATGCTCCCATGGGGCCAAATCATTAGGAGAAGTACACCGGGAATGACAACGGGGATGTTGGAAAATTTGGAAATTGCCGCAAATCCGGTAAATAGACCTGCCAAAGCATAAGCGCCGGGACGTTGCTCTTCTCCCGCTTTCAGTGCCCATAAATAAGCTGCCAAGCCAAGCGCCCCACCAAAAACATCTACCTTCCCATCAAATATATAATTGGTGAATGTGCTTGACGAGAACAACATAATCAAGGCAGCTATTTTCCCCCTGTGACGAATCCCCGCCTCATCGCATAAGGCTATCAGGATGGCGGCAAGCGCAAGAGCTGTAATCCATGAAAATAACTTAGCAGCTTGCTGAGATGAAAGTGCCATGAGAGCTGCATAATGCATTTCTCCAAAAAGACCGATTTGACTGAATTCATAATAATTTGGCTGTGGCATAAGCCTTTCCGCACTCGCCATTATTTTTGGAAGCACCATATAAAAAGCCTCTGCGTCACCTGTTGGCGGGGCAGCGATGGATTTTATGCCGAAAAGAACGATCAATACTGCAGTTAAAAGCCAAAGAAGTTTCCAGGCAATTGGCGATTCTTTAATGTGTTGCAGTAGATTTTTAATATGATTCTGAACATCCGAAATAAAAAATATGCCGCCTGCCACAGCAGCCACCAATATGGTCATAATGAAAGAAACCTTAAATAATGAGGACAGCCCCAGGAAAATCCAAATACTTGACAGCACCCCTTGTCCCAGGAGAAAACTTGTTGACAACTGTGCCGAAGAAGTACGCCATGCTTGTAAGCGAAAAATCCTGAGAATAAGGACTCCAAAACAGAAACAGGAAAATGTATAAAATAAAGTATAAAAAATGATGGTCACAATATCCTACTTCTTTTTTTCGTCTTTATTCTCTTTAATTGAGTTTTCGCTCCAAATATACGGCCTCCAGACATACGGCCATATAGTGTCGTGTGCTTTTTCAACTGTACTGTGCATAAAAAAAGGCAACTGGTTCTTAAAAGACAAATCCGGGTATCCGTTCAACACAAACCAGAAGAAAAGATGGAGCACAATCCAGGCACTGACAGCCAACTCGAAAATAAATGTTTTTTTCCCTGTTTTTTCCGTGTTCATTTCATATTATCAGGACAAACCATATAATAAATCGGCTTTTACCTGTATCCCAATACTATCTTGACTACCGCCGTGCTCACGTCTGGGACGAGGTACTCAAGAGGAGGATTCCATTGGCAGGGCCTGTTCATTAAAACCGTTCGGACACAGGAGAGCACCGTCTGAGGCTCGGCCCCGCTGAGCATGTTGCTCCCAACTTCCACTGTTTCAGGCCGCTCTGTGACATCGCGTAACGTAACATTTGGCACTTTGAAAATACAGGTTTCTTCCTGAACGGTCCCTGAGTCGGTCAGCACGCATAAAGCCCGTTGCTCCAGATGTATGAAATCAAACAGTCCAAGAGGCTCGATAGCGCGTACCCCGCCACCCTCCATTACCTTGCCATGCCGCTCAAGCTGGGAGCGTGTCCGGGGATGAAGACTGCACACTACCGGAACACTATACTCCCTATGCAAAAGATGAAAGGCATCAATAAATCTCGACAGACGGCTTTCAACATCAACATTCTCGGCACGGTGCAGGGTAACCAGAAAATATTTACCGGCTTCAAGTCCGAGTTTTTGAAGCACTCTGCTGGAGTCTATTTTTTTAGAATAATAATCAAGCACTTCTTTAATGGGATTTCCGATGACATATATGCGATTACCTGCTATTCCCTCCCTTAAAAGATTCGCCCGGCTTCGTTCAGTGTAAGGCATGAGAATATCGCTTGAGTGATCGATGATCCTTCTGTTCACCTCTTCAGGCACCCGATCGTCATAGCAACGGTTGCCGGCTTCCATATGGTAAACAGGGATACCCATTCTCTTGGCTACAATAGCTGATAATGCGCTGTTGGTATCTCCGAGAAGCAGCAGCCGTGAGGGCTTCTCTTGTTGAATTACCCGTTCGCATTCCACAAGGATCTTACCCAGTTGCTCCATAAGTGTCTTCCCTTTGCACTCCAGCAGATAATCTGGCTTGCGCACTCCCATCTCCTCAAAGAAGATGTCGGAAAGAGTCCGGTCGTAGTTTTGTCCGGTATAAACCAGTACATGATTGCAAAGTACGTCAAGCCGGGGGATGATGCGGCTCAGGCGGATAATCTCAGGACGTGTACCGAGGATTGTCATTATCTTCATCTAAGGAACTCACCTTCTTCTTTTATTTCCCCGTCAATCATCAGATTATGGCGTTTCAGAAGTTCCCGGGTCTCATCCAGAGTTAAGAGAGAATCGCCTGAACTGTATTCTTTCCTGAGAGAGGCTTCTCTTCTTTGTTCAGGCGCCAGCTCCGGAAGCATGGGCTGGATTGCATAGTAGTCACCTTTCTGAAAGGTCCGCCATGCCTCCTCGTCGGAAACCATTATCTCATGCACTTTTTCACCAGGGCGAATCCCGGTGACAACTGTAGAAATGTTCCGGTCTCCAATCAGCGCTTTTGCTACATCCACCATACGGGCTGCCGGTACCAAAGGAACGAAAGTTTCTCCGGGAGCAGCGTCGGCCACAGCGGCAAAAACAGTATCCACTGCTTTCTCTAACGGCAGCAGAAAACGAGTCATGTCTTCGGTTGTAATCGTCAACGGTCCGTTGTTTCTGATCTGCTCATGGAAAAGGGGGATTACAGACCCTCTTGAGGCGAGGACATTGCCATAACGAACACATATGAATCGCGTCGAGGAACTATTAATATTAGCTGCTATAAATATACGTTCCTGAAGAGCCTTGCTCATTCCCATGACATTAACAGGTTTGCATGCCTTGTCGGTTGATACCCCTACAACTGTTTCTACTTTTAGATCATTTTCTCTTATGGCCCGTACAATATTTTCCGCGCCGGTAATGTTTGTTTGCACTGCTTCGAATGGAAAATACTCGCAGGATGGGACCTGCTTCAGTGCAGCCCCGTTAACCACGATGTCCGCATTCTTTAAGACTGAACAAACCGAGGCGTAGTTGCGAACATCACCAATTCTGAACTCAAGAAGCTGCTCAAAATTGTGGTAGATAACTTCATCGGTAACCTTTTTCTTTTGCTGGTACTCCACCCGCATGAAATGCTGTTTGGCTTCGTCCCTGGAAAAGATGATGATCTTTTTCGGCAGTCCCGCATCTCCTGATAAAAGACGTCGTGTAAAAACTTTACCCAGGGAGCCGGTGCCCCCGGTTATAACTACTGTTTTATTTCCAAAAAGCGACATTTACTGCCCTCCTTTTTTTATTTACTCTTATCTTTAAAATGTCTGTGCATTCTCTCCACCAGTTCCGGCCATGAAGGCGGCGCATATCCGCTGACGCTTCGAAAAAGTTTTGAATTTAGTGACCTGTCACAAAAGAAATCATTGTATGGTTCTATGTCGATGTTTTTCCCGTAGCGTTCCGCTACAAGCCGCAGCAGGTCATACTTGGAAATGGGATCTGACGAGACCTGGTAGAGCCCCTTCAATTCCTTGTTAGGAATGACATAGTCCTCGATAATCCTTGCTATTTCTACAGTTGGAAAGCCGGTGTATATGGCCCGTGTATAGCCACGAGTTTTTTCCTTTTGCGCGAGGAACCAGTCAATCAATCCGTGCCCGCCTTTCAATTCGTGGCCTATGATAGATGTGCGCAAAGTAACGCAATGAGGATATGCCGCTTCACCAAGATACTTCGTTCTGCCGTACAAATCTTCTGCGTCTGATATATCGTCTTCAGTATAATTGCCTTTTCGACCGGAGAATACACAATCAGTGCTGATATGTATCATGCGCGCTCCGGCGGCGTTACAGATATGGGCAAGCCGGTGAGGAAACAGAGAGTTTATTGTAATTGACGTAAGTGGATCTTTCGCTATTGGAAGCTGTTTGATAATGCCTACACAGTTGATCAAAACATCAGGCCGTATAGTGCCAATAGCACGCACCATAGCGTCAATATTTTCAACATCCACTCCGCCAATAATATTTTCTCTTTCAGCTTTTACAAAAAACTCATCAAGCCCATGCAAACCTCTGGCTGTGCCATAGACCTCCCAATTTTCCCTTGAGAAAAACTTCTTGAAAAGCGTATGCCCAAGCATACCGGTTATGCCAAGAACCAGAACCCTCACGTTTTTCATTCCGTTATCATCCTCTCCTTATCTTTTTAATATTCGCTGACTCGCTGCTTGCGGCGAAGAATCCGGGTATCCTTTTATTTAATTGCTCTTATCCAGAAGGCTGATGGTTCGGACATAGGATAATGCTTGCGCATAAGATGAAATTCCGGAAAGACCGCACACACTCTTTCGGGGTATTTGAGCATCATATAATTGCCGGGCCAGATTACTTCAAACCTGTTGTTACAGGCGAGAAAAGCCTGGAGGAGATATTGTTCATTCCAGTAGAGCTGATTTTCGAAATAGACACGGGGATAGCGCCTTGGCAGACTGATGTCATGAATATGCACGAGTACTCCAGGTGCTAACCGTGGCAAAATTTCCAGGTATTCATACTGCACATCATTTCCCTCCCGCAAAACGTGCGAAGAATCGATGAAGAGTATATCCCCGGCCTCAAGAGAGGTGAAGACGCTCAAATCAACATCCTGCACTTTTTTCTCGATCAGGTTAGAGAGGCCCGGAATGCCTTTTCGGTGTATTTTCCATGGATATGGGTCAATGGCCGTAAAATGGGCAGCCGTGCCTGTTTCCTCCTGGTTCAGAAGATTTGCAGCGCCTGCGAGAATCGTTGAATTACCAATCCCTATTTCAATTAATCGTTTCGGCTTAAGATGCCGCATGAAAGCATAGTACACATGGGCATCAACCGCCATATACCCGCCGTTTATAAGATAGAACTGTTTAGGGTCATCAGTCCGGTCAACAGGGAAGCGGGAACGAAATTCTTCCATGTACTGCGGAAACACTTTTTCAAGCAGGTAAAGTCCACTTTGATCGTTCATCTCCAAACCAGCCAATTCGGTTTGCGTATTCCAGAAATTTTCCGAAATGTCGGATTCATCCGGGACAGGAAGATAGAAATGTTTACGAAGCAGATGAAACCCATGCTTGTAAAAGATATCATGGGTGGGA
Source organism: Nitrospirota bacterium (assembly GCA_016213945.1). GTDB lineage: Bacteria > Nitrospirota > Thermodesulfovibrionia > UBA6902 > UBA6902 > SURF-23. The sequence goes on along the minus strand of JACQZF010000080.1, from coordinate 9,943 downwards.
TTTCCCGAAAGTTTTTCCAAACTGGCCGCAACAAGTTCAGCCGCCTTATCCGGGGATCTGCGTATCAATGCTTTCACTAAAAAGGCAATTACACGTTCTATCCCTGCTTTAACCATTTGCTTCATCTCATCAACGCTCCTTTATTTTTAATATCGTCAAAAAGGCATTCCCACTCACGGGTCACCTTGGTTACATCATACTGCTGCGCCCGCGCCGGACCTTTTGTCCTCAACTCATCGTAGAGAACGTCGTCATTTGCAATACGCAGCATGGCGTCCGCAAGGGCCTGTGGATCATCAGGGGGAACAAGCAGACCATATTGTCCGTTATCAAGAATCTCGCGTGGGCCACATGGGCAGTCAACTGAAATAGGGATGGCCCCACATAGCATTGCTTCTACCAAAACCAGACCGAAACTCTCAACATGAGATGTTAAGATTAGCGCTCGGGCTGCGGCCATATACGGATATGGATTTTGTATTTCGCCTAAGAGGATTATGTGACCCTGCAAATCTCTATCAGATATTTCCGAGCACAAGGTGTTGCTCATGGCTCCTTTGCCAAGGCAGATGACAACAAAATCTTCATACTGAGCTTTGAGCAAATGAACAGCGTCGACAAGTAAGCCGGGATTCTTGTCGCGATCAAGCCGCGCTACCTGAACAAAAATAGTCTTTCGCCGCGGGAACTCAAATGGTGGAGCTTCAAGCGACTTCTGGAGAATCGCTTTACAATTAACCGGGTTGGAAATTATTCTGACATTATCAGGTGATATTCCATAATTATTACTTAAATCATCCCGGCAGCCATATGAAGGCGTTATCACAAAAGCAGCTTCCCCGCAGGCATTTGCAAACAGCCATTCTTCAACAGAGCGACGCTGCAGATCGGGATACATGATTGACAGGTTAAACGATTCAATGCTGTGTAACGAAGCTATATAAGTATGCCGCTTAAAAATTTGTTTGAACCATACACGTACCGTTGACTCTTCCATTACGGGAACTAATATGGCATCCTCTCTGCATAACGACAAAATTCGGTGTAATCCAATTGTCTGAGGCAAAATGTCTCCGATAGGTTGAACAATCCTGTTAATCTCACTGCATATATCCATGCTGTTTGATGATTCGGAAGTACAGTCATTTGTCGGTGAAAGGATCTCTTTCTGTCTTGAAAGATTTCTTACAATAAGGCCGAGTGACCGGAACGCTTGGCACATTTGCAAATATAAATAATGCAGCGCTTTCTTTGCTTTCGCATAGCCCCTCAGAAATTGAATCGCTTGGACCATTTGTGAAGCTCCTGAGACTGCCACTGTTTCGCGATGAGTGGTTGACTTTAGCATTAAGCTCTTAACGGCCTGTTCCACACAATAGACAGGAATTGAGGGGTCATAAGAAATTGGTACGACTTCTTGCTGAAAGAGATGCACAACTATCGGCTCAAAACGTTCCCTGTCAATGGAATGAACAATATCGTAAACTACCTTTTCTGCTCCACCGCCCCAAAGAGCCCTTTGAATGAAGACAATCTGTTGCTTGTCCTGGATCACTGCCCTCCCTTTATCACTACAACTGGCTGCAATGTCAATTAGCCCTCCTGTAACCGCGCTTAATTGATGCTATAAGCGACCGAACCCTGCCACGGAAGTTCCCGGTATCTTGCATAACGTCGGGGGAGAGACAGCTATCCGGTGGGACCGAGAAAATATTGTCTATGAGTTCTCGTTGAAGCGCAATGTCAGGAGCTTCACTCCCTTTATGCTGGGAATACAACAGCTTTTGTTTTGCTGTTGTCCATTGCAGACAATCGGGAAACGAAACAGCAACGGCAACATCGAGCATTCCAAGGCTATTGATGACCTCTTTCATTTCCAGTTCGTTTCTTATCCCGATGCAGGGGAAGTCCTCAAAAAATCCCAATCTCGGCACCGAGTTTCCCAGAAAGAAAACCCTGCAGCCCTTCTCACGCAATTCTTCAGCAAGCGGGACAACACTCTTTACCATGGAATTCCCCGTGGTTTTATCTGAGAGAGAAACCTCCGCAGGAAAAATAAAAAGTATCTCCCGGTTGTCCACGAAGCTGTTGGAGCTTTGCACTGTCAGATGTTCAAACTGGAGCAGATACTGGCGTAAGGGTTTTTCAACATGCTCGCTTGAGGTGCTCTCGAAATAATACATTTTACCAATAACTACCGGCGGCATTGCACGGAATTTGAAACCGGCCAAAGGCGAATGACAGGTTGCTTCTGCTAACTTCCAGACTAAACCGAAAGCCGTGCCTTGATAACGGCAACTCAGTTCACGTGCATGCCGTTTAAAGATGTTCTGCAAACGGGACGAACAGGAATATTCCCTAAACGGGCCATCTCCTATCCATTCCATGATACGCAGCAACAGGACCGGATGGGGACCGAGAGAATACAGGAATCCCGTGGGCTCGGAGGCTATATCAAGAGTTCTGGCAAGTACACGCTCGGCTGTTCCAGTATCGCTCAGATCGAGCAAAGGGAATAGCTCCTCAAAACGGCGGCTGTTCAGGAACCTGATAGCCGCTTTCGCTGTGTCATAGTAACATGCCTGCGGGAAAACCTCGGAGCCCTGCAGTGCATGGTTCCTGTTTATGCATGTCCATTCGGGAATAAAAACTCCAGGGTAAACGGAGAGCAGGCGCAGCCACATATCATAGTCTTGTGCATAGCGTAGACTTTCATTAAACATTCCTGTTTGCTGCCACGCTTCACGGTTGACACAGATACTTATACCGCTGATGTAATTGCGATAAAATAATCCTGTTATCTGAAACTCCCGATCGGGCAAAGGCCCCCAAAGATCGTGATCGGTAATCTCGCCGGTAGCATCACGAAGCAGCCTGAAGTAGGTGAAGAAAAAACAACACTCTTTATACTGCTTAATCCAGTCGCGATGGATTTCGAGTTTGCGGGGGGCGAACATATCATCAGAGCTCAGCCAGCATATCCACTCCCCCTGCGCCTGTCTCAGCCCCTCATTGAGGGCCGAAGCAGTCCCACCGTTTTTCTTATGAAAAAAACGTATCCGGCGGTCCTGTTGTGAATACTTTTCGAGCAACTCTGCTGTCCCGTCGGTTGAGCCATCATTGACCACGACAGCCTCCCACTCCTTATCGGTCTGCGCCATAAGGCTGTCAAGGGCGGCTCCAAGATACTGGGCCTGGTTATATGTTGGGACGATGATGCTGAAGAAGGGCGCTGTACTCACTTTATTCCCTTCTGCGCCATGCGCCCATTATAAAGCCGATTATAATATTCAACGAGCTTTTGTCGGATGAGTGATCTGTCTGCAAGTTTTTTTGCATGCCCCACGTTCCTCCGGGCAGCATTGTCCACCAACTCATCGTCGGTCATCGCCTCTGAGAGGGCCTCCGCAATTTCATGGGGGAACAGGTTGCGGGCAAACAGGACATTCAACCGGTTTTCAACGACCGGAGCTATAGTTTCGATAGGCGAAACTATAGGAAACGCGCCACAAGCCATAGCCTCTAACATACTATTCGGCACTCCATCGGAAAGGGACGGCGCAAGCATTACCCTGGCCTTTGCCATAAGATCGAGCACTTGCTGTCGCGGTATCTTATCCATAATGCTGCAACTGTTGCGGATATCCTCCGGCAACATCTTTTGGAACCATATTTTAATCTCAGGCTGGACAGTCCAAAGCATATATATTCGGCACGGCTTAATCCTGTCCCATGCGATCCGTATTGCTTCAAAAACAGGCAGGGCTTTTGAAGAAGGCACCTCGTATGTTTTAGGCCACACAATAATACGCTCCCTGCGCGATGGCAATTCAGACCATGTACGGGAAAGGTGCTCAATATCTATGCCTCCTGTGCCGGGCACTACCCCAAGTGATGAAATTTTTTCCCTTCCCAAACCATGCATGACTGCATATTCGTAATTCAACTGGTTATCGGCAATCAATTGATCACACGCTGTCAATACGTTTCTGATTTTTTCAAGATAGTCCGGTAAAAACTGGTACAGAGCCAGATCAGGGCCGCCCCTTACTTGCGCTACCCATTTACCAATGCCTTGAAGATGATACTGCTCACGAGCCCTTAGGTAGAAGTATGATGCAGCATCAAAACCGAGCGTATGGACTATATCCGGCTTCCATGAAGAGACAACATTGGCCAGGCACTTCTCGATGCTGTACCTTTTTGCAAAACTAAAGTGCTGGGAAGCGAAGTTCCAGATTTTATCAGAGTTGACTTGATGAATAAATGGCAGCGTTAACGGTGGATATATCTTATAACGTGTAGAGGTATCCAGCGGCGCAGAACCATCCACAGTAACATAAGTCCTGATTTGCCAGGTCTCCGGTGGAATTCCGGAGGGAAGGGCAAAAAGGCATACATTAAATTCCGCACCGTCCAGCAGGTCAATCCAGGAATGAGTATGCGAGCTTTCCGGCCAGCCGATAAACAGGATTTTCGGCCTGCCGGGATATGGATCTGTTTCAAATTCTTTATTCATAATAGTCAGCTTTGATATCTGACATTCTGTACCGGAAGGGGTTAGAGGAGCTACCGTCAATATAAGCCCGGCACCACAGCTCTATCACCATCAGGAGCCACGGCTGTGTCCAGTGGATATTACCGTCAAGAAAGCTTTGCTTTATTCTCTCTACCTCTTCTGTCCTGAAGAAGCCCCTGTTACGCACTGATGTGACAGATAGAGCATCCTCGAAAATCTCCCTGAGATCGCCTTTTAACCATGAATCAATAGGTAAGTTAAACCCGCGCTTAGGTTGACAATCTATCGCTTCCGGCAAGAGCTTCAGACGACGGCCGGCATCAATGAGTATCCTCTTGCTTCCGCTTTCGCGGTAGGTTGCTGTGTAAGGATTGACCTTGCCGTCTATTTCCCCGAGTTTGGTCGCCTCCGGAAGTGAAAACGCAAGATCGACCAGGGGCACATCCAGAAAGGGAACCCTCACTTCGAGCGAGTGGGACATGGAGACTGCGTCGATGTCCCGTAAAAGCTGGTTACTGGTGTACCCCCTGATACATAAAACGCTGACCCTCTCGACTGCGGAAGCTGAAGGAAGCTCATCGTTAGCAACAATATCATTTACCAGCGATTCTTCGCCGGCCAGGTCATTGAGAAAACCGGGCGACAGCAACTGAAAAGCTCCAGCGTGTCCGAAGATTTGAAATGTCTTTCCATAGTGGGACAAAAAGTTACTGCGGTTACTGATCTGACGGGAGGGGTGCTTCAGGTAACGAGAAAATAAAAATTTTAACAGGGACCGCTTCAAAAGACCGTTTGCCGGTAAAGTCATCCGGGACTTTCCATCAGCCCCGTTCAGGGACTTCTCGTATGAAACCATTTGAGCAAACCAGGGATATCCGGCGAATACCTCGTCCCCTCCAGTCCCCGATATTGCCACGGTAACTGCCTGACGTGCAGCCAGCGAAACAAAATAGCTGTTTAAACCATCAACTGAGGGTTGATCAAGGCCGCTGATAAAATGTGTGATCCGGTCACGTACATCCGTGCCGCGCACACTGACGCGCGTATGATCAGCTCCATGGAAACGCGCCGTGCGCTCTGCCTCATCGGTCTCGTCAAGCTCAGCTCCCTCGGCCTCAAACCCTACTGAAAAAGTCTTCACCCTGTTGCCAGCTATCCGCGTCATAAGGCCGACAAGAAATGATGAATCAACGCCGCCGCTTAGAAAAGCTCCCACCGGCACATCGCTTACCATCTGTAACCGGACAGACTCCTCCATAACGCCTGCAACTTCATCAACCAATTCGCCATAAGGCCTCTTCTTCATCCCCGTCCTTTGGTCTAATCCGAAAGTCCAGTAGCGCTCGACTCTTTCTCTTCCTGATTCTACAATCATACGGTGCGCGGGCAAGAGCATATTCACGCCGTTCAGCATGGTGTGAGGCTGATAGATTGAGCCATAGGTCAACAACATCCTTAATGCGTCATGATTGATAGTCGGCTGGATCAAACCACTGGCAAGAAGTGGCTTTATTTCCGAAGCAAAAAGCAGTCTGCGGCCTGCCCTCGCATAAAGCAGGGGCTTAATCCCGAACTGGTCACGTGCCAGCAAAAAACGTTCCCTTCCTGTTCCCCTGCGCTTATCATATATCGCCAGGGCGAACATGCCCCGTAACCTGAGCAGGAAGTCATCCCCGTAATACTCATACATTTTCAGGACCACTTCAGTATCCGAGTGGGAGGTAAACAGATAACCCTTTCCTTCCAGTATCCGGCGTTCATCCTGAAAGTTATAGACCTCACCGTTATATACCATCCAAATGGTTTTATCGGGATTACTCATCGGCTGGTGAGCGGCCGACGTTAGATCCAGAATGCTCAGACGGGCCATTCCCATTCCTGCAACACCATCATGGTATACCCCGCAATCATCGGGGCCACGATGATGAAGAGCTGCTACCATAACTTCAATAGCCTTGCGCTCAACAGGGCCTATTACACCGCATATTCCGCACATTTTATTCCCCTATCTATGCCATCCACACTTCATAATTATGAAAAAAATTAAGCGCTATGTTTTAAACAAAGCTTTCAACTCACGCGCAACACGAACAATGAACAGCTTTTCGTATCTCTGCTCTTTAATTGATAGATTCTCTGCTCTTCCGGCAAGTTCATTCTCCCTCACAGTGAGACCCTCTGCTCTTTCGACAAGTTTATTTTCCTTTGCAGAGATAGCCTCTTCTCTTTTGACAAATTCATTTTCTCTTGCGGCGAGAGTCGTTTCTCTTTCGGCAAGACCCTCTTTTCTCCGGGCAAATTCATCCTGCTGCCGGATAAGGATTTTCTGCTGACTTACGAGATAACTCTCTCTTTGCCCGATCTCAAGCCTGTATCTCCCCATACGCATCTCTTCTTCCCGGCATTCTTCATCACTCTTCTCCCTGTATTGTCTGTTGTAAGATAGTAGTTCTTTATACAACCGCAATAATTCCGCGGAAGACAGATTCTCAAATTTTGCATCAGCATCTGTTCTGAATTCAGATATAGTAGAACGCGTTGGCTTCTCGTCACGCTTGAGAACAACATAAAGTGTATGACTGGGAACACCATACAGCAATTTAGCGCCGTATTTTCTCATTTCCCCGATAAACCATAACACCGAGTCGTTTATTCCCATGTCTTCCAGTCCGTTAGCTGCTCTGCAGATTTCTGCCGGCCATATCCCGCTGTCCCACATTACTGGCAGATAGGTATGCCACAGATAGTCAGGAAGGGGCTCATACAGAGCTTTTTCTACCCGGAATCCCAAGAGCGGCATGCCGATTCTGAAGGTCAGCTCGCACCATCGGGACACATGGTGAGGCGGCAGTTCTGTGAGCGCATCCGGGAAATGGCGTATAGGCCCATTGGCGTCAGGAACACTAACAATGAGAACTCCTTCAGGACGCAGTAACTTGCGAGCATCTCTCAAAAAACCTATAGGGTCCGGAAGATGCTCAAGCACCTGAAACATGCAAATAACATCATATGGGGCCGTAGATGCAAGGGCTTCAGGAAAAGGACCATTAAAAATATCATGGCCCTTGGCACGCGCCGCTTCAGAGGCCTCAGGACTAAATTCGTAACCGCTGCATTTCATGCCTTTCGTCTTGAGAAGATCAAGAAAATATCCGCTTCCGCAGCCGATATCGAGAATGCGCGCGGCCTGCAAAGAAGCTATATCTTTTGCCCCTTGAATGAACTCCCACTTTTCTTCCACATAGTACTGTCCTGCGGTTATTGCCGTATAGAAGGCACTATTCCCCACCACTGTCGGAGCAAACATGGAGAAACCGCACCTGAGACACTGATACAGAGTGGTGTTGCGTGCTGTGGGAACTGTATATTCCTGCCATACAGACTCAGGGAATTCAGTCCCGGCCTCGCTCTGCCAGCGAGACAAGACATCGGCTAAGTTATGTGTCTTACCAGTAGGTACAACCGCCAAAGAGCTGCATACCGGGCAGATCTGATTCAATCCAGATGGCATCATTTCTCTATTACCATTAGTCAGCATGAACGGACAGTAAAAGATTGCCCGTGAAAGCCAAAAGAAATAAATTCCTTTAAGACAATCTGCGGGTTGGCATCCAGCCATTCCCGGCAGGCCCGCTGCTGTCCATAATCAGGGAGGTTTCTGAAACAGCGCCAGTCATCAAACAATATCACTGAGCCGACGGACAAGTACGGCGTAATAAAACTCAGCACCGGCACTGTAGACTCGTACAGATCGCAATCTATCCAGGCTGCTGCAATTTTATCTATACCGTTGCTCTCAGCCATTTGAGGAGTCAATGTCCGGTCAAACCACCCCTTCACAAGCTTCACCCTCTCCATATTGACACCTGCGTTTTCTATGTTGCGGATAAAGTCTGCTTCAGCACACGCAAATTGCCCTTTATAAAATCCGCTGGAGAAGTTGCCCTCTGCATCAAGCCCTTGCGGCTTAGGCAGCCCTTCAAAAGAGTCGAGGGCAACGAATTTCATTTCCTTAAACAAAGGGGACAATATCTTACATGCGTAGGAAAAGGTAGTCCCCTGGAATACGCCGAACTCCAGGAAGTCACCGGGGATTTCGGCATTTACGAGATAGTCGGCGAGGTTGTCAATGGTGTCCCAGCGGTTCCGGTAGTAGTTGATAAGACGAGTTTCGACTTTGTCAATCTTGATCGAGCAATCGTCTATCCGCTGCATAAGGATGTCATCTGTACGTTTAATTTCCGCAAGCTGCTTGTCATACCTTTTAACAATCGTATCAGCTACTGGATCGAGCAATATCCTTTTTATAATTCTCCTAAGTATTTCCCTCATTCCTTTCATGCAGCGTTCTTCTCTTTGTAAAGTGCTGATCTCAGGTATTCGTAAATCTTTGCCGCATAATGCCGATGGGCCTGCGCATTCGGGTGAGGATCATAGGGAGCAAATGTATGAATATTGTCCATGCTAATAGCTATATCAATAACCTCAAATCCCAGAAGCCGACAGTATGTTACGATATCAGAATTGCGATCTCCTATTGATTGAACTGCCAGAACAGGTTTTATATTATGCATGCGGCATATATCCAATATCTCTCTAAAAATACCCTTGGTAAGTTGCTCCTGCTCATCAAGTGTAGCAGGCTTTTCCTTTAGCGCTTCTTTGTATTCATCACCCTGAAGCGGTACCAGACGAACCTTTACGTTTCCCTCGTGCAAATATCCTTTCGCAAGTCTCCAGTCCTTGTCTGGATCAAACCATTGAAACGCACTCAGCCATTCCGGCGTTACAGCGTTTCGCAGTAAATGGAAAGAATTATACACGAATACTGCTGTGGCACCTTCCGTATTTTTCCCATTGACTATATTGCGCAATTGCAGAAGCGCATGTATTGTACCGTATCCGTTTACTGAAAAATTGCGAACCCGCGTTTCTCGAAGCCGTTCCTGGAGTATATAGGAAAACGTCTCTGAATCATCAAGCAGCCATCCCCAAGTGTAAGAACATCCAAAAATCCAAACTTCAGGGATAGTCTTTTTCTTCATCTCCTCATCTGGCCCAGTTATTCGGTATCCATCCGGTCCTATGGTGGCCTTGAAATAAACGCTTTTCTCCCCATATGAAACTTTAATCCTATGTGCGCCTGGTACAATGGAAAAGCCGTATACGGGGTCTGGTCGATACAACGACTCCTTAGACTCAATTCGAGGCTCCTTTGACCGGATCAAACGATAGCCGAAAGAAAACAAGGAGACACATATGGCAACAGTAACAGAAATCATACTAGTGTAGTGCGTCCAACGCTTCTTTACATTTAGCTATTTTCATCAGAATCTGTTCCACTGGCGCGCTCCACACAAACACCTGTGGATTCTGATTATGGTTTTCCAGATAATCCTTGATTGTTGCAATTAAATCAGGCAC
>JACQZF010000079.1 GCA_016213945.1 Nitrospirota bacterium | reverse complement strand
TTTTCCGCAGTCCTTCACATAGGCGACACGGCAATGCAGGAAGCGAAAAAGCTGTCAGCTGTCAGCTATCAGCTATCAACCCACTTTAATTCCCCCCTTATCAAGGGGGGACACAGGGGGGTTAACTCTAACCTCATAACTCCTGACTCTAAACTTTACATCTACGACCTCGGAGAGCTGTGGTTTAAATACACGGGGCTTCCGTTTGTGTTTGCCCTGTGGGTTGTGAGGAAAGATGCTGTTGAGGAGAAAAAAGAGCTTATCAAAAAACTCTCTAATGAATTAAGAAACGCGAAAAAGTACGCTGGCGGAAAATTCCCGCTGATAGCAAAAGACGCCCCGCAAAAAAAATGGCTCACGGAAAAAGAACTTATTGACTACTGGAAGATCATCTCCTATGACTTCACTGAAAAACACCTTGAGGGTCTGAGGCTGTTTGAGAAGTACGCATTGAAATTGTCCGGCAAGTAAACCCGTTAAGCCTTCTCCCCGCAAATGACGCCATTGCCTTTATTGACAGCGAAGGCAGGGTCATTTTCTGGAATACGACGGCGGGACGCATTAACGTCAGACCGTCCATGCCGGCCTGCTTGACCCAAAGAGAAAACCCTCGAATATATCCGCTCAGAGGCAGGCACACACTTTGATCCCGAAGTAGTGGAAGTCTTTATGAAGATGGCAAATGATAATTAGCCGCAGGAAGAACCGCAGCTCGGGCCGCATGACGGCTTCTGGCTGCCGCCGGCGAGCACAAAGCCTTCTCTATCACCTTCAACAATATAATCGAATTTCATCCCCTCAAGTTTTTCATATATCTCGGAATCCATGAAAATCTTAAGGCCGTTCTGCTCCACAATCTTATCGCCGCTTTCAGGCGCCTCAACAATGTCTATCCCGTATGAGGGGCCGCAGCAACTGCTTCCAGCCATAAAGAACCTGAGTCCCCAGGCATCCTTTCCTTCTGTAGTAAGAATCTCCTTTGCCTTTTCTGCGGCTGCATCTGTAATTGTAACCATTTAAAAAATCCTCCTTATTTCTTGCTCCTCAAAAAACGGATATTCTTGAGACGCTATTTCATTTTATTTTAGAGTAAAGGAAATGCACCTGAAAAATCAAACTGCCTGAATTACCATTACATGATCAGGTGGTCAGTCGCCTCGCCGTCCTCTTTCCTCCGATCTCCCCAAGACCTGGCCCCATGGATTAATACATGGATTTATATTCTGAAAATCGTAGACCTGACATCCCCTGCCCCAGCATGTTAAGATGTCAAATCGCAAAAAAATACTTACTTCTATCTCGTGTAAATAGATATTTAAAGGAAAGAACTGATTTAATGAAGGACGCAAAAAAGCCTCAGGCGATACAGATCCGCGATCTGCTGATCAATCCGCCGCTTCTCCTTGCGCCGATGGCGGGCCTTACCCACAGCGCCCTCCGGCGGATCATGATCGACTTCGGCGGGGTCGGCCTGCTGTCGACCGAAATGCTCTCGGCAAAAAGTCTGCCCACAGAAAATCCCCGCATCTCGCCGTATCTGATCAGGACCGAAAAGGAGAGCCCGCTTTCTTATCAGCTCCTGACTTCCACTTACAAAAACATAGGCCGGGCCATCGATGCCCTTCACGCATTAAAGGCTGACGCTGTTGATCTGAACATGGGCTGCCCGTCTACAGCGGTCGGCAAATTCGGCGCGGGAGTAGTACTGATGGAGCGACCGGAAGAGGCGCGCCGCATCGTGGCCGAAACCAGAAAGCGCACTGCCTTGCCCCTGAGTGCGAAGATCCGCCTGGGCAGCGATGCCGACAGCGGGAAATTAAAGACGTTCTGCTCTATGCTCGAAGGCGAGGGCGTTGACATGCTCACGGTGCACGCCCGGTTCAGGCATGAACCCTTTGGAAGAAATCCGCGGTGGGCATATATAGCCGAAATTAAGGAGTGCATTAAGATACCCGTTATCGCCAATGGAGGGATTTTCTCGGCAGAGGATGCGGAAGAATGTCTGAGAATATCCGGGGCCGACGGATTGATGCTCGGGCGGGGAGCGGTGATAAGACCGTGGCTCTTCGCAGAGATTGCCAGGACTGTATACGGCGTCGATGTCCCGGAGCCGATGGTTTCTCTTCCCGATGTTTACACCGCCTTTATCGAAGCCTTGAACGCTGATTATCGCCCCATATACCACCTGGGCAGGCTGAAGGCATTTACCCACTACCTCTCCAGGAATTATAAATTCGGACACTCATTGGCTTGCAAAGTCCAGTCAAGCTGCAGTATGGATGAAGCAAGGGAACGGGCCGGGACGTTCTTTGCGAGCAGCAAACAGTGAAGGTGTCAAGTCTATGTATTCCAGAAATTTATTTTATCTCTGATTAATTTGATGGTAAAACCTGAATTTGAACAATTCGGAATAACTAAAGAACAGTTTGATTCCATTTACGCAAAAAAAGAAAAAATACGGAATTACACTTTCGGGATAAGTTCAGCAGCCGGCATCCTTACAGGATGTATCATCGGCATACGCCTGGCGTATAGCGCATATGAAACTGTATTGTTTATTCTCTTCTTCGGCTGCTTCCTCGGCAGTATCTTCGGAGGGCTCTTCACCATGATCGTAGTTGCCCTTTACGTCCTTCTCCTCTACATCTTCTCCCAGGCCTACAGAAGATGCAGACAGTATCTCTCCGCGAAGTCCAAAGCGGGATCAGCTTAACATCGGACAATTTCAAGAGCTGCCTCTCTATCTTTTTTTCTTCTTGAAAAGTAAACGGTTAGATAGTTATGATATTGCATAACCTAATTTAAACTTTTTAATCAGAGGGGGCTGTTGAATTCAATACTTGCCAAGCATATTTTTGATATTAATTAAAGTTCCCAAACAATGAACTTTTATCTTGACATAATAATGGGAACTTTATTATATTATTTGCATGGAAGGTAGATTTCATAAGTTAATAAGGAAACTGAATGACGTTAGTAGGCCGGGAAAAACTATACCAGTTCATTACCAAGCATCCAGATACTCGTAGTTGGATAGAGAATTGGATATCAGATGTTCAAAACGCTAATTGGCAAAACACACAGGATGTCAAAGACCGATATTCAAGCGCCAGTTTCTTGGCTGATAGGATAGTGATCTTTAACGTAAGAGGTAATAGTTATAGGCTTGAGGTCCAAATTGCTTATAAAACCAAAAAGGTCATTGTGAAATGGGCAGGGACACATGCTGAGTATTCAAAAAGATTTAAGTAGCTCTAACCAGGACAAATGAAAATGGAGCCGAAAATTATTAAAACAGAAATAAATTACAAACAAACGCTCGCCGAAGTCGAACGCTTACTCGCGCTCGATCCTGAACCAGGAACTCCGGAAGCGGATCGTTTGGATTTACTTTCAATGCTTGTAGAAAATTATGAAAAAGAGCATTTCCTCTTCAACTTACCAAGCCCTATAGATGCTATCAACTTTAGAATTGAAGAGCAGGGATTGAAACAAAAAGACTTGATTCCTTATATAGGCAGCAAAAGCAAGGTTTCTGAAGTATTATCCGGGAAACGGCCTCTGACTATTCAAATGATTAGAGCGCTTCATAAAGGTTTAGACATACCCTCTGAAGTTTTACTGCAAGATATTCATAAGTCAAAAACAAACAAGATCTTTGAAATAGATTGGAAAAAATTCCCAATTAAAGAAATGGTAAAACGTGGATGGATTGTCACAAAATACCGTGACTTTAATACTCACGCAGAGGAGTTAATGGAACAATTTCTCACTCCATTAGGAGGAGTAGTTCCGAGTGTTGCAATTTGCCGACGTACAATACACAAAAGGGCTAAGCAAGAGACGGATATGAATGCTCTTTTAGCATGGACCGCCCGTGTAATGATCAGGGCAAATGAAGAATGTTGCCCGTCAGAATTTGTTCCTGGGACTGTGACAAAAGATTTCTTAAAAGAAGTAGCTCGCTTGAGCTTATATGATCAAGGGCCATTATTGGCAAAAGAATTTCTGAAAAAAAATGGCATAGCCCTCATAATCGAGCCACATTTACCCAAGACATTACTTGATGGTGGTTCAATGCTAACAGATGCTGGCGGGCCAGTAATAGGGCTTACTATCCGACATGATCGGATCGATAATTTCTGGTATACACTTGTTCATGAGTTATTGCATGTGGCTAAACACCTGAAGAATGCGAAGGAAATATTTATTGATGATCTTTATTACGAATCTGGGGAAGATCCTAAAGAAAAGGAAGCAGATAGATTAACAAAAGAAACATTCATTCCACGCTCAATATGGATTAGGAGTGATGCTTATCTTAAAAGAAGTCCTATCGCGATCATACAACTTGCAAAAGAATTGCGAATTCACCCTGCGATCATTGCAGGCAGAATTCGTTGGGATACAGGGAATTATACGCTTTTCAATCAATTAATTGGACAAGGTGAAGTCAAGAAATTATTCATATAAGGATTTAAGAATTATGGTGAATTAATATGTTTGACTATAATCATTATGTTCCAATACTAAAAGCAAAAGATGGTGAATTCGGTGCGTTATTAGAACTTCCGGAAGAAATCAAGAGCAGAATAACTCCATTAATTGATATCTTTAATTCTGAATCCGAAATTCCATTAGAAAAGCGTCTGATGAAAATTGCAAACAAAATAGAAACTTCATGGGGAAATACTCGCCCTATTTTTATAGACCCATTCGGGATTAACTTGAAAGAACGAGTTTTGGGAGGCAAACATCCTTTAACCTTTATTTTTGACCTCTTGAGAAAGCTTAATATCAAGGCTATTCCTATAACGGGATTTGAGAGAGATGAGGCATATGATGAAGCGATACAAAAAACCGTTAGAACTGACAATAGAGGCATCTGTATTCGACTTTTAAACTATGATATGGAAGATACTGATGAACTTATTGATAATATAGAGTCATTAATAAGTGATCTGGATATTTCACATGAAAGTGCTCATTTGATACTGGATTTTAGAGAATTAAAGGCCGATAAAATCAGTGTAACAACCGGAACGGCAATTAATGTAATCAACAAAATTCCCCACATAAATAACTGGCGTACTTTAACAGTTGCGGCGTCCGGTTTCCCCGGCTCCATAAGGGAAATTGACACACATTCATCAGGAAGGCTTCCAAGGACAGATTATCTGTTATGGAAATCTCTTATCAGCAGGAGGAAAGAGATTGAAAGACTCCCGTCTTTTGGTGATTATGGTATTCAGCATCCTGACCTTTTAGAGCTTGACTGGAAAGTAATTCCTTTAGTGCCTAATATACGCTACACCCTGCCAGATGAGTGGTTAATAATTAGAGGCGGAAGCAATAAAAAAAACGGGTGGCGTCAGAGCCATCAATTATCAAAAGAACTTGTAAATATGGCTGAATATTATGGCAAGACTTTTTGTTGGGGCGATAATTATATTTATCTATGTTCAGATGAACGCGTTGGACCAGGAAACATGACAACATGGAGA
Source organism: Nitrospirota bacterium (assembly GCA_016213945.1). Classification (GTDB taxonomy): domain Bacteria; phylum Nitrospirota; class Thermodesulfovibrionia; order UBA6902; family UBA6902; genus SURF-23. The sequence goes on along the minus strand of JACQZF010000079.1, from coordinate 20,081 downwards.
AAAGTCGGGACTAATCACCACTTGGCTCTTGTTTCTTCGCAGATCGCCAATGCTGACGTTCTTTAATTTTCTGCCTAACCTCAAAACGCAATTCTTCGAGCGATAGACATTCAACTAAACGTCCCCATATTAAATTACGCGGTTTGCTAACCACCCCTCGATGAAGGTTTCGTTGCTTTAAGATAGATAATGCCTCATCACGCCATAAAAGTTGAACAAGAGCCGATGGATTCACTGATGCATTTTTCTTGCAGGGACGGACTTCAATAATAGTTAGTTTTTTATTTTTGAATTTAGCCTCACTGATACCCCACCAAGATGGAACTCTTTTTTTAATTTTTAAAAGATGACAGGAACCTGCAACAACCGTTACACAATCGAGGACTTTATTGTAAATATCCTGTTGCCCGGCGAGCCTGTTCAGGGTATCTCTTTCACTTTTAATTTCATACCCATGTATTAAGCCATTAACAACAGCGAGGTCTACACGCGCGTTACCCTGGCAAAGCCCAAGTTCTGGGATTAATAATGTATCTGTATCATTTTTATATTGACGTCGAAAAGATTTCAATAAAACTTTACGAATATCAATATCTCTCATAAATTATCCCTCGGCAAATTGTTTGTAAATTATAGCAGAAGTTCTTTCGAATTGATTGTGTCGCTAACATGCTCCATAATGCTTATATCTTTTCCAGCGCCTGGTTCCTGATCCACCCGGTCTTGCCGTCAAATCTCTCTACTTTGTTCCAGTCATGCTTTGATTCAAGGACTAAAATTTTCATGCCTTCATAGAGGGTGAAATGTGTTGTAGCATTATCCATCGGTTCAAATTTCGCCTCGGCGTTTTTTGATATTACTATTGCCTCGCTGTCGAGCACCGTCACCCTGCTGTACAAAGAGAACGCGCTCAATAGAAAGATCACTGACAAAACGCCAAGCATGATCAGCGAATACCTTTTGACGGCAGGGAAGAAGATGACCGCGATAAAAATCGCTAAGATCAACACGTACACAGCGGACGCGAATATGGTCAACCCGTTTATTGTCAGACCGCTGAATATGCCCGATATCTTTTCCGCCAATGACGCGGAGGACTGCTGCCCGGTATTGTCTGTCTTCGACACGGCGTAATTATAATTTGATCTCAGGTCGCTGTCGTCCGGCATGAGCCTCTTTGCCCTTTCATAATTTAAGACCGCCCTGCCCGTTTCACCTTTTTTGAAATAACTATTTCCGAGATTGAAATACAGATTGCCGCTTTCAAAGCCCTGAGCAAGCAATCTGGAATACTCCTTTATAGCTTCATCGTACTTGCCGCTCTCATAAAGCTGGTTGCCCTTGTTGAAAATAGATGACGGGTCGTTATCCGCGAAAGCTGATGCAACAAGAAACAGCAAAATTAAAAATACCGCTGTCAGAAGTCCCCTTTTAAAAAAGGGGAAAGAAGGGGGATTTTGAAATAAAGAATTCTTTCGAAAAATCTCCCCCAACCCCTCTTTTCCAAAGAGGGGTCTCATCTTCTGCACTTCTGCACTTCTGCACTTTTGCACTTTTGCACTTCTCTCACTCCTTATGCCTTTCGAGGTAATCTATCACTTCTTTCAGGTCCTTCAGGGTCTCATCCATTTTCATTGCGCCGAGTTCGGCGGGGGCATACCGCGCCATGTCGCATGACGCGAATATGTTCTTCATTTTACTTAAAAGGCCGGAGTCTATATTTTTCTCCTTCAGCACGCTCTCAACAACATCCGCTGTTATGCCTCCTGCTGGTATGTGAAAACGGTTGCCGAGATATTCCCTGATGGTCCTGAAAACTGAATCATAAAATTCCTGCGGCATTTTTTTACCTAAGAAATCCTCAGCCTCCTGAATTCCCTTCTTCGCCTTTTTGGGAGCGGTCAGCCGCCGCGCGTAACCGATGTCGGTGCTGAGCTTCTCTTTGCGCTTTTGTAAGATCCAAGCGGATACGAGCGCCAGAAGCGGCACGATCTGAAGGAGAAGGAAGAAGGGGTTTTTATAAAGGTAACCGCCCTTCTTTTTTAATTCACCGGGAGCTTCTTTGATGTAAATAATGTCCCTGCCGAACACCTCTCTTCTGACCATACGGTCCCCTGTCTGAGGAGCTTCCATGATCGTTGAACTTTCTCTTTCGGCCTTCAGGACCTGGAGAGGGATAGCGCTTTTTGCGAGTGTCTGGTATTGGCCCTTGTCCGGGTTGAAGAAACTGAATGAAGCTTCAGGCAGGTCCCTGACAGTATCGGATGTTGGTATCAATACCTGCTCGAATATTTTCCTGTCCCCTTCCTGCTTGACTTGCGGCTCATAAGTTTTGAATCCCTCCTGTTGTTTCATGACAGGGCCGGTCACTGTATTAAAATTACCTTTGCCGGAGATAATCATCTTCACGGTGACCGGGTCTCCAACCTTTACCGCTGAAGGAGAGGCCTCCATGTTGAATTTAAAATCCCCGACCGCACCCTTAAAATTATCCGGTCTGTTCCTGTCAGGGAAGGGAAGCACGTTAAGTGTCAGCTCGTTAGACTTGAGTTCAATAGGAGTGACTTCATAACCTCCGAAAAAATCATCATCAAAACTGTCAAAGGGAGACGAGGGCCTCCTCCTGTTCTTTCTTGAGAGGAGATTGGCCTTGATCTTCACCGGGCCTAACCTGAAATCCCCTGCCTTCGTGGCGAATATCCGCGTCTTGAATTCAACGACATCATAAGTTGTCCCGCCCCTTGTTTCCTGATACTGGACCGGTTTTTCGGGCTCGCCTGCTGAGACGTGTTCATGTTTTAGTTCGGGATACTGGACGTCCCGCAGGCCGGTCCTGTTGATATAAAGTTTTATGCTCAGTAAGACCATCTCGTTTAAATACACCTTTGTCTTTTCCGCCTGCATGTTAACGGTCACCCTGTCCTGAAGATTTATCTCCGGACTTCTCTGTTCACGCGCGGGCGCGCCTCCTTTAGACGCACTGTCTAAAACCTCAAGTGTAAGCGCGGCGGAAGTATAGGTTTCGCCTTTATGCTGTACAGTAACAGGCGGTATCTGGAATTTCCCGGTCTTTACCGGAACAAGTTTGTATATGTGTGTGATCGAAGATGTCATACTGGTATTTACTATAGACATCATCGTGGAAGGGCCGGCATAACGCGACTGTATGCCGTCGATATTCGGAAGCTCCGGCGCGGGGATGTCTGTTGTGCCTTCAAACCGGAGATTAAGCTGGACGTTCTCCCCGATATTAATGACGTTACGGTCTAACAACGCCTCAAATGTGATGTCTTTGGCAAAGGCATCGCCTGAGAAAACGGTTACTGCCGCTGTTAGCAGATAAATTATAATTAACTGATATGTCTTAAGTCGCTTAATCATTCCAAAAAAAATAACCCCTCCTGATAAATAACCCCTCCTGACCTCCCCTTAAACCAAGGGGAGGATTAATAGGTTGAACCCTCATCATTCTCCCCTCCTTAATAAGGAGGGGCAGGGGAGGTTAAAACTTACCAATCCTTCAGCACCTCTTCAGAATGCCCTTTTCTCTCGCGGTTAAAAACATCTCCCGACTCTTCCTCGCCATAGGCGTCAAGAAGCATCCTCGCCTCTTCTGGTGACATCTCTTGTGTCTTCTGCCCGGCTTCGCCCCGGGCCTTAGCTTCTTTCCCTTTTTCTGCCGCAGACTTTTTGTCCTTGTCACCGGTTGTCCCTGCCTGTTCGCTCCCGGACTTTTGCTGCTGCTTGTCCCCCTGCTTTTCCTTCTCTGACTTTGCCTCTTGTTCTTTGCCTTCCTTATCTTTCTTGTCCTGCCTCTTGTCCTGCTGCTGTTGCTGAGGCTGGTTTTTTTGTTTTTCCTGAAGGGCCTTTATTTTTTTCTCCACAAAGTCCTGGTTATATTTTGCGTCCTTATCGCTTTTATCCAATTCCAATGCCCGCTTGTAATAGTCAAGAGATTCCTGATATAAACTGATCGCTCCATCGGCATCAGTATCTTCCATGAGGCTGCCGAGTTTGTACTTGCTGTTTGCCATATTATACAATGCGCCTTCCTCAAGTTTTTTATCTCCGGCGCTCATTGCCTTTGTAAACGCGTCAACAGCCTCCTGATACCTGCCCTTTTTATAAAGCGCTGTGCCGAGATCGAAATTTACAATGTCCGAGTCAGGCGCTTCAGCCTTTGCCTCATTGTATTTTTCCAACGCCCCGTCATATTTCTCCTGATGATATAATTTATTCCCCTCCCTGACCGCCTTCGCAGGCGAGGCAAAGACGGGTGAGGGGATAATGAAACAGAGCAATTGGAATAGGCTCAATATTATTAACACTATTTTTTTCAATTTTCTTATTTTGTCATTGCGGCTTGTCCGCAATCCTTCTGTTCTGTCACTCTGGGCTTGTCCAGAATCCTTTTCAAGAAAGATTCCGAACAAGTCGGAATGACAATCCGACTGCGGGAACGACCGTCCTTTCTCCTTAACTCTTCACCCTTAACTCTCAACTCTTAACTTTTCTCCTTCTTTCCCTGATGAACGGTTCAATGCAGAGAAGCAGGAGCGCCAGCGCCAGGGGTATCTGGAATTTCTCATTGTACCTTTTCACCATTTTGTTCTCGATGTCCCTTCTCTCCATCTTCGACAGTTTCTCGTCATAGATCAGGTCCAGGCCGAATTCGGTGTTTGTCGCCCTGATATAACTGCCTCCTGTTGTTAATGCAATCTTCTGTAAGGTGTCCTCATCCAGGCGTGACTTGACCACATTTCCGCTGCTGTCTTTTAAAAATTCCGTGCGCCCGGCCTCATCGGTAACAGGGATAAGCTCGCCCTCTCTGGTGCCTATGCCGATGGTGAATATTTTAATGCCATCTTCCTTGGCCTTTTCAGCCCAGTTGACCGCGTCGCCTTCAAGGTCTTCTCCGTCGGAGATGAGCACCAGTGTCTTATATTTTTTCTTACCGCCCTCGTAACTATCAAGGGCCACCCTGATCGCGTTTGAAATGGAGGTGCCGCCTTTGGGTATCGTGTAGACGTTGATGTCGTCGAGAGAGAGCATGAACCCGGTGTAGTCCGAGGTAAGCGGGCACTGTAAAAAAGCATTTCCCGCAAAGGCGATAAGCCCGAGCCTGTCGCCCTGCAGTTTCTTTATCAGGTCCTTGACAGCCAGCTTTGAACGCTCCAGCCTGTTAGGCTTTACGTCCTCGGCCAACATGCTCTTTGAAGTGTCAAGGGCGATCAATATATCAAGGCCGCTTCTCTTGACCTCTTTCCATTCAAAACCCCACTGCGGCCTCATGAGTGAAAGTATAATTATGAAAATTGAAATTATTATGAAGGCCGCCTTAAGCCTCTGCGTTCTCTTGTTCAGAGAAGGGGTCAGTTCATCAAGGAGCTCCTTCTGCGCAAATCTCTCCATGTCCCTGTTTCTCTTTCTGTATGCCCAGAGATAAAAAATAACGAGGGCCGCCAAAAGCCACAGAAAATGCATTGCATGTACATTGCCGAATTTCATATCTTAGTTCTCAACGGCTTAACGCGTTTTGCAGTCGTATACAGCCTGAGAATATCCATATTGCCAAGAGTGTGATAGGGTATCATAATTCTTCTAAATCCAATCCGTTGTTTTTTCTAATACCAGGTATTGACGACAGCTGCGGAATATGCGAATATACCAATGCAGGCAAGCGCAAGGTTTGTAGAGGTCGCTGGCGACAGCGGCAGCCCTTCGGGGTGGGATCCTCGAACTTGGGGCCTGCATTATAGCTTATCCTCATCGGCAAATATCGCAATATGCGGATTTGCCGTTTTGAGTTTCTGAAATTCCTCCGGCCAGAATTTTAGCCCATATCCAAGCGCGGCCCCCTTATGCCTGTAACACTGTGGCAGCAAAATACGCGCATATTTGTCTTCAACTTCACCATAGCGATTAACATTTACGGCATAAAAGAGGCTTGATGCAACCGCATCAGCGATCTGAAGTCCCGCCAACTTTGAGTGATCAACTGCCGAGACTCTGTCCGGATCAACAATAGTCCAATCAATCCTTACTTTCATAGGATCACTTTTTGTCCTGAGTGTCAGGAGATAATCGGTCAGATCTTTATAGGACATGATGCTGCGATTCGAAAATATAATGTCTGCCCGCCCGCTGCCTTCCCCAGGATTATGCTTGTCCCTGCATAGCCATGAGATACGCTCAAGCAGGTATCTGGATGCATAGCGGTAAAGCAGAAACTTCTCGGACTGAAACTTTTCAGGATCTCTAAGGCTCGGTTTATAGATCAGGACGCTGACTGTTTTTGCCTGGGCAGCAGCTATCTGTTTTACATATGGCACACGCTGCTCATGCTTCAGTTCTCTGAAATGCAATTCTTTTTTATGCGCTTTGCCCAGCAGCACGCGAACACTTTCTATCAGACGTACAAGGGAGAGATCATTCTTTTTGCGGACTACAACAGCAGAAAGAACAAGCCATCGGGAACTGCCGGAGCCGTCAGAGTGGAATACAAACCCTTCATCGCCCGATTCATCAATATATATACGGTAGCTGATGTCTTTCATATTATTCCTCCTCACTCCCCCTCCCGATACGGTACTTGATGTCGTAGTTGATGATGAAGTTATTCCTCGTCATAATGCCAATCATCATCAGATTTTCCTTCTTGCCTTCGTTTTATAGCTTTTTGAAAAGCACGAACGGCCTTTTGTTCTCGTTCGGTCAATTCCTCTATCTTTAAGGAACTGACTTTCTCAGCAATTGTGTCAGGGGAAATAAAGTCTTCAATATCCTTGAGTCTGATCCGCCAATGAATTCGCTCTACATAATCTCCGCTTGAATGAGAAGCCGAACTTGACAGGCATCGACCAAGAAATGATAACAACCCTTCTTTGTTGTGAATCAATGCCTCAACCCACTTTTGAGGTTCTTCAGAAGAAGACCATTCTCTCCAGTGATAAAGAATAGAAAGCATATGAGTATGAGTTCTCAATACATCAGATTTGGAAGCATACCTTATCTTGTCAACGCAGATTTTCTTTAACTCGTTAACAGCTTCAAGACTTATAAGTGACGAATTGCCTGCTTCCTGTTTTGCGTAGCTATATTCCTCCCATTCCGTTTGTCGGACAGGAAGATAAACACCATTCGTTGCATTTATAGCTTCATGAAGAAGTTGTCCTCGTTTGGTAATATCCGGCTCTTGTTTTAAATACCAGTAAACTATTCTTGATGCATGGGTATCCGGGCTGGTGATATAAAATCCTGGCTGCATTTCCGGCAACTCATCTCCGACATCAAAGATGGCAGAGATAAATGGAACCGCATATTTAAGATCAAGATGCTCTTTATAAGCTTCCAGACGATCGAGGACAACGTCAAGAAGACCTCGCTTATTGAGAGAATGGAATATTGATACAAGCTTTTGTCTGTCCACTGAAGAAGATAAAATACTGTCAATATCAGTCTGAGAGATATCTCCTTCTGGAATGGTGAAATGAAAATATCTGTCAAATACATTGGGATGGCAGACTCTTAGATCACGATACCACCGCTCGGCAAAACCCGAATCATATCTGCTCCCACCTAAATAATATTCAGCATGAGGAAATAATTGTTTCAAAATCTCCTTGACCGCAGGACGGTTAGATTCAGATGATTGATTAATAACGGTCTCTACTCTTTTGCTCATAATATTCTCTGTGCTTTCCCCATAATCGCTGTCATACTGTTTCGTTAATATGTCTTTAATTCCAAATAGCCCCTGATAAACTTTTGGCTCGAAGGTTCTGAGAGCTTCAACTGCTATTAAGTCTATGGGATTGACCTCGAAACTCTCCTCTTTCCTGAATAAAGATATTTGAAAAGACAACATAGACAAGAATCGGTGTACATCTCTCAAGGTATTAAAGAATGGTCTCAGCCCAGCTACAAAGATATTACTCCAACGATGCTGGTCAAAACGTTTTTCAATTTTCTCATCGCTTAATAAGTCGTTAAGTCCGCTAAATAGAACCTTTCCCATTCGAGTGCGTTGTATCTTGGGAATATCAAATCCAATCTGGACAATTTTCTCAAGGAAGTCTGCTTCGAGACTTTTTTCAACAATGTCGCGTTGAAACAGTAAGAGGTAAACCATATTCGGAAAGTCTGCATTAGCCTTTACTAATTGGAATAAGTATTTGATGTCTTCAGGAGAAAGTCGATCAACGTCATCTATGACGACAAGAACAGATGACTTAAGATCTCCGAGCAGGTTAATTAATTCCTTTTTAAGTTCGGGAAGTCCTTCCTGACTCGCTGCAGATTTAGACTCTATAATAGATGTGACATGATCAGCAAATGAACCTCCCCATCGTAAGAGTGCAGCAAAAATAATGACTACGACGCTGATTACAATTACAATTGTTTTAACCCCTTGTATCTCTATAAGACAACCACTTAATCCTGCAAGGGCAAGTATCATTAATATCCAGAAGATTGCTTTCCTGAGGCTATCAGAGATAAAAGAGGCAGCTTTTAAATATGTCGAATAATATTTCCACTTAGCGGCTCTTTTCTTATCCGAACTACTATCACCCTTACCTAAAACAATACGTATTTCTTGAAAGAATGCCTCGGCAATTTGTTTCTGCCCCGCCCAGTGCCATGGATTAAATTCAACGATTAAAGGACAATTCTTCTCATCCTTACAGAGTGATTCGATAGCTACATTTTTAATTGAGGTTTTCCCACTACCCCATGCTCCATAAAGAGCAATGACGAGACTGTCTTTACCTTTCCAGCCTTTTATCGCACCTGCAAGAGATTCTGCAAAACCAGTTATTCCCAATAAATCAGCTTTACCCGAAACAATAGGTCGGTCTGCTAAGAATTTATGTGTCGAGGGATCTTCAGCCATTTATATCAAGCCTTTAGTGAGATGGTTTTCTATATTGTCATAGATTTTCGGCATTGGTTAATTATTCCCCCTCTTGCTGCCTTAGCTATTGTAAACCTTAATGGATTTTCTCTCAACAATACTTTTGCCAAAACGGGACACACCCCTGCACCCCTCTCAAGAGGGGAATTTCCCATTACGGTATCCTCCTTAGCACAGTATTATTCAACACAACCTCAAGGAGCAGCAGCGCCAGGCCGGGAATCAGGAAGAGGTGAAACAGCTCTTCATATTCCGCGTAGCCTTTTTCCTCAATGCGCGATTTTTCGAGCTTGTCGATCTCTCCGTAAATATTTCTTAATGAGTCAGTGTCCGTGGCCCTGAAATATTTCGCGCGGGTCTTCTCAGCGATATTTTTTAAAAGCTCCTCGTCAATCTCTATCTTTACGTTCCGGTAGACCTTATTGCCGAACATGTCTTTTGCAGGGAACGGCACAAGCCATTTTGTTCCTGCGCCGATGGTATAGACTTTAATATTCAATGCGCCCGCGGCCTCTGCCGCGGTGAGAGGGGATATCTTTCCGGCATTATTTATCCCGTCAGTCAGCAGGATGACGATCCTGCTCTTGGCCTTTGTGTCCTTCAACCTGTTCAGCGCGGAGCCGATGCCTGAACCGATCGCGGTGCCGTCCTCGATCACGCCGACCTTTATCCTGTCTAAATTCTGAAGCAGCCAGCCGTGATCAAGGGTAAGAGGCGCGGCTGAATAAGCCCTTCCTGCAAATGCCACTATGCCGATCCTGTCGTCAGGACGGTCCTTGATAAACTCTCTCACAACGTCCTTGACCACATCGACCCTGTTTGCCCGCCTGACCCCGAGTTCAAAATCCTCGGCAAGCATAGTGGTTGATACGTCGATCACCAGAACAATGTCTATCCCTTCCCTCTCGATCCTGGATTCCTGCGTTATCAACTGGGGCCTTGCCAACGCGAAGATTATCAGAAAAAGCGCGGCGGTCCTCAGGATGAAAATGTTGCTATGCAATTTTATTTTAAAAGTCGCCCGCAGGTTTCCTACAAGCTCGCCGGTTGAAAATTGTAACGCTGGCTGCTGTCCTCTTCTTCTGCTGAAAAGAATGAGCACAGCAGCAACCGGCAGTAAAATTAAAACCCACAGATACTGAAAATGCATTTAACTCCTTTACTCAAAAATCTCCCCTAACCCCTCTTTGCCAAAGAGGGGAAATTCTCCCCCTTTGAAAAAGGGGGACTAAGGGGGATTTTTCATTAAACAATTTTTGTCTCATCAATAAATCTCGTCGCTGACCCATAACTGGCCTCAGACTCTTTTTCTCCCGGCAGATATTTTGCGAACTTCACCATATCGCAGTGCGAGAGGAAATCCTTCAGTAGGCCCTGCTGTCCAGTTGTTAAGACCTTTGAATCTTTCAACGTGACCAGAAACTCTTCCGTTGTCATCTCAGGCGCGCGAAGATGGAAACGGTCCTCCACGTAATATCTCACTATGTTTGAAAGCTCAAAATAAAATTCCCGCACCCTGCCGCTCTTCAAGTAGTCCTTATTCATAAGTTCTTTCAGCGCCTCATAGGCTGTCTCATGCGCAGGCTTGGGCGGTATGACGAGTTCTTTAACCTTTTTCTTCCTCTTGAAAAATTTATAAATGAGGACCGCGATGATTATGATCGCGAGTATCGCGAGGAAGATATAAAGATATTCCCAGCCCGGAAAACTCAGGGGCCCTTTGATGTCACGGATGTCCGCTCTTTCGCCGTTCATGCCTGATTAAATCCTCCGCTCCCTCATCCTGAAAAACCTGTAAAGCTCCCTGTCATAAGGGACGTCCGTGCGGATGTCTATGTGGTCCACGTTTATCGAGCGCAGGAGTTTCTTCCGTTCCTCAAACATCTTGATTGCGTTTGCGTGATATTCATTTCTCAATGCGAAACTTGATGTATCAAGCATGACAGTTTCCCCTGTCTCCGCGTCCTCAAGACTTACAATGCCTACATCCGGCAAATCTATTTCCCTTGGGTCTGTAACTGAGATGGCAACAACATCATGCCGTTTATTGGCGGTAGACAAAGACATTTTATAGTCCTTCGCGTAAAAGTCCGAGATAACAAAACTGATCGTGCGGCGTGTTATGACCCTGTTAAGATACTCCAGCGCAGCGGTAATATTTGTGCCCTTCTCCTCCGGCTCATAATACAGCGCCTCCCTGATTATCCTGAGCACATGGCTCAGCCCTTTCATCGGGGGCACGAATTTCTCTATCTTATCGCTGAAAATAATAAGCCCGACCTTATCGTTATTTTTAACTGCGGAAATTGCTAACAGGGAACACAATTCAGCAGAGAGATGCCTCTTGAGTTTATTGACCGTGCCGAAAAACGAGGACCCCGACATGTCCAGGAGAAGCATGATGGTCAGCTCTCTCTCTTCCATAAATTTCTTTATGAAAGGATGTCCCATTCGCGCGGTCACATTCCAGTCAATCGAGCGGATGTCATCGCCCGGCTGGTATTCCCGGACCTCCTCGAACTCCATGCCCCTGCCTTTGAACACACTATGGTACTGCCCTGCAAATACGTCCGTGACCATCCGTGAAGTGGTTATCTGGATCCTGCGAATCCGCTGTAAAATTTCTTTTGGAATCATTTTTTAAATTAAGGGGCAGAGGGACAAAGGCACAGAGGCACAAAGTGTGTTCATAATCTTTGTGCCTTTGCCACTTTGCTCCTTTGTGCCTGATCCGTTACGGCACCTCTATTTCCTCAAATATTTTTTTGATAATATCATCGGACGTCTTCTCCTCCGCCTCCGCCTCATAGCTGACGATCACCCTGTGTCTCAGGACATCCGGCCCAATGGATTTGACATCCTGCGGCGTGACATATCCCCTGCCCTGGATGAACGCGTATGCCTTTGACGCGATGTTCAGATATATGCTGGCGCGCGGTGAAGCGCCGTACTGGATCAAGCCGTCGAGTTCATTCAGCCTGTATTTTTTCGGCTCCCTCGTGGCAAACACAATATCGAGAATATATTTTTCGATCTTCTCGTCCATGTAAATGTCATTCACGACGCTCCGCGCCCTCTGAATGTCTTCAGGCCCGACCACCGCATTGACTGCAATGTTTTTATTGGTGAACGCCATGCGCTTCATTATCCTGTGTTCTTCTTCAATACTGGGATAGGTGACGTTTATCTTGAGCATGAACCTGTCGACCTGCGCTTCTGGCAAGGGGTAAGTGCCTTCCTGCTCAATGGGGTTTTGCGTGGCAAGCACCATGAACGGCTCATCAAGAGGAAATGTATCTCCCCCTATGGTGACCTGCCGCTCCTGCATCGCCTCAAGGAGCGCGCTCTGGACTTTCGCGGGCGCCCGGTTGATCTCATCGGCAAGAATAATGTTGGCAAAGACAGGCCCTTTTTTTGTTGTGAATGTACCATCCTTCGGATTATAAACAAGCGTGCCTACCAGGTCTGCGGGAAGGAGATCGGGGGTGAACTGTATCCTCTGGAACTTTGTCCTTATAGAGCCGGATAAAACTTTTACCGCGAGCGTCTTGGCAAGCCCCGGGACCCCTTCTATTAAAATATGCCCGTTTGACAGGAGCGCGACAAGGAGTCTTTCAATAAGATACTTCTGTCCAACTATAGACCTTTCAAACTCCGAAATGAGGTTTTGTACAAATGCGCTCTCCTCGCGCACCTTTTCGTTTAGCGCCGTTATTCCGCCGTCCATCATAAAAATAGCCTCCTTTAAATAGTCTGATGAATCCATATAACTATAAAAGAAGCTGACAATTCATTCAAGCGTGACCTGCGTATTAAATATACAAATCGCTCAATATAAGCTACAATTTACACCATGAAGCAGGAGATACGGGAAGCCGTTGAAAGTGTGCATGAGATTTTCAATAAGAAAGGATGGACCCTTTCTGCGGCTGAGTCCTGCACCGGCGGGTTCATCAGTCACTGTATTACAAGCCTTCCGGGTGCAAGCGCCTTTTTTAAGGCCGGGATAGTCACCTATTCTGATGATGCGAAAAGGACTTTCCTCGGCATCTCGCTCCGGACCATCCTTGACTTCGAAGTCGTCTCTGAAAAGACGGCCCGTGAGATGGCGGAAAGGGTGCGCAAGATAGCCACTACTGATTTCTCTGTTTCCACCACAGGCAACCTCGGCCCCGCTATGCTTGAAGGAAAAGAGCGGGGGCTGATCTACATTGCCGCAAGCTGTGAGAAAGAAACCTTCTCGCGTGAACTGAGACTGAAGGGAGACAGGCTGGAAAATATGGAAGAGGCCACGCTGGAAACGTTGAGACTGTTGCTCAGGCTGACGGAGGCAATTTAATGCTACAATATTACCGCGAATGGAAAAGATTCCGGCAAATATAAAACACGAGATCGAGAAGCTCGTCAAAGACCTCAACTACCACTGCTACCGCTACTACGTTCTTGATTCGCCTGTAATCTCCGATGAGGAATACGATAAGCAGTACCGGCATTTAAAAGAGCTTGAGGAAAAATATAATTACGTCCTTCCTGATTCCCCCACCCAGCGTGTAGGCGCGCCGCCGCTTGATCGCTTTGAAAAGGTAAAACACACGGAGCCTATGCTGTCGCTCGATAATGCCTTTTCACATGATGAGGTGCGTGAGTTTGATGAGAGGGTCAAGAGATTTCTCAAGTCTGACAAAGACGTGGAATACACTGTCGAGCCGAAATATGACGGGCTTGCGATGGAGCTTACTTACAGGAACGGTATTTTAATCAAGGCATCCACGAGAGGCGATGGTGTTGAAGGGGAAGACGTAACAGTAAATATAAAAACCATCAAGGCCGTCCCTCTTAAGATAGAGGAAGTTGACGCCCCTGAAGAGATAGATATCCGGGGGGAGATATATATGGACATTAAAGAATTTGAGACGCTTAACAGGGAGAGGGAAAAAGAAGGCGGGCCCGCATTTGCCAACCCGAGGAACGCCGCTGCCGGTGCCATCAGACAGCTTGATTCTTCCATCACGGCAAAGAGGAAACTCCACCTCGCGTGCTACGGGATAGGGGCCGCTAAAGGGATTGCTTTCAAAAGCCAGTGGGAGTTTATTCAATGGCTGAAGAAGTCACGCTTCCCGGTCCCGTCATTGATCAGGCGTGTAACTGGAGCAGATAAGGTCATAGAAGTTATCAGAGAGATCGAGGAGAAGAGAAGTACGTTTCCGTTTGAAGCTGACGGCGCCGTGATAAAGGTCAATGACTTTGAATTGCAGAAGTCGCTCGGCATTAAAACAAGAGAGCCGCGATGGGCCACGGCATACAAATTCCCGGCGCATCAGGGCATCACTAAGATAAATGAAATTATCGCAAGCGTCGGAAGGACGGGGACAATTACTCCGGTCGCGTTTCTTGAACCTGTAAGGATCGGCGGCGTCACGGTGTCCCGCTCAACGCTTCATAACTGGGACGAGATCGGGAGAAAAGACATCCGCGTCGGCGACACCGTCGTAGTTGAACGCGCGGGTGACGTTATCCCCCACGTTGTCTCAGTGATAACAGAGAAACGGACAGGCAGGGAGAAACATTTCAGTCCCCCGAAAAAATGTCCTGTGTGCGGGTCAGCAGTTGAAAGGGACGAGGGCGGCGTGGCATTCCGCTGCATCGGATTGAACTGTACCGCTCAGGTACAGCAGCGCATCGGGCATTATGTTTCAAGGACCGCCATGGATATTGAGGGGCTGGGTGAAAAGAATGTCGAGCTCCTCTATTCACGAGGGCTGATAAAACATTTCGTTGACATATACAGGCTGAAAAAAGAAGACCTGCTTGAGCTTCCCCGCTACGCGGAAAAATCCGCGCAGAACCTGATGGACGCAATTGAAAAGAGCAAGCACACAACACTTGCGCGGTTTCTTTACTCATTAGGCATTCTCCACGTCGGCGAGTACGCGGCAAAACTCCTTGCAAGGAATTTTGAAGACATCGGGGATTTGTATCATGTAAAACCTGAAAGGATCATGGAGATAAAGCAGATGGGCGAGAAGATAGCCGGTTCAATCGCGCTGTTCTTTGATGACCCTGAGAACATCCATACCCTCAGGACGCTGCAATCTTTAGGGGTAAAGATATCGAACCCGGATTTCTCAAAAGAGAAGGAAGCAAAGCGTCCCCTCGAAGGGCTTACTTTTGTAATCACAGGCACGTTACCGAGGCCGCGAAATGAGATTGAAGAACTTATTGAACAGAATGGCGGACACGCCTCCGGCTCGATCTCAAAGAGCACGGATTATCTCCTGCTTGGTGAAGACCCCGGCTCGAAGTTTAAGAAGGCCCAATCCCTCGGCGTCAAGATAATTTCCTTTGACGAATTGGCAAAGATGATTGAAGAGAGGGCGTAGAGAAATGCTGAGAAGATACTTTTTTTTCTTCATCCTTCTGACATTATGCGCCTGCTCCACTGTCCCTAAACATTTTGTGGCTGTTGACTCCGGGACTGATTTTCCTTTAGAAGAGACCCTCAAACAGATCGAAGATGAGAGGGTCATATTCGTCGGAGAGATTCACGCGGACCAAGCCAGCCAGGAAGTTGAGTTACAAGTTATAAGACACATTCATAACATGAGGAAGGACCTCACGATAGCCGTAGAAATATTCCCGGCCTCCAGGCAGGATATACTCGATAGATGGAGCGGGGGTTATCTCGGTAAAAAAGATTTTGAGGACATGTTCAGGGGCGCTGTGCGCCTGCCTTTTGAGGCATATGAGGACATATTCGACTTTGCCAGGATAATGGGCATTCCCGTCATTGGCATCGATGCTGACAAGACGCTGATAGCCAATGCATCTAAGAACGGCATACAAACAGTTCCCCAGGACCTCCTGCAAAAAATAAAATTCTCTGACTGCTCGTCAAATCCCGAATATGCCGGGGTGCTGGGATTTTTCAGGGAGCGGGGATACCATCAATCCGGAATGCCCTTTATCTGTGACGGGCAGCGCCTGAGGGACGCGATCATGGCGTTCAATATTTCAAAAATACTTAAGGACGGCAACTCCACGGTGGTGGTACTCACAGGAATGATGCACGCGTCAAAGATCGCCGTTCCCCTCATGCTTCAGAAGCATGGGGAAGTCCCTTTTAAAACGCTTATGCCGGCCAGGATACGGGACATGATAAACAGGGAGCCGGATTCACAAGTCGCCGATTACATCTGGTATTAGCAATCACGCAGCGAATATCGCCTTCCTGCTTTTGACTTTATAACACTAAAAAATGTATTTTATAAAATGCCTGCTGAAAATTATAAAAAGTGGACGGTAGCCGGTGTCTTAATATTGATAATCGGCATGGTCATCTTTGCCATTACCACATCAAACCATAAGACAGAAACACCCGCGGTTGACAGCACGCAAAGAAGGACTGCTCCATCCGGGCCAATAACTGACTCAATGACGCAGCCTCCTGTGCAACTGGACAAACTGCCTGAGGACCCGAAAGAACTCGCGCTGCTTGGCGACAAATATTTCGAAAGCGGCAGGTATGATGTTGCCGTTCAAATTTATGAAAAGACCCTGCAAAAGAACCCTGACGACGTTGATACATATAACGACATGGGTCTTGCCCTTAATTACATGAAAAGGTCTGACGATGCGATAAATGCCTTGAAGAAAGGGACACAGATCGCGCCGTCCTACCAGAGGGTTTGGTTAAGCCTCGGCTTTGTCCTTATGTCAACTGGTAGAAATGATGAGGCAAAAACCGCTCTGAAAAAGGCTGCTGAACTGAATCCTCAAAGCGATATGGGACAGGAAGCTGTGCGAATACTCGGTTCTCTGAAATGAGCCGCGGAAAACTGTTCTATTTCTTGTCGTTCCCTGAAGAGGTTTCGTCGTCCTTGGAAGTATAATACGTTGAATACTCCTTTAAATATTCAAGGAGGTCCTCGTTGATCTCTATTCCGAGCTTCTTTAATTCGTCTATTACTTCACAACTGTTCAGAGCGACCATGTTGCGCCTCCTGACAGGTAATATTGCAATTGCTATGCCAGAAAAAACACGTTGATTTTAAATATAACTGCAAGAAATTTCATTGCCTTAATGGACAAAATTTGGCACAAACTGTAAAATTTTGCCATTACGACATTACCGCTATGGTATTTCTACCCGGTGGATGTGGTAAATATACAACAGCGTAATAAATTTATTCCCAAAAATTTTTATCAGCGAGGTACATATCTAAATGACAAAGACGAATCTCGAATTCAAGACAGAGGTCAAAGAACTTCTTGACTTAATGATCCATTCCCTTTATTCGCACAAGGAGATATTCCTGAGGGAGCTCATCTCCAATGCGTCTGACGCGATTGACAGGGCGCGCTACGAGTCTCTGACAAACAGCGGGATTATGGAAAACGACGCCGGATGGAAAATAAAAATTACGGCGGACAAAGATGCCGGTACGCTGACGGTGAGCGACAACGGCATCGGCATGACAAAAGAAGAAGTGATCCAGTCTCTCGGTACAATCGCCCATTCAGGGACCAGGGAGTTTCTTGCCGCTTTGCAGAGCAAGGAAGTAAAAGATAACCCTGAGCTCATCGGCCAGTTCGGCGTGGGGTTCTATTCCTCATTCATGATTGCGGACAAAGTCACTGTCATCACAAGAAAGGCGGGAGTTGAAAGCAAGAACGGTATCAGGTGGGAATCTGTTGCCGATGGGACTTTTACGATTGAAGATGTGGAGAAAGAGAAAAAAGGAACAGACGTCGTCCTGCATCTCAAGCAGGATGAAAAGAAATATCTCGATGAATGGGAGATACGGGATGTCATCAGAAAATATTCAGACTACATTGAACACCCCGTTGTCATGGACATCGAGCGGGAAAAGGAAAGCGATCTGAAAAAAGGCGAGAAGGTCAAGGTCAGGGAAGAGGAGACCCTAAACGCAGGGAAGGCCCTCTGGCTAAGGGACAAATCCTCTATCCCGGAAAACGAGTACAATGAATTCTACAAACACGTCAGCCATGATTTTACAGACCCCGCAAAGGTAATTCACTTTAAGGCGGAAGGGACTTCAGAATTCAACGCGCTCCTTTATATTCCGTCAGTAATGCCGTTTAATATTTACTACAAAGACTACAAGATCGGCCCCGCCCTCTATGTTAAAAGGGTCCAGATAATGGACCACTGCGAGCAACTGATCCCGCTCTACCTGCGGTTTGTAAAGGGCGTGGTTGATTCATCGGACCTGCCGTTGAATGTATCAAGAGAAATGCTCCAGCATAACAGGCAGGTTGAGATCATAAATAAGAACATCACCAAGAAGGTGTTCGACACCCTTGCCGAGATGAAGAAGAATGAATATGAAAAGTACCTCACGTTCTTCAAAGAATTCGGCAGGGTCCTGAAGGAAGGCATCCATTATGACTTTTCGAGAAAGGAAGCCATCGCCGACCTGCTCCTGTTTCAGTCTACTCAAAAACCCGCTGACACGTACACAACCCTTCTGGAATATATAGCGGGCATGAAAGAGGGACAGGAAGATATTTACTACATCACCGGGACATCGCGCGATGAGGTGATGAAATCCCCGTACCTTGAGGCCTTCAATGACAAAGGCTATGAAGTGCTCGTCATGCTTGAAGAGGTTGACGATATCATAATGAGTAACCTGCATGAGTATAAGGGCAAGAAAATAAAATCCGCCATCAAAGGCGACATCAAACTTGAGAAGACGGATGAAAAATCTGAAGAGGCAAAAAAGAAATTCAGCGTGCTCATTGAGCTTATCAAAAACCAGTTGAAGGACGAGGTGAAAGACGTCAGGCTTTCAGGCCGTCTGAAAGACACCGCCTGCTGTCTTGTTGCCGATGAAGAAGGCATGGCCCCCGAGGTGGAAAAACTTCTCAGGCAAATGGGACAGACGGTCCCCGAAAGCAAGCGGATACTTGAGATCAACCCGTCGCATCCCCTGTTCGAGGCGATGAACAAGTTATTTGAAAAAGACCAGAAGAGCGTCGCCCTCGAAGAATATATCAAACTCCTTTATAACCAGGCGCTCCTGCTTGAAGGCTCAAAGCCCAAAGACCCGGCAGCTTTTGCGAGCGCGATTACAAGGCTGATGGTGAAGGACGCGGAGAGGTCTACTTAATCCTCTGCTTCGCAATCTCGTGGGCGAAGATCGCGCAGGACATTGCGACGTTGAATGAAAGCTGCGCGCCTCTCATGGGGAGCGTGATCTTCAGATCAAGGTGTTTCTGGATGCCATAGCGTAGGCCCGTCCCCTCCGAGCCTAATACCAGGCATATCGGAAACGGTAAAGAGACTTTATTGATGTCCTCTCCATCTTCAACGACAGTGCCCACGGCCCAGTAGCCCGCCTTCTTTGCTTCTATAAGAGTTGTCGTAAGATTTGTTACCAAGGACACGGGGACGTAATTTTCACCGCCGGAGGCAACGTGAATGACCGTCTCATTGACCTCGCAGGAGCTGTGCTGCGGGATGACAATAGCGAACCCGCCGAAACACGCAGCGATCCTCATTATCGAGCCTAAATTGTGAGGGTCGTTCAGACTGTCCAGGAATATAAATGACAGACGTTCTTTTTCCGGGAGGTGCAACAATTTCTCAAAAGGCGTGTAGGCATATTTGTTTACCTCGGCGACAATGCCCTGCAGTCGGTCGGCGCGTTTGATCTTAAGCAGATCTTTCTCAGTCACTTTACTGACTGAAATGGCTTCACTTTTTATGAGCTTCATTATATGCGGAGCGTCGAAATTGTCCTGCACAAATATTCTTCTTATGCTTTGAGGGTCGGCCTTCAGCCGCTCCAGGATTGAATTCTTTCCGTATAAATACATCCTGTTTTTAGTCAATGGGTCCTCCGGGAACTTGTTTTAAGAATACTAAGCTTATCCAAATTAATGCAAAGTATTCAACTATGTCAAGGAAAGCAAGGCGGACACAGTTGTAAATTTCCTGATTTTTAGATTATTGTTTATAGTTGCTGAAACTGCAGGCGTCCTTTATTTGATAGTTTATTTTGGTTCATTCGTAAAAAAGTTGAAGATACGTAAAAGGGACGGAATAGATAGGGAAGTAAGGGCATAAAAACAAAAGCATCGAATTTCGACCGAGTCTGGTAAAGTTTTGTTGGAAGACGAAACAATACCGGAGGTAAAATTC
>JACQZF010000071.1 GCA_016213945.1 Nitrospirota bacterium | reverse complement strand
CGGTTTGTTAAAAGAATGCCTGTGCCGCCGATACTCCCCGAGGCAGTATGGATTAATAAGCCGAAGTTGCTGCCAGTGAGTGAGGATGAAATACACTAAATGCAGATAAGGGGTGTCTCAATGTCATTGACATATTCCGAATTAATCACCAACAAACTCACCTCAATTTGTTATAATTTGATATACGCCAATAAGAAAGGGGAGCCATGAGCAAGAAGGAGCTGCTTTTAAACGAAATCGAACAGGTGCCAGAGCCTTTTCTTGATGAGTTGCTGGATTTTGTTCACTTCCTAAAAACAAAAATAATAAAGGAAAGACTTGATACAGCGGTTGCGAGCGAATCCTCTCTCAAGAAAGACTGGCTTATGCCAGAAGAGGATGAGGCATGGCAAAACTTGTAAAAGGCGATGTTGTCGTTGTGCCATTCCCCTTTTCCGACCTTAGTCAATCCAAGAGGCGCCCTGCACTGGTAATTTCAAAACTAGAAGGCGAAGATCTTATTCTTTGCCAGATCACCAGCCAATCCATAAAAGACAATTATGCAATTTCAATTAACGATAAAGATTTTGAAACAGGCAGCTTAAAACAGATAAGCAATATACGACCTAACCGAATATTTACAGCTGATAGCCATATTGTCCTGTACAGGGTCGGCAATCTTGCGAAAGACAAACTAAATGA
Source organism: Nitrospirota bacterium (assembly GCA_016213945.1). GTDB lineage: Bacteria > Nitrospirota > Thermodesulfovibrionia > UBA6902 > UBA6902 > SURF-23. Next base: position 21,172 of record JACQZF010000071.1, on the reverse strand, counting down.
GGTTATTGAAAAGGTAGTTAAAATAATCCGGGAGTGAAAAAAGCTACGCCCTTCTTTATTTAATCGCAGGCAAAAACTTCTCCGTATTCTTTTTAATATCCCCTCTTAAAATTGCCGACATGACAGCTACGGCATCTGCTCCGGCTTCTAATACGGTAGAAACATTATTGGGACTAATTCCGCCGATGGCGACGATGGGGATTTTGATATGTGCTCTAACTTTACTCAGCAGCTTCAGTCCTTTGGGAGAGCCTGCGTCTTTTGTTGAGGTTAGGAACATTGGACCGAAGCCGATGTAATCAGCGCCTGCCTCCTGCGCCTTGAGCGCCTGTTTTAAACTATGGGTTGAGACGCCGATGATCTTTTTCTTTCCCATTATTCTTCTGGCTTCTTCGACAGGCATGTCATCCTGTCCGAGATGGACGCCATCGGCATCTGCGGCAAGGGCGATGTCAATGTAATCGTTGATAATGAATGTCACTTTATGTTTTTTTGTAAGCTCTCGCAGGGAAAGGGCCTCATGATAAAGTTCATTCTTCGTCATCTGCTTTTCACGCAGTTGGATCGTCCTGATGCCAGCGGCAATTGCCTGCCTGACTATTTGAGTATGGGAGAGTCCACTTAACGTTCTGTCGGTGATGAGATAGAGGGGATTTTGTCTGGTAAATAGTTTAGCCAATAAACCCTAACCGACCTTCTCAAGAAAATGTGTATTGAAGTTGCCGCTGATGAAGTCGGGGTTGTCCAAAATTTTCAGATGGAACGGGATCGTTGTCTTGATACCCTCGACTATGAAGTCCTTTAACGCCCTTTTCATTTTTACAACAGCCTCCGCACGGTCTTTGCCGCGGACTATCAATTTAGCGATGAGTGAATCATAGTGCGCGGGAACAACCCATCCTGAATAGGCTGCGGTGTCCACCCTTACCCCTTGTCCTCCGGGCGGGATGAACAAAGTGATCCTTCCGGACGAAGGAATAAACTTTTCCGGGTCCTCGGCGTTTATCCTGCATTCCATGCTGTGTCCTGAAAATTTTATCTCGTTCTGTTTAAAAGGCAGTGTCCCGCCTGCCGCTATCTTTATCTGTTCTTTGATGATATCAATGCCTGTGATCATTTCGGTGACGGGGTGCTCGACCTGTATCCTCGTGTTCACTTCCATAAAATATATCTGTTCGTCCTTGTCGAGGATAAATTCAATGGTCCCGGCGTTCCTGTACCTCATCGCCTTTGCGGCCTTTATCGCGGCCTCGCCGACCTTCTTTCTGAATTTCGCAGTCGCTAAAAAATAGGGGGCCTCCTCGATAAGCTTCTGGTGCCTCCGCTGGATGGAGCAGTCTCTCTCTCCAAGATGAACCATGCCTCCCTTGTTATCGGCAAGGATCTGGACCTCTATATGCCTCATCTCCGCGATGTATTTTTCAATGTACATGTCACCGTTCCCAAAAGCGGCGAACGCCTCTTTCTGCGCCATGTGGTACAGAGAGGAGAGATCTTTTTCTTCCTGCACTATCCTCATCCCGCGCCCGCCTCCGCCTGCCGACGCCTTGAGAATGACGGGGAAGCCGATCTTCTTTGCGTTCTTAAGCGCCTCTTCTTCGTCTCTTACAGGGCCGTCGCTTCCGGGCACAACCGGTATACCCTTTCTCTTCATCAATTGCCTTGCGCGTGACTTGTCGCCGCCTGTGCGGATGTTCTCCGCTGATGGGCCGATAAAGGTAATCCGTGAAGCAGTGCATGCCTCAACAAAATGCGGGTTCTCGGAAAGGAAGCCGTAGCCGGGATGGATCGCCTCTGAATCGGTTATCTCAGCGGCGCTGATGATTGCGGGGATCTTTAAATAACTTTGCGATGATGAAGCAGGGCCAATGCAGATCGCCTCATCAGCTAATCGCACATGAAGGGAATCTTTGTCTGCCTCGGAATAAACAGCAACGGTTGGAATGTCGAGCTCGCGGCAGGCCCTGATGACCCTGAGCGCTATTTCGCCCCTGTTGGCAATGAGGATCTTTTTAAACAATGTCATGACGCGGGCTCAATGAGGAAGAGCGGCTCGCCGTATTCGACCGGCTGTCCGTTTTCTATCAGGATCTTCGCGATCACTCCGTCTGTGTCGCTCTCTATTTCATTCATCAGTTTCATTGCCTCTACAATGCAAAGCACCTGTCCCTTTTTGACCGTACTGCCTACCTCGACAAAAGGCGACGCTTCGGGGGCCGGCGACCTGTGGAACACGCCGACAATGGGTGATGTAATTGTCGACAGTTTCTTCTCTTCCGGGGCGGCTTCCGCCTTTGCTTCCGGCGCGGCAGCCCCTGCTGACGGCCTGAAGGATGAAACAGCTTCAAAAGAAGATAAAAACTTTTCTCTCTTGATCTTGAGCTTTGAACCTTCTCTCTCGATCTGAAGCTCTGTGATATCAGTGTCCTTTAAAAGTTCTATTAACTCTTTTATCTCGTCAAGTTCCATTTCATTCCTCATTTCTTAAAGTTAATAAACTCATTTTACCCTCTCGATGTACTCTCCGGTCCTCGTATCTACCTTGATTACATCTCCTTCATTCAGGTGAAAAGGCACTTTCACGGTAACGCCTGACTCCAGCGTCGCGGGTTTGCTGCTGCCGCTTGCGGTGTCGCCTTTGAAACCGGGTTCGGTCTTAACAATTGCAAGCTCGACAAACATGGGTATCTCTACGGAGAGAGGCGCTCCGCTGTAAAAAAGTATTTTGACCTCCATGTTCTCCTTTATATATTTTATTGCATCCCCCAACTGGTCCGCTGTCAAAGGGAATTGCTCGTAGCTGACAGTGTCCATAAAAAAGAAAAAGTTCTCCTCCTTGTAGAGATACTGCGCTACTTTCTCTTCAAGTTCAGGGGTCTCGAATTTCTCTCCGCTCTTAAAGGTGTCTTCAAAGATACTGCCGGTAACCAGGTTCTTGAGCTTGGTCCTGATGATCGCTCCGCCCCGGCCCATTTTGTGATGCTGGAAATCAATGATCTCATGCGGCGCGTCCTTGTATTTGAGCTTCGCGCCCTTTCTGAATTCGCTTGTTGATATCAAAGTAATGCCTCCTGAAAAAATAATTTATATAATTTTAAAATTCTTCGGCAGACCCGTCAGGACCTCTGCGCGGTCTTTTTTTACAACTACCATGTCCTCTATCCTGACCCCGCCGAAACCAGGCAGATATATGCCCGGCTCTATCGTGAAAACCATATTCTCATTTATCAAGTCCTTGCTGCGCCACGAGACATACGGCTTCTCATGAACTGCAAGCCCTACGCCGTGGCCTGTGCCGTGACCGAAATTCTCGCCGTGGCCTTGCTGCTTGATATACTTTCTCGCCGCAGCGTCAACTTCAGTCGCCTTTATTCCGGCACTGACCGCTTCGATGGCCTTCCGCTGGGCTTCAAGGACAATATAGTAAATTTCCCTCTGTTTTGCAATGTCCTTTCCGCTTACTGCAACAGTCCTTGTCATATCGGAATAATACCCGTCATATTCGCCTCCCCAGTCAAAGACTATAAGATCGCCTTTTTTGATCACCCTGTTGGTAGGCCTGGCATGAGGAAGCGCCGACATAAAACCAGATGCTACTATAACCCCGAAAGGTATTGTTTTGCAACCTTCTTCTTTCAGAAGTTCTTCAAGTTTCAGCGCGAGTTTTCGCTCGGTTGTTCCGGCTTTTATAGAAGGCTGAAGTTTCCTGAAAGCCCTTTCGGCGCGCCTGATCGCCCTGTTAATACAATCGAGTTCAAAAGGAGACTTTATTATCCTGAGGGATTCAACCGCGCCGGTCAAAGGCTTGAGCCTTAATTTCTTCTGCAGCAGTCTCTTATAAAATCCAAAGGTAACGTGATGGTCTTCAAATCCAAGCTTTTTAACGCCCAATACCTCAACCATCTCTTTAAGCTCCCCTGCCCTCTCCCCGCACTCAATCTTGGTCCTGAATCCCTTCACTTCCTGCCTTGATTGTTCCTGATAACGGAAGTCTGTCACGAAGACAGCCTGCTTCCGGGTGATGAGCGCGTAACCCGAGGAGCCGGTAAATCCCGTGAGATACCTGACATTGAGAAGGTCGGTGATCAGGATTCCGTCAACTTTTTGCTGCTGGAGTTTTTTTCTAAGAATTGCCGTTACACGCATTTGCAATTGACACCGCTGCCCTCAAACCGAGCAGGTAACTGTCAAACCCGAAGCCTGAGATCTGCCCGTACGCCACGGGAGCGATAAGTGAATTGTGCCTGAATTCTTCCCGCTTGTGAATGTTTGACAGATGCACTTCAACAGTTGGGATTTCAACAGCAGCTATCGCGTCCCTGATCGCGACACTCGTGTGAGTGTAAGCAGCGGGATTAATGACAAGAGCGGAATAGTCTTTTGAATTCTGTATGATGTCCACTATCTCGCCTTCATGATTGGATTGTTTGATCTCAAGCTCAACTCCCAAATCCTTTGCAAGCAGGTTGAGTAAATTATTAATATCATCAAGCGTCATCGATCCGTAGATGTCCGCTTCCCTCTTTCCAAGGAGATTAAGGTTAGGCCCGTGGATGATCAGTATCTTCATATGAGCTCCGCAAGTTATAAATTTTGAGGTTTATTATCTTTTTAATGCCATCATTCTGTCAAGGACAATATTCGCAACTTCGATCTTTTTCATCAGGGGATAATCGGTGATCTTACCTTTATTGTCGATTATCGTGACGATGTTCGTATCAACGTCAAAGCCTGCGCCTTTTTGTGAAATATCATTCAGGACGATGAGGTCGAGGTTTTTGCTCTTTAATTTATTTTTTGCATTGTCAATATTCTTTCCTGTCTCCGCAGCGAACCCGATCACGATGCGTTTGCCTTTTTTCTCCCCGACCTTTTTGAGTATGTCCGGGGTCTTTTTCAGATTTATAGCGGAGATTTCAGTCTTTTTGAATTTTGATTTATTCACTGTTGAAGGGGCGAAATCCGCCACGGCCGCAGCCATAATCACGGATGTTGCTTTCGGGAGATATTTCAAAACCGCGGTCTCCATCTCGGAAGCACTTTCAACAGGCACAAACGAAATGTTTGCGGGCGGCATCTGCGATGAAGGTCCGCTTATCAATGTCACCTTTGCCCCGCGCCTTGCAGCGGCCTTTGCGATCGCGAAGCCCATTTTGCCCGAAGAACGGTTAGAGATATATCTCACCGGGTCTATCGGTTCTATGGTCGGCCCGGCGGTAACCAGGATATTTTGTTTGCTTAAATCCTTTGGGGTCAGCGCAGCTATGGCAGCCTCAACTATTGTTGAAACAGCAGCCATCCTGCCCTCGCCTTCTTCACCGCAGGCAAGGCTGCCGGAGACAGGGCCGACAAAATTTACTCCTGAGCTTTTAAGTTCCCTGATACTTTTCTGCACTGACGGATGACAGTACATCCTGTGATTCATTGCCGGAGCAATTATTACCGTGCCTTCATATGTAAGCCATAAATTACCGAAGAGGTCGTCCGCGATCCCGCAGGAGAGTTTATTAATGGTGTTCGCGGTTGCGGGCGCAATGAGGAGAAGCCGGGCTTCTTTTGAAAGATTGATGTGGCTGAACGGGTCGCTGAATAAATCGATGAGGACAGGTTTGCCGGTTATTGATTCAAAAGTCAGCGGGGTAATGAATTTGCAGGCGGCACCGGTCATCACCACTCTTACAACCGCGCCCTCTTCCATCAGCCTCCGGGCAATGTCTACGGCTTTGTAAGCCGCAATGCTGCCGGTGATACCAAGGATGATGTTTTTCTTATCAGACACTGTAATGCCTCCTGGAAAACGCCTTCATAGCATTCAGCCTTCTTTAATTCTGGTCCATTCGTAAAAACATATAAATAAACACGGAGACGCAGAGACACGGAGAAAGACAAAAATATTATTTTTATGTTTTTATGGTTATTTTTCTCTGTGTCTCAGTGGTTTTCTGAAAAACATAAGGGCGAGGTAACGCCCCGCCCTTACAATCTAATTACATTTTCAAGGCTGACTTACTCTCCGAAGATGTCCTCAATGGATCTCTTCTGTTCTGTTTCGCCCTTTTCGCTCAAGTAAACCTTGAGGTCTTTTTCAAGTTCCGTCAAGTCTTCGGGCATGGTCTCTTTCTGCTGGGCCTCATCGATCATGCGCTTGTGAACAAGCTTCTTAGCTTCTTCGTTTGCCTTGATCGCAGCCTCACCGATAACTATGTCTACAAGTCCTGATGTGACCTCTTCCAAAGCCAGGCTTGTTATCTTCTTCACCTTTGACGCTTTCTTCGGCAAGGCCCCCTGTGATAAATCCTTGGCCCTTTTTACAGCGGCGATTACCAGTCTGTAGTTGCCGTCAATCTTTTTCTTGTCATATTCCACAGGCAGTGAAATTATATCCATGTTACCTCCGTCTATTTAATCAAACTTTTTATCTGCTTATCACTGATATTTTCAGCTTTCAGTCTGTTTGATACAATGATGCCTTCAAGCTCTTTATAAGCCTTCTCAAGTTTGTCGTTAATAATAACATAATCGTAGTTTTTATATCCCGTGATCTCCGCCCTTGCCTTTTCAAGACGTCTGTCAACAATGTCTTTAGAATCCGTTCCGCGATTTAAGAGCCTCTGCTTCAGTGTCCGCATCGAGGGGGGGAATATAAATATGTAAACGGCATTGTCACACTTCTTTTTTATCTGCATCGCTCCCTGGACGTCTATATCAAGTATTATATCATAGCCTTCTTTAGTCAATTTTTTCAGCCTCTTCAGTGAAGTCCCGTAAAGATTCCCATGAACCATTGCCCACTCCGCAAACTCACCGCTGCTAATCATGTTCTTGAATTTTTTCTGAGTGATAAATGTGTAATCCACGTCGTTTCTCTCTCCTTTTCTCGGAGGACGTGTGGTATAGGAGACAGAGAGCTTAAGCCCGCGCAGCTTGTGGAGCAATTGATGACAGAGGGTTGATTTACCCGCGCCCGAAGGAGCTGATATGACGAATAATGTCCCCAGCCTCTGCTTGCCTGCTGTCTTTTTATTATCGTTTGCCACTTCTATTCTTCTGTAAATCTCTGTGTAATAGTTTCTACCTGAAGGGCTGACAGTATCACATGATCGCTGTCAGTGACAATTATAGACCGTGTCTTTCTCCCCTGTGTCGCATCGACAAGTTTTCCCCTTGTGCTTGCCTCTTCACGCAGCCTCTTCATAGGCGAAGAAGCCGGGTCCACAATTGCTATCACTCGTGACGCCGATACAACATTGCCCAGGCCGATGCTTACAAGCGGTAATCCTTTTTTCATTACTCTTATCTCCTTTGATCTGTCATTCCGCTCTTGATGAGGAAACCGGGTGGTTTATTTTTCGGGATTCCTGTTTCTGCGGGAATGACCACTTCTACGCTGTTTAAGGATTTACAATTTACTGCAAATTCTGTATCTGTTCTTTTATTTTTTCAATCTCGTGCTTCATCTCAATTGTATTATTGGTAACTTCAACATCGTTTGTCTTTGAGCTTATGGTATTAACTTCTCTCCTCAATTCCTGGACAAGAAAGTCCAATTTCTTCCCCACAGTATCACCGCCGGACTTCAACATCTCTTCCATATGTCCCAGATGACTCTTTATCCTTACGATCTCTTCCGTGATATCTGCTCTCTCAATAAGTATAGCAGCTTCCTGCACCAGGCGCGATTCGTCAATTGCCGTGTCTGCCAGGAATTCCTTCAGCCGTTCATGGAGTTTCTGCTTTGTATCGGCTATTGTCTTATTCCTTATGTCCTGGATCTCACCTGTATATTTCTTTAAAAGCAGGGCCCTTGCGGCCACATCTTCAAGAAGGTTCTTGCCTTCCTCAACACGCATTATTTTAAGCTCCTCTAATGCGAGCTTCACCGCTTCATTAAGCTCATTGGTCCCGGTATCTTCCTCTTCCAGACAAAAGATGTCCCTGTATGATGCAAGGACATTAATATTTATATCTCCAGCTATAGACAACTCGTCTTTTAAAGACATAAGCGCGTTGTGATATCCTTTTGCAAGAGACTTGTTAATTTTTATCTGGACCGTATCGATTTCTGTTTTTGTAATGTAAATTTCAATATGTCCCCGGTTAAACATTTCCTTGACCATCTTCCGCATATCATTTTCAAACTGATAAAAAAATGAAGGCAGCTTGATCTGGATATCAAGGTTCTTGTGATTGAACGAACGGGCCTCCGCTTTGATAGCGCCGACAACCCCTCTTCCATAACCTGTCATTGATTCCGGTAGCATAGAGATTTATACCTATTATTTAGTCCAGGATTAAAATATAAAAATGTAACTGTATATAATACTCAAGCAGGACGGAATAAACAAGATGAACAGAAGGTGAATTTAACCGGACTGATTAATTATGAGAGGAAACCAATGCCTCTACGTCGCTTTCAACGAACGTGACGGCATCGTTCTCAAGAACAACCTTGACCTTTTTTACATCTTTGAATCTGCCCTTGAGGATTTCTTCAGACAGTGGATCTTCTATATATCTCTGGATGGCCCTTCTCATCGGCCTTGCCCCGTAAGAAGGCTGGTAGTTTTTATCGATCAACCAGTCTAAAACCTCGGCGCTTAGTTCAATTGCTATATCCTGGTCTATAAGCTGTTTGTTAAGTTCGGTGATAAGCAATTTAATGATGTTCTCCAGGTTCTTCTTCTCAAGCGGATGGAAGACGACTATATCGTCAATCCTGTTCAGAAATTCAGGATTAAATCTGTTTTTCAATTCATCGAGCACCGCGTCCTTGATTTTCTTATACATGTTCTTGGAAGTTGTCTGCTGAAAACCGAGCGGTGTCGCGTTCTGGATGAATTTGGTGCCGACGTTAGACGTCATTATGATCACAGTGTTTTTAAAATCAATCTTCCTGCCCAGGTTATCGGTAAGAACGCCTTCGTCAAGCACTTGAAGTAAAATATTAAAGACATCGGGATGCGCCTTTTCTATTTCATCAAAAAGTACGACTGAATACGGTCTCCTGCGAACGGTTTCTGTTAATTGTCCGCCTTCTTCATAGCCGACATATCCGGGAGGCGCTCCTGTCAGCCGTGATACGTTGAATCTCTCCATGTATTCCGACATGTCTATTTTGACAAGGGCATTCTCGTCGTTAAAAAGAAATTCCGTTAACGCCTTTGCAAGCTCTGTCTTTCCAACACCTGTAGGGCCGAGGAAGAAGAATGAACCGATCGGTCTTTTCCTCGCCTTCAATCCTGCGCGCGACCTCCTGATCGCCTTTGCGATGGCCTTTACTGCTTCATCCTGCGCAACGATCCTCTTATGCAAATCCTCTTCCATGCGAAGGAGCTTCTCTGATTCCTTTTCCTCAAGCTTGGCAAGAGGGATACCCGTGATCTTTGATACGGTAAATGAGATGTCATCCTCTGTAAGAGTCGGAGTGTCTTTCTGCTGATTGTCGCGCCAGTTTTTATAGAGGTTGTCGTACAGTTTTTTAATCCTGTCCTCTTCGCTTTTTACAGAGGCGCCTTTTTCAAAATCATGAAGCTTTACATAAAGATTCTTCTCTTTATTGAGTCTCTTCAGTTCTTTCTCAAGTTCGCGGAGTTCCGGGGGCATTGTATAACGTTTAAGTTTGATCCTCGCTCCGGTTTCATCCATTACGTCAATCGCCTTGTCAGGGAGGAACCTTTCCGCTATGTATCTGTCCGAAAGATTAACGCATGCCTTTACAGCCTCAGGCGCGATTTTTACCTTGTGATGCAGTTCGTATCTGTTTTTCAGTCCGTTGAGTATGCTGACGCTCTCTTCAATCGATGGGGGCTGCAGATATATCGGCTGAAAACGTCTTTCAAAGGCGCCGTCTTTCTCAATATATTTTCTGTATTCGTCAGGCGTCGTAGCGCCGATACATTGAATTTCACCTCTTGATAAAGCTGGCTTAAGCATATTTGAAGCATCAACCGAGCCTTCGGCTGCGCCGGCGCCAATAAGAGTATGGAGTTCATCTATGAAAAGTATTACGTTGTCGCACTGTGAAATCTCTTTCATCACAAGCTTGAGTCTTTCTTCAAACTGTCCTCTGTACTTTGTGCCTGCGATCAGCGCGCCGAGGTCAAGACTGACGATTCTCTTGTCAATCAGATTCTCAGGTATATCTTCCGCAACGATCCTCTGCGCGAGCCCTTCAACAATAGCTGTCTTACCGACACCCGATTCTCCGATGATTACCGGGTTGTTTTTAACCCGTCTGCCTAAGATCTGCAATACCCTCTCGATCTCATTCTCTCTGCCAATTACGGGATCGAGCTTTCCTTCTTTTGCAAGCTGCGTTATGTCCCTTCCGAATTCGTCAAGGGCGGGCGTATGTGTTTTTCTGTCCTTTGCAGAGGATTGCGTTTTACGTGTAGAAAGATTTATTGCAAGTTGTCTGACCGCAAGGAGATTGGCGCCGAGGCTTCTGAGAATTTTACCGGCTATGCCAGACTCCTCCCTGATTAATCCTATTAGGAGGTGCTCGCTCCCGATATAACTGTGACCGAGCAGCCTGGCCTCTTCAACAGCAAGTTCAAGCACCTTCTTGGCCCGTGGAGTAAACGGAATGTCACCGAATGTAAGAATATTTGAGCCTGTAGGCAGGTTCCTTTCAACTTCCATGCGCAATTCTTCTGCGGAAAGTCCCATCTTTTTGATGATGACCATTGGAAGGCTTTCTTCTTCTCTAAGAAGTCCAAGGAGGAGGTGTTCAGTTCCGAGGTAGTCATTTTGACGTTTTTCAGCTTCTTCGCGGGCGTAGATTATTACCTTTCTGCCTCTCTCTGTAAACTTTTCGAACATTTCGTGCTCCTCTTGAACTCTTAAAATTAATATAGCTTTTCCCTTGGTGATTGTCAAGGTAACGGAAAGCTTCTTTATGATAGTATTCGGACAAATCAGACAAAATATTAAATAAAAATTTTCCGGGGAGGTTTATTAAAAAGGCGGGCGTTCTTAAATCTTTTTTCTGTTATAGACAATGTCTTTAATCTCCTGCATAAATTCTTTTATGTCCTTGAACTGTCTGTACACCGAAGCAAATCTGACATATGCCACTTCATCAATTTCTTTAAGACCGTTCATTATCTGTTCTCCTATGAGAGTTGTCGGTATCTCTTTTTCTCCAGACGCCAGGAGACTTTTCTCTATGTTTGCCGCTAATGTCTCGCGGTCTTCCACGCTGACAGGCCTTTTTTCACAAGCCCTTTCAAGTCCCTGAAGTATCTTTTGCCTGTCAAACAACTCTCTCCTGTTGTCTTTTTTTATAACATGGGGAAGGATGTTCTCAATCTTTTCGTAGCTTGTAAAGCGCCCTTCGCATTTCAGGCATTCACGCCTGCGTCTTATGCTGTCGCCATCTTTACTCTGCCTTGAGTCAATGACCTTATCTTCTATATGTCCGCAAAAGGGGCACTTCATTTATTAAACCTTTGGGGGTTCGAGGATTATTCTTCCATATCCTCATAAACGGGAAATTTCCTGCACAATGCTTTAACCTTGTCCCTGATGTGGCTGATAACGGTACTGTCCTGAGGGGCGTCCAGCACCTTTGAAATAAGATCGGCAATAACGACCATCTCCGGCTCTTTCATCTTTCTGCTTGTAACAATCGGGGTGCCGATCCTTATGCCGCTTGTTATCGTGGCGGGCATAGTGTCATGAGGTATCGAATTTTTATTTACAGTGATCCCCGCTGAATCCAGCGCGGTCTCTGCATCTTTGCCGGTGATGTTTTTTCCAGTGAGGTCTATGAGCATCAAATGGGTATCCGTGCCGCCGGATATTATCTTGAAGCCTCTGCTTACAAGGGCTTCAGCTAATTCCTTTGCATTCTTAATAATCTGAAGTTGATAACGTTTGAATTCCTCGGTCATCGCTTCTTTAAATGCCACTGCCTTTGCCGCGATTACGTGCATAAGCGGGCCTCCCTGCAATCCGGGGAAAACCATCTTATCAATCGCCTTTGCGTATTCCGCCTTGCACATTATCATTCCGCCCCTCGGCCCTCTAAGCGTCTTGTGAGTGGTGGTGGTAACAAAGTCCGCATACGGTATCGGCGAAGGGTGATTGCCTGTTGCAACGAGTCCGGCTATGTGGGCTATGTCGGCAAGAAAATATGCATCAACCTCTTTTGCTATTTCAGATAAGGTTTTGAAATCTATTACCCTTGAGTATGCGCTTGCGCCGGCAAGGAGCATTTTAGGTTTATGTTTTTTGGTCAGCTTTCTTACCTTGTCATAATCAATCAATCCGGTTTCTTTTTCCACGCCGTACGAAAATGTTTTATAGATAAGCCCGGAGAAATTTACCTGAGAGCCGTGGGACAAATGCCCGCCGTGGCTGAGGCTCAAACCAAGTATTTTGTCTTTCGGTTTCAAAGCTGAGAAATACACTGCCATATTCGCCTGCGTGCCGGAATGAAGCTGAACGTTGACGTGCTCGGCTCCGAACAGTTCTTTTGCCCTTTCGATAGCGAGGGACTCAACTATGTCTGCGTACTCGCAGCCTCCGTAATAGCGCCTGTGCGGATAGCCCTCAGCATATTTATTGGTGAAGACGGAGCCCTGCGCTTCAAGCACAGCCCTGCTTGCGTAATTTTCCGAAGCGATAAGGACTATCTTCTCCCTCTCGCGTTTGATCTCTTCTATGATAGCGTTATAAATTTCAGGATCGCTCTTCTTCAATTCAATCATCCTCATTTGCACAGCCTCGATTCTATCGCCTTTATTTTGTCCAGCCTTCTTTGATGGCGTCCGCCTTCAAACGGGGTCGTAAACCACACCCTGACTATTTCCGCCGCAGTATTTCCGTCTATGATCCTCCCCGGCAATACCAGCAGGTTCGCGTCATTATGCAGTCTGCTCATCGTAGCGGAAAACGCCTCGCAGCACAACGCGGCCCTGACTCCGGGGAACTTGTTCGCGACAATAGACATCCCGATTCCGGTGCCGCAAATGAGAATGCCTCTTTCCATTTTGCCGCTTGATACTGCTTCAGAAACACGCTCGCCGAAATCAGGATAATCAACAGACTCCTCGGTCTTTGTGCCGAAGTCCTCCCATTCGATGCCGAGCTCATTCAATACCGGGGTGATCTCATTTTTCATGGCTACCCCTGCGTGGTCACAACCGATTGCTATTTTCATTTATCCCTCAGAAGTGATTGAATTGTAAATTAGAATTATCGATTCTATTCAGCTGCTAAATATTTTCTAAAAGTAGATTATATTATCAGCCTTATGGAGGTAAGTCAAGGATATGATTGCGCTGTGTAATGCCATGAAATTATTCTTTCAAATGAAACGGGACGCTGGTTGAAACCACTCCTTTTTTAAACAAGCAAAACTCCTTTCAGAAACACCGCCGTCTGATTGTGAAGGAGATGATGCCACCACTTTTGAGGAACGAACTCCGGCAGTATGACCGTGATAATGCCGTCCTCATAACGTTCGCGGATTCCGTCTATGTAATCCATCAGGGGCTCGACTACTGAACGGTAAGGCGAATGCAAAACAATAAGCGGGACCCCCATGCAATGCTTGTCCCACCTTGCGCGCACCTTTTCCGTCTCAACAGGATCGATGTACACATACACTGCCGCCACATCATCCGAAATGGCCTTTGCGTATTTTACAGCGCCGATAACCGCCTGCTGAATGCCGGAAATCGGGATAATGACCGAATGGTGCTTATACCGTTTCCCCCCTGTTACACATTGATTCATTGAAAGCTGTTCGGCAACGGAAAGATAATGCTGATGCACTTTTTGCGTCAGGAAGACCAGCACCGGAATGGCAATGAGCACCATCCACGCGCCGTGGGAAAACTTTTCCACAGCGATTATCAGGAGGACTATCCCGGTGACAGCGGCGCCAACTCCGTTTATGAGGGCGCTTTTGAACCAGCCCTTTCCCCCGTCCTTTATCCAGTGCCGGACCATGCCTGCCTGCGATAATGTGAATGCCGTAAAAACACCTATGGCATACAACGGGATAAGCGAATGGGTGTCACCCCTGAAAAGCACAAGCAGAAGGGCCGAGAGGAAGCCGAGTATGAGGATGCCGTTTGAGAACACAAGCTTGTCGCCCCTGTTGCTCAACTGCCTCGGCAGATAGCGGTCGTTTGCCATGATTGAAGAAAGCCGGGGGAAATCCGCATACGATGTATTCGCGGCAAGTATGAGTATCAGAGCTGTGGCAAACTGGATCGTGTAATAAATTATCCCTTTGGAAAATATCGTCCTTGCAAGCTGTGACAGCACTGTCTCATCTGTATTGGGCAGGATACTGTAATAGTTCGCGTAATAAGCAATGCCGATTGTGAGTATGCCGAGCAAAACGGCCATCCAGATAAGCGTGACCCCGGCGTTCTTTGCTTCCGGAGCCTTAAAGGCGCGCACGCCGTTTGAGACAGCCTCTATCCCCGTGAGCGTGGCGCACCCGGAAGCAAAGGCTTTAAGTATTATGAAGACGGGGAATATATTGGAAGTCGGCTCATGAAGTTCCGGGTAAGGGAGGCGCGGGAAAGAAAAGGATTTCGTAAGACTCGCGCCTATAAGAAGCAGGAGGCTTCCGATAAAAATATATACGGGAAAAGAAAATATCCTGCCCGATTCTTTTACCCCTCTGAGGTTCATTATGGAAATAAACAGTATGGCTGACAGGCACAGAAGAACGGTATGATTTCTCATCCCCGGAAATGCTGAGGTAATGGCCGCAATGCCGGCAGAGACACTGACGGTGACAGTGAGGACATAATCAATGAGAAGCGCAGCCCCCGCGACAAGTCCGGGGTAGTCGCCGAGATTGTCTTTCGCAACGATATATGCGCCGCCGCCGGAAGAATAGGCCTGAATGGTCTGGTAATAGGAAGTTGCGACAATCGCTGCGAGTACGACAATAACAACCGCTATCGGGACCAGATAGTTCAGAAAAGCAGCGCCGCCGACTACAAGCGCGAACAGGATCTCTTCAGTGCCGTAAGCGACGGATGAAAGCGGGTCTGATGAGAATACAGCAAGTCCCATGGTTTTTGTGAGGCGTTCATGTTTTTCCCTGATGGTCTCAATAGGCTGCCCTATGAGAATGTTTTTAATAGACATATCTCTCCTCCTTGGGGGGGCAAGCGGAGAGAAATAAAAAAAACCGCCAAGGCAGCGGTTTTTATTTCAGACCTATGCCCTTCCAAATGCCTGCGAGGTTAGCTGACGGGCTTGGGCCTGGAAGTGCCCTATCCATTTCTGGAATACGCCCCAAAGTTTTGGGTCCCCCGCGTCCTCTCTTTGAGAGGACTTCGGCTGCTATGTGATATTAAATTACTCCCACTAAGACTGTTTGTCAAGCGGTGTGAGGTACGGCGAATTGAAGAGCGGTATTTTGTTATAATCCCATATGCCGACCATAGGACTCACGGGAAATTTCGGAATGGGGAAGAGCACTGTCCTTCAGTTGTTCAAGAAAATGGGCGCGTACACTTTCGACATTGATAAGTTTGTCCATGACATCCTGAAAAAACCTGAGACGATAAAAAAGATCTCCCGCGCACTTGGTGAAGAAGTGCTGATAAAGAAGTCCTCCGGGACCTCATTAAACAAACAGCGTGTGGCAAAGATCATCTTTGCGGACCCAGAGAAGCGTAAGGCAATAGAAAAGATAATTCACCCTCAGGTCCTGAAGATCGTGAAACAGACAGAGTCAAAGACATTGAAGATAAATCCTTCCGCGCTCATCGTCTTTGAAGTCCCGCTCCTGTTTGAAGCCGGCTATGAAAAGCACTTCGATAAAACGGTCGTCGTTTACTGCAGGAGAGATCTGGCGATCAGCAGGCTGACCGGCAAAGGTTTTTCAGAAGACGAAGCGGTCAAGAGACTTCGCGCCCAGATGGCAATAAGCAGAAAAAGAAAATTCGCGGATTTTATCGTAAACAATAACGGGGGCGTGAGTTATACGGAGAAACAGGTGGAACGGATTCATGAGCAACTGGCTCAATAGGTCTTGAGATTGCATGGCAAATAAACCATCTCTACTTTATCTTCTTTTTCTTCTTCGATTTGTATAGATCATCATCCGCGGCTTTAAAGACTTCCTGGTGTTTTTTGAATTTTTTTGTGATGGAGTGGGCAATGCCGATGCTGACGGTGGGTGTCGGTTTCACAGCGCCGTGATTTGCTTTTGCGAAACTTTCATGTATGCGCTCCGCGAAATCGAGCGCGCCTTTTTGATCGGTCTCAAGCAGGATGTATCCGAATTCATCGCCGCCGATGCGGGCGATAACATCGCCCTTTCTTCCTATGCTCTTTAAAGATTTGGCAAACGATTTAATGACCTTGTCACCGGCCAAATGCCCGTAGGTATCGTTAACCGGCTTCAGATTATCGAGGTCTATCAGGAGCAGGGAAAAATGTTCGTTATATCTCGCGGACCTTGAGAATTCCTCTTCAAGTCTTGTGAAGAAGAATCGTCTGTTGTACAGCCCGGTAAGCGGATCCTGGACCGCCAGTTTTTCAAGCTGTTTGTTCTTTTCCGTCAGTTCGGATGTCTTGCCTTCTACCTGTTTTCTCAGGTCATCATTCCAGTTGGCAATTTTATTGTGAAGCATCGCAAGCATTATCATCTGCGAAACGAAATTGGAAAGGATGACCATAAGGTTGATCTTGTTTTCGTCAAAGGCCTCCAACAGCGGGTGGCTGAAATTGATCACGCCTAATATTTTTTCGTCGCTCTTCAGGGGGATGGACAATAAAGATGTTATCTCCACACTCATGCTGAATTGCTTGAAACGGGGATCATTCTTAACATCCGATATGAATATATATTCTCCCGTCTCCGCGACCTTGCCGGCAATGCCTTCACCGATTTTTATCCTTCTGCCTTTTTTCCAGTTTTTCTCGACATACTTGTCGCCTCTTCCCCTGCCTGCCATTAATATAAGATGTTCATTGTCGGTATCTTTCAGCATGATCGAGCAGTTTTCAAATTCGAGTTCCTGTGCGAATATCTCAAGGGTTTTTTTGCATAATGTATAAACGTCCTTAACTTCCTCTTCAATCTTGCCGACCTTGATCAGGGCTGAAAGGGCCCTTATGGACATGTCATAAAATTTCTCCGTGCCGCTTAACGCCTGAAGATATATCCCGGAGTAATTTTTATAGGCCTTTGCCTTCTCCAGCTCTCCATGAATTCTTATTGCAAGTGTTTCCTCTTCAGCGGAAAGGCCGGTAAAGGAATCAGGAATGCGCGATTCCTGCACTATGTCTTCCAGTAATTTCATAAAAGACGGGTTATTCATTGCGTACCTCAGATAAATATTTCACTCTGGATCTCCGCTTCCAGGTCCTTGAGGCTGTTCTCTGATATACCGAGAATATCAAGTGAAGCTTTGTCGAAAGGATAATTCGGGTCTTCCCTTGTTGCGCTGAAAATACTCCTGGTCGCCATATAATCTGCCACGTGCGTAAGCGCCACAAGATGTAAATTCTTTTTTGCTTTTGAAGGAGCGTGATGGTACTGAGTGGTATCTAAAATAATGTCGGGCAAATTCCATTTGTCGACCAGCCACGTGCCCATGTCCGCGTGAGTAAAGTCGAATACGGCTTCCTCGGCCTCAAGCAAAGACTGCTTCTCTTTGAACATATCCAACACCCTGAGATAACTGTCAGGGAAATATTTATTCATTATCAAAAAGCCTATATCATGCAGCATGCCGTTGATAAACACATCCTCAGGGATGTCTGAATCAAGCTTCCTGGACAATGCCTTTGCGGCTGCGCCCACAACCGTGGAATGCTCAAAAATCCTTATGTAGTCAAATATTCCGTTCCGCCTGCCGTCATCAAGGACTGTCATCAGGGATATTCCAAGCGCGATATTTTTAACATTATCAAAGCCTATCCTTACAACAGCATTTTTGATGTCGGTAGTAGGCATTTTTGCGCCGAAGAATGCCGAATTGGCGACGCTCAGGACTTTTGCGGATATCGGCGGGTCTTTCCTGATAATCTCTTCAAGCTCATCAGCAGAGGCCAGGTCATTGCTGACGATCTTCAGTATCGCCTGCGCTATTACAGGGATCGTGGGAAGTTTCGTGATCTTTTGTACATGCAGTCTTAATGATTCATTCAAAATTATATGCCCCTGCTTTACTGATAATTCACCCATGGGAGTGAAATTATATTCAGAATGACCTGTTAAGTCAAATCTTCAAAATGGGTCAGTCCCTTAAATTCCTTAAACCTGTTCTCTATCTCCGGATAGTCAAGGCTCTTTATCCTCTCAAGGCTGAAGGCCTCCACGTTGAATGACGCCATAACGCTCCCGAAGATTATCGCCTTCCTGATATTTGACTCATCAAAATTCATGGTGCTTGAAAGGTAGCCCATGAACCCGCCTGCGAAACAGTCTCCAGCGCCGGTGGGATCGAAAACAGATTCCAGCGGATACGCTGGCGCCGCAAATATTTTATCGCCGTTGAACATAAGCGCGCCGTATTCTCCGCGTTTTATAATTAATGTCTTCAGCCCGTATGAGAGGATCACCTTAGCGGCTTTCACAAGGTTGGGCTCCCCTGAAAGCTCCCTCGCCTCACCGTCATTTATGAGAAGTATGTCAACGAGCTTGAGCGTCTTGATAAGCGACTCCCTCTTCCCCCCTATCCAGAAATTCATCGTATCGCAGGCAACAAGCGCGGGCTTTTTGACCTGGGACAAAACATCTCTCTGCAGGTCAGGATCGATGTTCGCAAGAAACACGACCTTTTTGTCCTTATAACTTTCAGGAAGCCTGGGTTTAAATGATTGGAAAACATTTAACTGAGTATCAAGTGTGCGCGCCTCGTTAAGTTCATACCCGTATTCGCCCTTCCACCTGAACGTCTTGCCTTCCATTCTTTCTATCCCTTCAATGTCGATCTTGCGGCTCTTTAAAAACATCAGGTGTTTCTCCGGGAAGTCCGTCCCGACAACTGCAACAAGCGAGACATCAGTGAAATAGCTTGCGGCGGTAGAGAAATACGTGCCGGAACCGCCCAACACTTCGTCTACTTCTCCAAAAGGCGTTTTCACGGAGTCAAATGCAACAGAACCTACAACAAGTAAGGACATATTATTACCTCCAGGTTTTTATTCTGATTCTTATCGGCTAACAAGGGTTCTAACATAAATGAAATAGTCTGGCCATGTCAAATTCCCTCTAACCCTAATAAATTTTAGAGGGCAAGAGAAACCTTTGCATCCAGCACCACGGCACCGGCGGGATAAAGCGCAACGGGATTTAGATCTATCTCTTTGACGAAACCTGAAGAAATTAACTCCGAAACAGTTACAAGTATATTCACAAGACTGTCAATGTCTACAGGTGGTTCTCCCCGATATCCTTCAAGAAGCCTGTATCCCTTGATCTGCTTTATCAGCCAGAGGGCATCTTCCCTTTTAAGCGGCGCAAGAGCAAAGGACACGTCTTTGAACAATTCCACGAACACGCCCCCAAGGCCGAACATCACAACAGGGCCGAACTGTTCGTCAATAATTCCGCCTGTGATCACCTCAAGTCCTTTTGGCTGCATTTGCTCTATGAGCACACCCCCGGCGCCTTTTAAGTCTAAAAGTTCTGCGACGGATTTCTTTAATTCGTCTTCATTTTTAATCCCGATCCGGACTCCTTTGACTTCACTCTTTGAAATGATCGTTGATGAAGAGACCTTGGCAACAAGAGGGTACGGGATATTCACGATCCTGGAAATCCGGTCAGCCTGCCCTTTGCTGACAAATATTCCTTCCGGCACAGCAATGCCGAGTTCTTTCAGAAGTCTCTTGACCTCATGCTCAAGGAGTGCGCCTTTGCCCTCCCTTTTTTCAACCAGCGCTTTTAGTAGTTCATGTTGAACTTTCATTTCTCACCTATTGATGAATTATCCAAAAACGGCAGTTCCTCTACCACGGAGGCACAGAGACACTGGAGAAGACAACTGGTTTAATGAGTTCTGGTCTTTCCTCTTATTTTTCAACTCTGTGCCTCTGTGTCTCCGTGGTTAACTGCTTTTTATAGGATTATACATGGTAAACTCATCCCGGACTAATCCAATAACGCCTTCAAAGCCCTTACCGCTCTTTCAGGCGAGGGATACACAGGGACTTTTGCCAGCTCAAGGAGCGAAACGAGCTTTGCGGTTATTCCGCTTTCGGCAACGTGAGCGACTACGGGTTTCTTAACACTGTCTTTAAATTCCGCAAGCAGCGGCGCGAGCCTTTCAGTTATTCCCAGGACATTCGGCAGGGCGATTATAAGAAAGCCGTCATAATCATCCTTCAATTTATTCAGGACAATTAAATAATCCTCATCCGTCACCTGTGCAGTAAGGTCCACGGGATTGTTGATGCCGTAAAAAGGAGGGAACATCTCTTTTAATTCCCCGGCCTTTTGCTCCGGCAATTTCAAAACATTCAGGTCTTGCCTCATGCACTCATCAGTGGCCAGCACGCCGGAGCCGCCGCCGTTGGTAACGATCAAAACGCGGCTGCCTCTTGATGGCCTTTGATAAGAGACCGCCTTTGCCGAATCAATGAAGTCATCCATATTCGCGGCCTCTCTGATGCCGTACTGTTTCAGGATGGAGCGGAAGACTTCATACCTCCCTGCAAGCCTGCCTGTGTGAGAGAAGGCTGCTGTCTGCCCGCGCTGGCTTTTGCCTGCTTTGAGTATGATGAGGGGCTTTCGCTCCGACACCATCCTTGCCCTGTCGATGAACTTTCTTCCGTCGCCTACAGACTCGATATATGAGATAACAACATCTGTCTGCACATCCTCCGCAAGATACTCGAATAAGTCGGATTCGTCTATGTCCACCGCGTTGCCGTAAGTGACCGCCTTTGACACGCCCATGTTCGCGGACTTCATCGCGCTCATGAGGCAGCTTATCACCGCGCCGCTTTGTGAGACCATTGCCACGTTGCCCTTTCCGGGTCTGAGTAGCCTGTCCGTCGGGAGGAAAAATGTATCGACACCGGCATAAGGATTGTAAAGCCCCATGCAATTCGGGCCTAAGATCCTGACGCCTGCTTCTTTACCAGCCTCTTTGACCTCATTCTGAAGTTGATATGCGCCGACCTCTGAAAAACCCGATGTGACCACGATGACGATCTTAGTCTTGCCTTTGAGCTG
>JACQZF010000078.1 GCA_016213945.1 Nitrospirota bacterium | reverse complement strand
GAGAAGGAGAGAGCGATAGACAAGCAAAAAAAAATATAGACAGAAAAAAATACTACTTTACCCGGAACTTCCTCAGCCTCAGCGCATTCGTCACAACGGTGACTGAAGACATGCCCATTGCCGCTGCGGCGAAGATGGGATTCAGGAGTATGCCGAAGAACGGGAAGAGAGCGCCTGCAGCTACCGGGATCAGGACGGTATTATAGGCAAAGGCCCAGAAGAGGTTCTGCTTTATATTCTTGATCGTGGCCCTCGAAAGCGATATTGAAGTACCAACCCCCATCAAGTCACCGCCTATCAGGGTAATGTCGGACGCCTCCATCGCGACGTCAGTGCCTGTGCCGATGGCAATCCCGACGTCAGCCTGCGCAAGGGCAGGCGCATCATTAATCCCGTCGCCGACCATAGCAACGACCTTTCCTTCATCCTGAAGCTGTTTAACATTTTTCGCCTTGTCTTCCGGGAGCACTTCGGCAAACACCCTGTCTATCCCGGCCTGCCGCGCAATCGCCTCGGCGGTTTTTTTATTGTCGCCTGTTATCATCACAACTTCTATGCCGAGGTTATGCAGGGATTTTATAGCATCGACAGAATTCTCTTTCAATGTATCCGCTACCGCAATGATGCCTGCCGCGAACCCGTCAGCCGCCACATACATCGGGGTCTTTCCTTCGCAGGACAATTGTTCGGCTTTATCAGCAAGGCCGCCGGTGTTTATGCCTTCATCTTCCATGAAATTCGCGTTGCCAAGAAGGATATTCCTTCCGCCTATCTTCGCCTTTATTCCATGTCCCGGCACTGCCTGAAAATCCTCAGGGTCTTTTAATTCAAGCGCCTTCTCCTTTGCCTTGTTCACAATGGATTCTCCAAGCGGATGCTCCGAATTCTTCTCCGCGGACGCCGCAAGCATAAGGATGTCATTTTCACTGACCCCCCTTGCCAAGGGGGGATTTAGAGGGGTTGCTGACTGCTGACTGCTGACCGCTATGACGTCCGTTACTTCAGGCTTGCCTTTTGTGAGGGTGCCTGTCTTGTCAAATACTATGGCGTTTATTTTGTGCGCAGTCTCAAGTGCCTCTCCGCCGCGTATTAATATCCCGTTCTCAGCGCCTTTGCCTGTGCCGACCATGATGGACGTTGGGGTCGCGAGCCCTAACGCGCAGGGACACGCGATTATCAGGACCGCGATGAAGTTCAGCAGCGCGTAAGTGAAAGAAGGCTCCGGCCCGAAAAGATACCAGATGATGAAGGTCACTGTTGCGATAGCCATAACAGCGGGGACGAATACCGAGGCGATCTTATCGGCAAGGCGCGCTATCGGCGGCTTTGAACCCTGCGCCTCCTGCACCATGTTTATTATCTGCGAAAGCATGGAATCCCTGCCCACGTTCGTCGCCTCAAATTTGAATGAGCCGGTCTTGTTTATCGTTGCGCCGATTATCCTGTCGCCTGATCTCTTCTCAACGGGGATGGACTCGCCTGATATCATGGACTCATCAACCGATGAATAGCCCTCTTTTATAATCCCGTCCACGGGGACCTTCTCTCCCGGCCTGACCAGTATAATGTCCCCGGTTTCAACTTCTTCAATTGGAATATCTGTCTCCCCGCCGTCCCTGATAATCCTTGCTGTCCTGGCCTGAAGCCCCATGAGTTTCTTTATCGCCTCCGAGGTGTGTCCTTTAGCTCGCGCCTCAAGCAGCCTGCCGAGAAGTATGAGGACAATGATGGCTGCCGATGTATCGAAATAGGCCTCCGCAGCATAGCCCTTTATCTCAAAGACCGACGGGAAGAACGTTGCAGTCACGCTGTAAATGTAAGCAGCCGAAGTCCCTACCGCGATCAGCGTGTTCATGTTGGTCGTCCTGTGCCGGGCGGCTGCAAACGCCCCTGTATAGAACTGCCACCCTACCCAGAATTGTATGGGCGTTGCGATGATGAACTGTATGAAAAAATTAATGTGCATAGGGAGCCTGTTGATTATGGGAATGCTCGCCATCTGTGAGAACATGAGCAGTAAAAGCGGCACGGTCAACACAGCCCCGGCAATGAATTTCAGCCTGAGCTTTTTGTATGCCTTTTCCCTCTCCTGTTTCTCCTTCTCAACAACATCCTCTCCCTTTTCAATTTCGATAATGTCATACCCCGCGTCCCGTATTACTTTTTTGAATTCGCGTATCCCTGCCTGCGCGGGCACATATTCAATCGTGGCTTTTTCAGTTGCGAAGTTAACAGACGCGGAGAGGACCCCGTTTAAAGAAGACAGCGCGTTCTGCACCCTTGCGACACAGGCAGCGCAGGTCATACCTTTTATAGGGAGCGTGATCTTTGAGACTGAAACACCGTACCCGATGTCTTTTATGGTGTTGATGAATTCATCGACGGACGTTTCAGAAGGATTGTAATGAAGGGTCGCCTTTTCCGCGGCGAGATTGACAGCAGCGGTCTCCACGCCTTTGATCTTTGAGAGGGCGGCCTGCACCCTTGCGGAACAGGCGGCGCACGACATGCCTGTCACGGGCAGGTCAATTCTTTTTTTTTCGGATATCGTTTCTTCTCTCTCAGGTCCCATTACTAAATATTATTCCACCTTTGCTCTTATCTTACAGGAAGTGTTAGAGAAAGGGGTTTGCTGTTCCCTTTAGTTTGCGATAAGATTAATTTAAATAGTGTATGTTTTTGTCATTCCCGCAAGCGAAGCGCGTTGGGAATTATTTTTGTCATGCCCGAAGTCTTTAATCGGGCATCCAGAACGTATTTATAAGACTGGATTCCCGCTCAACAGACTGCGGGAATGACGATTCAATGTTCGAGTTTATGGACAGACACTAAATAGATAATGATTGCGGCATGAAGATCCAGCTTGTTCTAAGCCATATCAAAACAAAAAGCCTCCCTTTTTTCATCGGCGCCTTAGCAGGCTACGCTGTTTTTCACCCGTACACTATGCTCGTCTATTCTTTAACAGGTTTTGCGCATAGCGGAATGCATTTAAAAGATGTATTCTTCTCTTTTGAAAGGGAGATGCTGCCGATGGGTGTCGCCTTTGCGGTCCTTGGCGGTCTCATCGGTATTTTGATCGCTGTTGTTATCGAAAAACAGAGGCAGTTATACACTGTGACTTTCGAAAATGAAAAGAAGAAGATCGCACTTGAAACACTTCAGCAGCTTATGATCACCCTGTCACATTATCTCCTTAATGCCAATATGGTGATCGGGGGCATGGTCCGGCGCTGTCAACGAATTCAGACAAATGAGGACGCACAACATTCACTGGAGGCCATAGCTGAACAGGCAAAAAAAATTGACGCGGTAATAAGCGCCCTGAAAAGACTTACTGAAATAAAGACTGCGAAATACACGGCTGAAGGCCATGCCCTTATGATAGATATTTCAAAAGAAATTGAGGAGCTGTTGGCCGGGGACAGCGCAAAGAAAGAATAGGGAATCAGGAGATGATGTCTTTATTTACTGTGATCTTCAACTGGCGCTTAACACTTTCAATATACGCATTTATAATCTGGTTGCTCTTGTTTGAGCGGAATATCTGAAGCAGTTGCTCCTGGTTCCCGGTGCCGATCGAGTCAAGGATCTTTATTTCATCAGGGGTAAGTTCCGCTGTTTCGCCAATGAGCTTGCTCATCTTGCTGACAAGCAGGTCCTCCCTTAGATCATTTTCAAACGCCTGCGCGGTAAGCCGGTTAAGCCTTAAGGCCCTTGAGTATATTTCCGGGTCGAATACGCCGTCTCTCTGAAAATACGGGATACTGACTATGGCGTCCTGCAGATCTTTTTCCGGTATCGTTATTCCAGCCTTTTGTGCGGCAACCGCAAGGACCGTCCTGTCGACCAGCATGTTAAGCACCTGCTCCCGCAGTTGCTCTTTTTTGGGCTCTTCCATATTCGGGTTTGCGTCTTTGAGGCGCTTGAGTTCATTTTCATATGCGCGCCAGTATTTCTCCGTGGAGATCTTTTCGTCTTCAACCTGCGCGACAACTGTTTCCTGGTTCCTGTCTTTGGGCCCGATGCCCCAGAATATGAAAGTGATTATTATTATTACCGTGACCCCTGAAAGCAAAAAGACGGTAAAGAATTTATGACTCATTATTTTAAGCATAAGATAATATATCCCAAAGGGTGTCTAAAGGGCAAGAGACCTGCCCTTATTTTCCGTAAACCTCCGCGAGAATTTTCCCCGCGCCTTTTGACAGCAGCACCTCAGCGAGTTTTGTGCCAAGAGTCTCAGCGTCCTCCGGCTTGCCGGTCTTTGAGGCCCTGATCAATGTCTTTCCATCCAGGCTCCCGACAAGACCCTTTATAACAAGTGACGAGTGACGGGTGACGGGTGACGGGTTAGTCTTTGACTTCTGACTTCTGACTTCTGACTTCTGACTTATCAACTGCGCGTATGCGCCTATCGGGACCTGGCATCCGCCTTCGAGTTTTTTCAGGAAGGAGCGTTCCGCCCTTACGCAGACAGAGGTTGCCTTGTGGTTAAGCTTCTTTAAGAGTTTATTTATAAACTCATCATCCATCCTGCATTCAATTCCAACAGCGCCCTGTCCGATAGCCGGCAGGCTGATTTCAGGCTCAAGGACCTGGGTGATCCTTTCTTTCCAGCCGAGCCTCTTCACGCCTGCGACAGCAAGGATGATCGCGTCGAACTGTCCCTCATCAAGCTTTCTCAATCTTGTATCGAGATTCCCCCGCAGATGTGTGATCTTCAGATCAGGCCGCTTGTTCAGTAACTGACATATCCTCCGAAGACTGCTTGTGCCTACATGGGCGCCTTTTGGCAGGTCTTTAAAACCTTTTATTGCCTGTGTTCTGTCTCCTGTCTTCTGCATTCTTGCAATGAATGCGTCCCTCGGATCTTCCCTCTTGCAGATAGCGGCAAGATGAAGGCCCTCAGGCAGGTCAGTCGGAACGTCCTTCATGCTGTGTACTGCGAGGTCCGCCTTTTTCTTCAGGAGCGCCTCTTCGATCTCTTTTACGAAAAGCCCCTTGCCGCCCACCTGTGCCAGAGGGACGTCAAGTATCATGTCTCCGGTGGTTTTTATTTTCTTAAGCTCTACCTCGGTGTCAGGGCTGACCTTTTCGATCTGCGCCTTGACCCACTCCGCCTGCCAGAGCGCGAGTTTGCTGCCGCGTGTTGCGATGATAACTTTTTTCTTCATGATAGATATTACTCCTCTTCTCCGTTAATTCCATACAGCTTTTTTATTACTGCGATCAATTCGTCCCTGTTTTCATTTTCTTCTTTAAGGACTGTTGTAGGGGGATGTATCAGTTTATTGACAATGGAAATTGTCAGGTATTCAATTGCCTTTATTTTCTCTTCCTCCATCGGGCCGAGCTTCTTGAGGGTCTTTTCAAATTCCGCTTTCCTTATTTCCTCGGCCTTGTTGCGGAGCGCGACAATGGTCGGGGTCGCGGTCAGGGAGGCGGTCCATTGCAGAAAAGAACCGATCTCCTCATCAACGATCCGTTCCGCTTTGTCAGCCTCTTTTGCGCGCTCCTGGATATTTGTTTCCACGATCCCCTGAAGGCTGTCCACATCGTACAGGTAAACGTTATCAAGGTCATTTATCTGCGGCTCGATATTCCTCGGCACGGATATGTCGATTATGAACATCGGCTTCTGCTTCCGCTCTTTCATCGTCTTGTGCACCTGGTCTTTTAATAAGATGTAGTGGGGCGCGCCGGTCGAGCAGATGACAATGTCGGTGTGCTGCAATTCATTTACAAAGCTCTCAAACGGGACCACCTTCCCGTGAAACTCCTGGGCCAGTTCCTCGGCCCTTGCGATTGTGCGGTTTGTGACCAGCACGTCCTGCACCCCGCAGTTTATAAGGTGCTTTGCCGCAAGCTCTGCCATCTCACCCGCGCCGATGAGCATGAATGATTTACTGGCGAGGTCGTCGAATATCTTCTTTGCCAGCTCGATCGCAGCAAAACTGATGCTCACCGCGCTCTCCGCGATCTTCGTCTCCGTCCTGATGCGCTTTGCCACGGAAACAGACTTCCTCATCAGTTTATTCAGGATAACGCCTGTGGTTTTATTTTCCAGCGCAAGATCAAATGCGTCTTTCAACTGTCCGAGTATCTGCGGCTCGCCTACCACCATCGAATCAAGGCTTGACGCGACCCTGTACATATGCCTTATGGCGTCGGCCCCTTTATGAATGTAAAGCGATCTGTCTAACAGGTCTCTCTGCACTTTGTGAAAATCCGCGAGAAAGCCCTTTATGCCTTCGACCCCGGAATCTAAATCGCTGACCCCGGCGTATATCTCGACCCTGTTGCATGTGGAGAGTATGATGCTCTCCTTTACTACATGGGATCCTTTCAGGAGCTTAATGGCCTCTCCGAGCTTTGGCCCGTCAAAGGCCACCTTTTCCCTGACTTCTATGGGAGCTGTTTTGTGGTTAAGTCCGATTACTAATATGTTCATGACGATTTCGTTAAACGTTTGTGATCAACTAACAACTATAAGGCGGTTAGCGCTACATAAAAACGTGACGTCCTTTCAGGATAATTGATACGCCGAAAAATGCGAATATAACTATGGCAAACCCTATGATCGAGAGGATGGCGGCCTTCTTGCCTCGCCACCCGGAGGTAAGCCTGAGATGAAGTACCAGCGCGTAAACAAGCCATGTTATCAGGGACCACACTTCCTTCGGGTCCCATCTCCAGTAGGTCCCCCACGCTGAATTGGCCCAGATGACCCCTGTTATCATGGAGAGCGTCAGAAGAGGGAACCCTAAAGTGACGAGGTGATAGTTGATCTCATCCAGTGTCTGGAGGCTCGGCAGTTTCTGAAAGAGCATGCTCAGGTGTTTTGATTTTACATTCCTCTCCTGGATAAGATACATGATCCCAATGCCGCACGCCATCGCAAAAGAGGCGTCCCCAAGAAATGCAAAGACCACGTGGATACCAAACCAGTAGCTCTGAAGCACAGGGCTTAACGCCTTTATTTCACGCGGGAAGATTGACGCCGAAAACATAAGGAGAAATACAATGGGCATGATAAAAGAGCTGAGGAGCCCGAGCTTGTACTTGAATTCGTGGACAAAGAACAGTATCAGCACGCACCAAGAGAAAAAGGACGTGGCCTCGTGCATATTGGTTACAGGTATGTGCCCGCCTTCAACATATCTAATGGCAATGTTCGCCGTGTGAAAGGCGAAACCGGCCATTGAGAGATAAAGCGTTACCTTCGATGTGTTTTTTTCCCCTCTGAAGATCTCGATGATGCCTGAAATGGTTGCGATAAAATAAAACGTAAGCGCTAATTCAAAAAGAAGTACATTTGTCTCTATTTGCAAATCTCAGACTCCTTATCTGTCAGGTAAATTATTAACATAAAGCTTTCAAACAATATATTTTTGGATATATGCAAGCAATTTGTCAATTTCCCCGCGTTTATTTATTAGGTCTATTCGGAAAAATTTTGCATGTTCTTGAGGGAAAGGGATCAAAGAAGCAGGATTTTCAATATCCGTTTCAGAGTTAATAATTATGATATCCGCCTTTTTACCAACCTCCAGAGCAAAGGGTTTGATCTCTCCGTCTCCGCCGATGATAAATATTGTCAGAAGCGGCTTCAAAAGGTCAGCAGGGCTGTTGCCTTCAACCACAACGCCTTCAAGCCCCGTCATCTTTGTCAATGAAACATTCAGGGCATCTTCAAGTTCCCGCCCGCCGGGACTTTGTATCCAGACAACTCTTTCAGCCCCCGACTCAAAGAAGATCGCCGTATCCTTGCCCTTCTCTTTGAGAATAATTTCATCATCAGTGACAGTAGTATAAAGCTCCGTCCTGGTGAACTTGATCGCGCCGAATCCTTTTAAATTTTCAAGCAGGATAGAACAGAGGGTCGTCTTACCCACACCACTGTGCGCGCCTGTCACAGAAATGATCTTAACCGACATCAATCATTTTAACAAAACAGAATGAGAATATCGCTTGTGTCATCTCCAGACATAAAGTTTTTGCATTAGTAACTGTACAACCTCATTTGAATTATGTTGTATACTTTTATATACAACAGGAGGAGGTGAGTTTTTATGGCAAGAGTAAAGGTCAGGAATTTATCAAAGGCCCGCGATTGGTTAATTCTCATAATTACTGCTTTTACGTTTTCCTGTATTTCATTTGCCTGCGCTGAGAAGGCTTCTGTAATAAAAGACAATGACTCAGAGATAAAAGAAGAGATCGTTGCCGCGGGAGAGAATGAAAAGACAGCAGAGAGTGAAGCCGGCAGCAAAACTCAGGAAGACTGGCTTGCCCTTGGAGTGACCTACAGCAGTGAGGGCAGGCATAAGGAAGCAATGGACGCTTTCAAGGAGGCGATCAAAATAAACCCTGACTCTGCGGAGGCGCACTACAGGCTTGGCCTTGAATACAAGGAAGCAGGCAACCTGCAATATTCAATACGCGCGCTCGAACAGGCGGTCCGGCTGAACCCTGATTTTACAGATGCGTATTTGAGTCTCGGCCTTATATACAAAAAAGCAGGGGTGGACAATCTCGCGCTTGAGGCTTTCAAAAATGTAGTGAGGCTCGATGCTGATAATGCGAACGTACTTAATCATATCGGGGAGATATATCTAAACCTGCAATTAAGAAATGAAGCGCTGGCCGCTTTCCTGAAAGCGGTAAAGATCAAGCCTGACTTTGCCCAGGCCCATTACAACCTTGGCAGCGTCTACGTATTGTTCAACAATATAGGCTCTGCGCTTGATGAATACAAAACACTTGTGAATATTGACCGGCGGCTGGCATATAAATTGTTCAATCAGATTTATAAATGAGCGATGATCTCATCCGCGAGCTTGTACCCGCTCTCCACGCAATCGTTCATGCCGATCCCCCTGTAGGCATTGCCCGTCAGATAAAGTCCGGGATATGATTTCAGTCTTTTTTCGATCAGCATTATTTTTTTGCTGTGCCCGAGAATATACTGCGGGATCGCCTTTTCCCACCTGTAGACCCTTATCATGTCGGGTTCTGATCTCAGGGAGAGTACCGGCCTGAGTTCATCAAAGACCAGGCTTATGATCTTATCATCATCAAGCATGGCCATCTCAGGCGCCTGGGCTCCGCCGACCATTGTTCTCAGAAGGGCATGACCCTCTGACGCCCTGTTCGGAAATATGCTTGAATCCCAGAGAGTACCAAGTATCTTACGGCCTTCGATGTGCGGAATGAGGAAACCGAAACCGTTTAAAGGGTGCCCGACCTTTTCTTTTTTATATCCAAGGCAAACGACCGATACGTGCGGGTACGGGATATCAAAAAGAAATCTTGAGATCTCCATGTCAAAGTCCTTCAGTATCTCCGCTGCCGCGTAAGCCGGGGACGCGATAATTACAATATCGGCTTCGACTGTGTCCTTAGATGTGTACAGTTTATATGAGGAGCTGTCTTTTACAATGCCGTAAACAGAGACCCCGAGTTTTAATCTGTCGCCAAGTCTTTCCGCAAGCGTATCCGTCATTGTCTGCGCGCCGTTATAAAATGAGGTGAGAGTGCCTCCGGGAGCAACCGACACTTTTTCTCCGGAGACTTTTTGCTGCTGCCTCTTCTGTTTGCGTATCTTTAATAAAGCCTTTATAAGGCCGCCGTACTCCTGCTCAAGTTCCTTGATGCGGGGGAAGCAGCTCTTTATGCTCATCCTGTAGGGATTGCCGGCGTAAATCCCGGACGCCATAGGGTCAATGAGTTTTTCAAGCGCCTCTTTTCCGAGACGGCGGGTTATGAAATCAGCTACTGTTTCATCCTCCGGCCCTTTGGGCGCATTGTATTCCATCAACATCCTGAGTTTGCCGCCCCATGAAATGAGGTCGGATTTTATAAACGCGGGAGGCGACTCAGGCAGGGCATTGAGTTTGCCATGCACAAAGAGAAACCGCTTCCTGGAATTTTCATTGCTCCTCAGGGGGTCAATGCCGAGGCTCCTGCACAATTCAAGGGTGCGGGGCTTGTTGTCAAGGAAACCGTTTGCCCCCTTCTCGCAGAGAAAACCGTCTGTCCTGTCCGTCCATATTTTCCCTCCGGCCCTGTTGTCCGATTCAAAGACAGTGATGTCAAATTCCCTCTTAACAACGGAGGGCGAAGAGGGATTTAAAAGCGCGTATGCAACTGTCAGCCCGGATATGCCGCCGCCGACTATGGCTATCCTTTTCATATTGTCTCCCTGTAAATCAGATGACAGCTATCAGCCGTCAGCTTTCAGCTAATTTTGCTAAAACAAGCTGCTTCATCGCAAGTATAAATTTTTCGGATGTATTCAACGACCGGCATCTTTGAAGAGTTACCCCGTGTTTTTCAGCGAGCTCTTTATACAGAATGTCTATTTCATATAGTGTCTCGATATGGTCTGAGACAAAGCTGACCGGCACAACAAGTAAATTTTTACAGCCCTCTCCGGCAAGTTTAACAATGGCCTCCTCGGTTGCGGGCTCAAGCCATTTGACAGGCCCGCTTTTACTCTGAAATGCGAGATGCCATTTAACAGGTAACGAGTACCGGGCAACAAGTAACGAGTTGACGGCAGTAATGGTGGATTTTATGTGATCGAGATACGGGTCGCCTTCGTCAATAAAAGACTGCGGCAGGCTGTGCGCGCTGTAGAGCAGAGTAATCCCCTCCTGCCCCCCTTTACTAAAGGGGGGTGAGGGGGGATTAAATTTAGATGCGCCTTCTGCGATCAGTCCGGCAAGCGCGTCTATGTATTCGGGGAAATCATACCACTGTTCAATGTACTGAATTTCAAATTTTAAATTTGAAGCCTGAACATTGGAAATTGCTTGTTTGAAATCTTCCACTGATGAACCTGTCGTCGCCTTTGAGTAATGCGGATAAAGACTGAGGACGACAAGACGCTTAACGCCATCCTGAATAATATTGTCTACTGTATCTTGCATAAAAGGCCGCCAGTAACGCATCCCGATGTATACCCTGAAAGATGGTGACGGGTGACGGGTGACGGGTGACGAGTTCAACTCTTTCTCAAGAGCCTCAGCCTGTGCCTTTGTAATATCAAGTATAGGAGACTTCCCGCCTATCTGGCTGTACATGTTTTCTGTCTTTTTTGAACGGAGGGTTGAGATAAGCCATGCGATAGGTTTCTGGAGAAAGGCCGGACCGAGCCTGATGATCTCCCTGTCTGAGAAGAGGTTGTAGAGAAACGGCCTGACTGCCTGCAGCGAGTCAGGACCGCCGAGGTTCAGTAGAACAACGCCGATGGTTTTTTTATTGCTTCCTGCCAAAACTAATCCCTTTTCGCAGTCTCAAATTGCCTGTTATCTTAACATTTCTTAGTGAGAATATAGAGTTGTCTTGCATTGAAAAAAGACTTCAGCCCCTTTTGTTAAAGGAAAAACAAAGATGTTTATTTTTTACTGCTGAGCCGGTGAACCATCTCAACAAGAGCAATAACATTGTCTGGCGGGGTTTCAGGTACTACGCCATGACCGAGGTTGAAAATATGTCCTTTTGCCGAAGCTGCACGGGAGAGGATATCTTTTACGCGTTCTTCAATTTTATTTTTCGGGAGGAATAATGCAAGCGGGTCCAGATTTCCCTGTACCACCGGATTGTTCCCCAGCCTGGTGATGGCGTCATCAAGATTTATTCTCCAGTCAACGCCGTGGACATCGGCGCCTGATGCTTTTATTTCTTCCAGCAGGCCGGCGGTTTCGCCGACAAAGTAAATGATCGGGACTGGTTCGATCTTCTCGGTATTCATCCAGTTCTTCAGTTCCTTTATTATCTGTTTGACATAGAAGAGCGCGAACTCTCTGAAATCCGCAGGCGAGAATATTCCGCCCCAGGTGTCGAACAACTGGATGGCCTGTGCGCCGGCTTTTATCTGGGCCTTCGTGTATTCGATAATTGTAGCGGTTATCTTGTTCATTAAAGAGCCGTATAATTCGGGGGACTGGAAGATCATTTTTTTTGTGTTAAGAAAATTCTTTGAAGTGCCCCCCTCTATCATGTAGGTTGCAGTGGTAAAGGGCGCTCCTGAGAAACCGATCAGCGGGACACGGCCTTCGAGTTCTTTGCGCAAAAGCCTGACGGTATCCATCACAAATCTCATCCTGTCTTCAGGGTCCGGAACAGAGAGTTTCTCGACGCTACTCTTGTCTCTTATAGGAGGCGTCATTATGGGCCCCCTCTTTTCGTGAAATTCAAGGTTCATGCCCATTGCCTCAACAGGAATGAGGATGTCTGAAAAAAGGATGGCTGCGTCGACTTTCAGAATATCGATCGGCTGGATGGTTACTTCGGCCGCAAGTTCCGGGGTCTTGCAAAGCGTCAGAAAATCAACTTTTCCTCTGACCTTCTGATAATCAGGTAAATATCTCCCTGCCTGGCGCATAATCCATATCGGGGTGAAGTCTGTTTTTTCTCCACGGCATGCCTTAAGAAATGTATCGTTCATTATTCCTCCAAAAAATAAATTGAGAGGTAAGAAGTGGGAAGTAGGAAGTTGTAAGACCTGAAACCATCAGCTCTTGCTTCTGGACTTTGCTGTCTTTACACCTTTCCCTAAAATGTTTCTTATCTCTTCAGATTCTTTAATTACCTCGTTTAGTTGATTATCTTTCATAATTTTTGAATCATTTAAAAGTCTTAACCAGAGGTTCGTTTCTCTTGCCTCTTTAAAAGCCGTGTTAAGTTTGTAAGTAAAATCATCTTTGCTGAACGCCCCTTTTGCCTCTTCATAATTTGCCGTAATTGAAGTCCCCGACCTGATCAATTGTCTTCCGATTTCGTGGGCTGCTATTTCTTTGGGTAACGTCCTTACCAATAAAACGATCTTTAAAGCAAAATTATACAGTCGCTTGCTCAGGTCGTTTTCTTGTTTCACTTCTCACTTCCTGCTTTTCGTATCTTATACGGAATGTATCCGCAGAAAGGCTCCTCTTCCATATAGTCTCCGGACACCGCGTACGCGCGCGCGCGGCAGCCGCCGCAGACATTTACATATTCGCAGGAGCCGCACCTTCCTTTATAGGCTTTAAAGTTTCTCATGTCCTTAAACAGCTCGGAATTCTCCCAGATGTCCTTAAAGGATTTCTCCCTTATGTTCCCTGCTGATTTGGGGAAGTAACTGCAAGGCAGGACATTGCCGTCAACGTCGACGAGGCAGATAAGCTGTCCCGCGAGACACCCTTTTGAGCCGCCGGTTGAAAATTTCAGGGTGCGGCGCTCCAGTTTTTCGCCTTCCTCTTTTTGTTTCTGCAGGACCACCCTGTAATAATGCGGGGCGCAGGTAGGCCTCACAAGCAGGTCTTTTTCGTTTTTCTCCATCTGATAATGCCATTCAAGCAATTC
Organism: Nitrospirota bacterium; assembly: GCA_016213945.1. GTDB lineage: Bacteria > Nitrospirota > Thermodesulfovibrionia > UBA6902 > UBA6902 > SURF-23. Next base: position 13,734 of record JACQZF010000078.1, on the reverse strand, counting down.
TTCATAGTCTTCTTTGGAAATAAGTTCACTCATAATGTCTTCGCCTCTTCCGGTAGGCACTATCATGAACATATACCATGCGGTGGCCCCGAGCTTCTTTGCAAGTTTGTAGACCTTGGAGATTTCCTGCTGATTGCGTTTTGTGAATGATGAGTTTATAAGAAACTTGATGCCGTGCTTATTAAACAGCTCGGTTGCGTTTACAACTCCGGCAAACGCGCCTTTCTGGTTGCGGAAATTATCATGTACCTCTGCGGTAGAACCGTCAAGACTGAGCGACACCATTTTGATGCCGGATGACTTCATGCCCTCGCATATCTCTTCCGTAACAAGGGAGCCGTTTGTTGCGATACACATCCGCAAATCTTTTGAAGTGCCGTACTTTGCTATATCAAAAACATCTTTTCTCAATAAAGGTTCGCCGCCTGAAAGTACCATGACCGGTTTGGCGTAACTCGCAATGTCGTCGATAACCCTGTAGGCCTCTTCTGTTGAAAAATCGGGATGCCCTTTTGCCTCCATTTCGGAAGAAGACCGGCAGTGCACGCACCTGAGATTACATCTCCTCGTGATTTCCCAGGCTATCCATTTCGGCTCAAATTTGTCTATCATAGTTACCTTCTTTGTGTGTAATGAAATAAAGCAGTTACTATTTTACCTTTTTTTATCAGGTTATGTAACCCTTAGTTATACAAATTTTAGAAATACCTCATTAGACAGGAGGATCCCTTTTCTCGTAAGCCGCAGGTCTGTTTCATATGAACAGCCTGAACCGACAATTTCAATTAACCCCTCTTCCTGCAGCGCTGCTATTTCATTTTGATAATGGCTTAACATATTTATTCCGTAACGCTTTAAAAAAGACTCTATGCTTATCCCTCCGGTTTTCCTCAATCCAAGAAAGATGGCCTCTGACAAGGCCTGGTCTTCCGGGATATGCCCGGTCCCCTTCACGGGACTTTTATCTTCAGAAACGGCCTTCAGGTATTCCTCAAGATCGCAGGTGTTACAAAACCGCTTTCCATATACAAACGAATGCGCGCCCAGCCCGGCCCCGAAATATTCTCCCCTGTCCCAGTAATTCAGATTGTGCCTGCATTGATACCCGGGCATTGCAAAATTTGATATCTCATAATGGCTGTAGCCTTTGGATACAAGATAATCGATAGTGTGTTCATACATCTCAATGATCTTGTCTTCATCGGGAAGTCGCACTCTACCTACAAAATCTCCCCTTACCCCTCTTTTCCAAAGAGGGGTATAATCTCCCCCTTTGAAAAAGGGGCTGGGCTCCCGTTGCTGCAAAGCATTGCAACGGGAAGTTGGGGGATTTTTTAAATACTCATGCAGGCCGGTCCCTTCCTCAACTGTCAGTTCATATGTGGAAATATGCTCCGGCTTTAACATCGCCGCTTTCTCAAGTGTTTCCCTCCAGCTTTCGATATCCTGTCCGGGAATACCGTATATGAGATCGATCCCGATATTCTCGAAACCCGCATCCCTTGCAAGACAGACTGCCTGCCCGGCTTCTTCAGAAGTATGGATCCTGCCGAGCAGTGCAAGCTCATCATCGTTAAAGGATTGAATGCCGACACTGAGCCTGTTTATTCCGGCGGAACGCATTGCTGCCAGTTTATGTTTATCAACTGTTCCGGGATTGGCCTCAACTGTGGCTTCAACCCCGTCATACCCCCCCTTGGCAAGGGGGGGATGGGGGGGTGAAAAGCTGCAATGAGAAAAGATATGGCGAATCAGATTTGTTAACTTGTTTGCAGAAAGCGCTGTTGGCGTGCCTCCTCCAATGAAGAGCGTTGAGATTTGCGTTTTCTCCGGGATATTACGGATCTCTTTGTTCAGCGCCTCAATATAAGCGTCCGCCGTCCGGGGACCGTAAATACCGGACACAAAATCGCAGTAAATGCATCTTTTCAGGCAAAAGGGGATGTGGACATAGAGGCTTGTCATGCGTAATTTTAGCATAGATACTTACTGTCCGTAGTTTTGCCTGCTGACTGCTTTACCAGTGATGTGATATAATTTTCTCAGATGCCAGCTAATAATTTTCTGAAGAAAGGATTGTTGTTTTCAGCAATATTTTTTATTGCCTTTATTACGGTTGGCTGTAGTTCGCTGCTTCCCAGTGTAAAAGAGACAACAAAGACACATTTGTGGGGGACCTTTGAAGAAGCTAAGATGGCTTTCGATAAGATAATTCCTTACCAGACCACCGTTGATGAACTGCAACAGCTTGGTTACGATCCTTATTCAACACCTAATTTTAAAATTCTGACTCATTTGGATATTATCCAACGCTTTATGATTAATCCCTCTATAAAAAAAGAGGACCTTGATAAGGGAATACAGGACTGTATTGAAGCAAAAAAGGATTGCAGGTCCTATGAAATTCGTCTGAGGAACAGTACAAGAAAAAGGTATGGTAATGTTTTCCTGGACCTGTTTAATTTCAAGAGGACCACAAAAGAATCCGGATGGACGTTCGAATCGCTGATAGTCATGGTCAATGGGACTGTGGTGCATAAGCTCTGGGGGGGGACTCCGATAATAGATGAGACAACAGAAGTCAAAAATCCGCTTGGTCCCTTGCAGGACCCTGCAGGTATAGTAAGGGACAGGGCATATAATGCAGTTCAGCCGTAAATAATCCCTTGCTGATATTTGGTAGAAAAGAAATCCTGCGTATCTCTTTTTTTTGCCAAACCGTTATAATTCATACAACCTTCACAAGCTACACGGTATCTGAAAGATGAGTAGCTATTTTGCTTCATTCCCGTTTGTCGGGAATCTTTCTTGCTTTCAGAGAACCACAAAAGATTCTGGACAAGCCAGAATTACAGAATGAAGAACTCTGTATCAAGACACAGAGAATTACCAAGTTAAAAACGAAAATGCAAAACGGATTAGACATATTCGAGAAAAACTGGCCCGGCAAATTAAAAGGCGCGCAGGTAGGGCTTGTTGTGCATCCGGCATCTGTGAGCAGGAGACTGGGGCATGCGGGGGACTGTTTTATCAAGAGCAGAAGATTTGAACTGAAGGCGCTCTTCGGCCCCCAGCACGGAATCCGCGGAGAGACGCAGGACAACATGATTGAATGGAAAGGGTTCAGGGACAAAAAAACAGGACTGCCCGTATACAGCCTATACAGTAATACCCGCAAACCGGGGCCTTCAATGTTGAAGGACATTGATGTGCTGGCAATTGATATGCAGGATGTCGGTTCCCGGTATTACACATTCATATGGACAATGGAGCTCTGTATGCAGGCATGTGATGAGATGAATAAATCTGTTGTCATTCTCGACAGGCCGAATCCTCTTGGCGGCAATGTTACAGAAGGCCCGGTGCTTGATACAGCCTATTCATCTTTTGTCGGACAGCGTCCGATGCCTGTCCGTCACGGTATGACGATATGTGAGATAGGCAGCTACTTGAAAAACGAATTCTACCCTTCACTAAGTTTTCACATTGTACCCATGAAAGGCTGGAGCCGGAAGATGTATTTCGACGAAACAGGTCTTCCTTGGGTCATGCCTTCTCCTAATATGCCAACACCTTATACAGCAATTGTTTATCCAGGCATGTGCCTGCTTGAAGCCACTAATTTAAGCGAGGGACGCGGCACAACACGGCCGTTTGAGATTTTCGGGGCGCCGTTTATAGACCCCGATCAGCTTGTTAAACATCTCGGAAAATTCAAACTCCCCGGCGTTATCTTCAGGCCGCTGTATTTTCAGCCGACTTTTCAAAAACACGCGGGCAAGCTCTGCGGAGGCGCGCAGATCCATGTCACCAACATGGAGAAATTTAAGCCGTTTAAAACAGGCGTTGCGGTTATCAAGGCGGTACACGACCTTTATCCTGAACAGTTTAAATGGAAACAACCGCCTTATGAATATGAGACTAAGAAGATGCCTGTTGATATCCTCGCAGGCACGGACAGGCTCAGGAAGGACATCGAAAACGGTAGACCGCTTGATCGGATGGAAGATTGGTGGACTGAGCAATGTAAGGAGTTTAACAAAAAAGTGCGGAAGAGGTATTTGATTTACTAAATAGAGCTTGTTTTAGATATCATTAACGCGCGCAAGTATGTCATTCCCGCAAGCAAAGCGCGTCGGGAATCCTTCTTGAGGAAGATTCCGGACAAGCCGGAATGACAGTTTTAGGGAGTATTTTTTACTATGAACAACACAATCAACATATTCATACTTGCTGCCGGATTTGGTGAAAGGCTCCGGCCTATCACAAATCATCTGCCCAAGCCTCTGCTGCCGATCATGGGCAAGCCGGTCCTGCAAAACATTCTTGAAAGGGTTTCGGTATTGCCTCTAAATAAGATCGGGATAAACCTTCACCATAAGAAAGAGATGATTGAGGAGTGGATCAGCAGTAGGGGCGGGTTTCAAACCCGCCCCTACGTTCTCTTCCCCGAAGAACAAATTCTCGGCACTGGCGGGGCTTTGAAAAACGCAGAGGGTTTTTTAAATGAAGGCACTTTCCTCGTGCATAACGCAGACATACTCTCTGATATAAATCTGGAAAGACTCCTTGACCATCATCGCTCCTCAAAAAATCTTGTGACGCTTGCGGTCCATGATCATCCTGAATTTAATAATGTTGTTGTTGATGAAAACGGATTTTTAAAAAACGTAGGGGCGGGTTTAAGACCCGCCCCTACAAACGAAATGGTGGCCTTCACAGGCATTGCCGTCTATGAACCGGAGTTCCTGCAATTCCTTCCTTCCGGAGCATCGAGTGTTGTGGAGTCATGGCTGAAAGCCGTGAATGCCGGACATAAGATAGGCACATTTGATGTAAGTAAAGGCCGGTATGAGCCCCGCCACTACTGGAGCGATATAGGAACACCAACCGCATATTCTTCTACAGTTTTCAATTTATTGAAAGCTGAGGGAGAAACGGTGTATGTTCATCCGTCAGTAAAAGGCTGCGGAAATGTTGAGATAAGCGGGTATGTTGTGATAGAAGAAGGATGTGTATTTGATAAAGGCGTTTCATTGAGGAATTGTATTTTACTCCCCTCCCACTTTGACAAAAAGGAGGACACACCCCTGACCCCTCTTGATAGAGGGGAAGTAAGTCCCCCTTTGAAAAAGGGGGATATAGGGGGATTTTTTGAAAACTGCATCATTGGCCCCGATTTCAGGATTGACCTTATTGAACCGGAGGTCTTGGCGGCGTCATTTGAGGACGGCAAAAAGATAATCGGCTCAGGCGGCTCTGACAGGAAATACTACAGGATTAAAAGGGGCAAGAAATCCTCAGTGCTGATGCAGTGTAAAAGGGACGACCCGGATTTTACCAGACAAATGGAATACTCGCGGTTCTTTTTGAAATATCTCATCCCCGTGCCTGAATTATTGGAAGTAGATACCGAGGAAAAACATGCCGTATTTGAGGACGCCGGAGATACTTCTCTCTACAACTGGTTGAAATGCCCCCGTGAAGAAGCAGAGATAGAAAAAATGTACAGGGACATAATTGATGTACTGGCGAATATCCACACTACTGCAACCGATTATGTCGCAGATTGCCGTCTTCTTAAAAACAGGATCTTCGATTATGAATATTTCCGGTGGGAGACGGATTATTTTCTTGAAAGATTCGTTGACTGGGTCAAAAATATACGGACCGCTGATATCCCTGAATTTGAAGAGGACTTAAACAGCCTTGCGTTTAAAGCGGACTCTTTCCCCAAGACAATAATTCATAGGGACTTTCAGTCGCAAAATATTATGGTCTTGCAAAACGGTGACTTGCGAATAATTGATTATCAGGGAGCGAGAATGGGACCTTCAGCCTATGACGTGGCATCACTGCTTTGGGACCCTTATTACCGACTTGAAGACAATCTGAGGGAGAGGCTTGTGGCTTATTACATAAGTAAAATTGAGGACAAATTTGACGCAGACTATTTCCGTGAGACACTTCTGATATGCAGGCTTCAAAGGCATATGCAGGCGCTTGGCGCATACGGCTTTCTTTCCTCAGTCAAAGGGAGAAAATATTTCCTGAAATACGTGCCGGAGGGATTAAGGCTGCTGAAAGAGGACATCACCCTTTTAAAAGATGAGTACCCGAAACTTCATGAGTTGATTATGAGATTGTAGAGACGACCCGCCTCTACAAGATACCCTTTGCCTTCTTGAACAGATCATTCAGCTTTCTGCTCTCATCGACGATCTGCCGGAGTATGCCGGCTATCTCGTTTTCTCCGAGGGCATCTACCTTTAACGCCCATTCGCTGTATGTCATTACGTGGGCTTCGTTGTGTTCCATCCAGTGTTCGAGCAGGTGTTTGAGTTTTTCCAGGTCGGTCATGAATTGTTCCTATAATCCGAAAAGCAGAATTGACGCTCCGCAGACACTTATTATTGCTCCGGCTATTGCGTGAGTATATTTTTCCATTTTTTCAGACGGGATTATATTTATTCCGTAATGTGAGATCAGGACGATGCCGAGCATGGTAAGCACCGATATCGAACCGAACACCCCGGTGACAAGCAATAAAGCGGAGAGGCTGCTCTTTGCCGCCGGGTACATGAGCATCGGGATCAACGGCTCGCAGGGGCCGAGAATGAAAATTATAAAGAGCACCCACGGGGTCATGTTCTTTTTGTTCTTTGCTTCATGGACGTGCATATGTTCAGTCGTATGGTCATGATGATGAACATGATCAACATCGTCTTCATGCATATGAGGGTGCTCATGGGATTTATGCCTCATCGCCCTCCGTATTCCCCAGACGAAATAGATTAACCCGAACGCGATGAGCGCCCACGTCGCTATATTCCCGCGTGACGACTCTATCACCTCCAGCTTTGACACGGCAAAACCGAACATGACGCCAAGGACACCCAGCACAACGGAACTCAACACATGGCCGACACCGCACAAAACAGTGACCCAGGTTGTCTTGCGCAGCGACCATTTGCCCGCACGCGACATGGCAATGAAGGGGATATAATGGTCGGGGCCCAAAAGCGTATGAAAAAAACCGATCGAGGCCGCGGCAGTTATAAGGACCAATAATTCTTCTGACATAATGTTTTCTCCTGTCTTGAAAAATAAAAAAACCACGAAAGCGTACCGGCGTCTTTGCCGTTAAAGCCTTCGTGGCTTGTTGTGGTTATATTAATAACATACAAAGAGAAGTGTGTCAAGAGAGAGGATAAAAAAATCAGAAAAGACGTTAAAACCGAATACAAATAAAAAGTGGAGCTGAACGGGATCGAACCGTCGACCTCTTGAATGCCATTCCCATCCAGGGGACCATTGCAAGTGCCTGAAAATACTAAATAAATCTTATCTATAGTGTAGTTAGCCCCATTTCCTATTTCTATATTATTCGTCGTAATTGTACCGTTTTTGATAATGTTCTTTCACGATTTCTTCACGCTGATATTACCGCAAATAATTTTCAATAATGAAAAGGGATCACATAATGAAAATGAAAAAGTCCTTTACTTTTTATGTGACCAATTTCAAGCTATTTTAAAAAGAAAAAAAGGACGTACAGGGAATCCCATACGCCCTTGAATTAAAATGTGCAGGTTCAGCAGACGCTTGCGCCGCACGTGTAACATTTCATCAACCTTCTTATAGGATCATTATTCCTCCGCAGTCAGTGCATGTGGTTTCGAAGTTGGGCTTTTGGTTTAATGACCCAAGTGCCTGAGGCTTGTCGGGATTAATTGGTATGCGTTTGTTCTGAGTGAAAACAAAAAGGACATGCCGGGCAGAAACCCTGATGCATGTCCTGTTCGTGATCTACTTGGAAGTTAGTTGTTGCTTATGTATTTCCTTTGGACGACAACTTCATACCTTCTCCTTTTTAATCAATTGGAGAGGATACACAGCATTTAGAAAGGATTTCCCCGTTGCCTCAAATAGAAATCGATATGAAATGATTTATATGACAAATTAGTATGATATGCATACACTTTTTAAGAAGTGGCGTCATTTTGTACGGAGCAAAACAATGAAAAAGAAATCACAAGAAATTTGTCGGGTTAATAATGTCATGAAGCCGATACTCGAAGCCATGCTATGAAAAAGGATATTGAAAATATAGAGGCCTCTGAGAGGGACCAAGGGTTATTGATCTCTGGAATGGAAACGTTTTGAGATTCCTCCATGAAGGACACAAGTGTTTCACTGTTTAGTGACTGCGATTTCTCTCCCTCCTAACCCGGCGTAGCCGGAACCAAGTTTTTTATAATCTTCACGCTGCACATCTCATGTGCGAATAATATGGCTGATGCGATAAGCTATAGCCATGAACCATTTTACCGAACGACATTCCAACAAGATTGCCTTTATGCTTTCGTGCTATGACAGGATTATCATCACCGGGTCCCTGGTTGCAGTTGGTCATGCTGAAGCCATGACACGATTTATCGGAGACCGGGGGATGCGCATATTCAAGTATCCCGATTGGGCAACCGGTTTCGCAAAGAACTCAGAGCACACGCCGACACAGTCGCACGGGACAACGGGGTGGCAATCGATTTCATCCAGAGGAAGAATTTCCGCAAGGAAGATCGCATTAAGGAAATACTCCTGAGCCGTGGATATCATCCGGGGCTGGTGCATATCTTTTCGGCCATGGAGCCCTGCAACGCATTTAAGCCGTGGCATGACAAACAGACAGGCAAGACCTTTCTGAAGCCTGTTGCCGGGAAGTGTCTGCACTACTATTTCTACTTTATACTTCCGCAGTGGGGTCTGTGCTATCTGCGCGTGCCCACATGGGCTCCCTTCAGGCTGCAATTCTATTGCAACGGCCATAACGCTCTTGTGCAACAACTTGACAGGGAAAAGATAGACTACTGGCTGCATGACAATGCCTTCATCCATATCGATAATCCCGCCCTGGCGCAGAAACTCGCCGATGACTTCAATCCCTTCCGCCTGCATAAGGCGCTGGACAATGCTGTGCGTGTTTATTGTCCTGCCGTCAGCCGGTTCCCGGGAGGATATCATTGGAGTCTCATGCAGGTTGAATACGCCACCGACATCGTGTTCAAACGTCAGGACGAACTGAAACCCCTGTACGAACAGCTTGTCCGCACGGCTGTGCACGCAGTCAAACCGGAACAGGTCGCCATGTTTCTGGGCCGCAAACTTACGGAGGGCTTCGAGGATGAACTCGGCAATGATTTCCACACACGCATCCAGGGCACACGCATCAAGCATCATATGGGCAAAGCCGCTATCAAGATGTACGACAAACACGGCATCGCCCTTCGTATCGAGACTACGACCAACGATGTCTCGTTCTTCAAACACTACCGTAAGGTGGTACACAGAGGCGGCGGTGAGACGTTGAAATATGCGCCGTTCAAAAAGTCCATCTACAGCCTGCCGGAGCTCGCTGCCGTGCTCGGTGACGCAAACCGTCGCTATATCGAGTTCCTCTCCGCCATTGATGATCCCACCAATGGCATCCGCGATTTGGAAAAGGTCTCCCGTCCTGTTCGGGCCGATGAGCGCACCTATCGCGGATTCAACCTCTTCCATGGGGATGATCTTGACGTCTTCATTGCGGTGGTGCGCGGTAAATTCAACATCAGCGGTTTCCGCAACGGCCAAATCCGTAAGCTTCTTCAGTCCAAGTCCGCATGTCATGATATCCGCGATCATCAGACGACTTCGCAAACACGGCCTGATTAAGAAAGTCGCGTACAATTACAAATATTATCTTACAGCGCTCGGAAGACGCGTCACAGCCGTTGCTCTCAAACTCCGTGAGATGTTCATTATTCCTACGCTCAGCGGCGGTGTTAATGTCAATTGATTTTCTTGTCATTCTGTACAGAATTTATTTGTTAAGGGACTATTCAAGTATAATAAAATGGACTGAAATGATGAGAACTCAGTATTTTCAAGTTTGAATGAGGCGGATCAGACTATGAACAGGGAATTGCATGCAGTTATAATGCCGGGCGGTGATGTCCAGCTTGAATGGTCTCCGTCTGAAGAACGGGTCCCCAAGAGCCGGCAGTTGTTGGAACAGGAGATATTCCGGCGGTTCGGCGCGGACAAGGACTCTGCATTTCTTTTTCTCGGGTTCAGCGACAAATCCATTCAGCTTTCCGACTCGATCAATTTCTGGCGCGCATTTGCAGGCCTGTTCGCAGAAAAGATAAGGATGACGCCGGATCGGGAGCAGATAAGGGAGAACATCGCTGTCTCGCTTTCACCCGACGAAACTCAGTCAGTCTTTGATGGCGCACCCCTCATGAACGGGGCCGAATATCTGAACGCCGGCATCCTTGAAAATATATGGGACGGGCTTAACAGGTGTTTTGCGGAGGGTGTCAGGCATTACAAAGGGACTGTTGATGAGTTCATCAGATCTTACAGCCCGAACGTGCATCTGGTAGGGAGGGTCTATTTCCATCTTGTAGAAAACAAGAAGGACGATGCCCCCTTTGCCTTCCTGGCTACCTATTCGACAGGTCTCAACGCCCAGGGCACATCCAGACATCTCCCTTTGAAATATGCCCTGGAAGAATTCGGCAACGATAATGAGAAACTCCTGGATCTGCTTTCGATGGTCCACCTCGCCGCCAAGGAGAGCAGCTTCATAAACGAGCTGGTGGAATCGGGGGAAATCTTTCATCCTCTTTCAATGACAGCGCAAGAAGCATACACCTTCTTAAAAGAGGTCCCGGGCTATGAGAATGCCGGGATACTTTGCAGGATTCCGAACTGGTGGAAGGGACCCGCTCAGGGAGTAAGACTTCGCATCACCGCCGGAGATAAGCAGCCTTCTCACGCGGGAATGGATGCCATCCTTGATTTCAGTCCCGATCTCCTTCTTGGAGACACGGTCATCCCCGAAGAAGAAGCCCGGCGGTTGCTCCTGAAATCTGAAGGTCTCGCATGGATCAAAAACAGATGGGTAGCGGTCGATCCGGAGAAACTGAAACAAACCCTCGATGCCTATGAGAAGGCGCGTGAAATGATTGCTACAGGCGAATTCAGCTTCCGAGACGCCATGCGTATGCAGTTGGCCCCGAAAACCGCTTTGGGAGTTACGGACCAGTCACAGGATATTGAACTGACAAACGGCAGATGGCTCGATACCGTGCTGAAAAAGCTCCGAAACCCCGATTCGATCGACTTTACTCAGACAGGTAAAACATTAAAGGCCGACCTCAGGCCGTACCAGCAGAAGGGAGTGAACTGGCTTGCTTTTCTCCATTCTTTAAGACTTGGTATCTGCCTGGCGGATGACATGGGGCTCGGAAAAACTGTCCAGGTAATCGGCCTGCTCACTATCATTAAATCTCAAAAACCGCGACTGCCAAGTCTGCTCGTAGTGCCCGCGTCCCTCATTTCGAATTGGGAGAATGAACTCACCCGTTTTGCGCCTGACCTGATTTTTTGTATAGCGCACCCCGGCGCGCCAATTGGAAGAAAGATAGAGCCGAAAGACAGTGACTCACTGCAGGTGACCGATCTTGTCATTACGACCTACTACCTTGCGCAGAGATATGACTGGCTTCATGAGCGTGAATGGAATTACATCATACTCGACGAAGCCCAGGCTATAAAGAACCCGGGCGCAAAGCAGACGCGGAGCATCAAAAGACTCAAGTCCCAAAACAGGCTGGTCATGACAGGCACGCCGGTTGAAAACAGGCTGTCCGATCTTTGGTCCCTGTTCGACTTCATCAACCCCGGGCTGCTTGGAGGCGCTCAAGAGTTCGGCAGGTTCGCAAAGGGGCTCCGTCAATCTCCAGAAGGCTACGCAAGACTGAGACGGATTATAAGCCCCTATATCCTGAGACGCCTGAAAACGGACAAGGCGGTTATTTCAGACCTGCCCGAAAAGGTCGAAATGAAGACGTACGCATCTTTGAGCAAGAAACAACTACTCCTCTATAAAGATATGGTCCGTGAGCTCAGGGAGACGATAGAGCGGACCGAGGGCATTCAGCGCAAAGGCATAGTCCTCTCTTCCCTCATGAAATTCAAACAACTCTGCAATCACCCTGATCAATACCTCGGAACGGGCGGATACGATGAAGAGGAAAGCGGCAAGTTCACTATGCTTCGAGAGATTTGCGAAACCATCCTTGAAAAGAGGGAAAAGGTCCTGGTCTTCACTCAGTTCAGGGAAATAACCGGACCGCTTAAGGTGCTCCTTGACAACATATTCGGAAGGGAAGGCCTCGTCCTGCACGGCGGCACCGCCGTGGCAAAGAGAAAGGGCCTGATCGACAAATTCCAGAGCGCCTCTTATGTCCCTTTCATGGTCCTCTCATTAAAGGCGGGGGGAGTGGGTCTGAACCTTACGGCGGCAAATCATGTCATACACTTTGACCGCTGGTGGAACCCGGCGGTAGAGAACCAGGCAACCGACCGGGCCTTCAGGATAGGCCAGAAAAAAAGCGTTGTCGTCCACAAATTCCTCACAGAGGGGACGATTGAAGAAAAGATCGACAGGATGATAGAAGGCAAGATAAAACTGGCACAGGAAGTGATCCAATCAGGAGCCGAAGACTGGATAACGGAGATGAATAATGATGAACTGATCGAGCTCTTTTCCTTGTCTGTCTGATAGTGATAAAATAGCGCTGGTTACTTCTTTACGCACTTTGCGGCTTTGCGTGAGATAGACATGAGTAGTTACCATTAATGAATCTATAAGGAGCATAACAAATGTCTTACTGGGATAATTTTCCCCGATATGTATCCGTAGCTGAGAAAAAGGCAAAGGCGGCGAAGAAACTTAAGCAGTTGTCCAGGAAGAACCCGAACCTGAAGCCGGTGATCCTTCAGGGCTCGGCGATAGCCCGCACCTGGTGGGGCAAGGCATGGAACCTCAATCTCGATCGATACGCCGATTACCATAACCGCATCGGCAGGGGGCGGAGCTATGTCCGCCACGGCGCGGTCCTTGACCTGCAGATCGACCCCGGAGAGGCCCGTGCCTCTGTCCAGGGATCACAGTCAAGCCCTTATTCAGTGGTCATCAGCATAAGAACTCTAAAGAAAGATATTTGGCAGACAATCATAAATCAATGCCAGGGCATGCTCGAATCTTTGCAGGAGCTCATCAACGGGAGCTTTCCCAAAACGATGGGTGAGATATTTACTCATAAGGATTCAGGCATGTTCCCATCATCGAAAGAGATCAAATTCAGTTGCTCCTGTCCGGACTGGGCCGGTATGTGCAAACATGTGGCGGCAGCTCTTTACGGCATCGGGGCTCGGCTCGATGAGAGCCCGGAGCTGTTTTTCAGGATGCGGAATGTGGAAATGGACGATTTAATAGGACAGGCCATCTCAGACCACAGGCAGAAACTACTGGCCAGAGCGTCAAAGAAAAGCTCCAGGATTATTGAGGAAGCTGATTTGTCCCAAACATTCGGCATCGAACTCGAACATGATTTAGGGACTGCCTCTTCGGTCTCATTAGAAGACACTGTTCCGGTTTCGTCCAGGAACAGCAAGAAGACTGCATCCTCCGCGAAAAGCAAATCACCGGCAAAAGGCCCTTTACGTAAGAAGGGCTCAAAAAGAACGAAAAAGGCGTTGACTAGTGTAGTGCGTCTTAAATAGCTTTACATATAATGGGAGATCATGTATAGTATATGCATGAGTAGAATGGCAGCGCAGATTGTTTTATCCCCGGAGGAAAGAGCGACGATAAATATGTGGGCACGTGGAAAGCGTTTT
>JACQZF010000077.1 GCA_016213945.1 Nitrospirota bacterium | reverse complement strand
AACCATGCGTCGATACTTCGTTGGAAAGACAAAATGATACAGCAATACACTGACATTATGGCTCTTATGTATATAGATGCTCACGTCATCTATTATACTCGCCGCAAGCGGCGGGGAATTAGACCCTAAGAGAGATTAATCGGTCAGACTGTACCTTTTCCCAAATGTGAAGGGTATCAGCAATCTGAGGTGAAACTTGAGTTAAATTTCACAGATGTGTAAAATTACACACTATCTATTTGGGCATATAAGGGTGATAAATAATAAAATAACAAAATTTCCTTATTAATACCTTTATTTTTTTATGCACTGACCTTATAATTTAGCAATCTCATAAAATTCACAGGAATTGGCACATATATTGCTTTTATATTTGTGTGGAAGTTTGAAGGGAAAAATTAATATTACTTTTAATATAAAAAAGGAGGCAAGGGCTATGAGAAAAAATCTGTCAACACAAATAAAAAGGAGGTTAATGAAATGAGAAAAACACTCATAACCGTATTTGTTGCTTTACTGTCAGTAATTCTGGGTTATGGCTATGCAAACGCTATTACGGGACAGTGTTCTAACTGTCATACAATGCATAACAGCCAGAACGGCAGCACTGTGGATGCCAGCGGACCAAGCCAGCGTCTACTAAATGCAAGTTGTATCGCGTGTCATAAGGAAGACACAACAGGGGGGAAAACTAACAGCTTTGGAGCGCCTATTGTATGGCACACCACTGCCCCTACTGGACAGGGAGCCAGTAAAACAAATGCCGGCGGTGACTTTTACTGGGTTGTAAATACGGGTGATTCATATGGTCATAATGTTGTGGGTGTCAAAGCACCCGATGCAACTATCACCCCAGCGGATACGCCTCCCGGATGGGACCAAACTGCTACTACAGGACTAACATTTGATAGTAAAACACTTCAGGTAACAGGCGGCGCAGGATGGACCAGTCAGCTAACATGCGCAGGAACATTTGGCTGTCATGGAACACGTAACGCTGTGGATTTCGGCGGCATTCAGGGCGCACATCATAATAACTTAAATGGCACAGCTACACAGGCAAATCTTGCAAACACAACCAATGTAGGAAACAGCTTCAGGTTTTTAGCTAACATTTATGGACTGGAAGATGCTAACTGGAACTGGGCAGAGACAGCAACAACTCACAACGAATACTACGGAGCTAATTCAGCCTCAAATAGAAACTATGATGCTGTCGCAACTACTTACACCAATAAGAACACCATCAGCTTCCTTTGCGCTGAGTGCCATGGCCTTTTCCACAGCAAGATAGCTCATGATAATGCATATGCATACGGTGATCCGTGGAGAAGGCATCCGTCCGACATCGCACTTCCAACAAGCGGCGAATATGCTAAGTACAATACAGCAGACGGATCAGCTATCGGCACATACAGTGTTGAAGCGCCAATTGCAAGAACAACTGTCCCAGCTTCATCGGGTAGCACAGTTACGGCAGGAACGGATGCTATAATGTGCCTTTCCTGCCATAGGGCGCATGGTTCAAATCAGGCTGATTTGCTGAGATGGACTTACACCGACATGGTAGCCGGTGGCACTAACAGCGGCGGTTGCTTTGTATGCCATACGGAAAAGAACGCAACAGGCACCAATCCATAAATAGTAATAGAAGATCGATGTTGGGTATCATGCAAGATCATGGTACCCAACATCTTTTTGAGAAGAATAGAAATTAATGGAATTGCCTCACATCAATGGGTGATTGATTGGTAAAATCGCACCATAAAAAAAACATATGAAATGCAATCATCTTTTTAATCTTTTACTAATCTTCACAATTTGTCTACTTACAATATCACCGCTTTCAGCCGCTATAACCGGCGACTGCTCAAATTGCCATACAATGCACGATAGTCAAAACGGCTCGGCAACGGCGACATTTGGCGCAGCCGGCCAGCCCTGGACAGGCACAGGTCCATATCGAATGTTGACCAAGGGTGATTGCCTTGGATGCCACGGGATGGGAACCGCCAATAAAATAGAAACATTGGCTGGCAACAGCTTTCCTCAGGTTTATCACACAGACGCCTCAGGGGACCTGGCAGGCGGCAATTTCGCATATATAACCGGCGCGAAAGGCAGTGGCGCTTCCGATGCAAAGGGGCATAATGTTACAGATCTGGGTAACAGCGATAATACACTGACAGGACCACCCGGCTATCACGGTACTCCTACTGATTTTGGAACAACACTCAACTGCTCCGGAGCAAGAGGGTGCCACGGCACCCGTTCAGGCAATTCATCGGCTTCTATAAAAGGGGCACATCATAAAAACATAGACGGCCAATGCGATACCGCCGACCAGATATATAACAGTTACAGATTTTTAAATGGTGTAAAAGGTTTTGAGAATATGGGGACATACAAATGGCAAAACAAGGATGCAAGCAATCATAACGAATACTACGGATCAAACACACCCATGACATACGACGGCACCTGTACCATCTGCCATATCGCGCCTATCCCGACAGGCGGGATAAAACCCTCCAGCAACACAATTAGCGCTTTCTGCGGCACATGCCACAGGGCGTTTCATGTTATCAACCAGCTCGATGTGACACAGGGCATAGGCGATGATACAGCTTCGCCGTTCCTCCGGCATCCCACCGATATAGTACTACCAAACAGCGGTGAATACGCTAATTACAATCAGGGGACTTCAAATCAATACAGCGTGGAGACGCCTGTTGCAAGAACAACTGTTCCAAGCAGTATAAGTAACACCGTAACTCCAGGCGCTGATGCTGTTATGTGCCTTTCCTGCCATGTGGCCCATGCCTCCAATTATGCTGATATGCTGAGATGGGATTACAGCGCGATGGTTGCGGGAGGCGGGACTAACGGAACAGGATGCTTCACCTGCCATACGTCAAAAGATGACGGGTCCTAAGCAATTCTTATATCCTAAAAAAGCTTTTCAGCCACGAAGTTCCACGAATTATCTCTAATACATATTTGACTGCCGTATTTAGGTTTAAACCTCACGGAATAATTAAATTAGACTCATAATACTATAAGTGCGTTGAATTACGGAGCAATATATTGCTATTATTTATGGCCTAATCTAAAATAACCATATTTTTTTCTTTGCGTTTCCAACAGTCATTGCTTTATTTAGACCCAAAATGAAAAATTCATGTCTCAATGAAATACAAAGTCAGAAGTATGGAATAAAAACTTTTTCCCCTCCATACTTCCGCTTTCATCTATCCGGAGTGTTCGGGATGGGATTTTTTGTATTGTGTTTTTTGTTTGTTATTACCGTCCCTCTTTACGCCCAGCAGACCGGCGCCGCTATTACTTACTACGACAGCATAACATATGATGATGAAGACGGCAGCCTGTCATTTCCATCCGCAGTATTTGTAGATCCGGTCATGAATGAAATTTATGTAATTGACGGTAAGAGCAGGATCAATATTTATACATCCGATTTATTCCCCCTTTACTCAATCGGCAAAAACAACGGTATCCAATCGCCGCAGGGATTGACCGTTGACTCAGCGGGATATCTTTATGTTGGACAAACCGCGTCGCTTGATAATCATAGAAACAGGATCTCTGTTTTTAATGCATGCCTTCACTGGGACAGAGATATTTATTTTGAAGGCTTCGACGGGGCGGATTCATTTGTGCCATACCGCATGGCTGTCGACAAAAAGGGGATTCTCTACGTGTCGGGTAGCTACTTCCCCGGCATTCTGGTCCTGGACATCAAGGGGAAATTTCTCGATATAATTTCTGTGGAAGAGGAAGGAAGGAAGGTCAAAATAAACAACGCCGTCCTGGATAACTCCGGGAAACTTTATCTTGTCAGCGAGGAAGAAGGGCGCGTATATGTATATGATGCAAACAATAAAAAAATGCTTTTTAAGTTTGGTGAAAAGGGGGGGAGTTCAGGTAAACTGAGCCGCCCAAGGGCAGTAGCCGTAGACAACCGGAACGGCAGGATCTTTGTGGTGGATTATATGCGCCATACCGTTTCCGTCTACAACAGCGAAGGGACATATATTTTTGAATTCGGCGGATTGGGCTGGGACGAAGGCTGGTTTCAATTTCCAACGGATATCGCCATTGACAAAGACGGCAAGTTAGCCGTTGCGGATATATTTAACAACAGGATACAGGTGTTTAATGCGTGGTAGAAAGATAAGAACAGAAGCTAAGAGGATAAGAAGCTCGGAAGATGAGAATAAGGCAACTTCTCAACTTCTCAACTTCTCAATTTCTGCCTTCATCTTGTTCCTGTCCCTCTTTATTTTGTTCCTCCACGGCTGTTCGGCAATCGAAGCGCAAAGGGCCCCCTCCGATCAATCTAAAGGCCAGGTCACACTTTTCCTGAACGGCCCAGACAAGGCATCCCAAAATATCACATTTGAATTGTCAGCCGTAAACATAATTTCAGAAGAAGGCGTATCAAGAGAGATCACGAGTGCGCCTTTAAATATTAACTCTGTAGATATCATCGGCCGCCAGGTTGTTCTTGGAGAGGCATCTCTGCCTGAAGGAAAGTACAAAAAGCTCCAGCTCGTCATAAAAGAGGCGGCGATCAAAAGTAAAGAGCAGCCCGCACGCCTGGCCTTGCCGCCTGAAGGCGTTGAACTCGCAATCAATATTGATGTAAAAAGAAAA
The DNA here is from genome assembly GCA_016213945.1 of Nitrospirota bacterium. GTDB lineage: Bacteria > Nitrospirota > Thermodesulfovibrionia > UBA6902 > UBA6902 > SURF-23. The sequence goes on along the minus strand of JACQZF010000077.1, from coordinate 64,588 downwards.
CAAAGCACAACGTTGTTCATAAACTGGGACCCGGATACATCCGTTGCCAACGGCTTCCTCTTCAAACCCGCTGTGACTGTCAAGGGGCAGATACCGGAATTAAGCACATCGCTAATTTATGTAACTAACGAAGATTCAGACAGCGTATCTGTTATCAACAGGCAAACAGAAGAGGTGGTGGCGACGATAACAGTAGGGAAAAAGCCGCGGGGGGTTACGGCTGTCATGGGCCGGGACCGCCTGAAGGTTTATGTTGCCAATTCAGGCTCAAACAGCATATCCGTGATTGACCCCACTACGAATAAAGTCGAAAATGAGCTTCCCATAAGGTTAGGCAAAGAGCCAGAAGGGATAGCGGTAACCAGCCTGCCTTCAGGGAAGGATTTCATTTTTGTTACAAATTACAATTCCAATTCCGTATCTATGATTGACCCGTTAACCCTGCAGGAGATGGAAAAGATCGATGTGGGAAAAGGCCCCATCGCGGTGGCTGTTGATCCACCGGTTGAGAACCTTCTGGGGACACGGTTTCTCAGCTTTGAGGAGGTCAATATAATAAAAGGTTTTCGCGAGAAATTTTTTAACGTTTATGTTGTTAACCAAAATTCAAACAGCGTTTCAGTAATAATGATGGACTCGCTTACAAGCAAACCTAAAGATGTTATTACTGTCAACGTGGATTGGAACCCCATCGCGCTTGCCGTCGATTATCAGAGAGGGAAAGTCTATGTTGCAAATTATAATTCCGACAAACTCTCAGTCATAGACATCCTGCAAATTATCAAAGGCAATAAAACCACGGTGGTAAGCACTATCAATAATCTGGGCGCCTCCATAACAGGGGTGATACCCGAACCGTCATTTGACAGAATTTATCTTTTAAAAGAAAGGCCCGGCGAGATAATGATCATTAAGCCCTTTACGGACAGCGCGGCCCAGACTGTAATGCCCCCTGTGATGGGAATTATTCCCGCAGGGAGCGCTCCGCGTTCTTTTATACTGGACTCAGAACTCAGAAAAATATATGTGGTTAACAGAGGGTCTAACAATATTTCGATAATCGACAAGACTACAAGAAAGCAGGAGCGTGTAATCCCCGCCGGTATGAAGCCTTACGGGATAGCGATGTTTCCCAAATAGCTGATAGCTGACAGCTATTAGCTTACAGTTTATAAATTATGAGGAATATAATATGGAAGATACTAACGCTGTCAGTAACAGTGATATTACTGTGCGGCACTCCCGCATTTACGCAGGGGCTGAGCGGATGGCTGAATATAATCAGTGACAACTCAAGCGGGTATCAGGACGGGAAAAGGACCTCGGACTCCAGCACCTTAAATCAGAATTATTTTTTGAATTTTGAAAAACCGGTCACTCCAGTGCTTGTTTATCATATCTATCTGAGATCAAACCTGATCGATTCCCGCATCACAGACTCTGCAGATGAAACAACAACCACTTACAAGAGGATGGTGGAGCCGACACTGGACCTCCTGCTGCAGAACCCCGTGTACGACCTTACCGCAGGATACCGCAGGCAGGAAGAGTGGACCACCGCGCACCTGCGGGATGAAAGCAGGGAGACTACCGAACTGTATTATTCACGCTTTAATTTAGTCCCCGCTTCACTCCCTTCCCTGTCTATCAATGTAGACAGGCTGAGGGATTTCGACTACCTCAGCGTCAGCAAAATTGACCGCACCAATGATGAATATGCCATAAGCTCAACGTATGAACTGCCTTCGCGCGATGTAAGGTTCAGATATATTTTAAATTACTCTCATAACATAGACAGGGACAAGGCAAACATAATAGAGAAAACAGTAAATGATAATTTCAGCGGCAACTACAACATCGGCTACACAGGGGCGTTGTTGAGAGACACGGCAACTTACTCCCTGCTGTATCAGGGCAATTATTCAAGGAACAAAAGCCGCCAGACCTTTAAGCAGACCGGCACCGTAACAACCAAGCGGACGTCGCTGGGCGGATGGCATAAACATGACGGCGTAACGCAGGACCTCGGGACGTTAAACGCTAACGGCCTGTTGGTCGATGAGGACTTTAAGACAAGCGCAGGCATTGATATCGGGAGCGCAAATCCAACCAACAGGTTTCACAATACCGGGATTTCGGTGTCGTCGCAAAAGACAGTGGACAGGTTATTTATATATGTATCGTCAATTACAGACCCGACCGGAGACAGCCTGGACAATGCTGGCAACTGGAGTGTTTTTAAAAGCAACTTCAATCAGGACGGGACATGGTCCGCGGTAAATGTTAAAGATGCAAAAGTGACTGTTTACGACAGGCCTAATAATATATACATCTTCGAGATAGAATTTTTAGAGCCGCAGAGTGACTCATTTTATAAAGCGGTCAATAACGTGACTTCCAATATCGCCAGTGTGCTGGTGACCGAGATAGAGGCGTACGGCACAGACAACATCGGATCGAAAACCTCTCTCGATATATTCAACACCTTTGAGCAGGGTCTGAATTTTGCCGCCAGCGCGAGACCTTTTACACAATTGACCGTTTCTCTTAATTACTCTCTCGACAGGTCGGATCAAAATCCCGTGTCTCTTACAAATTCTCTCAGCGGAGTTTTTGAAAACATCTTCAGCGATTCCCTGCCTGATAATAAAAGTAATTTCAGGAGCACTATCTCAAGAAACTACGGCATGGGGGCCACGTGGTTGACGCACCGGTATCTAACTACCATCGCACGCTATCAAAAAAGCCAGAACTTCGACAGCCGGGAAGAAACCGATACTGATTTTGACTCTTACAACATTTCTTTTAATTCCGTTCCGCTGCCGACCCTCGACACCACCCTGTCTTATACCAGAACCATAAGATATAACTTTGATAAAAAGGATTCCACGAACGACTCTTATCTGTTGAGCGTAGGTTCAAGGCTTTATAAAAACGTAAATATGATTACCGATCTCGGGTATAACCAAACCGATACAGTCTCGACAAATGCAACAACTTCCACTTACTCAATAAACGGCACTGTTGACGCGCGCATTACACAGCAGGTATCCAGCACTCTTAATTATAATCTGAGCAGGATTTCATCAGACGACACCACTACCGACTCAAAAAATGCCCTGATTATTATTAACTATCAGCCCGGACGGTCCATAAACATTTCCGGCAATGTGAATTATTTTGGATCTGATGAAAGCAAGACCACCTCGGAAGGATTGTCAGTGGATTGGCTGCCGCTTCCCGCGATCAGATTAAATATGAATTACCTCCACAGCAATACTGACCCTAAGACATCAAAAACCGACAGCATCAATGGCTACGGCATCTGGTATATAACAAAGTTTGCCGATATCCGTATTTCAACCGGTTACACAAAAACCATAGAGGATATTAAAACGGAAAATTACAATTTCAACGCAAATTTAAATATAAGATTCTGATATAATAAGCGGGGTTTTTTCGAGGTATTATATATTGTTATGAACATCCTCACAAGAAAAGATATCTTCTCCGGCATGGTTATAAGCCTTTGTCTGATTTTCATGTCGGGATGTTCAAACGGCATAAAGCATTATGTCAGGCCTAATACCGACGCGGCCAAAATTAAAAAGATTGCGGTGCTGCCGTTTGAGAATTTTACGCCTGACACATTCGCTGACGATAAGGTCAGAAGCGTTGTAATTATGGACCTTATGTCAAGAGGCGTTGATGTCATAGAACCCGGAGAGGTATTAAAAATCCTGCAGGAGATGAAGGTGAAATCCGCCCAATCCCTGACCCAGCAGGATATTAAGAATATTGGCGAAGCCCTCAATGTAGAATCCGTTATGACGGGGGCCGTTGAAGCGTTTGGCATAAGCAGGGGAATATCGGTTTCTTACCCCGAGGTCTCTGTCAATTTAATCCTGTTTGACGCAAAGACAGGGAAAATCATCTGGTCGGTGTGGCATACCGCGGGGGGCGCAAGCTTCTGGACCAGGCACTTTGGGGCAGAGGGATCTACGCTTGACGAAACTTCAAAAAAAGTAATAAAAGAAGCGATCGATACATTATTTTAAAAAAAGGAGACGCACCATGAATTCATTTATGAAAATTGTCCCGGTTTCTGCTTTACTTATTTTTCTCTTTACTTCAGGGTGTGGCGGCAAGGCCCCGGTCTATCATATCCGTGAAGATATCGATTTCAGTTACTTTAAGAAGGTTGCCGTGATGCCCCTTGATAATCTGAGCAATGATAGAACAGCGGGGGAGGTTGTCAGGCAGGTGGTCATAAGTGAATTGCTTTCTTCGGGACTTGTGGACGTTGTGGTGCCCGGGGAAGTAATGGCCGCAGTCAGCGAACTGGATATCAAGAACATCTCATCCCTGAGTGAAAAACAGATAAAGGCGCTCGGCAAGGCCCTTAAGGTTGAGGCGCTTATTATGGGCTCGGTCGAACAATACGGGGAGTCAAGGTCAGGGAATATTTCCGCCCCGGAAGTAACCATTACATTAATGATGGCGGATGCCGGCACAGGCAATATCATCTGGTCCATTACAACAACCCGCGGCGGTGCGGGTTTTATGGCGAGGCATTTCGGGGCCAGGTCGGAAACCATGAGCGAAACTGTTTTGACTGCCGTAAGAGAAGCTATCCGGACGCTGGCCAAGTAAAATACAAATGAAGAATAAAATCCTTGTCCTTATCCTGCTGCTTTTTGCTTTCTCGGCTTTGTCCTATTTTATTTATTTCAAGAAAGAAGCCAAAATTGCGCCGTCTCTGGTGGTTAAAAAAGAAAAGGCAGTTCCGCTGCCAAATGAAAAGGTTAAGAAGTCTGAAGAAAAACCAGAACAGTTAACTAAAGAAACACTTCCGAAAAAAGCCGGGACGCAAACAAAGGCAGCTCCATCCGTAAAAGAAGCCAGAAAACCCGCGGAGAAACAAAAAACCCTGCTTGCAAAAAAAACTAACGGCAAGATTAAAAAAGGAACACGTGCTAAACATTCAAAGAAAAAACCGGGAAAGCGTTTGAAAAAGCCTTCGCAGGAGATTGTAAAAGAGGCGAAGGTCGCGACGCCAAAGGGAGAAACAAAGAAGCCTCCTCATGAAGATAAAAAAGAGAGACCTATTGTAGCGCCTCAAAAAATTGAACCTCTTAAAGAAGAACCCATGAAACCTGTTGAGTCGCCAAAAACTGAGATTACCGCAAGGCCTTCTCCAGAGATAAAAAAAGAGACTGTAGTTGCCCAACTCAAAGAAGAAGCGAAGAAGCCCGGGGAGCAGGAACCTCAAAAAGAAATAACTGACACATTACCAAAAGCAGACGTCCAAAAACCAGATGGAGAACCAGGTGTAATTCCAGCAGTGAGCTTGCCTGAAGCTGCAATTGTGGCGCCGAAAGCTGCTACTGTTCCGCCTGTAAAAATAACCCCTGAGCCTTTAACCCAGGCAGCAGCGCCGGTTATAATTTCTCAGAAAGAAAGTTATAAACTTTCGTCTGAGGAAAAAGAACACGCTGGGACCCAAAAAAAAATAGCCCTCCTGCCGTTTGAAAATTTCACTGACAGCAAGGACGCCTTGACCCAGGTAACACCACTGCTGAGGTCGCGGCTGGAAAAGAAAGGCCTGGGGATTGTTGATGAAAACAACCTTAACAGATTTTTATGCAATGAAAGGGTAAGGGCCACGGGGCATATTTCTAAAGAGATGGCGCAAAAAATAGAAAAGGAATTGTCGACAAACGCAATAATGGCGGGCGCAATTATTTCATACTCCTCAGGCGAAAATCCTCAGATCAGTCTTTTGGCAAGACTGATTGACCCTTCCACGGGGCTTATAATCTGGGCAAATTATGCATCTGTCACCAGTGACGATTTCACCACCATCCTCGGTCTCGGCAGAATAAATAACATTGAGGACCTTACTTCAAGGGCTGTTGATATCCTGCTTGCCTCTTTTAATACCTCTCCGCCTCAAAAAGACCCGGAGACCTTGTACAGGATTGCGGTGATGCCGTTTCAAAACAGAAGCAAACACAAAAGCGCAGGCGTTATTGCCATGTATATGTTTCTGGTGGAGCTTTTCAAGAATGAGATTTTCGAGCCGGTGGAATACGGTGATGTCAGAAAGATAGTCGTGGAGTTGAGAATAAGGGACAAGAGCGAGATGGATTATAAAACCATGGAGGCCTTGTCAAAACGTTCGGGCGCGGGAGGGATATTGCTCGGTGCAGTGGAGCAGTTCAACGAAAGCACAGATGCATCTTCCCCTCCGAAAGTGACCATGACGGCCAGGCTTTTGGACGCACGAAAGAACAAAATTCTGTGGTATAATACGCAGCAATCAACTGGTGAAAAAGACATAATCGCCTTTGAGTGGGCAGAAAAGAAACCGGTCGACAGGGTGGCTTACAAATCAGTTTTGGAGCTGGTAAGAAAAATGAAGACAGCTAAATGGCAATAAGACAGGCCTCATTCAACAGTCGTCAGTCCCTTACGGAAAAGACCCCAGAAGTCAGAAGTCAGAAGACAGATAGCTGTGAATATTTTCCCCTCTGTGTTCTGTCATCTGTCATCTGTGTTCTGTCTACTGTGTTCTGTCTTCTGTCATTGTGGAGTTGCGCCTCCGTCCCTAAAAAAGAAAAAAAGGCTGATGTGCTGGCAATTGTGGAGGGCGAGCCGATCACGAAAGGGGACCTTGAATATTCACTCGAGATAGCCCACCGGAGAGAGGACCTCTCTTCCGCTAAAGGGATCGATATTACCCAATATGTGCAGAAGCTTGTTGACGACAGGTTGATTGCAATTGAGGCGAAGCGCGCGGGGGTGGAAAAATACCCGGAGGTGCAGAATAAAATCGAGGCATATATTCTGAGGGAATCGGTTGTAAAGCTTTATAACGAGGAAATTGAAAAAAAGATAAACGTCAGCGAAGCGGACATTGTGGATCACTACAAAAAGAACAACGAAGAGTTCACACTCGGCATAATAGAGCTCAGCTCTGAAAAAGACGCGCAAAAAATTCTGGAAAAACTGAAAAAGGGGGCAGATTTCAAAAAGCTTGCATTGGAGTATTCCACCCATGTTTCAAAGAAAGACGGCGGAGAGATGCCGCTCCAGCGGAAATCCATGGGGTCTTTTTTTGAAGAGGCCGCCTCAGGCCTGACCCCCGGAGATTTAAGCGGCATCAAACAAAGCGGAGACAAATACTACATCGTAAAATTAATAAACCGGCAGGAGGCCCCGGAGGAAGGACTTGAAAAGGTCAGGGGAAGCATTGCCGCTCAGCTTAAATCACAGAAGGCAAAAGACCGCAGCAACGAATATCTGAGAGGCCTGCGCGAAAAGCTGAAGCCGAAGATCAATAATGAGCTGCTTTCTTCCATTAATTTAAAAGGCGGAAACGAGGAGAGGGAGAAATGGGCCAGGGATGAAAGTCCCCTGGTCGAGATTGACAGTATGACTCTCAAGGTAAAGGACTTTGTGGCAATGCTTTCATCAAGCGACGAGAACATTAAAGAGCCGGTCCTTAACCGCTGGATCGACCGGAAACTGGTGGACGTTGAGGCCCTGGGCCATCATTACGAATTATATTCAGACCTGAAGGACATGCTGCAGCGTTACAAAAACCAGATACTCAAGGACGCCTTCATAAATAAAATGCTTGTGCCGCAAATAAAGATCTCGGACCAGGAGATGACGGCATACTACTCAGCCCATAAAGAAGACTTTGCAAGCCCGTTCAGATATAAGCTGCAGCAGATTACCGTAAAGACAAGGGAAGAGGCTGAGGACATTTTAAAAAGCCTGAAAAACGGCGCTGATTTTTCATGGCTGGCAAAGACTAAATCAATAGGTCCCAATGCATCAGCCGGCGGGACAACGGACTTGCTTGTTAAAGAGCAGTTGCCTGCTGAGATAAAAAGTATCATTGATACTCTGAATCCGGGCGATATCAGTCCGGTAGTTGAGGTGGATTCTAATTTTAATATTTTCAGATTGCAGGAAAAGACCGCAAAGGAGTTCGTAGAGTTCAACAATGTAAAACCTGTTATCCAGAGAAAAGTTTTTACGGAAAAGTTCAAGAAGCTTTATGATGAATACTTAGCCAAACTGAAAAAAGACGCTCAGATAACAATAAATGAAGATGCCGTGCAGTCGTTTAAAAAAATGTTTGGCAAGTAAGCTTAAACGGTATCTGAAAGATGAGTAGCTATTTTGTTGTCATTCCCGCTTGTCGGGAATCTTTCTGACTTTTTGAGATCACAAAAAGATTCTGGACATGCCAGAATGACAAAATAAGGAACTCTGTGCAAGATACAAGAAAAAAAGAATGCTGAGACAAGTTCAGCATGACACTTAACGGAGTATTTTCAGGTGTATATTAGCAGAGACATTTTAAACACTAAAAAACATTCCTTGAAACTCATCCTGTTGTTTTTCATACTCGCCGCCCTCATCACATGCGCGCCTGAACAAAAGGTGAAGAAAGGCTTCGCCCCCAAACCCTGCATGGATTGTCACCAGGAAAAACAGGGCGACTTCACTAAGAAATTCGTGCACGCGCCGATGGCAGGCAATGATTGTGAAGCCTGTCATCTGCGCCACGGCAAACTCGCGGTCAAGTCTTTTGTGGAAAGTGAGGAAAACAAGCTTTGCTACATTTGCCATAAACAGATGGCGGCTGATATGGAAAAGACGGCCAATGTCCACACAGTCCTGAAACAGGGCAAATGCATTCCATGTCATAATCCTCACGCATCAGACAATAAAGCCCTCCAGGTAAAAACAGGAAACAAGCAATGCTTTTCATGCCACGATAAAAGTCCTTTTATGCGCGCCACCCGTCACAAACCCCTTGATGACGGATGCCTTAACTGCCATAGCGCACATGCCTCTCCGTATAAATATAACCTCGTTAAAGAAGAAAGCGAGCTTTGCCGCTCCTGCCATGATTATAAAGTTCCCCCCTTTGCATCCGCGCATAAGGACTATCCGGTGGAACAGTCAAAATGCTCAGGCTGTCATGCCGCTCACAGCTCTACAAATGACAAATTGCTGAGGGAGTCCGTTCATGAGCCGTTAACACTCGGACAGTGCTCCTCCTGCCACAAACCGGCAACCGGCCCGGACGCGTTGAAGACAATCGCATCCGACGGAAAGCTCTGTTATACCTGCCACACAAAGGAAGAGAAGAAATATAGCGCGGCGTACAGGCATCCGCTGACGGACCAGGGAAAGTGTCTGACCTGTCATGACCCTCATGCCACTGATTATCCCAGGATCACACTTATGAAAAATAAAGAGCTTTGCATAAGCTGTCACAAAGATAAACCGAAGATCGACGTTAGTTATTTGCATAAGCCGATAAAAGAACAGGGCTGCATCGCCTGTCACAATCCGCACGCCTCTGCAAACCGCTTTTACCTGATCGCGTCTGAGAAACAGATATGCTTTTCCTGTCACCCGCAAGTCGAGAAAGATCTGCAGGACCCATACAGGCATGAGCCGTTTTCTAAAGTTGAGTGCGCAAAGTGTCACGATTCACACGGCTCCAATAACTTTGTCATGTTAAAGTTGCCCCTGACTGAATCATGTTACACGTGTCATGACAAGAACAAGTACCTCAAGGCCTACGTTCATACGCCTGTAGCAAAAAGACAATGCGGCGCCTGCCATAAGGCCCATACCTCGCCTTACGCGGGACTGTTGAATACTCCCTATGAACAGTTGTGTATAACATGTCACAACAATATGTACACCGACATTAAACCGGAAGGCACGCACCCGTTGTTCAGGGACAAAAACTGTAAGGCCTGCCACGCCCCTCACGCGAGTGATTTCATCGCGTCGACCGTAAAATCTCAAAAGGAACTTTGCTACGAATGTCATAAAAACATGGAGTCCAAAGTAAAAGCCGGCAGCCACAAACATCTCCCTGTGGAAGAAGGCAAGTGCACATCATGCCACAGCCCCCACGGGACAAAGCTCAGGTTCCAGCTCCTTGACAGGCCAAACGAACTTTGCCTCTCATGCCACGAGAGAATAGTCACTACAAAGATCAGGAAGGGACATATATCAATGGAAGGCGGGGATTGTTTAAGCTGTCATACCTCACACTATTCTGAAATAAAAAACCTGCTCAGCGGAAAAGACCCCGCGCTGTGCACCAAGTGTCATGCAGTTGATACGGAAAGGCTGATGAAGGCGCACAGACAAACTGTAAATAAAATCGATCACTGCACAACCTGTCATCAGCCCCATGTGACGGAAAAACCCGGGCTGCTTAAAAATATCATGCATACACCTTTTACCGAGGGACGCTGCGAGGCATGTCATGAATAGGAGCAGAAGTCAGAAGTCGATAAAGGCAATACAAAACTTTTATTTCGCTCTCCTGTCCATCTGTCTTATGCTTATCTGGCTTTCAGCAGTCAATGTGGGAGAAGTTGATGCCGAGGCAAAGTTAAAAGCAAATATCCCCGACCTGTGTTACGACTGTCATAAAGAGCTGAAAAAGGACCTGTCGGCAAAGTATGTGCACTTTCTTTTTAAAGACGGAAAATGCATTACCTGCCACAATTCACACGTAAGCACTATCAAGGGATTGATGAATGACGACATAAATTCCATTTGCCTGAGCTGTCATGAAAACCTCAGGGACCTTATCCGCAAAGGCATTGTGCACCCCGCGCTCAAGGAAAGTTCATGCACCGGATGCCATAACGCCCACAGCAGCGAATACAATTATATTTTGATAGGAGAGGAAAAAACGCTTTGTAGAAATTGCCATGAGAAACTGAAGGAGCAATTTGAAAAACCCCATGCCTGTGTTCCGTTCAAGGAGGGGAAATGCTCAGAGTGTCATAATTCTCACGCGTCAACTGAAGAGGGCCTGCTGCTTTCTTCATCTAACAAGCTGTGCCAGAAATGCCATCCTCCGCGTTGCAGGGCGGGTGAGGTTTCCATATCAACTATGGTGAAAGATTCGGATTGCACATCTTGCCACACGGGGCACAGCTCAAGGACCAAGGGGCTTCCCGGCCCTTACGGCCATACTGATTTCTTGATCAGGAATTGCGAAAAGTGCCATAATCCAATTACCGCGAATGCGAAGATCACCACCCGGCTGGAAGGCCAGGCCCTGTGTTTCAGCTGTCACAAAAAAGAAGATTCAAAATATAAATATATCGACAATGACGTTCATGTAAAGAACGTCAAGAATCCCTGCAATATTTGCCATGACTATCACGGGTCAAGAAAGAAAAACCTTACAAAGAACGAAAAGAAAATTTGTAACGGTTGTCATGAAAGCACGGAGAAAAGGACTGCATCCATGGAGAAGGCTTTAAAGACGGTGAGATGTGCGCCTGTCAGAGACAGAAAATGCTTTGAATGTCACATACCGATGCACTCCGACAGGCCGTTCAATTACAGAGATGCTGAAGACCTGATGTGCGCCAGGTGCCACGAATCTCAGCATAAGATCACCCATCCGATCGGCGCCACTGTGATAGACCCCCGCAATGGAAAGCCTGTTACCTGCACTTCGTGTCATAGTATGCATTCTGCCATGGCCGAGTTTCTGCTCACTGCAGACAGAAACAGGGCGCTCTGCGTACAGTGTCATAAAATGTGACGGTTGTAGAAAACTAAAGACTATCTGCCTATTTTCTTGACCGTATTCAAAAATATTTGGCATAGTAATTGCAAAATATGCAGATGATTTATTTTATATAAAGGACTTTGTTGTAAGCTGATGAAATTAATAAAATATATATCCGCTTTTTTTACGGTCTTATTCGTCCCGCTTTATGCAGGTGTAGCAACTTCCGCAATAAGCGGCAATTGCAGCACATGTCATACCATGCACAACAGCCAGAACGGCTCGGCAATGGCAACGTACGGCGCTGACGGCCAGCCCTGGAAAGGCACCGGGCCTTACGAGACATTGACCCGGGGAGGTTGTCTGGGATGCCATGCATCGGGAACGTCAAGCAACATTGACGCGGTAACAGGGGCGCCGCAGGTCTATCACACAGGCGCCTCGGATGATCTTGCAGGCGGGAACTTTGCCTATATATTGGGGAACAAGGGCAGCGGGGCCGCTGATTACAAAGGGCATAATGTTGTTGAATTCGGCAAGTTAGAGGGCACACTCCTTGGCCCGCCCGGACATCACGATCCTATGGTTATAGGGGTCAGTATCACGTGCTCGGGGATATTCGGCTGTCATGGCACACGTTCATCCGGTGTCCACTTTAAAGGCGCCCACCACAAGAATGTAGATGGCAGGTGCGATACCGCAAGTGATATCTACGACAGCTACCGCTTCCTGAAAGGCGTAAAAGGATATGAAAATAACGGTACATATAAGTGGCAGAACAAGGATGCGAACAATCACAATGAATACTACGGCGCAGCAACTCCCATGACTTACAGCAGCAACTGCAGTATCTGTCACACCCCGGACGGAGTACAACCTGTCAATAACACGATCAGCGGGTTTTGCGGCACTTGTCATAGAGAGCTGCACGTAGCTGACGGGATTGGAGGAGATACAAGCTCTCCATTTACCAGGCACCCTACCGATGTGGTGTTACCGAACAGCGGTGAATATGCAAGTTATGCATCCTACAGTGTAGTGACTCCAGTTGCGAGAACTACGGTCGCCAGCTCTATCAGTAACACCGTAACTCCCGGTACTGACGTTGTCATGTGTTTGTCCTGTCATGCAGCCCATGCTACGGATAATTACAAGATGTTAAGATGGAACTTTAAAAGCGCGACACTTTCAACAGCCATATCCGGCTGTAATGTTTGTCACACGAGCAAAAATTAACTATGAAAAAAGAGCCTGTCGCAGAGAGAAAAAAAGAAAGAACGATGCCAGGAGTTGAGAACTTGCATATATGCGAAAAGTTTATGCGAAGAGGTCCCATACGCCCTGTGCCCTATGCTCTATGTTCTATGCTTTTCGCTCTTTGCTTCCTTCTAACTGCCGAAGGTTTCGGCGGGACATACATCCAGACAAAGCACGGCACATCTGCCAACCGCTCGGTAGTCACCCCCGGCTATACATACACTACTCTGGGGCATTGCGGGCACTGCCATGAACAACACGCAAGCATCGACGGAGCTGAGCCGACCCTTCCTGCTTCTGAGGGGGCTTCATCGTATGCCTTGTTCAGGTCTAATTACGGGGCCAGCAGAAATGAACTCTGCTTTGCCTGTCATGAGACATTTACCTTATCAGGCATGACCCTCGGTTATGGAAGCTACGGTATTTATCAGGGGAAGACAAAATATAATGCCTCAATACACTACTCAAGCGCCAGCATGAAATGGACCCCCGATGCTTCGCCTCCGGGTCCCGCATATCCAAGCGGCGACGCGGGTAATTGTCATAATTGCCACAATCCCCATGGATATAACGCAACCGCAGGCGGCGCTCCGTATGCGTCGATGCTCTTTGCTCTGGACTCGGCTACAGGAGATAGTCCCGCTTATGAAATGGGATGCGAGGCATGTCATAACGGAACGCAAGGCGGCGCGGCAAAAGACGTAAAAGCACAGTTAAATAAAACCTACGCCCATCCAACGCATACTTATAATAACCGCCATACACTGCCTGAAACCGGACAACCGGGAGGAACAAGCTTCGGCCCGGCGGCAGCCAACAGACATGCCGAATGCGTTGACTGCCACAACCCGCATACAGTAGTCAGCGGAACTATTCATACTGCCGCAACGTCCGGGAACGCGGTGTCTGATGTATTGAAGTACGTTTGGGGCGTTGAACCGGCATGGACCGCGATCTGGACCCAGCCGACATCATTCACCGTCAGGAAACCGCCTGCATATAATGACGGCAGCCAGTATGAATACCAGATATGTTTCAAATGCCACTCCTATTACGGACTCGGCACATTAACAAACGGGGTCTCATCGATTACCGGCCCATCCGGCACTGCGATTACCGACCAGGCCTGGGAATTCAATCCAAACAACAAATCCGCCCATCCAGTGGCTGTAACATTAAATAACCAGACCGGCTCCGGCACTCCTAAGGCATTAACTGCGGGTCAAATGTCTTCCCCCTGGACAAGCGTAGGAACACAAACCATGTACTGCTCCGACTGTCACGGGGCAGACAACGAAAGCTCGGCAGCAAAAGGCCCTCACGGGTCAACGAGAAAATTTATGCTCAACAGGACAAGACAATACTGGCCTGCAAGTGCTGCCGGTGCGCTGTTCAGCTTAAAGGATATAAACGATAATACTAATAACTGGTCAACCGAACTGTTCTGTGTAAATTGTCACCCAATGATTACCGGTACAACATGGAAAAATGATGTCCATAAAGATCATGATAACAGAACATTAGGCCCCGACAACGAGATGTCCTGTGTGTATTGTCATGTAGCTGTACCTCATGGCTCAAAAAGGTCAAGACTCATAGGCTATGTTTCTGATGTGTCACCCTATGATTATTCCGATAACAGGCTTTTGTTGAGCGGGTTTAAAAAAGCCTCCAGTCCAACTACATATGCAGAATCCAATTGTTATTCAACGAATAGTGCGTGCAGCAGTAAACATAATTCATCCAACTGCGGCAGTAGCTGCGATCCTTAATACAGATCAGAACTTATCTTTGTGACACGCTACGCAGATTTGCAAATTCCTCCCGGCAAGACGAAGCCTGTACTTCTCGCTGGCCCCCTGTGAGCTCGGTTTTTCCCCGGGGATGATACCTTTTTCATGGGGGTTGTGGCAGGTTGGACAGGTGATTTTCCCTTCATAATTCAACGGCAAAATTATCCCGTATTTCTTTTCCGATTCCTTCATGGTCATCAGTGTCTTGTCGGATGGTGTGCGCAGGTGGTTGGCGTTTATGGGATGAAGCTGGCTCTGTTTGAAGTGGCATCTGAAACACAGCACCTCAAGGTCCCCTATAAGCTTGACTTCCTGGAAGGTCGCGCGTTTTTCATCGGGTTTTTCAGTATGGCAGTATAAGCATTTATCAACGATAATGGCCCCTGCCTCATTTATTTGATTATGCGGGTCCAGCATCGTGTATTTTTTCTCGTCATGGCACCTGAAGCATAGCATGGTGCGGCTTACATAAGGGGCCCCCCTTAAAAATCTCTTGTTTAATGACAGGGCGCGGGGATTAAGCTGGCATTGCAGATACATGTCATGGCATGTAAGGCAGGACACCTTGCCGCCCGGCAGGGGAAAGTCTTTTGGGATCTTGGCCTTTTTTTCTTCCGAGGGGATTATTTCTACAGGATGAATATATGTGCCCGGGGTATACCCGTGGCATTTGCACAGTTGCGTGTAATCGCCGCCAAATTTCAGGAAAGTATCGCCGCCTTGCTGAGGCGTCTTGTCGTGGCACTCCGTGCAATATTTTCCTGTAAAATGAATATCCGTTGTTTTTGTAACGCCGTTATTGCCGTTTTTTTCTTTTTCCTCTGCAAACAGAAAAAGACAAGGGAAAATTATCAGGATGATAACAAAGACAATTTTCTTCATACCCGTAATATATTACATTTGCCTCATCTCTTTTACAAGATTCCAGACAAAAAAAAGAGGCACAGGTTTTACCCGTGCCTCTTTTAACTAAATGTTCTTTGCTCTATTTAAATCAATCAGGCCATACATAAAGCATGTCGCCAAATGTATCTTTGGGTAAACGCGGTCTTGCATTTACCGAGAGAGGGGATTTGCCCTTGGGGCCGAACCATTTCTGATAAATCTTCTCATAGGTCCCGTCCTTAAGCATGTCCTGCAGAATAAAGCTTATCTTATCTCTCCAGTCGCTTTCGTTTTCAGGGACGCCTATGCCGTAAAGTCCGGGGCTCCAGATGGCCCCGCCGACTGCTTCGTATTCGTCAGCCAAACCGCCTGCTGCAGCAATGGACGCCATGATCTGGGCGTCCTGTGAGTATGCGTCAATCTTGCCCTGCTTTAATGCGAGAAAACCCTCAGCGCTGTTCTGGAAGGAAAGCATCTCAGGTTTCGCGTCTGTATATTTAGCAATTTCCTGCGGAGCAGCGATAAATGCGTTTGATCCCTGGTCAACACCTAACTTCTTTCCACCAAGGTCTTTTACTGATTTGAATTTTCCCTTCTTTGCATAAAAGATCTTGCCGGTCCAGAAATAAGGAGGTTCCGCATAATCCATCTGCTCCTCGCGGCTCCTGGTCTGGCTTATGTTTGCCAGTGAAATGTCGATTGATCTGTTGGCAAGAAAAGCGATCCTCGTCTTATTATCAACTAACACCCTTTCAATTTTCACTCCTAATTTCTCAGCGATTGCGCTTCCGAGGTCCACGTCAAAACCCGTCCACTCGCCTTTTTCATCAATATAGTTCATCGGCGGGGTTGCGTTACCATGACCAATGCGTACAGCGCCTCTTTTCTTTACCTCGTCAAGCAGTCCTTCCGCCGCAGCGAGAGAAACTAAAGATACGATCAACAGTGCAGCCAACAACACAATTACGGTACTTCTTTTCATACAAAATTCTCCTTTCATTAAGGTTTCATTTGGGCTAAGGCTAAGCCGTTAGATGCCATTAAATTTGCAATATCTGTGCCAATAAAAATCAATACATTTTCCTGAAAAATCAAGAAGCCGTCTATTGAAGCCTGTGCAAAAGTTGAGCAGGGTGTTCATTCTTTACGCAAATTACTATCGTCATCCGCGCTCATCTTTTCCCTGAGCGTATTGCGTGAAATGCCGAGGAGTTTTGCCGCAAGGGCCTGGTTATTTTTGGTCAATTCAAGGGCCCTTTTAACAAGAAGGCGTTCAAAATTTGAAACAGCCTCCCTGTATATATCTGTTCCGCCTTGCTGAAGGATTTCATTGATGGTGCCGGAAAGGGTCTTATCAATATCTACACTTTGAGCGGTCAATCTTATCTGTGACAGCCATTCACAGTCTTTATAGGAAAGGAGGTCCTTCCTGCATAAAACCATTCCCCTCTGAATAACACTTTCAAGCTCCCTCACATTTCCGGGCCAGTCGTATTTTCTAAACTCCTCAAGTATCTCAGGCGACACTCCCTGGACTTCCTTGCCGAGCTCCCTGTTGAATTTCCTTATGAAGTATTGAGCAATATCTTCTATATCATCCCGTCTTTCCCTGAGCGGGGGCATGGTGATACTCACAACATTCAAACGCCAGTAAAGGTCGTCCCTGAATTTGCCCATATTGATCAACGACTCAAGGTTCTTGTTTGTCGCCGCGATTATCCTCACGTCCGTCCTGATCAGATCATTTCCCCCGACCCTCTGGAAACAGCCGTCCTGCAGCACCCTGAGCATCTTGGCCTGAAGTGAAAGCGGCATATCTCCTATCTCGTCGAGAAACATTGTGCCCTTATCGCATTGCTCAAACTTGCCGATCTTTTTATTTTCAGCCCCTGTAAATGCGCCCTTCTCATGTCCGAAGAGCTCGCTCTCAAGAAGTGTTTCGGGGATAGCGGCGCAGTTAACGGGCAGAAAAGGTTTGTTGACCCTTTTACTGTGATGGTAAACAGCCCTCGCGATCAGTTCTTTACCTGTGCCTGTCTCGCCTCTTAAAAGCACGGTGACATCGCTTGCAGCGATCTGCCCTACCTTCTTGAATATCTCAAGCATGGCATCGCCTTTTCCGATGATCCTGTCGCCGGCTTCTTCAGGGACCCCTTCAAAACTTACAGGGACGTTCATCTTTCCTGCCGCAATGGCTTTTTCAACAAGCGATATTAACCGGGCATTGTCAACGGGTTTTGTGATGTAATCAAAGGCCCCGTTCTTCATCGCGGTTATCGCCTTTTCAGAGGTGGTGTATGCCGTCATGATTATTACGCTGAGTGAGGGGTGAAGAGATTTCAATTCGTTAAGTGTTTCGATGCCGTCCCTGCCCGGCATGTTGACATCCATGATAACGAGGTCGGGCTGCTCCCTGTTTACTTTTTCAAGGGCCTCCTCGCCGCTTGACGCGGTGACGACATCGTAGTCGTGCCGCCCAAGGACTTTTTTGAAAGAATGAAGTATCCCCGCCTCGTCGTCTACAACAAGAATTTTGTCCATGATGTGTTTATTTTATGTAAGAATTGAAATGATAGCAACATGCAGGGGCGGGTTTTAAACCCGCCCCTGCGTTAAAACGTAAACCTTTACTCCCCAACCGGCAGCCTTACCGTAAACACTGTGCCCGCGCCTTCATTGCTGTGGAAGAACAACTTGCCACCGTGGGATTTGACGATGTTATAGGCGATAGAAAGGCCGAGCCCGGTGCCGCTTTCCTTTGTCGTGAAAAAAGGGTCAAAAACTTTTGAGCGTATGTCCGCCGGGATGCCGCAGCCTTTGTCCCATATCATTACTTCCACGAATTTGTCATCCGTCTTTCCCGATATCCTGATCTCTCCGCCGTCAGGCATGGCCTGAACTGAATTTAGGATGAGATTCAGAAATACATGTTCAAGCAGCGACCTGTCCCCCTTTATCTCAGGCAATGTTTCCATCATATCTTTCTGCACTGATATGCCGTAGTTGCGGACATCGAATGAAGCGAGAGACAGTACCCGGTCAATCAGGGCATTTAGATTTATTTCAGAGTAATGGAAACTCTTCTGTTTTACGAACCCGAGGAATCTTGTGATTATGGTGTCGATCTTCTCGATCTCTTTGCTGATGACCTCTGCGTCTTCCTTTGTCAGGTCAGGCTGTTCTTTAAATGCCTGGAAAAGCATCTTGAGTGTTGTTATTGGGTTTTTCAGCTCGTGACCAAGGCCCGCCGAGATCTGCCCGATGGTTGAGAGCTTCTCGGCCTGCAAAAGGTGCGTGTACGTGTATGCCTCTTCCATTTTTTCCTTTACTTTTTTGAGCTCCATCGAAAGCCTGTTGAAATTGCGCGCGAGGTATCCTATTTCACCCCCGTAAGGGACATCCACCCTCTTGCCGAATTCCCCTCTTCCAAGGACCTTTGTGAACTCGACAAATTTATTCAGCGGCTCTGTGATCAAACGGCTGAAAATAAATGATGCGGCCACGCCAAGAAGTGTTACAAAAACAATTACCGGAAAGGTCAGCCCCCTGACCTGAGAGAGGGTCTGTTTTAATTTGTCCTCCCTGATGCCCAGATGCAGCTCCGACTTTGTGCCGTTAAAGACCTTTACCCCGACATCCCGGATAAAACCTTTTTCCGTGTCAAGGAGCTGCACGTTTGTTGTCTTATCAGCAAGAGGGTTCCAGGTCAAAATGCCGGGAGGGATTTCACTGATGAAAGTGTGGGCCACGACCTTGCCTTCTTCGTTTGTGACAAAGATATACTCGACATCATTTTCCTTATTACGGACTTCTTCTATGTCCTTTGATGCCTGGAAATAGTCTTTCAGAAGAACATGGTTGGCGACCCTGTCGGAAAGGTTGCCGGCAATAGAGACGGCCCTCTTTTCAAGTTCCTCCCTGAAGGCTTTGATGATGACGCCCCTTATTGCAAGCAGGGTAAAGAATACAACGCTGACCGCCATCGCTGTTGTAAGCAATGTTATTTTCGTTCGTAGTTTCATTTTAAAAAATTAACCACAGAGTCACAGAGACACAGAGAAAAGAAATTAAGAAGATAAGAAGTTTTCTTTCCTCCGTGTCTCTGTGTTTAATCTTCATTCCTTCAGCAGTCCATATTCCCTTGCCAGGGCTTTGACTTTTTCCATCTCAAGCTCGTTAACTTTCGTAAAGCCCAGGGGCATCTCTGTTTTGTCCCAATCCTCAAGCACAGCTTTATGCTTTCCCACTGGTTCAAACGCAAGGAGGGCGGACCTGACGGCCTCAACCGTTTTACTGTCCACAGAATTATTATAAGCAATGAGGCTGCTTGGATACGGCTCTGAAATTTTCAAGATCTTTATCTTCCCTTCGGAGGACAATCTTTTTGCGAGCGCGTCCTGGATACCTCCTGCGTCACACTCTCCGTTTAGGACCATTTTCAGGGTGTCAAGATGAGAGCCTGTATAGATATACTTGCCGAGATCATTGAGGGTGACGCCTTCGTCCTCTAACATCTTCCTCGGTATCAGGTGTCCCTGTGTTGACATCCTCGCTCCGAATGCAAAACATTTCCCTTTCAAATCCTTTAAATCATGGACCTTGCTATCGGGCGCTGAAAAGATTATTGAATTATATGTCGTATCGCCTTCCTTATTGACCCCGCTTGCCAGATACTTGATCCCGTACCTGGCCTCGCCTATAACATAACTGAGAGTTCCGACCGCCGCGAAGTGGGTAACGCCTTTGCCGAGGTCTTCAACCGTGTCCTCATATTTTCCGGAAAATTTAATTCGGAAATGCCTGCCCGTTTCAGTTTCAAGATATTTAAGAAATGGCAGGTAAATCCTTACGTCTTCTTTTGGCCCGAGCCTGAGGTCAAATCCGAACCAGAGGGTGTCAGGCGGCGTAGAATCAACGGCCCCTGACGGTTCAACCGTCTTTTTTGTAAGACTGACCTTCTTCGGGGTCTCTTCTTTCACACATCCTGATGATAACAGCAGAAAAAAAATAACCGGGGTCAAGCAAAATCTTAATTTCGCCGCGTTCATCGCTGTAAACATAATTGGAATATTTTAACTTTTATTTAAAAATTATGGAAAGCCTCGCATAGGCCTGTTTATCGGCATGCTGTTGCCATTTCCCAATAAAGAACTCCTGTATTCAGGGTGCAGTGAATTAACAAGTTAAACAGGAGTCATTGCTGGAAGCATCCACGAGGTTACAAGACAGCTATAAGGCTGTCAATAAAATCCAGGTATTTTTGAGGTGGATTTATAATCTCAACACCAATGCCATTATAATAACCGCTGATATCTTCCTGTCTGACCAGCCTGCCGTAAAGGTTTAACATTTCTTCCTCTAAAGTTATGGAGATTTCGATATGTGAGTTTATAAGAGAAGATATTTGATTTATCCTGATAAGCATCCCGCTCTCGGAAAGGTTTATCACCGTGCCGTCATACGTCCTATTATGACAATTTATCTTTACAGCAATCAGTACATTAATCCTGTCAAAACCTCTGGCTCCCATTAAGACACCTTTTCGTATTTCATATCTACATAATTTCAATACCACTAAATTCATACCCTGTCAATTAACATAATAGTGAAATAAACATTATTACTTCATACCACGCTGCATTGAGAGCGGCAGCCAAAACGATACCCCTTGAACAGGCATCTGCTTAATGGTAAAGTTTATTAGTACAAAGGAGGGATTATGAAGAAAATCCTGACAATAATTATTGTCGTAACAGCAGTCATTATTATTTCATTTGTTGTATTAATTAAAACCTACGTCACGCCGGAAAAAGTCAAAGCTTTTCTCGTGCCGTATGCTGAACAGGCATTAAACCGGAAGATAAGCATCGGAGAGGTTAACATCAGCCTGTTTAGAGGTATTGACATAAAAGATTTTGCAATAAAAGAGACGGATGGAAAAAGTGATTTCGTAAAATGCAAAGATTTCATTCTTAAATTCCAACTGCTGCCTATTCTTTCCAGGAAAGTAATTGTTGATGAACTGAAATTATTGTCTCCTGAGATCAGGATCATTCGTGACAATAAAGGCAGCTTCAATTTTGAGGGCATCGGGGAAAAAGAGAAGCAGCAGGCAGGCAAAGAAGAGAAACAGGATGCGGCGGCAAAAGGGCTCCCGATTTCCCTGCTCGTAAAGAATATCTCGATCAAAGATGCTGGGTTTTCCTTTGTTGATTCGACAAAGGCGCTGCCTGATACAAGGGGTTCTTTTGCAATTGATTCGAATATTAAAAGCACTGACGGGACACAATTATCTTCTACCGGGAATATTGATCTGAAGCTTAGTGAGATTATTTTTGGGACACCTTCGAGGAAGCCCATCAGAGATCTAAATGCGGCGCTGAAATATGCTGCGGACGTAAATCTTTCACCAGGTGATATTCGCATAGATAAAGCAGACCTTAAAATACAGGAGGTGCCCGTCTCGCTAACCGGTGATGTCAAAAACTTCAGGAAGGAACCTGAGATCAATATTGCCGTTTCGATGCCGGACACAAAGTCCGCTGATTTACAGAAACTGCTCACGTCTGTCGTTGACATGAACGGGCTGGTCCTGTCGGGAAATTATTCAGCGAATTTTAATATAACTGGTATGCCCAAAAAATTTGATTCCCTGAAATCCGGCGGGGAAATAAAGATATCCTCTGCGAAATACAGGGACCTGACGATGAACGATTTTCACACTAAGTACCTGCTCAAAGACAGTAAACTTGAGATTGTAAAAATGACCGCCGTTGCAGGAAAGGGGAAATTAAATGTCAACAGCACGATTGACCTTTCAAAGCCGGGATACGCTTACAACCTTTCAGCCAATATTGATTCCCTTCACGCGGATGAAGTTGTAAACTCTTTCTCCCCGAAGGCAAAGGGCACGGTCTTCGGGCTCCTCTCTTTGAATCTTAAATTAAACGGCTCAGGCACAGCGCCTGAAAGCATCAAGAAGAATTTAATTGCAGACGGAGATTTTAACATCAGAGACGGAAAGATCACGGGCGCTCAAATAACCAGGGGGCTGTCACAGTTTCTCAACATAAAAGAGCTGGAAACAATAAACCTGAAACAGGCAAACGGTGAAGTGACCGTCAGAAACAGCGTTGCCCATCTTGAAAGCGTCTTCTCCTCTGACGATATCGCAATGGACCCTTCGGGCAACATCGGCCTTGATGAAACCCTCGATCTCGCTGTTGATCTAAAACTTTCACCCAGTCTCACTAAAAAGGCAATGGGATCTGGTGTTGCGAAATATATAAAAGACGACAAAGGCTGGGGTGATATCCCTTTGAAGATCTCAGGGACTTTTTCAAATCCCTCTTATACCGTTGATATTGCAAAAGCGGGGGGACGGGTATTGGAGAAAGAGGTCGGGAAGGCGCTTGATAAGCTGTTAAAAAAACAAAAAGGAGCAGAAGGAGATAAAACTCCGCGCGGGCAGAAACCTGTCGAAGATCTGTTACAGGAGATATTTAAATAGGTATAATTAGAGTCTGTTTATAAACTCGCTGGTTCTGTCATTCCGGCTTGTCCGGAATCTTTCCGGAAGGGTTCCCGACGCGCTTCGCTTGCGGGAATGACATACGATTGAGACTTTCAATAGTTTATAAACAGACTCTAATTAACTATCACTATTCATATGAAGGAGATTAATATGGCAAAAACGGAAGAGATGTGGCAGTGTCAAACTGTAAATTGCGGGTATATTTATAATCCTGATAAAGGTGACAGAAAAGGAAAGATTCCGCCGGGAACCATATTTGAAGATCTTCCCGAAGACTGGAAATGCCCGGTCTGCGGGGCTGGCAAGCACATGTTCAAGCCGTTGGCATAAATGAAAAGAATTCTTCAATGCTTCGCATCGGCGGCTCCTTGTACCGGGACATCAAGTTCCACCCTCACCTTGTTGTTCTGATCCGATATCCTAACATGCGAATAATTCCCTTTCGGCAGTTTAATAATAACGCAGGGACTTGTTATGACCTGCGCCGTGACGTAGACTTCCCTTGGTTCAATCCAGGAAATTTTAACATCAGCAATAGCATTACTCACAGAAACGGCATTTCCAGCAAGGCCGATTTCATGGCCAGCAGTTGAACGCTGTCCCATTTCAACAAGCAGTATATTTTCAGCGGTAAAGTCAACTTCCGGGGCTTTGTCGTTTTCAATTCCGATGATGTGTTTGCGCAATCTTCCGTATATCCGGGAATAGGCCTCAGCATCAGAGATAAAAGTTGCAGCGGGTGCACTTTCAAAGCTGTTGCATATTGAGTTGCTGTAAATGAGAGAGGCGTTTATTGTTGTTACCTGACTGCTTATTCCGGGAAGAAAACAGCCCGTAAGCAATACGGCAAGCATGTACGCCACGAATCTTCTCATGCGCAACATCTGACCCCCTCTAAATTTATTTTGAAACAGTACGCCGCACGGGCGATATGCCGGGGCCGGATGACACTGAATGAACCGGGTTGAACCCTGTGGAAAAATCAAGCCCCGTGAGAGAACCGCTAACCGTAACCGAAATAGGCTGGTCCAGGGTCAGATATGAACCGCAGGATTCGCCCGCGTCACAGATCAGACCGTCATTGTTAAAATCAGTGCCTGCAAGGATGCGGTATGTATTGCTTGCAACATTGGAAAAAGTATAACTGTATACGCCGTTGTTTGCGCTTACTGCAATTTCTTTCACTGTGGCATTAGTGTTTGGATCCAGCAATAACACATAATGATGGCCTGCTTCAGCGGCAGCGCTGATATTGCTGACCTGCATTATAACCGGCACGGTAACGCTGTTTGCTGATGAAGCAACCGTTATCGAGGCTGTATAGGTGCCGTCCGCAAGACCGCTCCTGCTGACTGTTACGCTGTATGTGCCCTGTTTGTTTGCATCTACGCTCAATTCGTTTATAGTAAGCCAGACTTGATCATCAGAGAGGCTATTAACGACAAGCGTCCCTCCGCGTGCGTTTTCAACTGACAGTATGGTGCTGTCAAGAGATCTTCCGAGGTTGAGAGACGACGGGTTTGCGACTAAAAAGGGACTGGCTGATGCACCGCCCACAGCAACAACTGCCTTATACGCGTTTATCAAACCGTAGCCGAACTGATTATCTCTTCCAGTCGTGCCCAGGTCATCAGTAAGTTGTCCGCCTGCAAGCAGATTGTCAAACTGAGCGGGGGTCAGTCCCGGATCAACGGATCTCATCAATGCGGCAACACCTGCCACGTGCGGAGTTGCCATTGAGGTCCCCATGAGGAACTTATATGTATATTGTAAAGGATGCTGCGAATCGTCTCCACTCGTGCTAAACACTCCGTCAGGATAGCCGTCCCCGTTATTATCGCCCATGTCTCCGCCGGGAGCGGCAACGTCCACAAATGAATTGTAATTTGAATAGGAGGCCCTGCCTTTATTTATATTCACCGCGCTGACCGAAACTACGCCTGCATATGATGCGGGATAAGACAGTGTGCTGCCGTTTTCATTACCTGCAGCAGCGGCGATAATGACCCCTGCATTCCGCGCCTGAGTAAAGACATCCTGCTCAGACTGCGAGTACCCTCCGCCGCCAAGGCTGAGGTTAATAATATCCGCTTTATTTGCAGGCAATGTCCCCGAGTCATTGGGAAGCCCTGCGGAATAAAGCACTGCCTGCTGTAGATCGGAGGATGTGCCGCCAAACTGCCCGAGGACGCGCAGAGGCATTATCTTCACACCCCATGCGATTCCCGTAACACCCGCAGCATTGTTTGAAGCCGCGGCAATAGTGCCTGCCACGTGTGTGCCGTGGAAACTGCTGCCGCCGTTAGGATTGTCTCCGGAATCGTCAGGGTTGCTGTCAATCCCGTCGCCGTCAAGCGCATTGGCCGCATCACTGATAAAATCATAACCGCTGACGAGCTGACCTTGAAAGTCAGGATGATTAAGGAGAACGCCGGTGTCAATTACGCCGACGATAACATCGCTGCTGCCTGTTGTTATATCCCATGCAGAAGGAACATTTATTAAAGGGTAATTCCACTGCCTTGGATAATATGTGTCATTCGGCACGGCATATGCGTGACGGATGTAGTTGGGTTCGGCATAAAGAACGTCGGAACGCTTTCTCAGCGCCTTTATTATCTCGAGGGTGTCCTTCCTGCGTTTTATCTCATTATCAGTAACGGCTGAAACGCTTTCACTGTCTTGAATGCCAAGTGTTTTAAATGCAAGCTGCCGCTGCTGTATGTCCCCGATACTCATCAGCATTGAGCGTCCCCGTCCGCCTTTTTTATGTATCAGCCCAAGAGATTTCGCGTATTCCTGCGGGCCGAAAGCATTGACTTTGGACAGCGAATGATCATTAAATTTCACGATTAACTCTCCGGGGACGAATTCATCGCTGAGGCTGAGAGCACCGGCTGCAAGCGATGATCCGCCCTGGCCAATTAAAAGAGTATAGTTAGAGGCGCCGGCAAAAGCGCGGACTTCTATAAAGTATACGCCCTGCAAGGCCGCGGTTAGAGATTCCGTTTGAGTTACATTTTCAGATGAATCAGCCAGGGTTTGGTCTTCCTTATACAGGAAAAGGTCGAGGTCGGCTGCCGGATGATTTGCAATTATGAGGGTTATTGCCTGTCCTGCGGCAAGGGTGACTTTGAAGAAATCCGAAACATCTCCTGATGAGAATGACCTGCCGGATGGCCCGGCCCCTGGCACATTTACATAACCGCCTAATGTAACGGGATTGGGAATAGGCTGCGCGCCGGCAAAATTATCATTGGATGAGTAAGGGGCATTCGGATCATTAACATCACTGTCTACCGCTGAACCCGCCGCCGCATGAATCGTTCCGCTGACAGTATATGCTTCAGGTACAACAGGTTCTGAAGGTACAACAGGTACTTCAGGGACTACTGGTACTTCAGGCTGTACAATTGTATCTGGACTGCTGCCGCCTCCACCGCCGCCTCCGCAGGCGCTTGCGAAGAAAGATACAGCGAGTATGACAATGAATAATTTCAAATACTTCATTGTATTTTGAACATTCTCATATGCATTAAGAGTGTTATCATTCATATAAAGTCTTTTGGCAGCAATGAAAGCCTGCTCCAGTATTTCTATAATCGGTATATTAAGTTAAAAGTTGAGAGCTGGAAGTTAAAAGAGTTCACAATGAATTCATCTTCATAAAATTAAACGCAATCATGTCACGACAACAAGCTTTCTTTAATAGTACCGCTTGAGAGGAATTATGTTTGTATTCCTTGTCACAAATTGAAAATACAACCCGCCTTACATCCTGCCCGCAAATGAATCTATCTTCCCCATGAACAGTTCCTGCGAAACAAGAAAGGCGTCATTGTGCCCGCCCTGAAGCTGGACAAACTCTTTCGGGTCAGGGGCTTCGTCGAAAAGCATTTTACCCTGCTCAAAGGGAACAATATTGTCATCGACACTGTGGAATATCAATTTAGGGACATTGATGTTCTTTATTTTCCCCAGCGAGTCATATCTGCTTTTAATGACCGAAGGCGGGACAAAAGGGAAAAACTTCTTTGCCATATCTCTTACTGACGTGAAACTGCCTTCAAGGATCAGCCCGCCTAATTCATGTTTGCCTGCCAGATCAATCGCAACTGCCCCGCCGAGGGATTCACCGTATGCAATGATTTCCTGCGGAATTGACCCTTTCTTATTCACGAGGTAATCATACATTGCCTCTTCATCAAGGTAGAGTCCTTCCTCGGATGGCCTGCCTTTGCTCATCCCATAGCCCCGGTAGTCGAAGATGAGGACGTTCAGGTTGAGATAATTGAACATACTTATCTTCTCAAGCCTGTGGCTGATGTTTCCACCGTTGCCGTGGCTAAACAATATTGTGGCCCTCGGTTTTGCAGCAGGGACAAACCATCCGGCAATCTGAACGCCGTCCTTTGTCGTCAAGACAACGTCTTCATACTCAAGGTCAATGCTTTTGGGAGTGGCTTCAATTTTGTTCACGGCGTGGTACAGCATCCGTCTCTCGATATATTCACGGAAGAAAAAATGCAGGATAAGGATGACAAAGATAATCAGGAGGATTATGTTTATAAGACGCTTTGCCATTGGACCATGAAAAATGCTGGGCATTTCATGAAATGCCCCTGCAAAATTTTAAACTACGGTATAACTTTATTTAACGGATATTCGATGATTCCTGACGCGCCGACTGCCTTGAGTTTTGGAATGATGTCGCGCACGGTCTTTTCATCGATCACAACTTCAAGGGCATACCAGCCTTTGTCCGAAAGCTTGGAAATTGTCGGGGAATGCATTGCGGAAAGGAGGGTCATCACCCTCTTCATGGATTTTTCAGGCACGTTCATTTTGAGGCCGACCTTTTCTTCAGCGGAAAGCGCGCCCTTCAGCAAAAGCACGATATTCTCCATCTTCTGCCTTTTCCATCTGTCCTTCCAGGACTTCTTGTTGACGATGAACCTTGTGCTTGATACAAGAATAGTCTCAATCACCCTCAGGTTATTTGCCCTTAGAGAAGAACCTGTCTCTGTCAGTTCCACGATCGCGTCGGCAAGATACGGTGGCTTTACCTCTGTCGCGCCCCAGGAGAAATCAACATCAGCCTTGACCCCCTGCGACTTTAGATATTTTTTCGTGAAACAGACAAGCTCCGTTGCAATGCGCTTGCCTTTTAAGTCTTTGATGCTTTTTATCTTTGAGTCGTTCGGGACCGCGACAACCCATTTAACAGGCCTCAATCCGCCCTTCGCGTAATTCAACTCTGCGACCTCGTGCACATCAGCGCCCTGTTCCAGTATCCAGTCCTTTCCCGTCAATCCGGCATCGAGCACTCCGTCATCCACATAACGCGCCATCTCCTGCGCCCTGATGAGCAACGCCTGGATCTCTATGTCATCAAAAACAGGATAATATGAACGCGCGTCAACGGACACATTGTATCCGGCCTTTTTGAAAAGCTTCAGTGTCGATTCCTGCAGGCTTCCTTTGGGCAAGCCAAGTCGTAAAACCTTTTTCATGATCTAAACCCTCTCAAAACAATTTATCAGCTTTTCTATAATACAAGCGGGGATAAAAATATTCAAATGCCTAAGTAGACAGTAGTCGGGTAACTTCTAATTAATGACCACCAACTACTGATATGACATGATATTGCAATAGCAACCATTGTGTGATATTAATTTTTTATAAGACCATCGAAAGCTAAAATCAGGGAAGACACCATGGCAGGAAGGGTCCAGGGACGTTGTGAAAAGGACAAAAGGCGCGGGGAATTTCAAGAACCTCAAGGCGGAGCTTGAAGGCACTTTCAGTAATGTTAAGATAAAAAAGGGTTGAGCTGCAACGCAACAAGTGCAGACATTTTTTTAGATTAGAAATTACCACAGAGACACGGAGGCACGGAGTTTTAGATATTGAAAACTTAAATTGTAAATTTTCATTTTCAAATTAAATTTTCCTCAGTGCCTCCGTGTCTCTGTGGTTTTATAAGATGAGTAAAGGAGGAAAAATATGGCGCGTATTCCGAGTCCGAGCTACAGTATTTCAATCCGTGTTGAAATAGAAAACCGTGTCGGCATGTTTTCAAAGATCGCAAACGCCATCAGCATGGCTGGAGGAGATTTCGGCGCGATAGACATTGTCCGGGTTGAGAAGGGGAAGATAGTCCGTGACATCACTGTCAACGCGCGCGATGAAGGACACGAAAAAAGGATCGTAAACTCATTAAAGACTGTTGAGGGCGTTAAAGTCCTCAGGGTAATGGACAGGACCTTCTACGTTCATGAGGGCGGAAAGATCGAGATACACAACAAGGTTTCCGTCAGAAACAGCGATGACCTCTCAAAGGTATATACACCGGGCGTGGCAAGGGTCTGCCGGGACATTTATGAAAATAAAGAACACGCTTACCGTTACACCATCAAGGGCAATTCCGTAGCGGTAGTGACTGACGGCACCGCGATACTCGGCCTCGGTGACCTCGGCCCGGAGGCTGCGATGCCGGTCATGGAAGGCAAGGCAATGATCTTCAAGGAGTTCGCGGGAATTGACGCATTCCCAATCGCCCTCAGGACTAAAGATACTGAAGAGATAATTAATACCGTAAAAAATATTTCACCTGCCTTTGGCGGCATAAACCTTGAGGACATCTCCGCCCCGCGCTGTTTTGAAATAGAGCCGCGGCTTAGAAAAGAACTGGACATACCTGTTATTCATGATGACCAGCATGGAACTGCCGTTGTGGTGCTGGCAGCGCTCATGAATGTTGCAAGGCTTCTGAAAAGAGACATTAAAAAGTTCAGGGTGGTTGTATCCGGCGCAGGCGCGGCAGGCTCAGGCACTGCAAGAATACTTTTGTCCTTTGGAATAAAAGATATAATAGTCTGCGACAGGCACGGCGCAATTTATCCGGGCAGAAGACAGGACATGAATCCATACAAAAGGTCGCTTGCAAAAATGACCAACCGGCGAAAGATCAGGGGCAGCATGTCTGACGCGATGAAGGGAGCGGATGTCTTCATCGGCCTCTCAGCACCCAATATCATAACGCCGGATGACATCAATAAGATGTCAAAGGAACGTGTGGTCTTCGCCCTTGCCAATCCCGACCCCGAGATATCTCCAGAGGAAGCTCTCCCGATCGTGAGAGTGCTTGCAACTGGACGCTCAGATTATCCCAACCAGATAAATAACATGCTCAGCTTCCCCGGAATATTCCGCGGGCTTCTGGACGCCAGGGCAAAGGGAGTCAATGAAGAAGTGAAGTTCGCTGCCGCCGCTGCCATAGCCCATATATTGAAGGATGATGAGCTGCATGAAGACTATATCATCCCCGGTGGTTTTGATAAGAAAGTTGTTTCCGCCGTCGCGCACACCGTGGCCGAGGCGGCAAGAAAGACGGGACTTGGAAAATAAGAGGTAAAAAAGTTTTAATAAATATAAATATTACCACAGAGGCACTGAGACACAGAGAAACTCATGGGAACAGTAAATGAATATTTGCAATGGAGACGTCCCACATTTTTCCCCTCCGTGCCTCAGTGTCTCCGTGGTTTCCAAAGAACTATAAAGGACATAACATGCTGTTTTTTAGAAACACTGTCGGCAGAAAAATAGTGATCGCGGTTACCGGCCAGTTGATGGTAGTTTTCGTGGTCTTCCACCTGCTGGGAAACTACTTCAATCCTTACTCGATCAATCTTCCCGACAGCGGAGTGCTTCTGTGGATGATGCGCGCCGTGATGCTCATTTCATTTTTCCTGCACACATTTTTCAGCATACAGGGTGAACTCGAAAACCGCAGGGCCAAGCCGGAGGCATACGCCGTTAAGAAAAACCTCCGCGCTACCTTTGCGGGAAAGACCATGCTATGGACCGGTTTGCTGATCGCCGCGTACATTATCTATCACGTGCTGCAGGTGAAGTTTTTAATTTTAGAAGGCAGTTTTCAGGAAGGCTATGTTGTAGCGGCTGTTTATGTTGCCGCCCTTGCAACTCTGTTTCTCCATCTGTACCACGGCATCGCAGGTTTTTTCCAGACAATGGGATGGAACAGCGAAAGGGCGCTTCCTGTTATAGAGAAGATCGGCAAAGGCCTGGCAGTGGTCCTTCTCGCCGGGTATATTTCCATAATAATATTTAACAGGATTTAGTAGAACAAAAAATGCAATTAACCACAGAGGACACGAAGAACGACAAATGTCAGCCGCAGATTTCGCAGATAACACGGATCAAGAAAAAATCTTTTAAAAAAATCTGTGTACATCTGTGCCATCCGTGGCTAAATTCAGTTTTATCTTCCTCTGTGTCTCTGTGCTCTCTGTGGTCATTTATGCATCTGCGGATTAGGCGGTCAGCATGATACTCAACGGAAAATGCCCTGCAGGGCCGCTTGCTGAAAAATGGGACAGGCATCGCAATGAGATGAAGCTGGTCAGTCCTGCCAACAAGAGGAAATATAATATCATCGTTGTCGGCACTGGTCTTGCCGGGGCGTCCGCTGCCGCGACTCTTGGCGAGCTTGGATATAATGTTGAGGCCTTCTGTTATCAGGACAGCCCGCGCAGGGGCCACAGCATTGCGGCGCAAGGCGGCATCAATGCGGCAAAAAATTATCCGAACGATGGAGACAGTATCTTCCGGCTCTTCCATGACACGATCAAGGGAGGGGATTTCAGGGCGCGTGAAGCGAATATTTACAGGCTTGCGGTATTAAGCAACAACATCATAGACCAGTGCGTTGCCCAGGGAGTGCCCTTTGCCCGTGACTACGCGGGATATCTTGAAAACCGTTCCTTCGGCGGGGCGCAGGTATCGCGCACCTTTTACGCCAGAGGACAGACAGGACAGCAATTGCTGCTCGGCGCATACGGCGCGCTTTCACGCCAGATCAAAGAAGGGACTGTCAGGCTTCATCCGCGCACAGAGATGCTTGACCTTGTAGTTATTGACGGCGAGGCAAAAGGTATTACCGTGCGCGATCTTGTAACGGGTAAGTTTGAATGTTACGCGGCGGATGCGGTTTGCCTCTGCACCGGCGGCTATGCAAATGTCTTTCATCTCTCAACCAATGCAATGGGATCAAATGTCACCGCAGCGTATCGCGCTTACAAAAAGGGGGCGTTCTTTGCGAACCCGTGTTTCACGCAAATTCATCCGACATGCATTCCTGTATCAGGCGAACACCAGTCCAAGCTTACCCTCATGTCAGAGTCACTGAGAAATGACGGCAGGGTCTGGGCTCCCAAAAATAAAGGTGATAATCGTTCCCCGAATGATATTCCCGAAGCAGAGCGTGATTATTTCCTTGAGCGCAAATATCCGGCTTATGGAAATCTCGCTCCCCGTGACATAGCATCGCGTGCCGCAAAGGAGATCTGTGATGAAGGTCGCGGGGCCGGGAGCAGCGGTTACGGCGTTTACCTCGATTTCGCTGACGCGATAAAACATCTCGGTGAAAATAAAATCCGTGAACGTTACGGGAACCTCTTTGAGATGTATGAAAAGATCACCGGAGAGAATGCCTATAAGCAGCCTATGCGCATTTATCCCGCGCCCCATTACGCAATGGGCGGGCTCTGGGTTGATTATAATCTGCAAAGCAATGTCCCCGGACTGTTTGTCCTTGGCGAGGCCAATTTCTCCGACCACGGCGCTAACCGCCTCGGGGCAAGCGCGCTCATGCAGGGACTTGCTGACGGTTATTTCATCCTTCCATACACGATATCAGATTATCTTGCTCAGACTGCTTTTGGAAAAGTTAATGCGGGACATCCTGAGTTCAGAAGATCGATGGAAGATGCAGAGTCATTCACGAAAAAACTTTTATCAGTAAACGGAAAGAAAACAGTAAGTGAATTTCACCGTGAACTCGGCAGGATCATGTGGGACAATGTTGGAATGGAGCGAAACGAGGGAAGCCTGAAGAAGGCGATGGAACTCATCCCCGGACTCCGCGCGGAATTTTGGGAGAATGTGAAGGTGCCCGGCAGCGGAGTTGAGTTGAATCAGGAGATGGAGAAGGCAGGCCGTGTCGCGGACTTCCTCGAATTCGGTGAACTCATGGCGCGCGACGCCTTGCATAGAAATGAATCCTGCGGAGGACACTTCCGCACAGAATATCAAATGCCTGACGGCGAGGCAAGGCGCGATGATGAGAATTTCTGTCATGTCGCAGCCTGGGAATTCAAGGGCGTTGATAATGGACCTGAGCTTCACAAGGAACCGCTGGTGTTTGAGAATGTTGAACTTGCTGTAAGGAATTATAAGTGAAGGACTATTACTTGAAAAAATCCCCCTTCATCCCCCTTTTTCAAAGGGGGACATTATTCCCCTCTATTAAGAGGGGCAAGGGGTGTGTTCCCCTCTTTGGCAAAGAGGGGTTAGGGGAGATTTGAATATAATGAATCTCACACTCTTCATATGGCGGCAGAAAGGGCCGGATAAAAAAGGAAGGCTCGAACAGTACGAGGCAAAAAATATTAGCGCAGAGATGTCATTCCTTGAAATGCTCGATGTCGTTAATGAAGGGCTGATAAAAAAAGGGGATGAGCCTGTCGCCTTTGACCACGATTGCCGCGAAGGTATCTGCGGTATGTGCTCGCAGGTGATAAACGGGGTCCCTCACGGGCCGCAGGAAAAGACAACTGTATGTCAGCTTCACATGAGGAATTTTAAAGACGGGGATTCGATATACATTGAACCGTTGCGCGCAAGGGCGTTTCCTGTGATAAAAGATCTGATCGTGGACCGCAGCGCTTTGGACCGCGTAATCCAGTCCGGCGGATATATTTCAGTTCACACTGGCGGGATCCCTGACGCAAATGCCATTCTCATTCCCAAAGAGAATGCCGAGACCGCAATGGACGCGGCAGAATGCATCGGCTGCGGCGCGTGCGTTGCCGCATGTCCGAATGGCTCGGCAATGCTTTTCACCGCTGCAAAAGTGACCCATCTTGCAATGCTTCCGCAGGGGAAAATTGAAGCGGCCCGGCGCGTGTGCGTGATGACCGATTCGATGATGAATGAAGGCTTCGGCAATTGCAGCAATCATTACGAATGCCAGGCCGTTTGCCCCAAAGGGATCAAGGTGCAGTTCATCGCAAAGCTGAACAGGGAATTCATAAAAGCTGCGATAAGGCGTAGGGGCGGGTTTTAAACCCGCCCTGCAACAATTTGTAATTAATATGCATTTCTGTTATTTTTGTCTATGCCTCCAACCACCAATTCATTAATATCAAAATGGAATGATCTGTCGACACAGGAATGGTTTCCGAGGGTGTTCCCGTTCGCAGTCTTCATGGCATTTGTCATGCTGGAATCCGCATTCACCAGTCATGTGTATCTGATATATATCGCAAAGGGTATTACTGTAGGGCTGATATTACTGTACTTCAGGAACAGGTATTCTGAAATAAGCTGGAATATTTCTTTGAAAGATATTTCCCTTGCCGTAATCTTGGGAATTACAGTTTTTATCTTATGGATAAATCTGACGTGGGACTTTGCGGTCATTGGTTCGCCAAGAGCAAATAATCCTTATTCAATGCTTGGTAAGGGCATTCTCTATCCCGCGATCTTCTTCCGAATACTGGGGGCCTCGGTTGTGGTCCCTGTCATGGAAGAGATATTCTGGAGATCGTTTGTAATAAGATGGACCGATGACAAAAATTTCCTCTCCATACCAGTAGGCACATTCAGCCTTCAATCTTTTTTTATCACTGTCCTGCTCTTCGGGTCAGAACACAATTTGTGGCTGGCTGGCATCGTTGCAGGAATTCTCTACAATCTGCTTTTGTACTACAAGAAAAGCATATCCCTGTGCATTATCGCTCACGGCGTCACGAATTTCATCCTGGGGATTTACGTTCTCTATTCAGGCAAGTGGATGTTCTGGTAGTAATATTTTATATTGTTCTGTTTCAGAAATATTTAAAAGGAATAGTCGAGGTTCATGTTATAATTTATAAGTGAGGGGGCTGAATGAAACGGAATAAGTTGCGGAAAAAGATAGAAAGTCTAAGAAAGCAAGTCAAAGAACATGAAGATAAAGTTCAGGCAGAAAAGCAAAAATCTTTTCCTAATGATGGATGTGTTGCACACTGGCAAAAGGAAATAACCGCTTTTGAGAATCAGATCGAAAAAGCAATGAAAAAATTGGAGGGGTAAAGTGTTAACGAAAGATAAGCTTACAGAAACACTTTTGACTGAGCTTAAGGAAGAATGTCTCACTATTCTTAGTCTGCTTAACCAGTTAGAAACGCCGGGGATTTCGGAAACCCAGGAAGATGAAATTCTTGGAGAACTTTCAGCCCGGCTTACTCATCTGGAAATTCATGCAGGCGAAACACAAAAACAGATTGATGAATAGGGGCGGGTTTTAAACCCGCCTCTACCCTTTCTCTCTATGTGCTTAAGCCCTTCGGCATCTGCGATGGTTTAACATATCTTCTGAAAATTAGTGTTATCCCCCCTGCAATGAAAAGAAACGAACTTACCGGCTCAGGCGCAACTGCTGTAGTGCCGGAGATAACATTATCACCGGAAAGATTAGCGTCATAAGAGATATTGCCTACCTGTATGTCGGTAGTAAATTTGAATCCGCCGAGAGATCCCCCAGCAGCTATGTCATTTGGAAAGTCCGTTGAATAAGCATTCAGGTATGAGGTGGTATTCGTTCCTGTCCATGGGAGTCCATCCCATCCTGCCGGGATAGACGTCCCGGTTACTGTCACATCCTGGGTGAAATAAAAAAACACTTCATACAGGGATTCCCCTTCAGTGGATGTATTGTAGAATGTGTAGTCATACTGCCAGCTTCCCCCGATATTTGTTTCATTATACACAAAGTTCGCTCCAGGTACAGCCGACGCAATTGAGGCCATCAATAATATCACTGCTGCAGCAATTGCCGATGTGAAGAACCGTTTGGTATTCATAAATAGTATCTCCTTTCCTTTATCATTGTCCTGTCTGGTTAAAATTACCTGAAGTCAAAGCCCGCGTGCCTGAAGCAGGGTCTTTGAAATAAGCTCCGTTGTTTATGCTGATGCTCGTCCCGTCGGGACTGTCTTCAACAATTGTTACCGTAAACGGACAGCCCGTGCAGCTTGCCCCGCCTGTCCGCGTGGCATTTCCAGTGCCTGTAATAGTTGCAGTGCCTCCCGATGCGGAGATGGATGAAATTGCAGTGCTTGCAAAGGTCAGTCTCTCCCTGCTGTAACGGTACTTCACCAGACCCACGCCAGGATTCGCTCCATCAACACTTACCTGCAGGCTTGCGTTAAAACCGGGCAGCGGCTGGTTCAATCCGAGACCGGAGGCGGTATTTACAGGCGTTGCCGGATTGCAGTCGTCGTCTTTTCCGTTATTCACTATTTCAGTTCCAGCAGGATTGACTGTGTAATCATTGTCGTCGCAGTCAACATCTGCGGTCCAGGCGTCACAGTCAACATCATTCGGCAAACAGACCGATGCCAGAATAAATATCGGCTCCATGTTGCTTTGCATAATCTGGTAATTTGTTGAACCTGTCTCCCCGCCCACAGCGCTCAGAAAGCCGGATTCAACACGGTAATTTGTTCCTGACATTACAGAATCACACCCCCATGAAACCGAATACCAAGAAGAAAGCAAAGCTGTTATCAGAATTGATTTATACAAAAACTTTCGTTTGATCATAGTATTCTCCGATTTTAGTCCTCATCATTTGGTGTCACCCTGAACTTGTTTCAGGGGCTCAAGAGATGCTGAAATAAATTCAGCATGACAGATAACACTCCTACCGTTTCATAATAAATGCCAGCGCGTAATAAGGAGGACGAATATCTTGAGTTGAACTTAATTGATTGCTCGTTCCTATTGATTCAGCATTTATGCCGTGTGAATGTGGTATTCCAGTATGACTATGAGAACCTTGCGAATCAATTGAAACGCCGTGATTATGATCTCCATTTTGTGAAGAATAAGCAACCACTGTGCTCCCACCACTAAAACTGATTGACTCCATAAATCTCATTGTTCCATCTTGAACACGGAAACCAAAAATTGGATTTCCACCTGCATCCTCCCATCCTCTGAAATATCCATTACCAAAGCCAAATGGTAGTTCATGATAATGTGATCCGGCATTACCAATGGTTCCATTATGATTATGGCTTCCTTGTAAATCGGTTCCTGCAGATGCTGCTACAGTATTTCCACCGTGATTATGAGAGTTAACAGTATGGCTATGATTTAAGTTTACTGTGTAATTAACAGATAAGCTTTTGTCATCAACGTTATAATTGTATCCTGCACCCACAATAAATCTATCAGTCAAATTAGGAGTGCCGTTTGTTCCATCACATAATGCCCAGCCGGAAGGAATACCAT
Source organism: Nitrospirota bacterium (assembly GCA_016213945.1). Lineage (GTDB taxonomy): Bacteria > Nitrospirota > Thermodesulfovibrionia > UBA6902 > UBA6902 > SURF-23. The sequence continues at coordinate 27,168 of JACQZF010000077.1, read as the reverse complement.
TGTTTGGTTTATTGGGATCGAGTGTGCCGCTCCACATGACTATCACTCCGCTTGGAATTCCGTCTTCTGATTTAGTTGCATATGGAACGCTGTTTATCTTTTGTCTCGGTGACATTTCCAAATCATTATCAACCTGAATTGAAATATACCTGTCACTGTCTGAGAAAACAGAAGCGCTTATATTGTTCAATACGCAAGAGAAAAGCCCGTTTGTTACAGGAACGCTATTATGCGTCTCCGGTCCCCATATCAGATTGCCGCCTGTCGGCTGGTCATAAATCCTGAATGTAATGCTTGTGACCGTGCCGTTTATTAATACACCACTGTTATTAGTTAGCGTCCCCTGATAACTAAGCGTTCCGGGAACTGCCGCGAAAGATACTGCCACGGAGAAACACAGGCAGATACAGAATAGGATACTAAAAACTCTTGCCCTTCTCATAAGATATCCCCCTTTGATTAGAAATTATTGTCTGCAAAGCAAACAAAAAGAACGGTCCGCAAACCGCCCTTTAATTTAAATTGGAAATAAGGATTCCCGACAAGCGGGAATGACAACATTAGGTTTTGAAAACTTGTGTGTTTGAAGATAGAGATTGTTTGCCCCATTTTTGTCCCCTCCCCCTGCGTAATAGAAAAGCTAACAGCTTGAAATAAGTTTTAAGAAATAAGTCCGGGAAGCAATTAACGATACCTTATATATACGGTATCTGTCAAGAACTATTTATAGCTTATATGTATGGTTTATTGCTGATGGGATACTGCATATAATTCAGCTATGAAAAATCCCGCAGATGATACAAGAAGGAAGCTGGGGCAGCGGATAAGGGAATTAAGAAAGTCAGCCGGAATTACACAGGAAGAATTGGGTGAAAGGGCGGAGTTGAACTATAAATTCATAGGAGAGCTGGAGCGGGGACAAGTCAATGTCAGTCTCGACTCTATCGTAAGAATTGCAGAGGCATTGAGAGTAAAGATAGGAGATTTGTTTTCCAAAGAAAAGATCTCCGTGCAAAAAGTAACCGTAAAAGAAAAAAGCCCGTTATCAAAATTTTCTCCTCAAGAACTTCATCTCATCAAAAAAACTCTCCGCCTGTTGAACAGGACCTTCTCGAAGGTGTAAACTCCCCGGCTGTTTGAAATCCTTTTATTTGGAGTTTTATTATTGTATAGTTGTTATACAGGAGTTATATACAAGAGCATGAAGAAAAAGAGAATAAATGACATTTATTTCCATGGAGCTGACGACAGAGATGTTTTCGCTTTTACAGAAAAGTTTCTCGTAAGCGGATTATTCTGGATATATATCGCCATTAACTCTGGAAGGGAATGGAAACAGGTCTACGAAAAACTTTCTCAGGACAATAAGCCGGTATTCAGGAACGAATACAACAAGGCGTTATTAATATGCAATACTTACAAAAATCTCTCCAAACTTTTTTTAAAGAAAGAACTTCATTTAAAGAATCTTTTCCTGCTTCATGAAGACGAAATCCTGTTTAATAAACTTGTCAAACTTGAAAAGGCAGATGAATCAAGATGGAAAGAAGCGCTCGAATTGGCAGCCTGAAATCCGTTATCCGTGCGCTTGACACCGCTGCCGCAATAAAAACCTCTCCGCCTTCAACGGAAATATTGCGTTTCAAGAAAATGGTTGCTTATTTCATTAAACAGGCGTACCCAAAATCGAAGCAGGCGCGGATTTAAAACCCGCGCCTGTGCCTTATCGTATTCCCATGCGCCTCAAGGCCTTCAACATCCGCAAGGGTCTCAACGGTACCGGCGAGTTTATCGAACCCTTCTTTTGTCGCATTGATGAGGCTTGTGCGTTTTGTGAAATCATATAAGCCAAGCGGTGAGGAAAAGCGGGCTGTGCCGCTGGTTGGCAGAGTGTGATTCGGCCCGGCCGCGTAATCGCCGAGGGGCTCAGGCGTCCATTTGCCAAGAAAGATCGCGCCCGCGTTTTTTATTTTAGGCAATAGTGCTGAGGGATTCTTTGTCATCACTTCAAGATGTTCGGGCGCGATACGGTTTGCAATTGAGATTGCTGAATCAAGATTCTTTGTAATGATTATTGCCCCGTATTTCGCGAGAGATTTTCTTGCTATGACTTTTCTCTTAAGATCTCTTAATTGTGCTGCAAGCTCTTCCTGTACTTTATCAGCGAAACTTTCCGAATCGGTAATCAGCACTGATGACGCCATCTCATCATGCTCGGCCTGGCTGAGGAGGTCTGATGCTATGAAGGACGCATTCGCAGTCTTGTCGGCAATGATCAAAATCTCGCTCGGCCCTGCAACCATATCAATCCCTACGTCTCCGAAAACCATTCGCTTTGCAACAGCCACAAAGATATTTCCGGGGCCGACGATCTTGTCAACTTTTTTTATTGACTTTGTGCCGTACGCAAGCGCGGCCACTGCCTGGGCCCCGCCTATCCTGTAGACTTCCTTCACGCCGAGAAGTTTTACCGCGGAGGCAACATAGGGATTGAGTTTGCCTCCCGGGGTCGGAACGCACATCGCTATCTCATTAACGCCTGCCACCTGCGCGGGAATCACATTCATTAAAACAGTAGACGGATACGCTGCCTTGCCGCCGGGGACATATACCCCGACTCTTTCAACCGGCCTTATAATCTGTCCGGTTGTGATTCCGTTTTCAGAGAACTGCCATGACTTTTCTCTCTGCTGTTCATGGAATTTTTTTATCCTGCTGGCTGCGTGCCTCAGCGCCTTTAAGAATTTATCGTCAACCTCTTTAGCTGATGACTCGATCTCCTTCCGGCTGATTGCAAGCCCTTTTAATTTTATGCGATCAAATTTCTCAGTGTATTTTTTGACAGCCCTGTCGCCCTGTCTTTTCACGTCGGAGATGATCTTCCTGACCGTCTTCTGTATCTCGTCTTCAATTATTGAGACAGAGGCCCTTTTTTTCAGTTGCTCGATAAATGCGTCAACCCGGTTTCCTTTTATTACCCTCATTTCACTCTCCTGATCCTGGCTCCTAACATTTTCAATTTCTCCTCTATTTTCTCATAGCCCCTGTCGAGATGATATACCCTGTCGATGACCGTTGTTCCCTCTGCCGCGAGGCCCGCGACAACAAGAGACGCGCTGGCGCGCAAGTCGGTTGCCATAACAGGAGCGCCTTTGAGTGAGTTTACTCCTTTGACCGTTGCTGTCGAGCCTTCCACCGTTATATCAGCTCCCATCCTTCGCAGCTCCGCCACATGCATGAATCTGTTTTCGAATATATTCTCGGTGATAAGACTCGTGCCGCCGGCTACCGCCATCATGGCCATGAACTGCGCCTGCATGTCGGTAGGAAATCCCGGATAAGGCACGGTCTTTATGTCCACTGATGTTAGTCTCTCAGGACCTTTCACGGTCAGTTTGTCATTCTTGTTTGAGATCTTTACGCCGGCTTCCTTTATTTTATTGATTACAGCCTCAAGATGCCCCGGCATACACTTTTTTATCTTTACTTCTCCCTGCGTGATGGCAGCGGCGGCAATGAATGTCGCTGTCTCTATCCTGTCCGGTATAACACTGTAATCAAGCGGCTTCAGTTTGCTGACGCCTGTGATCCTGATTATGCTCGTGCCTGCGCCTTCGATTTTCGCCCCAATTGAAATTAATGCGTTTGCAAGGTCCACGACTTCAGGCTCGCAGGCCGAGTTCTCAAGGACAGTGGTCCCTTCCGCAAGGGTCGCGGCCATCATCAGGTTTTCCGTTCCGGTCACAGTCTGTGTATCAAAATGAATTGCGGCCCCTTTAAGACGTTTTGCCTTTGCCTCAATGTATCCCTCTGACAAAGTAATTTTCGCCCCCATCTTTTCCAGTCCCATGATGTGCAGGTTAATGGGTCGCGCCCCGATCGCGCAGCCGCCGGGCAATGATACCTTAGCCTTTCCCGTCCTTGCGAGTAAAGGGCCTAACACAAGAACTGAGGCGCGCATTGTCTTAACAAAATCATACGGCGCGTCAACAGATGTTATTTTATTCGTATTCAGAATGATCTCGTTGTTTTCAAGATGGAACCCGAAACCGAGATGCGCGAGAAGGCTGCCCATGGTCCTGACGTCCCGAAGGTGCGGAACATTCCCTATAACGCTCTCGCCGGAGCTGAGTATCGAGGCGGTCATGAGCGGAAGCACCGCGTTCTTTGCGCCGCTGATCGCTACCTCGCCGCGCAATATAATTCCGCCTGTGATTTCTATCTTGTCCATTTGTGTATATTAATATTGAACCTTTTTAATTTATTACACCCTGTGGTCTCTGCCACAGTTCCAAATTTCAGTCATTCCGGCTTGCCTGGAATCTTTCCAGAAGGATTCCCGATGCGCGGAGCCTGTCCCGACTTGTTCGGGGCTTGCGGGAATGACACCAATAATAACTTTCATATAATGAACCCCCTGCGGTCTCTGCCGCAGGGTTCTTCACTACTTTCATTCAGGAAAGATTCCGGACAAGCCGGAATGACTGAAACGCAGTATTTTGAGCTATGAGGGATTACTTTTTCAAGCTTTGAATACAGACATCGCTGGATATGCTCTATTTGCGATGACGGCAGCATGTTCTCAGTGCATATCCGGACTGCTCCGGTATTTGGCGCCGATGCGGTCCCTAAGGATGGTCCATGGCGGGACCCCGATATGGAGAAAATCTGTAGTTGTCTTTCTTATGAATTCAATATCGTTCTGTATTTTGTCCTGTGGGACCGCGTCCGGGTCTTTTTCAAAACAGGACACCACCTGAAGGACCTCCCGATGTTCATCCAACCAGTTTTTCAGCATCTCACGGGACGCATTTGAAACATTCAGCACCCTCCTCTTCATCTGTCTCTCTTGATGGCCCATTTCGTCCCTTATATTGGAGACCATAAAAAACAGGGCCGGGGAAAGTATCGCCGCAGTTAATATGTTCCCAATGGCATGACGGAAAGATACAGTCGGGGTATGGTTTGATTTCCCCCTGAATTTATAATAATTAATGAAAGCAAGCAAAAAGGTCGCAAGCAGGGTGTTGAATATCCCGTTAATCGCCTGCTTTAATATTATCAGCAACGCACCCTGGTGAGGAACTCCCATAATGCTGCTGAAAAACATCCAGCCCATCGGCATCCCTATTAAAAGCCAGAAGAAGGTGTCAATCAGGACCATGTTTTTTGATTTGCGCTCCAGCAAATACCCCACAAACAATGCTTCGCAGATGAAGGTTATGATGGACCAGGGATTATTCCACAGCAGGTATGTGCAGCTTGCGGCAATGGCCGCCGTAAGAATACCGGGCAGTGTTCCATACAGGCCCACTGCAAGCATCACGAAGATGGAACCGAACAGAAAATCGAGATTGAAAAATAATGGAAGTTTGAACCAGTTGCCGGCAAAGCCAGCCGCGCTGAGCAACAGGACCGGCATGATTTTACTTGTCTTTTCGTTATCCATGCATTGCACCGGTAAAAACAGAAATGCTGACTATCCCTTAGGTCCCGGTCCGGCGGGACTGAGCTTCTTATGAAGGGACAAGACTGTATCTCTCAACTTTTCCTTTGATGTTTCCCCCTCTTCAATAAGAGAGATCAGTTTCAGCAATTCGGAATCAACGTGTCTTACAACCTCCTCTTTGTAGCCATGCGCCTTTTCAAGCTCATCGAGTATCTTGTTGACTTCGTCGATAAATGATTTTATGTACAGGTCGTCATTTTTCCGGACTCCCAGCCTCCTCCGGTATTCACCGGCCACGATAAGCCTTATCTCTGTTTTCAATCTTTGAAAAGGGCCTATCAGGCGATGAGAAAAAAGCAGGGTCAGCACAACCACTATCGCGACATATCCGATCATTACAATGGCAAACAGTAAAATGCCGTGGCCTATTTTCTCGCTGAGTTCTTTTGCGAAATATGTGAAGAAAACGGCCACAAGCAGCGACCATAGGATAATAAGTGCGATGGAAATGCGGAGCTCTTTTGATACAAAATATTTCTGCCGGACAATTTTCTTTGACATGCAGTTACTATTGTAACATGTCATTACTTTCTAAAAAAGCAGGTCAGACAAAATACCTGACCTGCTTTTTTTAGAACGATATCAGATGTCGTCTTTAATCGCGGTGGCGCTTCTCTTTCCCTTTGCCTTTTCCCCTTCCTTCATGATCGTTGTCATTGTCCCGGTGCCGGTGATCATCATCCCAATGCCTTTCCTTCTCCCAGCCACTCCAGTTCTTTTTGAGGTGTCCGTAAGGAATGCGGGAATGCCGGGGCGGCTTGTGACGGAAATCCGGGGGCAGATTCAGAATGACAACCGGCATTCTTTCACGAACGATATAGTCCCAGGGGCCGTTATAGCTGCCAGCTCTGTACCAGTGGTCCCTGTGCGGGCGGTACCAGTAGCCGTGATAAAAGATAATATCCACGTCAATATCAGGGACAAAATAGACATATGTCCCTGGTATCACTATAACTTCAGGCGGCGCCGGGATCGCAAAGACAGGCGGCGGCCCGATATTTATATTTACGTTTACTTCCGCGTCAGCACTTAAAGAGTGTATGAGCCATAAAGACATAAACAGCATCACGGCAAACACCAGTTTTATTGTTCTCTTGATCATAAAAATCACCTCCACTTCAATTTTGCGACATGTTTTATTATACAGGCAGTTTCAAAAAATACAATCGTCAGGATCACAACTAAAGATAGGACCGTGAAAGCAAAAAAGGCCAGGCTTAATGTCCGGCCTTTTGGATTTATAGACGCCGGATCAAATTAACACGTGGTCCAGCATGACGTTATAATTTTAAGCGCTGACGGTCGGCTGCTGCTCGGCCTTTGCCTTTTCCCTTGCTGCCTTTTTGGCCTCAAATGCCTGCAGGATTTCGGCGTAATTGAATGTGCCGTTGATTGCGACAACCGGACACTTGGATGTGCAGATGCCGCAGCCTATGCACTTGTCCCGTGCGATGACATGACGTTTCTTCATCTCGCCTGACGGCGCATTTACAGGACATACCTTTGAGCACATATGACAGCCGATGCATTTTTCAGTAATGAATGCCTTCGGCCTCTTTGGGATATAGTCCATGATCGCGTTAGTCGGACATTTAGAAGCGCAGAGACCGCAGACCTTGCATTTTTCAAGATCAATCTTTGAAAAGTTGTTAGTAACTGACGGAGCGTTATAAGGACAGACCTTTACACAAATACCGCAGGCAATGCAGCCTGTCTGACAGTTCTTCTTTGTGGCAGGTCCCTTGTCTTTTGAATGACAGCGCACAAGGACTTCCTTTGCCATCGGCAGTATCTCGATAACTTTCGTCGGGCATGCCTGGGCGCACTTTCCGCAGGCCGTGCATTTGGCTGGATTTATGACAGGCAGGTTCTCTTCGCTCATTGTAATGGCCCCGAAGGGACAGGCCCTTGAGCAGGTCCCATAGCCTAGACAGCCGTAAATACATGCCTTGTCGCCGCCGCTTGCGAGTATCGCGGCCCTGCAATCAGCAACGCCTTCATATTTAAACCTGCGAACTGACTTGGAGCACCCTCCCTGGCAGAATACACGCGCGATCTTGGGCTCAAGCTGGGTCATTACCTTTCCTGTAATTTTAGCAACGGCTTCAGCGGAAGCCTTTCCGCCGGGCGTACAGAGATTCGGAGCGACCTCAGGCTTCAGGACCACTGCCTCGGCATACTGCCTGCAGCCCGCGAAACCGCACGCGCCGCAATGGGCATGTGCAAGCACTTCTGATACCTGGTCAATGCGGGGGTCTTCCTGGACCGCAAATTTTTTGGCGGCAAAGGCAAGGCCCACGCCAAATATGGCGCTGATCCCGGCAAGGAATATCGCCGTGAATTTTAAAACCTCAGCAAGGTTTACCGATTCACGCGCATCAACGCCGCCGCCGACCCCGGCGTAAAGCGCGGACGCGCTTAAGTGCAAAAGCACAAAAGAGCAGAAGAGCAAAAGTGCAAAAGTAAATATTGCGGCTTTTATCGTTTTGGAAATGTTAAACATATCGTGTCCTCTTAAGTATCTTAGAATGGTTACGACTTAATTATAACAATTTCATCACAGTAATTTTCAAACATCCACTTTTGCGCTATTGCTCTTCTGCTCTTTTGCGCTTATTACAGCGTTATCAATCCTGAGAATCCCGTAAAAGCCAGGGCAATAAGCCCGGCGACTATAAATGATATCGGCAGTCCCCTGAAAGGTGCCGGAATGTCGGCAAGCTCCAGTTTCTCACGGATGCTCGCCATTATAACAAGCGCAAGAGCAAAGCCTAATCCCGAACCGACGCCGAATGCCATGCTCTCAAGAAAGCTGTATCCCTCGCCTGAATTTATCAGGGGCACTGCAAGGATTATGCAGTTCGTGGTGATCAGCGCGAGGTAGATGCCGAGCTTGTAATAGAGCGCGGGACTGACCTTCTTCATAATAGTATCAGCGGACTGCACGAATGCCGCTATGATACCGATGAATACGATTATCTTAAGAAACGTGATGTCCAGCGGCACCATCAGGTATTTAAAGACCACCCAGCTCAGGGCAGAGCTTATGACCATGACCGCGGTAAATGTTACGCTCATTCCAACAGCGGTCTCCATCTTTTTGGAAACGCCGAAGAAGATACACAACCCCAGGAATCTTGTAAAGACGAAGTTGTTGATCAATGACGCGGCTACTACAAGCTGAAAAAGTTTTCCGAAGTCCATAATTTAATCTCCAAAAATTTATTAATATTAACCACTGAGACACAGAGAACTACCTGTTAAATAGTAACCAAGATATTCTCTTCTCGATTTTACTTTCCTCCGTGCCTCTGTGTTCTCTGTGGTTCAATCTTTTACCCCGTCGTTTCTACAGAAGGAGCCGTTTCCGCCGCTGCTGCCTTGCGCTCAGCTAATCTTATATCAACCCAGTTGAAAAACCCCATCAAAAGGCCGACCGCAAAGAATCCGCCTGCCGGCAACACCATTATGAGAAGCGGATTGCCCGACACAATAGGTAAGCCCCATAAAGCGCCTTTCCCTAACAGCTCCCTGAAAAAGCTGATCACTATCATTGCCAAAAAGAAACCTATGCCCATGCCGAGGCCGTCAGCTACCGACGGAATTATTTTGTTCTTTACCGCAAAGACCTCGGCCCTTGCAAAGATCGACGCAAACGCAACGATAAGCTGTATATAAAGACCTATCTGTTTGTAAACCGGGCGGGCAAAGGCCGCCATCGACATATCTATCAGACTCACGTAACCAGCAATGACCATCATGAATATGGGGATACGGATCTTGGGGTTGATAAAATTCCTGATCAATGAGACAGTGAGATTGACCATTGTCTGGACAAATATAACAGAAACGCCCATGAAGAAACCGTTCTTTAAACTGTTGGTTACCGCGATCGAGGGACACAGGCTGATAGCCATCCTGAAGATGGTGTTCTCGCTGAACATCCCGTTCTTTATTAATTCCCAGTTGCTTTTATCAGTGTGAGCCATGTTCCTGCTCCTTTCCCTGTTCTTCCTTCTTTTCTTCTCCGCCGCCTGAGAGCTTTTCCGTCAGCATCTTTACGCCGTTCCTGACGCCGTCCTCGGTCACCGCGCGGCTTGAAATAGTGGCCCCGGAGATCGCCTCGACCTTGTCCGCGGTATCTCCTTTTATGACTACGAGAGTGTCAACGGTCTTTCCAGCAAACCTGCTGAGGAAATAATCCTTTTCAATCTCATCGCCCAATCCGGGGGTTTCAGCATGATGCAGGATATTTATTTTTTTGACAGTAAAATTTTTATCAACAGCAACGAGCATGTTTATATAACTTGAATACCCCTTGCCAAAACTTTCAACGATGTAACCGATATCCTCATTGTCTTTTTTGGCGACATAATAACCGGCGTGTTTGTGATGCGGCTCCCACTTGCCTATCTCTTCTATTTTGTCCGCATCGGGCATCATTGTCTTGAGGGCCGCTTCCTTTTCTTCCTTCGCCTTGATAAACATGATGGGAGAGGTCTTTGCGTAGACAAACGCAAGCAGCAGTCCTCCGAGAACGTATATTACAACGAGATTGATCGCTATCTTTACTATCTCTTTTGGTGTCATTTTTTTTCTTCCTTCTTCTTCACGGCGCCGAACATTTTTGGCGATACACCTCTGTCAATAAGAGGCGCAAAGCAGTTCATCAACAGTATCGCGAACATGACGCCTTCGGGGAAACCGCCTTTCAATCTTATAAGCATTGTTATCGCGCCGCAGCCGATGCCGAAGATTATCTGACCCTTTTTGATCGTGGGGCAAGTGACATAATCGGTTGCCATAAAAAATGCGCCAAGCATAAGACCGCCGCTTAAAAGATGTATGACCGGATCCCCTGTAAAAAGTCCGCCCCTGCCGCCGAATATCCATGCTGCTACCGCGACTGTTCCAAGAAATGAAAAGGGGATATGCCACGTGATATATCTTTTGTAAATGAGTATGGCCGCGCCGATGAGCAGGGCTATTGCCGATGTTTCACCGAGAGAGCCTGCCCTGTTTCCCATGAGCAGTTGTGAGTAGAGACTCGCCTTGTCTCCGAAGACTTCCATGAGCTTAACAGCGCCCTCTTCTTTTAAGATGCCGAGAGGGGTCGCCGTTGTCCTGGCATCCATTGCCAGAAACTGAGCGGTAGGCGTTGACCATATCGTCATTAACTTGGGCCAGCTGATCAATAAGAACGCCCTGCCGACAAGCGCAGGATTGAAGATATTGTATCCAAGTCCGCCGAAGAGCATCTTTGTGATAACGACCGCTACTAAAGATCCTGCAATCGGAATATAGAACGGCACAGCCGGCGGAAGGTTCATGCCAAGCAGAAGCCCTGTTAAAAATGCGCTTCCATCGGTTGAGGTAATTTTCCTGTTCAGTCCCTTCTGAAAGAGGTGCTCTGATAAGACCGCGGTCAAAATGCAGAGGCCCGTAACATAAACCGCCCTTGGGCCGAAATAATATACAGACATAATAAAAGCGGGAAGGAGCGCGAAGTTGACCGTCCACATGATCTTTGCAATGGATTCCTCGTCCCTCACATGCGGGCTTACCGAAACTATTAATGGATGAGTCTTTACATCAGTTGCCATTTCTATTTTCCTCTTTGTGTCATGCCGAACTTGTTTCGGCATCTCTCGTTAATCCTGCTTATTCATTCTCTGGATTCCCGCCTTCGCGGGAATGACGCTTCATTACTTATGCACTTTTGCTCTTCTGCGCTATTGCGCTTTTCTTACGGTTTCACCTGAGACTTCGCCAGCCTCATAAACTGCACCATCGGCCTCTTTGCCGGGCACACATAAGCGCATGAGCCGCACTCAAAACAGTCGTAGAGGTTATAATCCTTTGCCTCTTCGTAATGCCCTTTCTCGATCAGGATGCTCAGCATTGACGGGTTGAGTCCCATGGGACATACATCAACGCACCGCCCGCATCTTATGCAGGCGAAATATTCCTCAGACGATACATATTCCTCCTCGCTGAGGACAAGAATGCCGGAAGTGCCTTTTGTAACAGGCACATCAAGGGTCCACTGCGCGAACCCCATCATGGGGCCTCCGGAGATCACTTTCACCGCGCCTTCAACAAGTCCGCCGCACTGCTCGATAACATCCGACAACAGGGTCCCTACCCTCACCATCATATTGCGGGGTTCTTTGATTCCTCTTCCAGTTACAGTTACAACCCTTTCTATTAAGGGCTTGCCGTACCGCACCGCTTCATATATCGCTATCGCAGTGCCGATATTCTGGACGACAACACCCACATCCATTGGAAGACCCTTGCTTGGGACCTCCCTGTTCTTTATCGCCTTTATCAGCATCTTTTCAGCGCCCTGCGGGTACTTTATCTCAAGAGTATGTACTTCAATGCTGGACTCGCCTGAAGCGGCGGATTTTATAGCTGCAATGGCGTCAGGTTTATTTTCCTCAATTCCGATATAGCCTTTATTAACGCCGAGCGACTTCATAATGATCTTCAGTCCTTCAACCACATCTTTGGGACGTTCCGCCATAAGCCTGTGGTCGGCGGTAAGATAAGGCTCGCATTCAGCGCCGTTAAGTATGACTGTGTCAATGGGTTTTTCTTTTGGCGGGGAGAGTTTTACATTAGTCGGGAATGCTGCTCCGCCCATACCGACGATTCCCGCATCTTTTATAGCGGCTTTGATCTCATCAGCGCCCAGATTCATGTAATTGGGATTTTCCTTGAACGCGACCGCTTCATCTTTCCCGTCGCTTTCAATAACAACCGAGGGTACCAGCCTTCCGACAGCGGTGGGAAAATCGGCAATTGCAATAACCTTCCCTGAAATGGACGAATGGACCGGCGAGGACACAAAACCAGCGGGAGTACCGATGACCTGGCCTTTTTTAACTTCGTCTCCGATCTTCACTTCACATTTTGCGGGAGCGCCGATGTGCTGGCTGAGCGGAATGACTACTCTCTGAGGCAGCTTTGCCGGGGTGATGGATTTCCCCGAAGATAATTCCTTGTTATACTTTGGATGTATCCCTCTTTCGAATGTCGCAACTTTACTCATTTTGCTGACCCCTTCAATATTATTCAGAACCGAATTTAGAAGAAGAGTTTAAGTTTAGTTTATGAGCTTATAACTCAAACTTGTTACTCCAATTTTAAGCAAAGCGATTATTATTAACATTTGCCCGGTTTAATGTCAAGCATTTTTGTCGGTAGTAGCGGGCAGAATTGCAGAGCGAGGAACAATTCTTTACATAATGGCAGGGATGCCCTTATAATTAAGATATGCGATCACTCAATCTGTGCATTCTCATTTTAGTTATGGCCCTTCTTCCCAGTTTTGCATTCTCAAAAAAGGCGGAGACAATTGACGAGCTTGTGGAAATGTACGACATCAGGTCATGCGCTGACTGCCACGAAGACAAATATAACGAGTGGAAAACCTCAACCATGGGAAACTCCGTCGCGGACCCCCGGGTGTTGAGAGGCATGAGGACCTTTATCAGGCTGGCGCTGGACCAGGAAAAATCAATGAGCAGGGGAGATCTGACCATATGCCTGAATTGCCATGTGCCTCAAATAAAAGACGCCTCTGCGGAACTTGTTTTGCGTATCGGCGACATGGTGCTTATTGCCGTGGAAGACAAGGACGAAACAAAAAAAGAAGCGGCGAAAAAGGAGCTTGCCAAACTAAACCTCAATTGTCTTGGATGTCACAATTTAGCAGCAACGGGTCCTAAATCTCAACCCAAAGAAAAGATGATCTACGGACCGAGAAAACTGGAAGACAATCCGCATGAAGAGATAGGCTTTCAGACCGGGAAATCAGATCTGCTGGCGACATCCGAATTCTGCGCGGTATGCCATCATTGCCCGCCTGATGTGCCGTGGAAGGAATGCCCCACTCTTTACACTTCTTACATGGAAGATTTTGCGCATAAAGGACACAAGGAAACCTGTCAGGATTGTCATATGCAGGGGGAAAAATTAAGCCACAAATTCTTAGGCCCTAACAATCCTGACTTTCTTAAATCATCAATCAGCCTTTCGGTCAATGCAAGGCCGACCAGGTATATAGATATCTACGAAAATAAAAAAATGCCGGTGGTGGTCGTAAAAACGGAATTAACAAACAACGCGGGACATGTGGTCCCGCACGGCTGCGCTGTAATGCCCCGGATGCATATGGATGTCTCCGTGAGAGACCAGGACGGCAGGGAAATATTTTCCAACCGGAAGGAATTCACGGTCGGCGACCTGTATTTTAAAGGGGGCAAGCAGGTCGCGATGGCTGAGTGGGACGTGACCGCCACAGAGCATGTTGAATTGGGGCTTAAGCCCAACGTGCCTGATCGAAACACTTTTGTTATACCACTTAAATCCGACACGACTTCCGCAACTGTTGAAGTGACTGTTAACTATTTATATACCCGCGACGAGACATTCACAATGCAGAAAGTAATTCAGAAGGTTGAAATAGAGCAGTAAATTCCCCATGTAATGAATTTATCTCCTGCAGTTCGTAGATATTTATTCTGTTTCTGTCATTCCGGCTTGTCCGGAATCTTTCTTTGGGTCTTTCAATAAAATTCAGCTTTTCTAAAAATCTTCCGATATATATTCAAACAGATTTTTAGCTTCTTCCTGTCAAATAATTACGGAGAGCATCGTGTCCAACAAGTGGATAGATATCGGAACATTACTGCTGGAATACGGATTGATCAATAATGATGACCTTCTGGAGGGACTCAAGCTTCAGAAGGAATCCGGCCTGAGACTGGGCGAGGCCCTGGTCAAACTCGGCAGGGTCAGCATGGATGATATAGACTGGGTGCTGAGCAAGCAGCTTGATATCCCCTTTGTGATCGTCGAGGACATTGTCCCCAACCTGGAACTGCTTAGCAAATTCGAGAAAGATTTTTTGATCGGCAACAGGATACTCCCGCTTTATGAAACAGATGATCAGATATCAATCGTGGCGGAAGACCCTCTCAATAAAACCGCTATCGGCTTCATCGAAGACTCTTTCAGCAAGAAAGTAAATGTATCTACAGGCAGCGGCAGCAAGATAGAGGAACTGCTAAAAAACACTTTTAAAGACTTAGTCCTCCCGGACCTGCTCTCCGCCCTGAAAAACATCACTGAAAGGATTAAAGGGACCTCTTTTTACCGGATAGATTTCCTGCTGGCAGAACACGCCTGCAAGATAAGTATCTTCGGCTCCGGGATTTTAAAGAATATGATGACAATCAAAGGGGCTTTCAGCAAGGAAGATATATGCTCCGCGTTTGATGAGATGAAAACACCATTCCTTTATGACCATGCCTCAAACGGTGAAAGGACTTTTCTAACAGCCTACCCTCTGAAAAACAAATTTGATATGCCGTCCCTGCCCGCGATCACCGGGGAATACGGGCTCATGCTGCCCGGTGATATTTTCTTTGCAGACGCTCATGTTCACGGCCTTCACAAAGTTTTCCATTTTGACAACCCGGTCCACGGATACAATTATTTTTTGACAAAAAGAAACACCCTTGCTTTTGAAAAATCTGTTTATGTCATTGATGCAGCGCCGGAAGATCTCAAGAAGTGTTATGTGAAAATATTTGTCCCTTCAAAATGCCCGTCCTGCAGCGGGACAGGCTGTGCGGCGTGTAAAGGACTGGGGTATGAATTTCAGAAATTTGAAGGGATGTATTCCTCCGGTGAACTTCGGGAAAGGTTAAACAAAGGTTAATATGGCAGAGATTGACGCGTTATTTAATTACATGATGCAGAACAGCGCAAGCGATCTGCACCTGAGCACCGGGGCAAAACCCAAGATAAGAAAACACGGGGAGCTCGTGGAAATGGACCAGCCTGAGCTGACAAACGATTCCCTGAAAACCCTCCTGTTTGAGATCGCAACTGAGGAACAGCAGAAGACATTTAATGCAAAAAGGGACCTGGACTTCGCATACGAAATCCCAGGGGTCGCGAGGTTCCGCGCAAATTATTTTGAGCAGAAACGCGGCATCGCCGCGGTCTTCAGGATCATTCCCACAAAAATACTCACTGTGCAGGATTTGGGATTGCCGGACCAGGTTTTGAAATTTACCAATTTAAGCAGGGGGCTTGTGCTTGTAACCGGCCCGACAGGAAGCGGGAAATCCACAACCCTCGCGGCGATCATTGATTACATTAACGCAAACAGGAAAGACCATATCCTGACAATCGAAGACCCTGTTGAGTTTGTGCATCAGAATAAAGGATGCCTGATCAATCACCGGGAGATCGGAAGCCATACTGAATCATTCGCATCCGCGTTGAGGGCCGCGCTGAGAGAAGACCCGCACGTGATTATCGTGCGTGACATGCGTGATCTGGAAACGATTCAGCTCGCGATAACCGCTGCCGAGACAGGGCATCTCGTCTTCGGCACGCTTCACACAAGCTCCGCCGCAAAGACCATTGACCGCATAATCGACGCCTTTCCCGCTGGACAGCAGGCGCAGATAAGGACAATGCTCTCCGAATCATTGAAAGGCGTCATCTGCCAGCAGTTGTTAAAGAGGGTTGATAAGCCCGGACGGCTGGCTGCCCTTGAGATACTATACTGCAAGACCGCGATCGCAAATCTGATCAGGGAAGGAAAGACCTTCCAAATCCCATCTATCATGCAAACTTCAAAGGGCGAAGGAATGCAGCTCCTTGACCAGGCGATAATGGACTTTCTAATGCAGAGGAAGATCGCGCCTGAAGAGGCGCACCTGAAGGCCAATGATAAAAACGCCTTTGAGAGATTTCTGAAGAAGGGTTAAACCCTGCCGGTATGTTTCTCGGTTGCGATGACCGTAATTCCTGAGGGGTCTAAATGCGCGCGCCAGTATGGTTTCTTGCTGTCGTACCCGATATGTATACCTTCTTCAATCACATTATGCGCGTCAACGATCACTTTATTTAAAGTGCAGCCTTTTTTAAGCGTCACGTAATCCATGATTATCGAATCCCTGATCTCAACTCCGTCCTCGATAACGACCCCTCGGCGGATAACGGAATTCACTATCTTCGATTTATTAATGAGCGTTCCCTCCGCGATGATGCTGTTGGTGATCTCTCCGCCCAATATTTTTGTGGCAGGCAATTCATTCCTTGACGGACGGATAGGCCACAACTCGTTGTTGATCTCAAACACAGGCTTTTCTCCAAGCATGTCCTGATGCGCGTCCCAGAAAGATTTGATATTGCCTACATCCCGCCAGTAGCCGAGCTCCTCATGAGGCTTTGTTCCGCGAATTATATTTGTGGCAAAGTCGTACGCAAAGAGACCTTCGCCCGCGTTTAGAAGATTCGGTATTACATGCTTGCCGAAGTCATATTCTTTATTCCGCTCGGCCTGTATCAGCGCCTTGATCAGGACGTCGGTATTGAAGATGTAATTGCCCATTGAGCAGTAGGCCCTCGTTGGATCATCGGGCATCGGCGGCGGGCTCTTCGGTTTCTCTACGAAGCTTTTTATCCTGCCGTCTGCTTCCGCATCAATAATACCGAACGCGCTGGCCTCTACTATGGGAACAGGCCTCGCGGCGACCGTCACATGCGCATTGCGTTTAAGGTGAAAATCTATCATCTGCCTGATGTCCATGCGGTAAATGTGGTCGGCCCCAAAGACGATCACCAGTTCCGGTTTGTGCTGCCGGATGAGATTGAGGTTTTGAAAAACCGCGTTCGCCGTGCCCTGAAACCAGTCGGGGCCATACCTCATCTGAGGCGGGACAACGGTAACAAAATGGTCGCTCATTACCGCGGAAAGCCCCCAGTTCTCCCTCGTGTATTCAATGAGGGACTGGGACTTGTACTGCACGAGGAGATAGATCGAAAAGATCTGTGAGTTGATAAGATTGCTGAGGACGAAATCAACAATACGATAACGGCCGCCAAACGGGACCGCCGGCTTGGAACGCTCAAACGTCAGGGGGAAAAGCCTTTCTCCCCTTCCGCCCGCCATTATCATTGCAAGAGTCTTCGGATATGCCATATAAACTTTCGTTCAGAAAAATATTAAGAAATAAATCAGACAATTAAAGTATACGAATACTGTGAAAAAATGCAAGACGATGCAGTGCCCATGTAACCGCGCCACAGCAAATTTCATAGTTTCATCATCATTGATTGGTCACGCCCGTAACAAAAAATTATGATTCATATATTAAAAGGGACTTGCCGAAACAAGCCCCTTTCAGTTTGACTCAATATGTAATTTCTATATACTATTTTTTCTTGTGAGCAGCACAGCATTTTGAGGTGCCGGTTGCGGTATTTTTACATCTTTTCCCCTCTTTTGTTTTTTCAACACATCTTACTTTCTTTGCCATTTTTTCTCCTTTCCGCATTGCAAGTTTTTATTTATTGCTTACAATGCAATTGAGTTATAAGAACGTCCATTACAAACAAATACTTTAGTCTTTCCAAATATCTTTATGCTCATCATACTAACAAACGTTACTGTAACCTGCAAGATAATAATTTGTGAGGGCTTTGAAATTGATGCTTACAGGTTTAAAGAATGATTTCCATGCGTTATAACCTGTCCATAAAAGAAGCCTGACGGACGCACACAGTCCCCCAAGGTCATCTGGGGTTGCACGCTAACATCGATATTAAGCAATGTAGAAATATAGGTTGCGCCGTTAAAAGAAAATGCCTGATCTTTATAACCGACACCGTATGCTGCGGTGCCGCCAACGGTTCCGTTATAGTTATTACCGCTTGAGTCCAGCACACTGCCACCAAGCGGATAATAGGCAAGCAGTTTAATTGCCGGCATTGGCGATACAGAGATGGAAGCACAAACAAGCTATATAATTTTTCTTGCCCGATTTTAAAAAATGGGATACACTTCTTATATAAAGACTCTTTGTTCGGAGATCCTGAAATCGGATAGTGATACTTTTCTCATACCAAACTTGGTAAGTTGATAATAGTTCAGGATAGAATCCGGTGGTCTATCCAATGAAAAATCACGTGGAGGATAACATGAAAAGACTGCTTTATTTTGGAATTATGGTGGTCCTGGCGCTGTCCCTATCCGGGTGTGGAAGTGATGACAGTGGGGACTCCCACACCTCCGCGTTCGCTTGCTTTGCGCTCAAAATTGCCTTCGCCGATTCCCCTGAATGGAGTATCCCTGACTACAGGGCCGCGACCCCTTTCCCTTTCGGGCCTGGCCTTTGGCGTGCCGACGTCTTCCCTGCGTTCAATGGGGCGCTGAGATGGTCGCCCGTCCTGTCTTTCAATGCGCCTTCCCGGATAACCGCGCATTTCCGGGCTCGCTGGTGACACTCGTGACGGTCTCAATCCGAAGCGCTGGCTCGTTATCCTGTTTCTGTAGGCCACCCCCTTTCTGTGGTGCGGATTATGTCTCCAGACAGGCCTGTCGAAATCCCACCTGTGGTCAAACCTGTGGAACCGACTCGTTTTATGAATATCTATATGGATACTATGGAAATGCCAGTCGAACCAGACCCATGGGAACAAGCTGAGTCCAATAAATACCCGGTGCCTGTAACTGATAAAACCGCCGGTGACAAAACCGCGCGGATAGTACCAGTAATAAGGTGGATATGCAGGGTACCACCACGGGCCGTATACATAGAACGGATCGTAGACCGGGACATAGACAACCTGCGGGTCAGCTGGTTCGATCTTGATTACTTCCTTCTCGACTATGACCTGCTGTTCTTTTGTCGTCTTGAGGTTTCCCTGCTCTTCGGCCTTCCGGCGCAATTCTTGTATGGTGGCCGTAACCTCACCCTCCTGGCTTAAGAAGGCATCGCCTAATTTCCGCGTCTGGTCGAGTTTGTCGCTCATGGCAAAGAGAACGTCCGGGAAATGGCACAGCACTTTCACACTTGGGTCCCAGGTCTTTTCCTGCAGGGCGTCGTTGAGTGCATCGCCTTTCAGGTCCTTGTTCTGACGCAGCCAGCGTTCAGCCTCAACCACCTCAAGCGGATAGGTCGATGCCATCAGTATCTGAGCTATCAGAGAATCGGGATATAAGGCAATCGGCGCAAGCATCTGCGTCAATTCTTCTTCCCCGAACCTGTCGGTTTGCTCTGGTTCCCCGGTATCCTGCGCAGGTATACCGGGAGGTATGACGAGCATGGCGATGATCATCCATGCCAACCCCCGAATAATGATTATTGAAGCTCTCATAATATCTCCTTTTGCGCTTACGGGAAAATCAAAGTCTATTGGTAATAATGTTACCACTAATTGACAGGCAGTCAAGATGTTATTTGGAATTAAGCCTTCTGGGGCATAATGAAATTAATGAGATATGCGAAATAGCGAGAATCTTTCTGACTTATAGAGAATCATAAAAGACTCTGGGCATTCATTCTTCGTAGCTACTACGGAGAACAGAAGCCGGAATGACAGAATGAGAAACCCTGTATCAGGATACAGGGTTTCTCAAGTTACTATACAACTTACTGAATGGTGGAGGCGCCGGGAATCGAACCCGGGTCCGGAAGTACTGCATCCAAGCGTCTACATGTGTATCCTGCCGATTTAATCTCGGAGACGGAACTGCCGGCAAGAGGGCGTTTCCGGATCCTATCCCTTTGTGTCTTACCTGAAAGACAAGGGCGGATCTTTCAGGCCAGCCTGCTTAATGACGCCTCTTCCAGGTAACAGGCATTCCCGGGGAAGCGTGCCGCTTAATTAAGCAGCAAGTGCCAGATTAGTGTTGGCTTTTGTGTTTGTTCTGCCTTTTAACGTGGTGGCAGAGCCACGACATGCAACTTAGACCTCGTAACCACCGTCGAGGCCTGTCGCCCCCGTCAATTTATTATAGCACACTAAGGATGGTGAGCTATCAATTTCTGCAAAACCAATGGCCTCCTGAGTTGTCACTCCCGCTTGTCGGGAGTCCGTCCGAAAGAAAGATTCCGGACAAGCCGGAATGACAACGTTACAGGCAGATAGTATCTTAGATTTTCAGTATTCACTAATTCAGTCTTCCTTCCTGCCTGAGTTTGGTGATGATATCCTGAAGTTCCGGCAAAGCTCCTGTGGCGGCCTTTTCGCCTTCAAGCACGGCTTCGTGTCTTTTGGTGAAATCGCTGGAGCCGATATACCCGACCTTCGGTTTTATCACAACATCAGCTTTTTCAAGCTGCGTGGCTGCGATCTTGGAATGCATGATGCTTACCGACTTGAGGATCATATCAATAGTGCCCTCAGGCAGCGTATTATCAATATCAGCGGAAATATCCACGGCAATAACAATGTCCGCGCCGAGGCGTCTTGCGGCGTCAACTGCAACAGGGCTGACGATGCCGCCATCAGCATAAAGCCTGTCCCCTATTTGTGCGGGCCTGAACACCCCGGGAATTGAACAGCTTGCTCTTACAGCCGTTCCCGTGCTGCCGCTGCTGAAGATCATCTCCTCGCCGCTCTGAATGTCGGTAACAACAGCATAGAATGGTATCTTTAAATTTTCAATATGGGCATTGCTGACTTTCCTGTTTATAAATTCTTCCAGCGCGTCCCCTTTAATAAATCCTTTGTCCGGGAGGCCGAAATCAATGATGTCACCTCTTTCTATCGCAAAAGAAATTTCCTGGAGCTTGAAGGCGTTGTACCCGTACGCATACAGGCTGCCCACGAAACTCCCCGCGCTTGTGCCGACTATCATGTTGATCGGCACCTTATTCGCTTCAAGGACTTTCAGAACACCTATATGCGCAAAACCCTTTGACGCGCCTGCGCCAAGAACTACTGCTACCTTCGCGGGCTTAAGTGGAGGTTTGATTTCTTCCTTCGGCGCACAGGAGACAGTGAATATAAAGAAAATAATCAGAGGTAAAAGTTTGTAGAAATATCTAACGGTTTTCATAAGCAGAAATCAAAAAATGCAGGGGCACGGAGCACCGTGCTCCTGCAAAATCCTAACTACTATTTCTTTCTTGCTGCCAGCTTGTTCAATGCGTTGATATACGCCTTTGCGGAGGCGATGATGATGTCTGTGTCGCTGCCGTGGCCGGTGACTGACTTGCCGTCTTCCTCAAGCGAGACAACAACCTCGCCAAGCGCGTCCGTGCCGCCCGTGATCGCCTTCACCTCATATTTGAGAAGCTTGCTCTTTGTGCCTGTGATTGAAGCAATCGCCTTGAACGCTGCGTCAACCGGGCCGTCTCCGTGCTCTGTCTTTTCAATCAGCTCTTCACTGACCTTAAGCTTAATAACGGCAGTCGGTCTCAGATGAATGCCCGCTGAAGCATTGAGATCAACAAGGCTGTATATTTCAGGCACTGTCGTGAATTCTTCTGTTACGAGGATCTCAAGGTCTTCATCGTAGATTTCCTTTTTCTGGTCCGCGAGTCTCTTGAAACGCTCAAACGCGCTATTCACTTCGTCATCATTAAGTGCATAGCCTAACTCGTTCAGTCTCGTCCTGAAAGCATGCCTGCCTGAATGTTTTCCGAGGACAAATTTTGTTTTATGAAGGCCGATGGTCTCCGGCCTGATAATTTCATAGGTGGATTTCTCCTTCAGCAGGCCGTCCTGGTGTATCCCCGATTCATGGGCAAACGCGTTCGCCCCGACAATCGCCTTGTTGGGCTGAACATACATGCCGGTGATCTTTGTTACGAGCCTGCTGCTCCGCATAATTTCTTCTGTTTTGATATTAGTATCAGCATTGAATATATCGCGACGCGTTCTTAACGCCATTACAACTTCTTCCATTGAACAGTTGCCTGCGCGCTCACCGATCCCGTTAATGGTGCATTCGATCTGCCCCGCGCCGTTAAGGACTGCTGCAAGGGAATTGGAAGTTGCAAGCCCGAGGTCGTTGTGGCAATGGACCGCGATCACGGCCTTGTCAATATTCTTCACTTTTTCAAAGATGGTCTTTATCATCGCCCCGAATTCGCTTGGGATGCTGTAGCCTACCGTGTCAGGAATATTCACTGTCAACGCCCCTGCCGCAATGACCGCTTCCACAACCTCGCACAGATAATTTATTTCAGTGCGCGTCGCATCCATCGGCGAGAATTCGACATCCTCTGTAAAACTCTTTGCGAGCTTCACCATCTCCACCGAACGTTTCAGCGCCTCTTCACGGCTAACGCGGAACTGATGCTTCAGGTGGATATCGGAAGTGGAATGGAAAGTATGAATACGCCTCTTCTGCGTGTCCTTCAACGCCTCCCACGCGCGCTTGATATCTTCTTCTCTGGCCCTCGCAAGACTGCAAATGACAGGGCCTTCCACCTCGCCGCCGATCCTCTTTATTGCCTCAAAATCACCGGGGGACGCGATAGCAAATCCCGCCTCGATAATGTCCACGCCGAGCCTTGCAAGCTGTTTTGCAACTTGCAGCTTTTCGCCCACGTTCATTGACGCGCCGGGTGACTGCTCGCCGTCCCTTAATGTCGTGTCAAAGATCTTTATTGTCCTCATGATGTTGTCCTTGTTGTCCGCAAGAAGAATATTTTCAATCTGTCATTCCCGCAATCTTTTGAGCGGGAATCCAGGGTCTTATAGGAACTGGATTCCGGCCTAAGGACTGCCGGAATGACAGATTAAGACGTCGCCTTCATTTTCCTTTTTTTGCTCAGCAAATACGTTCCTTCAATGATGCCCCATATTACATAAATAATCGCGAAAACAAATATCACGATCTCAGGGTACATAAATATCAGCACAAAGGCCGACACTATAACTACAAGGAGCCAGAACGGTTTCCTCTCTTTGAAATTGATCTCCTTCAATCCGTGAAACCGCAGCGTGCTTACCATCAGCGCTGCGAGCAGAAACGGCAGAAAGAGAATTATATAGTTTTTACTTCCCGGCTCTCCCAATAATTCATTATAAAACAAAACGAGTGACGCCACCACCGTGCCTGCCCCGGGGATCGGAAGGCCGGTAAACGCCTTGCTCTCGGTGGTCCCCATTTGCACGTTGTACCTTGCAAGCCTCAGGGCCCCGCAGATTACATAGATAAAAGCCGCTCCCCACCCAAGCCTGCCGAAAGAATGCAGGTCGCCCCAACTGTAAATCACTACAGCGGGCGCAACACCGAATGCGACGAGGTCGGAAAGAGAGTCAAGCTCCACGCCGAATTTTGTCGTGCTGTTTGTCAGCCGGGCGACCCAGCCGTCAAGCCCGTCAAAGATATTTGCTATCAATATCGCCCATGCGGCATAAACAAAGTGGCCCTTGAATGACGCAAGGATTGCGTAGAACCCGCAGAACATCCCGCACAGAGTCAACGAATTGGGTAATATGTAGATCCCTTTTTTCATAATGTTAAGTAGGAAGTAAGAAGTAGGAAGTCGGAAGTAAAAGACCGAGAAAATTGCATATAATAACTTCTCACTTCTCACTTCTCTTTGCTAACACCGTTTCCCCCGCTTTTACCTTGTCGCCTAATTTTACCTTAACTTTGGTGCCTAATGGTAAAAAGACATCAAGCCTCGAACTGAATTTAATTATACCGTATCTCTGCCCCTGCGCAAGTGCCTCCCCCGGTTTTACCCTGCAGACTGCGCGGCGCGCTACATAACCGGCTATCTGCTTTACCACGATCTTTCCGTGCGGGCCTTCAAGAAGCATGGTTATATGTTCATTGACTATTGAGGCTTCATCTTTAAACGCTGACAAAAACTTCCCGGGATAATGTCTGACATCCCTTACAACTCCGTCGCAAGGCGCCCTGTTCACATGCACATTCAGCGGCGACATAAAGATGCTGATCTTCAGCGCTTTCTCATGCAATATCTCGTCCTCCGCCGCTTCTGTAATTACGATTATCTTTCCGTCCGCTGGGGAGTAAAACGCGTCCTTATCAGGGACCGTCACCCTGTCAGGGTCTCTGAAGAAATAGAACATGAAAAGCGTGAGTATCAGGAATACCGCTGTCAGCCAGTGGGACCTGAGAAGCGCAGACACGGCGGTAAGAGAGATAAAAACCAGGATGAACGGATAACCTTCTTTGGCGAATTGGAACATGGTTGATTAAAAAATCTCCCCTAACCCCTCTTTGTCAAAAGGGGAACACACCCCTAACCCCTCTTGATAGAGGGAAAAATCCCCCTTTGAAAAAGGGGGAGTAAGGGGGATTTTTTTTATTATGGTATCTTCTCACGCCTTTGACTTGTCCACGAGTTTGCCTTTTTTCAGCCAGGGCATCATGTCCCTGAGCTTGGCGCCGACTTCTTCAATGGAATGCTGTTCGCCTCTTCTGGTAAGGGCGGTGAACATGGGTTTGTTGGCCTTGCATTCGAGCATCCAGTCTCTTGCGAACTCGCCTGACTGGATCTCGTTGAGGATCTTTTTCATTTCTTTTTTAGTCTCACCGGTCACAACGCGGGGGCCTCTTGTTAAGTCACCGTATTGCGCGGTGTTGCTTATCGAATATCTCATGTTGGATATGCCGCCTTCATAAATAAGGTCCACTATCAATTTCACTTCATGGAGACATTCAAAATATGCCATCTCCGGCGCGTAGCCCGCTTCAATGAGCGTCTCGTAACCTGCCATGATAAGAGATGTAAGTCCGCCGCACAGCACAACCTGCTCTCCAAAGAGGTCTGTTTCAGTTTCCTCCCTGAAAGACGTCTCAATGATGCCTGCCCTGCCTCCCCCGATTGCGGAAGCATAGGCAAGGGCGATCTCCTTTGTGTCCCTTGAGGGGTCCTGATGGACCGCTATCAAGCAGGGGACGCCGCTTCCCTTCGTGTATTCAGATCTGACAAGATGTCCGGGCCCTTTCGGCGCGGCCATAAAAACATTAGTTTCAGGGGACGGGACTATCTGGTTGAAGTGGATATTAAACCCGTGGGCAAAAGCGAGGTAAGCGCCCTTCTTAATATTCGGCGCGATCTCATTTTTGTATACGTCCGCCTGGTATTCATCAGGAAGCAGTATCATGATAATGTCAGCTTTCTTTGCGGCTTCCGAGGGAGGCATCGCCTTAAAGCCCGCCTTTTGCGCCTTGTCCATGCTCGCGCCTTTCCTGATACCTATGATTACATCCACGCCGCTCTCTTTTAGATTGTTCGCGTGAGCATGTCCCTGGCTTCCGTATCCCATAATGCAGACGGTCTTGCCCTTCAATGCCCCTTTCTTAACATCTTTATCGTAATAAATTTTCATGATACCCTCCTAAAAATTAATTGCTGTCATATTGCAAGTTAACATTACTATTGCCGATGAACTCAAAAATAATATCAGATTTAATTGAATTTTGAAAGTTAAGGTCGACGAATTGACTAATAGCTGCACCATCTTGTAGTATTTTTGTATATCTTTTTTTCAGGAAAATTCCTTATCACAATTATCAATTTTTGGAGGAACAGTGACAATCACGGAAAAGATTTTTGCAGCCCACTGCGGCAAAAAAGAGGTCGTACCCGGAGAGTTGATCAACGCGAAGGTGGACCTGATCCTTGCCAATGATATAACCGCGCCCATCGCGATCACCGAGTTTAAAAAGATCGGCGCAAAAGGCGTGTTTGACAAAAACAGGATCGTGTTCATCCCCGACCACTTCGCCCCGCAGAAAGACATCAAGGCCGCGGAACAGTGCAAGATGCTCAGGGACTTTTCAAAAAGTTATGACCTCGGACTTTATTTTGAAGTCGGCAGAATGGGCGTGGAACATGCGCTTCTGCCGGAGCAGGGGCTTGTGGTGCCTGGCGATCTGATCATCGGCGCCGACAGCCACACCTGCACATACGGCGGGCTGGGCGCGTTCGCTACCGGCGTGGGATCAACAGACGTGGCATCCGCAATGGCAACCGGCGAATGCTGGTTTAAGGTGCCTGAGTCCATGAAGTTTGTTTATTACGGAAAACTGAACAAGTGGGTCGGCGGAAAAGATTTAATACTTCACACAATCGGCGATATCGGCGTTGACGGCGCATTATACAGGGCCATGGAATTTACAGGCGAGACCATCAGTGCACTGCCGATGTACGCGCGGCTGACAATGTGCAACATGGCAATCGAGGCCGGGGGAAAGAACGGGATCATAACCCCTGACGAAATTACTGAACAGTATGCCAAAGGCAGGGCCAAGCGTGAATATAAATTCTATTCATCCGACAAAGACTCCAAATATGTCGAGGTTAAGGAATACGACTGTTCGAAAATCCCTTTGACCGTATCTTGCCCTCACCTGCCGTCAAACACGAAACCCGCTGCGGAGCTTTCATCCGTCACAATAGACCAGGTGGTCATCGGCTCCTGCACAAACGGAAGGATCGAGGACCTGAGAGTGGCCGCTGAGATCATAAAAGGTAAAAAGGTAAATCCAAATGTCAGGATGATCGTCATCCCAGCGACCCAGCAGATCTATTTGCAGGCGGTCAAAGAAGGACTGGCAGAGATATTCGTGAACGCGGAAGCGGTTTTTTCCACGCCGACATGCGGCCCGTGTCTCGGCGGGCACATGGGAATTCTTGCAAAGGGCGAAAGGGCCATTGCTACAACGAACAGGAACTTTGTCGGCAGGATGGGACACCCTGAGAGCGAGGTCTATCTCTCAAACCCCGCAGTCGCCGCAGCTTCGGCGATCAAAGGAAGGATAGCGACACAGGATGAGGTTGTATAATCAAAGAATATTTATCCACAGATGACGCAGATTTCACAGATTTTTTAAAGAACTTTTT
>JACQZF010000076.1 GCA_016213945.1 Nitrospirota bacterium | reverse complement strand
TCACCATGGTGAGTTTCCCGGCAAGCAGCGCCATTTTAAAAAATATTAGCGGTCTCACCGATGCGCAATACGGATTTATCTTCATCCCGCAGTTTATAGCCGCAATTCTTGGGTCTGTTGCCGGAGGGAGCCTTGCACGGCGTATCGGACTCAAGAGCCTATTGCTTTCAGCGCTTCTTGCAAATGTTATTTCTCAGGCGCTCCTCGGATCAATTACAATTTTAAGCTCGCCGGCTGCTTTTTATGCTGTATTGGCATCGACAGCCATGTTCGGGCTGGCATTCGGCAGCTCGGCTGCTCCGCTTAATACATTCCCCGGAATATTCTTTCCCCAACGGCGGGAAACTGCACTGGTTGCACTTCACACATTACTGGGAATCGGGCTGGCTGCAGGCCCAATCATTGCGGGATACCTTATAGTGCGGGGGCAATGGCTTGCGTTCCCGATGTCCTTATTAATTGTGAGCGCGTTGCTGGCAGGGACTGCCATATTGACGAGGTTCCCTGTTTACGGGAAACCTGAAGATGCCCAACCGCCTCATTCCCCGAAACAGCAGGAGAAGTTATTTTCAAGTCCTGCCCTCTGGACGTTTATCGCTATCGTTATCCTCTATGCATTTGCCGAAGGTACATTCTCGAACTGGGCGGTCATCTATCTCCATGAAGAGCGGAAAATAGAACTTGCACATGCATCATTGGCCCTCTCGACCTTTTGGGCCATGATGGCGGCCGGACGGCTGCTCGTCTCTGTTCTGCTTCTTAAGGTACCTGCGATACATATTTGGAGAGCCCTTCCTCTTCTTATGATCATCGGGTTTCTTCTTCTGCCCATAGCTGATTCGCCGACTGTTGGTATAGCGCTGTTTGCATTTGCGGGTTTGGCGTGTTCAGCTTTTTTCCCGCTCTCGGTTACCCTTGTTTCCGGGCGTTTCACCTCAAGCAGTGCATTCGTGTCTTCACTCATGATTGCTGCCCTGATGAGCGGAGTGGGGATCGGCTCCTATGTGATCGGACCGCTGCGCTCCTCTTTTACTATAGAACGGTTGTATCAACTTTCAGCCCTGTATCCGATAAGTGTCTTTGTTCTCGCCCTGACTATAAGGGAAGAGCTGCCGGGAGACAGAATAGCTGAATGACAAATGATTCCAGCATAAAGGAGAATTTATGACAATCGATTACGAAAAAGGAATATTGAAAAACCAGACGGCGCTTGTTACAGGAGCAAGCTCCGGAATAGGCGAAGGGATCGCAAAAGCAATGGCTGCTGCCGGCGCGAATGTGGTTGTGAACTATTCTTCAAAGGAGGATGCCGCTAACCTGATCGTGCAGGACATTAAGAAAGCCGGAGGAAGCGCCATCGCAGTTAAGGCTGACGTGAGCAGCGAAGATCAGGCGCTTGCAATGTTCAGGACAATGTTTGACACATATGGAACTGTTGATATCCTGATAAACAATTCAGGGATACAGAAAGATTCGCCTTTTAAGGACATGACACTGCAGCAGTGGCAGCGTGTGCTCGATGTGAACCTTACAGGGGCTTTTCTCTGTGCCCGGGAAGCAGCAAAGGAGTTTATCAGGCGGGGGATTGTCCCGGAACATTCCCGCGCTGCAGGGAAGATCATTTTCATCAGTTCCGTTCACGAAGTAATTCCATGGTCGGGTCATGCGAACTACGCGGCTTCAAAGGGAGGCATCATGCTATTGATGAAAAGCCTTGCACAGGAGCTCGGGCCTCATGGAATCAGGGTAAACAGTATAGGCCCGGGGGCAATAAAGACAGACATTAACAGGCAGGCGTGGGAGACGCCGGAAGCGGAGGCATCCCTGCTGAAATTAATCCCGTACAACAGGGTCGGTGAAACAGAAGATATAGCGAGAGTCGCGGTATGGCTTGCTTCTGATGAGGCCGACTATATCACGGGAACTACCATTTATGCTGACGGCGGGATGCTGCTGTATCCCGGATTCGCAGCGGGTGGGTAAAGATAGAGGGGATAGCGCTTGAGTAGTTCCCCAGTTACTAACTGGCCTGCCCGGCGCGAGCGAAAATTATCATAAAAAGAGAAAGGAGTCGATTATGTCAAGAATTAAATCACCTGAAACAGTATCAAAAGAAACAATGAGGATATTTGATGAGATCAGGGGGGCCTTCGGCATGGTGCCGAACCTGTTCAGGACGTATGCCGTCCATCCCCCCCTTTTGCAAGCCAACTGGAACAAGGTCAAAGCGGTCATGATGCAGGGAAGCCTGAGCGCTAAGGTGAAACAGACCATCGCTGTCCTGGTATCAAAAGACAACTCCTGTAAATACTGCGTAGCCGCCCATCGGGGCGCGCTGAAATCCATCGGCATCTCCGACGAGGAGCTCAAACGAATTGAAGAGAACATCGAGAAGGCGGATTTCACCGTAAAGGAAAGAGCCCTCATAAATTTCGCACGGAAGGCCAACCAAGACCCAATAAGGATTCCTGATTCTGATTTCGAGGCCCTCCGTCAGTCCGGAGCTTCGGACCCCGAGATTATAGAAGCGCTCGGTGTCATGGAGGTATTCACTTCATTCAACAAGTTCCTTGATTCCCTGCAGGTTGATATTGATTTTTAACTGCGCCTGTAAAGTTGGGAACATGTTCGCTGCTGCGGTCACCTTTTCTCAGCCTTCTGCGCGCAGGAGATACAGAGCAGAGTGGTGGGGTCCACCCGCAGTCGCCCCTCGGCAATCTCCTCCTCGCACTTCATGCAGTAACCATACTCGCCTGAATTCATGCGGTCCAACGCCGCTGTTATGCGCTGCAATTCCAGTTCCGCTCTCCGGCCGGTCGCCTGCGACATCGCCTGCTGCTGCATGGCATCCATACGGGACAAACGCCCTACCGTAGCCTGGTCCAGTTCTACGGGCTGAGTGTCTTTTTTCCGTGCCTCACGCCCTGCTGTAATGGCGTCGCGCCGTTCCAAAAGCAGTTTCCTGTAGTATTCCAGATCAATATCCTTGCGCACTTCACATACCTCTCTTGTCAGTCAAAATTCAATTCAGAACAAAACAGTTTCGTCTCAATGTGCAACATGTAACTATAAATTTTCTTGCCGCCTTTTGACAAATTGTCGGCAGTTTAAACAGAGCTGACCATAGGCGAAGCGGAATCCTTCAGCCCGGACCGTATAAGTAACGATTTCACAGGAACAGACCTTTACAAAACCGGCAAGCATACGTTATGGTATATCACCATGGCAGCTTCTTTAGAACTATTCAGATATCCCGCCGAGAATTTCCAGCTTCCAATTTGAAATAAAACACAACAACTTTTGCCGGAAGCCTTTTAGGGGCTGAGGCTTATGACAGGGAAAAGCTTTCCTGCCATACGGAGAAATACAAAAACAGGCGATGCCGCTATTGGCAGGCCTGGAATAAGGAGAACAAGAATAAATGGAATACAGTGTAACAATTAAAACACGAGCAAAGGAGCTGGGTCTGAAGACCGGCAGGATGGCCAGACAGGCGGATGGCTCTGTCGTCGCCCAGTACGGGGATACGATCGTCCTGGCCACCGCGGTAGCTGCAAAGACACCCAGGCCGGGCATAGACTTTTTCCCGTTGACGATTGATTATCGGGAAAAGGCCTATTCCGCAGGGAAAATACCGGGAGGCTTCTTTAAAAGAGAAGGGCAGCCTACGGGCAAAGAGGTCCTTACCTCCCGGCTTATCGACAGGCCCATCAGGCCGCTTTTCCCAAAGGGGTTCAGTTGCGAAACGCAGGGAATAATCAGTGTGCTTTCCTTTGGCGATGAAAACATTGCCGACGTACTCGCGATCACATGCATGTCCGCGGCGCTCCACATCTCCGACATCCCTTTTGACGGCCCTGTCGGCGCAGTGAGGATCGGGAGGGTTTTGGGTTCCTTTGTGATAAATCCCGACCTCAGAGAACTGGAAGAATGCGATATCAATCTTGTTGTCGCCGGGACGGAAGAGGCCGTGGCAATGGTCGAGGGAAGCGCTCAGGAGATGAGCGAGGCAGACCTCCTTGAGGCCATCGACCTTGCTCATCAGGAGATAAAAAAACTCTGCGCCCTCCAGAATGAGTTCAGGGAGAAGGCCGGGAAGGCCAAGAGAGTTGTGGAAGAGCCGGTCACCGATGAGGCCCTAAGCAATACCGTGAAGGAAATGTCTCTGGACGAGATAAAAAAAGCTATTATTATTCCGGACAAAATGCGGAGACAGGCAGCGCTTGATGAAATACTGAGTTCAGTTGTCAACAAACTGAATACGGGAGAAAAAGATATCTCCAGGGATATCGTGTCTGCTTTTAACAAAATGGAAAAGGACCTTGTGAGGAACATGGTCCTTAATGAAAACATCAGGACGGACGGGAGGTCTCTCGACCGGATAAGGGACATAAAATCCGAGGTCGGCATCCTTCCCAGGGTCCATGGCTCCGCCCTGTTTGTAAGGGGTGAAACTCAGTGCCTGGCGGTTGTGACCCTCGGCACTGCCCGGGATGCACAGAGGATCGATGCTCTGGAAGGTGATACAACCAAGTCTTTCATGCTCCACTACAACTTCCCACCTTTCAGCGTCGGAGAGGTAAAGTTCCTCAGGTCTCCGGGCAGAAGGGAGATCGGCCACGGCAATCTTGCCGAAAGGTCTTTGCAGGCTGTAATGCCTTCACAAGAGGAATTCCCTTATACCGTGAGGATCGTATCGGATGTGCTCGAATCCAACGGCTCTTCTTCAATGGCGACTGTCTGCGGAAGCACCCTTGCGCTGATGGACGCGGGCGTCCCGATCAAGGCGCCTGTGGCCGGCATTGCCATGGGGCTGATAAAGGAAGGAGACAGGGTGGCGGTACTGACCGACATCCTGGGTCTTGAAGACCACCTCGGCGATATGGATTTCAAGGTCACCGGAACTGCCGACGGCATATGCGCCTTCCAGATGGACACCAAGATCGGGGGGATCTCCCGCGACATCATGGAGAGGGCGCTCGAACAGGCCAGACAGGGAAGGCTCTTCATCCTCGATAAGATGAAAGAGACCCTTACTGAATCACGGTCAGAACTCTCGCCCCATGCGCCCCGGATACATACAATGCAGATTGACCGGGAAAAAATTCGCGACGTCATCGGCTCGGGTGGAAAGGTCATACGCGGAATCACCGAACAGACCGGCGCAACGATTGATATTGATGACAACGGGGTGATACACATCGCCTCATCCGATGGGGCTTCAGCGCAAAAGGCTATCGATATTATAAAGGCCATTACAGCCGATGCCGAGCTGAACAAGATTTATAATGGCACAGTCAAAAAGATAATGGACTTCGGCGCCTTTGTGGAAATCCTGCCGGGAAAGGAAGGGCTTCTCCATATTTCTCAGATCTCCGAAGAAAGAACGGCAAATGTTTCGGACGTGCTGAAAGAGGGAGATGAAGTGCCGGTAAAGGTCATCGAGATAGACAGGATGGGCAAGATCAGGCTGAGCAGAAAAGACGCCCTGAGCGCCGCCGGTTCTGAAGCGTAAATTAATATTTAAGCAAAGAGGACATTACTATGGACTATATGGAAGAGTTACAAAAGAGAAGGACCTTTGCGATAATCAGTCATCCTGATGCGGGCAAGACCACTCTTACTGAAAAGCTTCTGCTCTTCGGAGGGGCCATCCATGTGGCGGGAGCGGTGAAGTCCAACAAGATAAAAAGAGACACCGCCTCCGACTTCATGGAAATAGAAAGGCAGAGGGGAATTTCAGTGGCCACGTCCGTTATGGGGTTTGATTATCAGGGCCTGAGGATCAACCTGCTGGATACCCCCGGACACAAGGATTTTGCGGAGGACACGTACCGCACGCTTACAGCAGTAGACAGCGTCATACTGGTTATCGACTGCGTCAAAGGGGTTGAAGCGCAGACCGAAAGGCTTATGGAAGTCTGCCGGATGAGAAAAACCCCTGTCATTATCTTCGTCAACAAGATGGACCGGGAAGGGAAAAACCCCTTTGATCTGATCAACGAGCTTGAAGAAAAACTGAACATCACGGTGCGTCCCCTGAGCTGGCCTGTCAGCATGGGCATGTCATTCAGGGGGGTCTACAATCTTTACAACAGGAGCATCTATCTCTTTAATCCCGGCGGGAATACGCTGCCGGAGGATGAAGGGCTCGCGATAGATGATCTGAACGGTCCTCTGGTGGATAAACTACTTGGTGACCATGCGTCTCAATTACGGGACGATGCAGCATTAATCGAAGGGGTGTGCGATCCTTTTGAGCAGAAAGAGTATCTCGACGGCAATGTAGCGCCCGTATTTTTCGGAAGCGCTATTAACAACTTTGGAGTCAGGGAATTGCTCGATACCTTTACCGCTATTGCCCCGGGGCCCGGAGCGCGGCCTGCTGATTCACGCGTTGTGGACCCGCATGAAAATAAATTAAGCGGCTTCGTGTTTAAGATTCACGCCAACCTCGATCCGCGCCACAGGGACCGGATCGCTTTCTTGCGGATATGCTCCGGCAAATTTGAACGAAACAAATTTTATCATCACGTGAGGCTGGGCAAGACCCTCAGGTTCAGAAGTCCTGCGAGCTTTATGGCGCAGGAAAAGGTCCTCATAGAGGAGGCCTACCCCGGTGATGTCATCGGACTTTACGACACCGGCAACTTCAAGATCGGCGATACATTGACCGAAGGCGAACGGATTATTTTTCACGGCATACCGAGTTTTTCTCCCGAGATTTTCAAAGAGGTCGTCAATACCGATCCGGCAAAGGCAAAGCAATTAGCGAAAGGAATAGAGCAGCTTTCTGATGAGGGAGTTGCACAGCTCTTCACTCAAAATCAGGGAAACAGGAAGATCATTGGCACAGTTGGAGAGCTGCAGTTTGAGGTCATACAATACCGCCTCCTGCATGAGTACGGCGCTTCATGCCGTTTTAGCCCGCTTGAGTTCTTTAAGGCCTGCTGGATCACTTCGGATGACAAACAAAAAATGGAGGCGTTTTGCAGATACAAGACCGATTATCTTGCGCGTGATAAAGACGCCAACCTTGTCTTCTTTGCCGGATCTCAATGGGACCTGAAATATGCCATGGAAGAGAATCCGGGAATAGATTTTCATTTTACTTCTGAATTTAAAACCGCAGCAGTAAATTGTGACCCGATTTCCGAAAGGGTATTTTCATAGTCAGACGGCAGCCCCTGTGTGTCATAAACTGCACGGGAAGACTGCAGTTAAGGAGAGGCAGCCTTATTATGCTCAAATCAAAAATGTCACGATGGCTTGTGGGGGCCGCAGTGGCGCTGCTGACGGCCCTGCTCGACTGGAAAGCCGGCATAGAAATCAGTTTCTCCATCGTATATCTTTTGCCCGTTGTTTTTTTAACTTGGGCCGGGGGACGGAAAGAAGGGGACCTGATGGTTCTGCTGACGACAATTTTCAGAGGTTCTGTAGATTACTTAAGAATGGATTTATATTCGAGTCCGGCTGTTCCGCTTGCCAACACAGCGATCAGAGTGGTTTTCTTTGTCGTTGTTGTCTGGGGAACGATTCGTGTAAAAGAATTGCTGGAAAATGAAAGGCGGCACAGTACAGTAGACTTTTTAACCGGTCTCTATAATAACCGCTCCTTCTTTGACTTTGTAGAAAAGGGAAAAGCGCAATGTCTCAGAAATAACATGCCTCTGACGATTGTGTTTATAGACTGTGATGATTTCAAGAATGTGAATGATAATTTAGGGCATAAAGAAGGAGATGAGGTGCTGAAAATTATTTCAGAAGCGATGAGAACGGTCCTTCGCAGTGCCGATATCATTGCCCGGATCGGAGGAGATGAATTTGCCTTAGCATTGCCGGGAACAGGGGAGCAGGCGGCAAAAGATATTCTGCTCAGGCTTCAGGTCAATCTCTGTAAAAGGATGGAAGAAAGATCGTTGCCGGTCACCTTCAGTATTGGAGCTGCAACAATAACTAATCCGTCACAGTCGGTTGACGCACTAACACATTTGGCTGATACTCTTATGTATGAAGCGAAAAGAGAGGGAAAAAACAAATTTAAACAAGGGACGTTTTAATAAATGCGACAGTAAATGATGTATGATCAAGCAGGAAAAATCCTCAGTTGCTTCATCCGCAGACTGCGCTGGCGCGAGGAGTCCGAATGAACGGCTCACACAATATCTGTTCTCTCTGCAGGCATCATGGCGCGGTGCTATATCACCATGACAGGGCGCGCAAATATCTGCAGTGCAAACGGTGCGGACTTGTATTTGTCCCGCCAAATGAAAGACTGACCAGGGCTGAAGAAAAGGCCCGCTACGACCTGCACAGGAACGACCCGTACGATCCCCGTTACAGGGGCTTTCTTTCACGTCTTGCAGGACCGATACTGGAGCGGGTCCCTGTCGGTTCCGAGGGGCTGGATTTCGGCTGCGGACCGGGTCCGGCGCTGGCGATGATGCTCCATGAAAAGGGGCGTCCGATGACTGTTTATGACCCCTTCTATGCTCCGGATGATGCCGTATGGTCGCGCACCTACGACTTTATTACCGCCACAGAGGTGGTGGAGCATCTGTACCGGCCCGGCGAGGAGCTGGACCGGCTGTTCCGTGTATTGAGACCCGGCGGTTGGCTCGGCATCATGACAAAAAAGCTATCTGATCACGAGAATCTGCACAATTGGTGCTATATGCGTGATCCCACCCATGTGTGCTTTTTCGGCCTTGAAGCATTTGAGTATATTTCTGCATATTGGAATGCATCGCTGGAGATGCCCGGCAGCAACGTGTTTTTGTTTCAGAAAAGGACGCATGCGGAGCAGTCTGATACGGATACATGATTTCCAGTTTTTCGACCTGCTATCATATTATTTGCGCCTGATCACCAGCCCGGATAATTCATTCATTGCCGTACCAATTCACCCGCACCATGAATCTTTTGTTATATCGTACCCATCTCACATCATGCCGCCTCTTCTTCGTCGTGCGGAGATTCAGCGGAGATGAATCGCGTGATCGCGCCGACGTGCGTCACAAGCAGCTCGTGCATCGCGCGCGTGCACGCTACGTAAAGCAGGTTCCGGTCCAGTTCCGTCGTGTAATTCGTGTCGGATGCGTTCGATACCACGACCTGGTCGAACTCCAGCCCCTTTGCGAGGTGTGCGGCGCAGACGACCACGCCCTGCACAAAAGCGGAGCTCCGTGCCGTCAGCAGATGCACATCGGGTACGTCCTTGCAGATGGCTTTGTGAAGCTGCTCCGCCTGCTTCTGCGTCTTGCAGATGATCCCCATGGTGTGTTGCCCGTGTCCCCGAAACTCTTTGATTTCCCGCCGGATACGGCGCGTCTCCTCCTTCGCGGTGCCGCAAGCGACGACGAGGGGCCTCGGCCCGTGGCGCTCGATGGCCACAAGCTCAGAGTTAGGCGATATCCCCTGAGCGAACCGGGTAATCTCATAGGACGAGCGGTAGCTCTTGCACAGCCTCACGCACTCCGCGTGTCTGAACACGCCGCTGATCATCTCTGAGGTCGATGAGCTGAACGCGTTGATGGCCTGGTTCTCATCGCCAAGGATCGTCTTGTCACACCGAAAGAGCTTTGCGATGACGGCATATTGCACCGGCGTGTAATCCTGCATCTCATCAATCACCAAATGCTTGACGCCGTGGTCGTGACCGGCCAGCCCCTTCAGTGTAATCCCCAGATAGATCATGGGGAACACGTCGGCGTACTCCAGCGACGAATTGCGGCCGGGCTTGAAGAGTTCCGGCTTTCCCATCCACTTGAAGAACTCCTTGTAGAGGGTGCGAAGTGCGGGGTCCCTGGAGCATTTTTTAAGCTGCGACTTGAGCCCGGTCCGCTCCTGGGCCGTGATTTCGTAATGGTGCCTGACGCCCAATTCGTGCTCGACGCAGTCTGCCACCCAGCGCAGTTGCCCGGGCAGGGGCATGTCTCGCCTTTTTTTGAACATCCGCCGGATGAAGTCGGCCGGGACCAGGTGGCCGCCGATCCGGACATCCTCGGCGCGAAAGCGCGAGTTCAGGACGTGGGCCGCGTACTCATCGAGCTTCCTGAGGAATTCGACGGAGGACTTCTCCTCAATCCGCCGTCTCAGCGCGTCATCCCTGTTCTCGATCAGCGCAGCGGACTGCTCAAGGGCCGTCTGGAACGTGTATTTGTGGTCCAGCAGTTCGCGCGCCAGGGTCTCCATCTCCAGCTCGGCGATCTGCTCTTCGCCGAGTTCCGGGAGCACGTTCGAGATGAAGTCGGAGAACACCTTGTTGGGTGAAATGATCAGGATGTCTTTCGAGGTCAGGCGCTCCCTGAACCGGTAGAGCAGGAATGCGATGCGGTGCAGCGCGATCGACGTCTTGCCGGACCCGGCTACGCCCTGGATGACCAGGACCTTCGCGTCTTCGTTGCGGATAATGACGTTCTGATCACGCTGGATCGTCGCGACGATGTTCTTCATCCTGTCATCGGATGTGCGGCTGAGCTCCTCCTGCAGAATGTCGTCCATGATGTTGAGCCCGCTCTCCAGCATGAACTCCATATGTCCGTCGCGAATCCGATACTGGCGCTTCAGCGTGATCTCGCCGCTGACACGGCCGGCCGGGGATTCGTAGTGCGCCTCACCGGGCTCGTAGTCGTAGAACATCGTCGAGACCGGCGCGCGCCAGTCGAAGACAAGATGCTCCTTTACGGCTTCATCCGAGAACGCATGGGTGCCGACGTAGACCGGCAAGGGTTCAACCTCTCCGTGCCTCCTGAAGTCGATGCGGCCAAAGTACGGCGACCGGATGAGCTTCTGAATACGTTTCCTGAAGGCGACCACCGTTTCGGCGGTGCGCATCGCTTGTTGTACGGAGTCCCGGGCCGAGACCTTTTCTACATGGTCCATGGCCGCCCTGTGCTCCGACAGGTAAGTCTTCTGCTCCTTGATGTCCGTGGCGTAGCGCCGGACCCGGCCGTCAAGCCGTTCCAGCGCTTCGTTGAGCTTACGCTTGATCTGCTCCAGGTGCGCCTTCTCGGCGGATTCCGTGCTGTTGTGCATCTTAATCAAGTCCTTTCCGTTCTATCTCTTTCATCTCATCTTCAGAGAGGATTCTTCTAATACTGATGCTTTTAGGGGCGCTGATAATGCTTGCCTTCTCTCACAGGTTAGCCGGTCCGGTGTATATGGCATTGGCAGGAGTATCGTCAGAGCTCGGCAGCCCGGTCAAATCTGCGCTTCAAGCTGAAATTTACGGAACGGAGCGTTTAGGAGCGGTGAGAAGTTTATTCAGCTCGTTCCTGGTGTTCAGCACAGCCCTTGGACCGCCGCTATACGGTATGATGTTGGATGTTCATGGTTCATATTCTATCATTTTCCTTTTTTCGGCATCTGTTTTTCTCGGCATCACACTTCTGAGCTTTTACCTTGCGCCTGATCACCAGCCCGGATAATTCATTCATTTCTATACCAATTCACCCGCCTGAATAATTTGTTTTATCGTGCTCGGCTCACATCATACCGCACTGCATAATAACTCGAGAACAGCTAAAGAGGAAACCATATCGAAACTTTCAGCTACTGTAACTCCATTCTATATTTTTCATAATTCACGCAGACATGTTCCATTCGTGCACGATCTTCATGAACTTTTCTAATAAAACTTACAACCTTATCTGCAGAGGTAATATGGAAAATATTGTGCATATCATTACTATCGAATAACCCCCTTGTCAGGACTTCTGTCTTCAGCCATTTCAATAGAGTTTCCCACATATCTCCATACAGAATCATTGGTGTTTCACACATTTGATGCACCTGTATAAGCTGCCATGCATAAAATAACTCAAGAACCGTCCCGATTCCGCCAGGCGCAACGATGACAGCGTCCGACAGGGACATAAATGCATCCAGTCTGCCGCTGAATCTCTCAAAGTCCTTCTTGATATCGAGATATTTGTTAGTTTCCTGCTCAAAGGGAAGCGATATCCTTAGTCCGATTGAATGGCCGTTCGATGCTGCGCTCTTATGCCCGGCATTAGCTGCCTGCATGATACCGGGGCCGCCGCCTGTCACAATATCAAACCCTGACTGAGCGAGTCCTTTTGCAATACGGTAAATATCATTATATACTTCGTCTCCTTCTTTAATTCGTGCAGAACCAAAAATAACTACTCTGTAATGCGCATCCACAAGATCACCTTTCCGGTCATTTGTCAGCCTTAAAGACTATTTTGATTTTAATAATTTCAAAACCTGTCCATTTTAACACCTTGCTTATCGTGCGAGTTTTGCAGTTATCTCCGCCACATATTTCCCCTGAAAACGCGCCCCGACGAGTTCGTTATCGCTTGGCATACGCTCTCCCTTTGTGCCCGCAATTGTTGAGGTCCCGTATGGAGAGCAGCCTGTAATTTCGTCAATCCGCATTTGCCCCTGAAATGCATAGGGAAGTCCGACAACTACCATGCCTTGATGCAGGAGAGTAATGTGAAAACTTAAAATCGTAGATTCCTGTCCACCGTGCTGTGTGGCAGAACTGACAAAGACACTTCCGGGTTTGCCGACTAGCGAGCCCTGCATCCACAACTGACCCGTTGCATCAAGGAATTGCCGCATCTGACCGCACATGTTCCCGAAACGTGTAGGCGTACCGAAGATTATTGCATCCGCAGAAGCAAGCTCATCAACGGTACAAACCGGGATGTGAGCGAACGCCTTCTGCGCCTCCAACGCTCCCATTTTCTTCAGGACTTCCTCAGGCAGTGTTTCCGGCACGCGGCGCAGGACCGACTCTGCTCCGGCTACTTCCTTTACGCCTTCGGCAACAGCCTCTGCAAGCCGATGGATATGTCCATACATTGAATAGTAAACGATCAATACCTTCATAAAATTACCTCCTCAGTTTTAATGGTTATATGGAGTCAGCATTATTTCAATGATGACTTTGACTTATAAATTCTGCAGCGTCAAGCATGTTTCGGGCAATATAGATACGAGACTGGTCTGCAATCTTTTTTACATTATCCTCCTGTCCCTGCTCGTTCTCAAACGGGACAAAGATGCCTGTACCCCCTATATTCAACGCTGTCTGCACATCGGTGACTCTGTCCCCGATTACAAAGACATTAACATTTTGTCGTGTAACACCTTCTGCCTTTAAAGCATCAAACACCATTCCGAGACCAGGTTTGATACAATCACAGTCACAGACAAGCTGCTCATCAAAGTGGTACTTTAGATGACTCTCTAAATAAGATCGATCGGCATGAGGGCACAGGGAATATCCGTCAATACGCCCGCCCAGACCCTTTATCTCGCTGATAACATATCTGCAGACTTCGTGGGCTCTTTCCACAGTCAAAAGGGGAAACTCGCTTATGGCGACGCCGGGCTGATTTGTTATCATGTATATTGCAGAGCCAGGGATTCTGTTGAGAGCTTTAATGCCGTCAATTACATAGGGCAATATCCTGACTTTCGCTTTCCATTCATTGTCTCTTCCGAGATAAAGATGTTCTTTTTCATCATGGATCAAAGTTCCGTCTCTGTCGATGCATATAAGTGTCTTTATCATGCACTGTAACTTCCCCTGAGATTTATTTTTTCACTACCCGGTGCCCCCCGAACTCATTTCTCAGTGCGGCAAGCACCTTGTTTGAAAATGATTCTTCCTGCCGTGAGAGGAACCTTCTGAAGAGACTGGTTGTAATCGTATCGGCAGATACATCGAGGTCAATCGCCTCCTTTACCGTCCATCTGCCTTCTCCCGAATCTTCAACATACCCTTTTATTCCCGAGAGTCTCCTGTCTTTCGCAAAAGCGGTCTCCAAAAGTTCCAGAAGCCACGAACGGATTACACTGCCCCGGTTCCAGAGATGGGAAAGCTTCGAGAAATCGAGGTCATTTCCATAGGGTGACGCATTCAGGATATCGAACCCTTCTGCATAGGACTGCATCATGGCATACTCAATACCGTTATGGATCATTTTCACATAATGTCCGGAGCCTGTTTGTCCGCAATACATATACCCTTCAGGGGGCGCAAGAGTGATAAGCAGGGGCTCTATCTTTTTGAACATACCTTGATCGCCTCCAATCATTAGACAATACCCTTCAGTCAGCCCCCAGATGCCTCCGCTTACGCCGATATCAAGAAAGTGTATCCCTCTGTCATGAAGTTTTTCTGCTCTCCAAAGATCGTCTTTGTAGTAAGTATTCCCGCCGTCAATAACAATATCTCCCTTTGTCAAACGGGAAGAAAGGGTTTCGATATATTCGTCAACGGTATTTCCGGCAGGCAGCATAAGCCAGACGATTCGTGGAGTAGATAATTTGCTTGTTAACTCATCGATTGTATATGCCCCGATAGCGCCTTCCTTCATAATTTCCTCTGTTTTCTGTGGAGTTCTGTTATATGCTATTACGGCATGTCCTCCTCTCAAAAGTCTTTTTGCCATATTCATGCCCATCTTGCCGAGACCTATCAATGCCAGTTCCATATTTCCCTCCTTTTATTTCATGAAATTATTTTATCTTCAAGTGGTTGATGCCATTTTGACCTGCAACAATTACATCAGATACCAATCCCAAAAACATGCCATGCTCCACAATGCCTGCACGTTCTTTCATCTTCAGAGCAAGATGGACTGGTTCTTCTATAGGTCCGAAATTACAGTCGAGGATAAAGTTCCCCTGATCGGTCAAGAAAGGCCGTCCGTCCGGCATCAGACGATGAATATTCGGCCCTCCCAGTGACGTTAAAAAAAGCGCTGTCGGCTTCCATGCAAAGGGAAGAACTTCTACCGGCACAGGCGACGACGCACCAAGACGGCTGGAAAGCTTGCTCTCATCAACAATAATGATTGTCC
Organism: Nitrospirota bacterium; assembly: GCA_016213945.1. Taxonomy (GTDB): domain Bacteria; phylum Nitrospirota; class Thermodesulfovibrionia; order UBA6902; family UBA6902; genus SURF-23. Next base: position 20,079 of record JACQZF010000076.1, on the reverse strand, counting down.
TTCTGCTGGCCTGTATCAGAATCTTCTCCCGAAGGAGTGCGCCCCCTCTGCCTTTAATCAGGTTAAGCCCGGGATCCACTTCGTCAGCTCCATCTATTGTGAGATCTATCGCTGGATGTTCGTCAAGGGTTGTAAGAGGAATGCCGAACCGGAGCGCTTCCCTTTCTGTAGCAAGTGAGCTGGGAACGGCAACTACATTTTTAAGAATATTATTGTGAAGCTGATGCGCTATTTTTTTTATCGCAAAGAAAGCGGTGCTGCCGGTCCCAAGACCAATGACCATTCCTGATCGGATAAAATCGACGGCGCTTTCAGCAGCTAACTGTTTCAGCCTTTCTTTTTCTTCCATGTAAATTCCCTTCACTCTCTCGTTCGTCACAGGAGATATGTGACATACATCTGCCCATTACTTCCTTAATAACGCTTGTCCCTCACTGTCAGAAGACACTTGCCTGAATATACAAGCCCTGTTGAACCGTCAATACTTATAGACGTTCCTTCCCTTATTTCATCGGTCCCTATGATCGCATAAGGCATGCCCTGAGCATCCGCCATTATCTTCATATCAGCGCAGCCGACCACAGCGGTAATATTGAATTTTTGTGAGAGTATGGCTGCATGTGATGTGGCCCCGCCGACGGCAGTAATGGTCCCTTTAATTTCAGACATAACTGATACATCATCGGTGCTCGTCTCCCTCCGGAGAAGGATGACCGGCTGCCGGGAGTTTTCTTCCAACTTCCTGATATGGTCCGGGGACGCAGTAAACGTTGCGATGCCGCTGAGGGCCCCTCCGTGGACGCCGATCCCGCGACCGATAATCGATGATTCCATCCGGCATGAATCATGGAATCTTTCTGATGATCCGCTGCGGAACTCCATTCTCTTTGTCTGTAGAATATAGATCAGTCTCTTCCCCCCTTCCACTACATATGCTGATTCAACCTCTTGAGGAAGGTGTCCCATGGCTTCTTCAACTTTCAATGCCAACTCGCTATATGCGCGGTAGAGGTCCGGGTCCCGATCTTCAAGGCTGTCTCCGTTTGCGGTCTGAAGCCGGGAAAGCGCACGGTTTGTGAATCGCCCATACACCAGATCATCTCCGGTCCCGGCCTCCCGTATATCTCCGTAAATGCCCTTCTTGAAAGATACCGGTATCCTTGTGAAAAAGACCGAGGCCCCTGATCCCAGCCGGTTCCCGTAAATCATATTCATAAGTGTCACCGATGTTCCCCAATACTCCGAAACAGACATGGACTTCCGGAACTGGACTGACCTGCCGGAGAACCAGGACCGGTAGATCGCCCGGACAGACTGCTCTAATTGTTCGTAGGGATCATCAGGTATCCGCTGCCCGCTTTCTTCAAGACGGCCCAAATAGCGATCAACGATTTCTTTCATGCCCATAGTATCGAGTTGCTGAAGTTCTTTCGCGTTGTTACGCTCCAGTATCTCCTTTTGAATCTGCCCGAACATGGAGGCTTCAACCCCAAGCGCGACTTCGGCATAATGCTCGATGAACCTCCGATATGAATCACAGGCAATCCACGTATCGCCTGTAGCATCAATAAAACCTTCAATAGTATTACGGTTCATGCCGCAGTAGAGGATCGAAGAGAGGATGCCGGGCATTGATATATATGATCCGCTTCTGACAGCAAGAAAAAGGGGTGATGTCCTGCTTCCAAATGACAACCCTGTATTACGCTCAATTGCGCCGACCGCCTCACGGAGGGCGAGTCTGAATTCCGGACTTGATGTATGGTCCTGATAATCTGCTGTGATATCAGAAGGAAAGATAGTTCCATAAGGGACCAGGATGCCCCTTTCCCTGAGATAGACAAGATTTTTTGCCTTGCTTCCGAGCAGTGGGGCAAGACAGGAAGCCTTTGCAGGCGAAAGATCAGAAAGCAGAAACCACTTTTTACGCTCACTGGTCCCGGCGTCAGGCATTCTGAAGTCCTTGCCCGATTCGACAAGGGATGAAAGCCTTTTTATGAGGCTGTTCAACAATCTGTCAAGCTCCTCAAATCCTGTGATACTGCTGATGATACTGCGGATAGTGATATCGACCACTTTATCAATAAAGCTCTCATCGTCCGCTCCAAGCCTCAGCAGAAAATCAGGAAGGTCTTGCCGGGGAAACTTCATGAGCAGATCAGTCAAAGGTTTATGGAACGTCCTGTAGCAGAGTTCAACCATCCAGGTGAGCTCTTTCTGCCATATCTTGAGCAGGTCATTAACCTGGGAGAGATACAGGCTGTTGGTTTTTAAGATGGCAAGCGCTTCGCTTGCATGAAAATTCCCAAGATCATGGAGATTGAAAAGTTCGTGAATGCACTCAAGGCAACTGGTCCATGCCTGAAGTGTCCCTTGATCAATTTCCTCCCCTGCCTTCTCCACCTGCAATATCATGTCCTCAAGAAGTAACCGCACCTGCTCTTCAAGTCTGAACGTCTCTGCAAGGGCGTCGAATTTCGGCTCATGGTATGAACCGATGACCGAGGGTATCCCGAAGGCGATGTGCCGTTTAAAATAAAGAGATTCGTGGGCTTCGGTTTTTTCAAGCGAGGTGTAAATTGTCTTTAGTTGACGGAGCTTCTCAAGGGTCTCTGTAAATTCGGTCTTCAGATCGACATTCCGTTCCGTTCTTATTCCCTGGGCACTATACTTCACTCTGACTTCCCTGTATATCCTGCAAAGGAGAGTGATCTTTTTACGTACCTCTTCAGTCGTGTCAATAGATTCAGCAGCCCGGCCAAGGTCCTCATCATTAAATTCAAGAAGCTTTTCAAACTGAATAATGTCTCCACTGATTACGTCAAGACTCTTAAACAGACGTCTCATTGCCATGGAATATTTTTCAAGATTGAACTTTTTCATACCTGAGACGATGTCCCCGGGCGCCCATTCCTCCAGAAGCGAAAGGTCATTCCTCAGCCATGCAGAGATGATCTGTTCAATAAGTCGTATATTATTACTGCTCGCATTGACATGCACCTGTTTTCTCAGAAAATAGAGGACCGTATCATTGCCCCATGAATCGATATCGGTTGTAAGCTCGCGGAGCCTGCCGGATGCGCCTACCTCACTGAAATATGAAGGGATTTTTTTCAAAAGCAGATACTGAAGGAGAAAGTTTTTCTTCAGCGCTCCCGAATTCAGATACAACGATATATCACGCTGGAAGAGCCGGTCATCGGGCATCCACACCCCGCTTATGAAAAGATTACTGACCAGGTGCGCCAGAATCTCTGAAAATTGCTCCCCGCCCGCAGAGATAACTCCCAAAAACCCGGAGAGTCTCCTTAAATGATCGGGGTCCACAATTTCCGCCCAGGTGTCCCCGGACGGACCTGACACTTTTGGCGGAGGCACAATAATTCCCGTGAGCAGTTTCTTATATAAGACAATGAGCTCTTCATCATTGCTTTTAAGTATGGGACCCGCCATCTCATGGTTGAGAAGAATGTCATCGCTTACCGTCGATACCCCTATCATCTCAAGTATCGCTCTGCAGGCATCGCTCCTTTTTTCTGTCAGCAGGGTTTTGAGAAGCGCCGTTATATTCATCATTACGATGCGACGCGCATCAACACTCAGATCATTGTTAATGTCCGGCAATTCTGTCAGAGCGGCTGCCATATTCCCGTCGCTTATCAATTTGATATTAGTGGTAAGCGTGTCAAAAAAAACGGTGACCATATCCGCACGGTCAAGAAGCCGGACATCAAGAGACCTCATGTCATCAAGAAGCACAGAACTTTCTGCTCCGTCTTCAACTCTTTTCTCAATCACATCAATAGAATTCACAAAAAAGTTTCTTGCTTCCTCAGAATATTTAGTGAGCGGCGAAAGGTCCTCTTTGGACAGGTCATCTCCGAGGACGTCAAAGAGTCTGATTTTCAGGACACAAACAGACCTCGCTTTTTCTTTTAAGGACATAAGAAAAGCTTTTATGACCGGCTTAATATCAATCCCGGGCAACCTCTTGCTGATCTGTCCCAGTATTCTGAGGACATGCCTGGGCTGCCGGGAAAAATCTATTCTGGAATCGCTGATCGCCCGTATCCATGTTGCGGCAAAAAATGCCAGCTTCGGCGTATCCGTTTCCTTCTCAAGAGGCAGTTCGATAAGTGACAGAATATTTGATAAGACCCTTGCCTTTGATTCCTCTTCCACATTCTCGTAAGCCCTATGAGAGAACCGGATAAGGACATAATGCCAGAGATAAAACGCATCTCTGACAGCCCAGAACAGATCTTTCGAAAAGCTGTTTATATTTTCCGACAGCGACTGCCAGTCTTTTTTTGTTGACAGTATATGAGAGATAATCCCCTCGGCAGCCTTCCGTATACCCTCCCATTCCTTTACAGAGTCGACGAGCGCCCTTAGTCTGATGCCCTGGAGGTCCTGAGACACTTCAATAGCAGAAGCAAATATCCCTCCCTGGATCTCTTTCTTCAGAAGAAAGGTCCCTATGTGTCTGCCATTCTGGATAATATCAAGCTGAAGGTTCTTTGCTGCATCGATGAGCGCAAAGTCAGCGGTGAGCCTGAAGAAACCTTCCCTGATCTCATCCCTTGTGATTTCAATGCCGCCCCGCATAAGACAGACGACATATTTACCTTCAGGAATTGAAATGATGGTCCCCTTGAATTCTGTAGTATTGTCTTTGACGGTTATGCAGAAATCCCTTGCAACAAGGGAGGTGATCAAACCTTTATAGGCTGTGGCGAGAGTGCCGACCAGGTAGTCAAGATAGCAGATGTCCGTTGCCTTTTCCATGCCTTATTGACCTGATTAATTTTTCTCAATGAGACTAACTGCAATTACAGTTGGTCTCATTGCTTTTGTTTTTCATAATCGGCTCTATAACATATGTAAATACGATTGAAGCAAGAATGCCCCCGGCTAATGGGCCGAGAACATACACGATCAAAAATCCATACCGGTTGTCAGGCAAGGCGGCATTTTTCCAGCCCGCAAGGTACGCAAACATCCTTGGAGCAAGATCTCTTGCCGGGTTAAGCCCGGCCTGAGTCAGAGGAGCAATAATGCTTATGAGCGCCGTCACAGTCAGTCCTATAAAGAAAGGGGATACCGAACCATCCGGCCTTCCGACATTGCACCCTTCGGTTAACGCAAAGATCAGAGAAACGAGAACGAATGTCCCGATAAATTCTGCGAGGAACGCGTTTATCATCGAAACCGAAGCCGCTGGTTCGGCTGAAGGATTAGGGTAAAACTCACCGAATATCATTGCTGTCCTGACAGATTCCGGTGTTCCCCGGACGATCCCGTGAAGAATTTCATACTGGGCTATTGAACCTGCATAAATAATATATAGAACTGAAACTGCAAGAAAGGCCCCTGAAAATTGTGCAACGATGTAGACGGGAAGTTTTTTCAAAGACATTCTTTTCCCCGCCACCATAGCCGCGCTTACAGCCGGATTAAGATGGGCGCACGACAGATGACGCGTTGCGTAAATAGCAAGCGTTACTCCGACTCCCCACACGGCAGCTATTTGAAATAGTCCGACATGGGCTGAAAAAAGAACAGTCACTGCAACAGAACCGCACCCGAAAAATACCAGTATAAAAGTTCCAAACATCTCGCCGAGAAAATCGTGAGAATATTTCGTCTTCATTCAGCCAGCGCCTTTATTTTATCGAGTGATCTGAGCAAAACATATTTGCCCTCAAAATCAATGATTTCTTCTTTCTTGAATTTATTGAGTGTTGCAGTGACGGTTTCCCTCGTAGATGCAATGAGATCTGCGTAATCCTTGTGAGTGAGTTTAACCTTTAACAGGTATCCTCTGTCATGAGGGATTCCGAAATCATCGAGAAGGTTAAGAAAGGTCTTTGCAAGTCTTTGCTCAACTGTTCGGTAAAGCAGTTCAATGAGTTTGTTTTCTATTTTCCACAGCTTCAGACCGATCATCTTGTTTATTTTAATGGCAAGCCCCGGCACCATCCGTATGAGCCTTTCAAGATCTTCTTTTTTCATGATACAGATAAGTCCGTCTTCAACAACAACTGCAGACTCGTCCCTGCTCTCATGAGTCATAACCGCAATTTCGCCAAATACTGTGCCGCCTGAGAAGATATCAAGGATGATCTCATTACCCTGGGGAGTAAGCTTTGTAATCTTTACTGCGCCCTTTTTCAGGATATAAAAATTTTTGTCAGATGAACCCTGCAGAAAGAGGATTTCTCCTTTTTTAATTTCACGCATTAGGGAATATTGATCGATCATCCTGATATCCTCATCCCTGAGGTGGCTGAAGATATCAATATTCTTGAGGTACCAAAATTTGGTATGTTCCTGAGTCATTTTACCCTCTTGACATATGTGTCATCTCTTCACTTTTAATATAGTAATTATCCCACGACATATATGTAATGTCCATTACATGAAGATCAGTGATCCATTTTTTAAGGCATGAGACCTGCTCTTCTCACATCTTCGATAGTGTCCACATCGGAAAGCGTTTTTGTGAAGGCTACACTGAATCCGAATTGCCCGGCTTTTTCGATACTCCTTTTCAAAGTTTGCTCAGAGGACCACGGCACATCTTCAAAAACCTCTTTAATGAGCTTCCTCATGCCGACCAGATAATAACCGCCGTCTTTTGCAGGGCCGTATACAATATCGTCTGAGGACAATAACGTAAACGCCTTCAGGATTATTGCTGATGAGAGATCGGGAATATCCGCTCCGACAAGGGCCGCTCTCTTATAACCTGTCTTAAACAGCTCTCTGAATGCATGAAACATTCTTACCCCGAGATCTCCTTCAGGCAGTAGAATAAGCCCGACACCGAATCGTGAGAAATAATTTTTTCCGCCTTCAGGAGCGTATGCGATATATGTATCCACTCCCGGGACTGATTTCAGCTTACGCAGTGTATTTTCAAGCATGGAGATATAGAGGGCAAGCCTTTTTTCATCCGGCATTAACCCCTTCAGCCGTGTCTTCACATTTTTCTCTTCAGGATATTTTGCAATTATTATAAGTGCATTATCGTTCATCGGACGTCCTTATAATATTTGACGAGTTTTCCCGGATCAATTTTCAGGAACGTATACGAAAAGGCGGTTAACCAGTCTCTGAATGTAGTGTATAAGACGCCCTCTCTTAGCCAGCGTCTCGGAGATGCCTTCATGGGCGGTCTTAGGAAAACTATCTTACCCAGTTTTTTCAGTCTCAATGATATTTCTATGTCTTCCATCAAAGGTATGTCCGCAAAACCACCTATGCTGTCAAAAATATCCTTTTTCAAAAACATCCCCTGGTCCCCGTAGATAAGGGATGTCATGTGCGCCCTGATAGTTGCAGCGGATTCAATAATTCTGAAACGTACTCTTGGGTCAGATATCCCGAGGTCAAATCCGCCTGCCGCAACGCGCTTATCGCCAAGAACTCCCCTTAACAGTGCAAAGGCCTTGTCCGGCAGGATGCAATCAGCGTGAAGGAAGAGAAGTATATCACCCTCTGCCTTTTGTGCGCCGAAGTTCATGACGCTTGCCCTGCCGGACCTCGTCTGAAAAACTTTCCCGGTATATTCACGGGCTATAGATAAGGTTCCATCAACGCTTCCGCCGTCAACAACTATCAACTCTTCGTTGTCTGATAAACGTAGTTGTCCAAGCGTGTTGCGGAGATTTTTTGCCTCGTTGAACACCGGCATTATTATGGATATTATGTCTGATTTCATTTTATAAACACACTTATAATGCGATTAGCAGCTATAAATCAACATCGATTGCCGATGAATATTATAAACTGAACATGAATCGGTTTTTCCATATCTATATCTTAATTAGAGTCTATGTATAAATTGCCACTTTTTATTTTCGTCATACCCGAAGTCCTTAATCGGGTATCCAGAACTTACTGAAAAGACTGGATTCCCGCTCAACAAACTGCGGGAATGACGGTTCAAATGCTGAGTTTATACACAGACACTAATCAATATTGCAATGAATCAGATACAAATAATGTAAGGATGCTTACAAACCTATTAATAGTCTGATCCAGGAGGTCTCCGTTTTGGAATCTGTTATAATTGAATTCAATATTTATGGAAGAAAGCGCATTAGAAAAGATTTGTCAGGTCTTTCCTTTCCTGAAAGATGCGGAGGCGGAAGTCCGGGAACGGCTTCTGTCACATGCCATAATTATGCGAATACCTAAAGGCAAGATTATCTTCCTTGAAGGCGACGAGTGCAGGCAACTGGCTTTAATAATATCAGGCACGGTCAGGGTCTATAAAGTTGCTGAAATTTGTGACATTGTCACATACGATATGCTTTCTGCATGATATACTTTAAGCAGACAATACGCCTGAACCCGAAAGGAGGAACATAATGAAAAACATTGGAAGTTTAGATAAGTCTATCAGGATAATTGCAGGGCTTGCCGCAATTGTCCTTGGAGTTACTTATAAAAGCTGGTGGGGAGCTATAGGGCTTGTCCCACTCATTACGGCTTTTATAGGCTGGTGCCCTGTTTACAGCATCTTCGGGATCAAGACCTGCGGGACTTCTTCCTGCTGTGGCACATCATCCTGCGAAACACACAAGTAATTTTTGGATAACGACTAACTTAACCACAGAGGGCACGGATGTTCTCCGTGTCTCTGTGGTCTAAAGCTTTCCCCTCTCGGGCCGATACGGATTGACACAATTAAGTTAATAGACCCGCTCCATGCCTTGTATCTTATTTAATATTGAAACGAAACAGATACAAATGGTGTAGTGAAGCTTACAGATTTCTCTGCATCATTTTTATAAAATTTTTGAAAAGCTCTTGAAAACTGTTTTTATTCTCAGAATGCCATACATGATAAAAGGAATAGAGATGGAAGAGGCGTAATATTAAGCTTGCTTCGTTAGCATGAGTAAGGAGCAGAATATGAATTATATATTTAACCATTTCAAGAATAAACCGTCAGGAGATATCGGAATCTATACGATTAATGGAGAAATAACTGTCAAGAATCAGGATGAATTAGCATTGATCTTAATGAAAGCAATCCATGGTATGGACTTTGCAATTTTTGACCTGAGCGGCGTGACCAGGATAGATACTTTATGCTGCCGACTACTGGATAAAGCTTGTAACATATCGGCAAGATTTAAAAAACCATTGATATTGACAGGAATCCGCTTGTCTGCAATCGAAGATATTATTATGAAAGATATTTTATTGAACAAAAAAAGAACGGTGAAATTTGACAAGGAGATGATAGATATTCATCAAGATGGGGTTTAATAAGTACCCCATAATATTTACATGAATTAAAATGAAAAGCGATCATCCTCTGATAAAATCAGTTTTTAAAAAGTGTACAAACTGCGAGCATATATGGGATACGAGGAACTCTTTTCTCGCTGATCCCGGCATTAAAATCATCGGATATCAGGCAGATTTCAGAGAGCTGACGGAAGGATTGTTTTTATTCAATCATACATGTGGTACTACGGTTTCAATTAAGGCTCAATTCTTTATAGACCTGAATGACAGGCCTATTTTCCAGGATCGCCTGACGGATGGTGAAGAATGTCTGGGGTATTGTCATATCAGAAATAATCTGCTGCCTTGCCATTCCAAGTGTGAATGTGCTTATGTTCGGGAAGTTCTTCAGGTGGTCAAAAGCTGGCCCAAAGCGAAAGTGTAAAAGAAGCCTGTTCATTTTCTCACGGAATCGATACACTAATGCAATAAATATGAAAAGATATCCCCGAACAAAGATCGTTATTTTTATTGCTCTGATTGTCGTTCTTTACCTTATCCATTCCACTTGGGACATTACGTCGTTTTTCAATCCTGAGAGACTGCAAGTCATGCTGAATAATGCAGGGATGCTCGGCCCTCTCTTTTACATGTTCTTGATGGCAGTGGCGGTTGTGATCAGTCCCATTCCCAGTCTTCCCCTTGATATCACAGCCGGTGCGGTATTCGGGCCTATCTTGGGGACTCTCTATTCGGTTGTCGGCGGACTGGCAGGTGCAATTGTCAGCTTTCTGATCGCAAGGTTTCTGGGACGTGAAGTACTGGAACGGTTCGTCGGCGGGCATATCAATTTCTGCACACAGTGCTCTAACAAGCTGCTGTCAAAAGTAGTGTTTATTTCCCGGCTTGTGCCTTTCATATCGTTCGATATTGTCAGCTATGGCGCCGGGCTTACGAAGATGTCGCTCCGGGCATTTACGATAATGACCTTCCTGGGCATGATACCTCTGACATTTGTCTATACTTCCTTCGGGGCTGTTTTCATTGTTCATAAAGGCATTTCTACAGTATTAGGGGTCTGCATGGTCGCGATCTTCTTCATCCTTCCTCGGTGGATAGAAAAACACAAACCGCTATTTTTCGATAAATATTTCGGAAAGCACACGAAACAGTAAGACTGCATTTACACAGCAATGGCAGACTATCTATTTCAGGATCTTCGATTCCGGATATTTCTTCTGCCATTTCCCCCATCGAATATCTTCGGATGAGACTTTTGTAAGGACCCGTCCGAAATACTTGCCCTGAATGCCTTTTAGTCCGCCTCTTTCAGGATACCAGAGGGTCCCGCTTTCTTTGTCATATAATACAAAGGTGTTATTGTATGTCCAGCCTGCAGGCGCAATCGTCAATGTCTGTCCGTCAAGCTCGCGACTGTACACAGCCGCCAGGTCTGAAAGTGGTCAATAGCCTACAGCTATAGGCTTTGATCCGATGGCGCTGTTCGCCACCTCATGACTGCGGAGCTTTTGCACGGAATACGCCTGTGCAGTTGGGCCTTCTTCAACACCGATGATGCGGAGATCATCAGGGACGTCTTTTTTGTCGTCACTCAGCTCGGAAGCATCGAGAGGGAGAATCGCGTCTTTCCCCATACCATACTGAAATTTATCAGGCTTGAATCCGATCGATTCTGCCTGGGTGACATCCCACTTGTATCCGGTTTTATCCACAATGTATGTCTTGCCGTCTTCCCGAACGACGGAAACGGATGGAGCAACCTGACTTGTGCAGCCAATAAGACTTATGATCAACACAGCAATAAACGTAATTCTTTTTATCATCGCCATTGTTATTTACCTCCTTTATTTTATTAACGAATTCCAGTCCGCAGAAAACCTCTCTATACCTTTAATGGTCAAATCATGACTGATATCATGCTCCTGCCAGTTTCGGGACAGGTCGATATCCTTATATGGGATATCACTTAACTTTCCGGAATCATAGACATAATCATCTGTCGGCATCGGAAGCCCTTTTTCTCCCCATTCCTTCAGAATATTATATGGAGCTGTAATTATATCCGAGCCAAGATATAGAGCATACATCAGATGGCCAAATGTTCTTACACTTGCTGTCAGTACCAGCACGTGACCGTCGCTCTTACTAAACATCTTTAAGATATTGGCAATTAAAGCCATGCCGTTTTCTCCCCTGTCATCAAGACGCCCTATAAAAGGTGAGACAAATATATCTCCCCTCTTCGCGCCCGATGTTGCGGCATATACGGCTGCTGCCTGTTCCTGAGTAAAACAGAGGGTCATATTAACGCGCATTTTATTTTTAACCGCCTGCTCCGCTGCCTTCAAACCCTCCTTTGTGGAAGGGAATTTAACATGCGCATTGGGAATCCATGCAAACATCTGCTCCCCCTGTTTGAACATTTGCTCCGCGGTTGTTGAAAGGTCTGCATACACTTCTATCGATATTGACCCTTGAGGAATCAGCGATGATATCTCCCCGACCACATGTCTATAAAAGTGATATATCTCATCCTCTGTGAACTTATCACCCCGCTTAAGACGTTCCCGCGCTTCAGGATTTTTTGAAATAAGAGTCGGGTTTGTTGTCTGTCCATCCAGAAAGCCGATAAGGTTAATGATAGCCTTTGACTCGCCGGGATCACCGCCGTCTAAAAATATCTTCGTTTTAAGGTCACGTGGTCTCATCGGGTCTCCTTCATTTTCAGTGTATTCTTGATATCCATCAGTGAACTCATCGGCTTCTTGACTGATTGGAAAATAAAAATGGGAGAGGGAACGGCCCCTCTCCCTCAAATGTTTGCTTTAATAACCCGGCGCTTTTTTCATCTCCTTGCCCAGCGACTTGATATAAGCTATTACGTCCTTCATTTCCTGGGATTTCGTGTCAATCGCCTTGCCTTTATTTGCCATAGTGATACACACGTTTATTGTTTCTTCAAGGCTTTTGAACGTCCCGGCAGGATTTTTCCAATCCTTTTTGCCTTCCATCCCCGACTTTTCCAGTCCCTTTCCATCCGGATGGCATGAACTGCATGATGTGCTGCCTCCGAAAGCCTTCGGGTCATTGAAAAGGGCTTTGCCTTTTTCTGCATCGCCGCCCCCTGCAAATGCCACAGAAAAGAGAAATACTGAAGCAGCTAAGGACATTAATAACGTTTTTAAAATCTTCATCTTATTTCACCTCCTTTCCCTCCGTTTTTTATATGAACAGCAAGATATAGCGTGCTTGTTTCTATAATTCAAATATTAGCGCTTATGACAAAGTGCCAAGGCCGTCTTTAATCTTAATATTCATAACTATGCTTACTTATTCAACAACTGTTCCAGTTTTTTCATGTCAAACCCGATTACCATTTCACCGTCAATTACAGTCACCGGCGTGGTCATGACACCCATCTTCTTTAATTCATCTATCGCGGCTTCGTCCCCGGCAACATCCCGTTCAGTAAATATGACGCCTTTTCGTGAAAGATACTCTTTCACTTTCGAGCAGAACATTCAGCCCGTCTGGCTGTAAACGACAATGCTTTTTTCTGCCATATATTACTCCTTTACGGTTTCATTGTACGTTTCTCATAATAGACACGTCTCTCAGTGTCAAGACTTTCAGTATGCCATATAATATTTTGCTTCAGCTCTCATTCTCACTATCTCTTTAAGCGCTACGGATTTGAAAAATTTGGCTGATATTTGCTTCAAAGGTTCTTCAGGCGTTCCAATATTGGAGACTATCAGCATCTCTTTATTGATATAGAACTCAACTCCGCGATCCTTCAGCATTATAAGGAATGCTCCGTACGTCTTTGGCACGGCATCGAGATCAGCAGAGAATTGTTTCGAGAGTTCCTGTCTGAGATTTTCCGGTATCTTGTATGCTTCAATATCGTCTTTGCCGAACCATCCGACCTTGTAGGTATTTATGGCATCAGCATCAATGAGCACCTTTACCTTAAATCCCTCTTCCAGCGCCGCCCACATGACATTATAGGCGACACATATCTGCGCGTCGTCTTTCTTCAGGCTTGTTTTAAGATGAACAAGAAATACATCTGTTTTATCATCAGCAGATGAAATTAATGGAACGATGAAAAGAATAATAACCGATATCAATGTGCTCAATATTCTTTTCATTCTGTTCACCTTTTAATAATCGTGTTCTTTGAAAAATTATATCACGAACAGACAGGATGTCCAGTCTATGTATAAAATAGGACTTAGACAACCTTTATCTGCTTTCTTAAAGGGGATTATTATACAGAAGAAAAACGATGTATGTAAGCAAGCCTACATTATATCGTACTTTATAATACCCGGCTCATTCAGCCATGCCCCTGATTTTATCGAGCGACTTGATCATAATATATTTATTTTCAAAATCAATAAGCCCGTCAGCTTTAAATTTATTGAGCGTCGCGGTGACCGTCTCTCTTGTGGATGCGATAAGGTCGGCATAGTCCTTGTGGGTGAGTCTGATCTGCAACAAATGTCCGTTGTCATGAGGGATCCCGAAGTCGTCAAGGAGATTAATAAAAGCCTTCGCAAGTCTCTGCTCAACCGTACAGTAGAGCAGGTCAAGTATTTTATTCTCTCTATTCCAGCGTTTGAGTTCGATCATCGAAGTCATCTTGCCGGAAAGCCCCGGCACCATCTTTGAGAACCTGTTGAATTCATCTCTATTCATAATGCATATCAGCCCGTCCTCGATTACAATGGCGGATTCGTCCCGTTCCCGGGGTTCCAAGACCGTCATTTCGCCGAAGATGGTGCCGACTGAAAGTATATCGAGGATGATTTCATTTCCCCGAGGAGTGAGCTTTGTAATCTTGACGGCTCCCTTTTTCAGAATGTAGAAATTGCTGTCGGAGGATCCCTGAAAATATATCATTTCCCCTTTTTTTATTTCTCTCATATTGGAATACCGGTCGAGCAATTTATATTCTTCATCTCCGAGATAGCGGAAGATATCAAGATTTTTGAGATACCATAGTTTTGATCGTTCCTGTGTCATGTTTTCCTATTGATAGGCGCGACTGATTTATTTTGTGATTGCGTTCTAATATAATTAATCAGCATGTCGATTAGATGTAATGGCCCTTACATTCATATGACGGTGGAAAAACTACAATGAATTAGGCGTAAACGTAAGCGCATGATAGAATGTAAGAGACGATATGAACAGTGGAAACAAAACAACTGAAGGGCAACGGCTTGAAGACAATGCCTCGCATAAAGTCTTCTGGAAGAATTGGGGGCCGTATTTAAGCGAACGGCAATGGGGGACCGTACGTGAAGACTACAGTGAAAACGGAGATGCCTGGAATTATTTCCCGCATGAGCATGCTCGTTCCCGTGTATATAGATGGGGTGAAGACGGCCTTGCCGGGATATCAGACATAAGGCAGAACCTCTGTTTTGCATTGGCGCTGTGGAACGGCAATGATGCTATTCTGAAAGAAAGACTTTTTGGATTAAACCCGTATGAAGGCAACCACGGAGAGGACGTCAAAGAGCTTTATTATTATCTCGACAATACTCCGACACATTCTTACATGAAGTATTTATATAAATATCCCCAGGCAGCTTTCCCTTACGCTCAATTGCTGAAAGAGAATAAAAAGAGAACAAGGCAAGACCCAGAATTTGAACTGCCTGATACCGGCATTTTTGAGGGGAATAAATATTTTGACGTCTTTGTGGAATACGCCAAAGCAGCCCCCGAAGACATCCTGATAAAGATAGAGATATTCAACCGCGGTGAAGAGAGCGCCGGAATAACTGTTCTGCCGACTCTCTGGTTCAGAAATACCTGGGTATTCAGCAATATGAAAACCAGGCCTGATATAAAATTATCCGGGCAGACTGACGGAAATAGTGTAGAAGCTGTACATGAAGAGATGGGGACATACTATTTACACTTTGAAAAAGCCGACATCATCCTTTTTACTGAAAACGAAACCAACACGGAAAAATTATTCCAAATGCCTAATAGTTCTCCCTTTGTAAAAGATGCCTTCCATGATGCCGTCGTCAACAATAACTTTGCCATGTTCAGGGAAAAACATAACGGTACAAAATGTGAAATTGTCTACCGCTTTGAGATACCATCCGGAGAATCCAAGACTATTAAATTGCGCCTGTCAAACAAAACAATTAAAGACGGTCCTTTTGACAGAGAGTTTGACTCAATATTTCAGCAGAGGATTGTCGAGGCAGATCAATTTTATGGGCAATTTGAACCTGACGAGCCGGTTAGCGACGTCATTCAGGTGCAGAGACAGGCATATGCAGGCTTGCTGTGGAGCAAGCAGTATTATAACTATGAGCTCATGTCGTGGCTGAGGGGAGATAAAGGACAACCCTCACCGCCTGAAAGCAGAGAACATGGGAGAAACCATGACTGGCCATATTTGTTTAACAGGGACATTATCTCAATGCCTGACAAATGGGAGTATCCATGGTATGCCTCCTGGGACCTGGCGTTTCATTGCATCCCTCTGTCAAGGATCGATCCTGACTTTGCGAAAAAACAGCTCATCCTGTTCCTGCGGGAATGGTACATGCACCCCAACGGCCAGTTGCCTGCATATGAATGGAATTTCAGCGATGTAAATCCTCCTGTGCATGCATGGTCTTCACTGAAGATTTACAATCTTGAAAAAAGAGACAGCGGCAAGAAGGACATCGTTTTTTTGAAAAGGGTATTTCACAAGCTGCTGCTGAATTTTACATGGTGGGTGAACAGGAAGGATTCTGAAGGGCATAATATTTTCCAGGGTGGATTTCTCGGTCTGGACAATATAGGCGCATTTGACCGTAGCAGCGCCTTGCCTACCGGCGGGCATATCGAACAGGCTGACGGCACAAGCTGGATGGCAATGTACTCTCTGAACCTCATGGATATGGCGCTTGAAATTGCGCAGGAAGATCCTTCTTATGAAGACACGGCATCAAAGTTCTTTGAGCATTTTGTGCATATAGCGGAATCACTGAACGAACTCGGGGAACACGGTCTCTGGAACGAAGAAGACGGTTTCTATTATGATGCCCTTCATTTCCCGAACGGGAATAAACTGCCTCTCAAGGTCAGATCTTTAGTGGGGCTCACTTCCCTGTTTGCAGTATCCGTGATAGACAAAGACGTCTTTAACAGATTTAAGGGTTTCAGAAAAAGACTGTTATGGTTCAGAAACAACCGTATAAACCTTAATAAGTATCTTGCGATAGAAGAACTGCGCGAGGGGAAGGATATACTGCTTTCCCTCGTGCCTAAGAGACGGCTGGTCAGGATATTACAAAAGCTGCTGGATGAAAATGAATTTCTGGCTCCCGGTGGGACCAGGTCCATATCCAAATATCATAAAGATAATCCCTTCACAATGAAAGTCAATGGCAAGGAATACAGAGTTGATTACGAGCCTGCCGAATCGATAGCCGGCCTTTATGGAGGCAATTCCAACTGGAGAGGCCCTATCTGGGTCCCCATCAACTATCTCTTAATTGAAGCGTTGAAGAAGTATTACCTGTATTATGGAGATACATTAAAAGTAGAATGCCCGACAGGTTCCAATAATTTCATGAACCTCTGGGATGTGGCCAAAGTGCTTTCCCAGAGAATCACTTCCATATTTATCAGGGACCAAAATGGAAAGAGGCCTGCTCATGGTGATGATGAGAAATACCGCAGCGATCCTCATTTCAAAGACCTCGTCCTGTTCCATGAATATTTTCACGGCGACACGTGCAGTGGATTGGGGGCCGGCCATCAGACCGGATGGACAGGGCTTGTGGCTGAAATGATTGAATGGTGCTGGTGTAAGTAATGAACTATGAAATTATCGTAAGACTTGGTTTCTTCCTTGGCGTATTCAGCATAATGGCCATCTATGAATATTTCTTCCAGCGCCGCACATTAACCACTCCGAAAAAAGTCCGCTGGTTCAGCAACCTGAGCATTGTCTTTATTGATGCCGCAATACTTCGGTTGCTGTTTCCTGTTATGGCTGTAAACTTAGCTCAAATAGCGCAGGAAACCGGCTGGGGCCTGATGAATAATGTCAGTACGCCGTACCTGCTTTCTGTAATTGTCGGAGTGCTGACCTTAGATCTTGTCATTTATCTTCAACACGTCATGTTTCATACAATCCCTGCCTTCTGGCGCGTTCATATGATGCATCATGCTGACCTCGATTTTGATGTGTCAACAGGATTGCGTTTTCACCCAATAGAAATCCTCCTCTCCATGTTGATTAAGATGGTGGTGGTGCTGGTAATCGGGCCGCCTTTTATTGCCGTACTCATCTTTGAAGTGCTTTTAAACGCAACCTCGATGTTCAACCACGGCAATATACGCATCCCGATAAATATTGATAAAGTCCTCAGGCTTCTTGTTGTCACGCCGGACATGCACAGGGTCCATCACTCAGTTGTTATACGGGAGACCAACAGCAACTTTGGATTTAACTTTCCATGGTGGGACAGGTTGTTAGGCACTTATCGCGCTCAGCCCTCTGCAGGACATTCAAATATGGTAATAGGCCTGTCACAATTCCGCGATGCCAAACGTCTTACATTGCCGTGGATGCTGGCTCTGCCATTTATCGGCGATACCGGGACCTACGCTATTAATCAGAGGGGGAAAGAACCAGAGATAAGCTGAAATTCGAGTAAGGCTGGGAATTATACGGATTAAAATGAATATCAAAATACACTTTTTTATATCTTGCGTTAAGGCGAAGCATGATTATATCTTCGGGTATTTAATTATTACAGTTCTATTTGTACTATGTTTAGTAACTATATTCCCTCTATCAGCACAGTGCCAAGAAGTATTTCTGCATGATGACTTCAATGATCTTGAAAACTGGAAGCCGTTATATTTCCCAAAGATTAAAAAGTATTCCATGTATTCCATAGAACAAAATGGGGCGGAGAGCTACTTGAAAGCTGAAAGCCACGCATCTGCATCGGCAATGGTTCTGAAAAAGGAATTTAACGTATTTGAATATTCAAAAGTCAGATGGCGATGGAAAACAGACAATATTTACAAGAAGGGGAATGCGTCGGAAAAATCAGGCGATGATTATCCGATCCGGGTATATATTTTCTTTAAATATGATCCTGAAAAAGCCTCTTTTGGGGAGAAGATAAAATATGGGCTTGCCAAAACGTTCTACGGAGAGTATCCGCCGTACAGCAGCCTGAATTATATCTGGGAGAGCAGAATGCATGTGAAGAATATAGTTGCAAGCCCTTACGCACAGGAATCCAGGATGTTAATCCTTCAGGCCGGAGAGGAAAATATCGGCAAGTGGATGGAACAGGAGATCAATATAATAGATGATTACCATAGTGCTTTCGGCGAGGATCCGCCGGCTGTTGCAAGTATTGCGATCATGAACGACTCCGACGACACAGGGGAAAGTTCAGTTTCTTATTTTGATTATATTGAAATTTACAGATAAACTTATTTTGAAGTATGAAAATAGGCCAAAAAGACATGCTCTGATCCCGTAATACGGGCAGCTAACATGCTGGTAAAGATAACAGCGCTGGTGAATTATGAATTCAGACCCATATTCCAACAGGCAAAAGGTAATATACAGACAACTATTAACTTCGAGTAGACAACCCCGATAGTCGAACTTCAAAATGCTGGGTTACACGCGGGACATTCAGCACTTACCTTAGTATTCGCTGGTGAAGCGGATTTCAAGACGGGTTTTGCACCCTGATTATTTTTTTTGCCCTGCTATACGCCCATATTCTATATGGAAGTTGCGCGGCGGCATAACCACTGGAAAATCAACAGATATAAAAAGTTCGTAGTTACATTTGTTTCATCCCACATCAAATCCAAAAGGATAGTTTTTTTCCAACCAAGTTCAGCGGCTCTTCACTTTGAATATTCATCAGAGGAGAAGGGTTATGTATAGCTACTCACACAGTCACATGTGATGCAGATACATAAGGCATCGCCGGATGCATGGAGACGTGCTTGTCCGGTGGTAACGGGGGCTGGCTGTAAGATGTCTTCTACCCACTGCCTTGCTGAGTATGGGCGACGCCAACATCATCTTTCCCCGGCAATTCAGGGGAAAGGTGCGGTAATTGTAAAGTGGTGAAAATCCATCCAGTGGGACGTCAGTAATGACGTAACACCTGGTCCGGAGGGGGAACTGCTTTGATCTTCGACGGGTATCCGAAAACTCCTCTGGAGTGAGTAATGAGGAAAGCTGCTGGCCGGGAGGCCGAGCTTAATAAAAAACCGGGAGGTGATTTTATGGCTTATAACTATCTAACAGGGAGCTGGCAGGGATTCCAATAAGGCGTTTACACAAAATATTTGACATGTCCCCCAGTATTTCACTCACAGCCTGCAAATCAGCACCTTTTTTCAGGGAATGACAGGCGAATGTATGGCGTAGCATATTGGGAGCAACCAGCTTTGTTATACCCGCCCTTTTAGCTGCTGTTTTTAAAGCATGTCTGATGTCTTTTACAGGCTTGTCCGTATTTGAGAATACCCACTTCACTTTTCTTTTTTCGTATAGTTCTCTCAAAATATTTACGGCCTCATTACTTAGAGGGACAACTCTCTCCTGCTCTGTTTTAATTCGCCACTCTTTCTTTGACTGAATTTTTATCGTCTCCGGAATATGTCAATGACATTGAGACACCCCTTATCTGCATTTAGTGTATTTCATCCTCACTCACTGGCAGCAACTTCGGCTTATTAATCCATACTGCCTCGGGGAGTATCGGCGGCACAGGCATTCTTTTAACAAACCGC